>SVPC01000002.1 GCA_015066095.1 Oscillospiraceae bacterium | reverse complement strand
GGGGGAAGGGGGACCGCGTTAGCGGTGGATGAGGTGTTTTAAATCAATTTTCATTGACTCCTCATCCGTCACGGCTTACGCCGTGCCACCTTCTCCCGCAGGAGAAGGCATTGGTTTGTACGTTTCTTTTAGCCCCTACAAACTATAATTTATGGAGATTTGTTTTCTTATTAAAACTCTATGAAAATCAAGTCGTAAAGGTGAGAATTTTTATTCTTGTTTTTTTATGTATTATATAGTATAATATTGTATTAGATTGGAGTGGTATATCTTGTTAAGCAGATTGCTTTCAGGTAATATTGATATTATTGAAGTTTTGGTTTATGTGTTATCGTCATTAGCGGTAATATTTTTAACCTTGCCTATACACGAGTTCGCCCACGCATTTGTTGCTGACAAGTTGGGTGACCCCACACCGCGATATCAACGCCGACTGACTTTAAACCCAATGGCGCATATAGATTACTTCGGTGCGCTTTGCGTGTTGCTTTTCGGCTTTGGTTGGGCAAAACCTGTACAGGTTAATGCTTACAATTTTAAAAAGCCTAAATTCGGTATGGCAATGGTGGCTTTGGCAGGTCCGATTTCTAATTTGATTTTAGCATTTTTGTCACTCGCTTGTTGTAAGGTGATTGATACTGTTGTGCCAATCAATCCATTTATTTTGGGAATTCCTGAATATTTGTATATGTTTTTTGCAGGTATAGCCCAAATCAATGTTTACCTTGCGGTTTTCAATTTAATTCCAGTACCACCGCTTGACGGCTCCCGTATTTTAGGTATAATTTTACCGAGCAAAACTTATTTTAAAATAATGCAATATGAAAGATACATCTACTACGGGTTAATGTTATTGTTGTTTACCGATGTTTTGGATATACCGTTGTTTTATGCTTCGCAATCGGTATTAGGATTATTTAGTAACATACTGGGTTTGTAATAATTTTGATTTTGGTGTAGGAAATGGAAAATACGATAAGTTATAAATTAGAGGGCTTTGAAGGTCCACTCGATTTATTGCTTCAACTGATAGCGCGGAACAAGTACAATATTTACGATATCCCGCTTTTAGAACTTATTGAGCAATATTTAGAGCAGATTGAAAAGTACCAAGAAGACGAAATGGAAATATCGAGCGACTTTCTTGAAATGGCGTCGCGACTTTTGTACATAAAGACCGTAAGCCTTTTGCCTAAACACGAAGAAGTTGTAAAACTTAAAGAAGAACTGACGGGCGAGTTGCTTGAATATATGGTTTGTCAGCAAATGGCGGCAAAGTTTGCTACTATGCAAGACGGTTTTGATATGTTTGTGCGAAACCCTGCCGAGGTTGAGTTTGACAAAACTTACGAACTTATACACCCTAAAAATGTTATGTACGAAAGTTATATTGCCGCAGTAGGCAGGGGACAAAGACGTCTGCCGCCGTCTACCGCACCTTTTACAAAAATTGTGGCAAAGAAGATAGTTTCGGTTTCTACCAAAATTGTTTTTGTTATACGCAATTTATTTAAGGGTGGCAAGAAAAGACTTTCAGACCTTTATAAAACTGCCGAAAGCCGTTCCGAACTGGTTGCCACATTCTTGGCAGTATTGGAACTTTGTAAGGCAAACCGTGTAAAGGTTGACGGTGACGGAGAAAGTCAAGAAATCACTTTAATTAAGGGGCATAAAAATAATGACAACTAAAGAAATGATAAAGGCTTTTGAAGCGGTGCTTTTTGCAAGTGGTGAGCCGTTGTCTATCGACCGTTTTACACAGGTGTTTGAAATAACTCCCGAAAAAACGGTGGAGGTAATGGAAGCGCTCGCTAAAAAATATGAAGAAAATGACGGCGGTCTTAAACTTGTAAGACTGGAAAACACATATCAAATAGCCACCAAAACCGAGTATGCCGATTATATTAAAAAGGCGTTTGATATAAGACGTCGCACACCGCTTTCTTCTGCGGCGCTTGAGGTTTTGGCTGTTGTGGCTTATAACCAACCTGTTACCAAATCTTTTATAGAGCAGGTGCGCGGTGTTGACTGTTCGAGTGTTGTTACAACCCTTATAGAAAAAGGGCTTGTGGAAGAAAGGGGAAGACTTGAACTCCCCGGCAAACCTCTGCTTTACGGCACTACTAAAAACTTTTTGCGTTGCTTCGGTCTTAGTGATTTGGGCGAATTGCCGCCGCTTCCTAAAGACCGCAATGGCGAAGATGTTGCCGATTTGGGCGAACAGTTAACCCTTGATGAATAGTTTATAACCAAAAGTTAAAAATATTAAAAATCGATAAAGAGGAAGGTCTATTATGAGTGAAAATAATGTAAAAAATATTATGGACGCAACAATGGAAAATCTTAAAGGTATGATAAATGCCGATGTTATCACAGGAGACCCTATTGTTGTAGGTGAAATCACTTTAATTCCTGTTTCTAAAGTGGCTTATGGTTTGGCTACAGGCGGTAGTGATTTTCCCACCAAAAACCAGTCCAAAGTTTTTGGCGGTGGCGGTGGAGCCGGTGTTACCGTTACCCCCATTGCATTTATTGCAATAAACGGTGATAAGGTTAAAATGCTTCCTGTTTATAACGAACTTACAACCGTTGAAAAGGCTATTACAATGGCGCCCGAAATCATAGATAAAGCAAAAGAGATTTTCGCAAAGGACGGCAAGTCCAAGGCTGAATAAATTCGCACACCTTGTCATATTTATTATTAATTGATATGACGGGGTGTTGGTTTTGAAAAGGCTTTTAATATGTTTTTTGGTAGCATTCTTGTGTTTGCCGATAAAGGCAGATGCTTTGTCAGTATCTGCAAAATCGGCGGTAGTTATAAATGGCCAAAACGGCGAGATTATTTATTCTAAAAATGCTGACCAAAAAATGCCGATGGCAAGTACAACCAAGATAATGACAGGGCTTTTACTTTGTGAATATGGCAATTTTGAACGTCAAATCACGGTTACTGCCGAGATGCTTCGTGTCGAAGGCTCATCTATGGGGCTACTCGCAGGGGATAAGGTCACACTCCACGACCTGCTTTACGGTCTTATGTTGGCATCAGGTAATGATGCGGCAAATGTTATAGCCTTTACGGTGGGTGGCACATTAGACGGCTTTGTTAAAATGATGAATGAGAAAGCCAAAGAATTAGGGCTTAAAAATACCAGTTTCGAAACTCCGTCAGGGCTTGACGGTGAAAACCATTATACCACCGCTTATGAACTGGCAATACTTACCCGTTACGCTATGCAAAATGAAGATTTTGCCAAGGCAGTATCCTGTGAAAGCGCCACTTTAAACTATGGCAATCCGCCGTATAGGCGCACACTTACCAATCACAACAAACTGCTTAAAATGTATGACAACGCAGTGGGTGTTAAAACGGGGTTTACCAAAAAATCAGGCAGGTGTCTTGTGAGCGCCGCAAAAAGCAACGGCAAATATGTGATAGCGGTCACATTAAACGCACCTAGTGATTGGTCTGACCATAAAGTTATGCTTGACTACGGACTTTCATCAATTAAGCAAACACATTGTTCACCGCCCTTTGAAAGTTACAATATACATGTTGTAAATGGCGAAAAGGAAAGTTTGACTGTTAAGGCGACCAACTATGTGGTGAACAGTCTTGATGCCGAAAATATAACTTGTGAGGTTTTTCTGCCACAGTTTTTATACGCGCCTGTTGGGGCGGGGGATACTGTAGGAAGTGTTGTATATTCTCAAAACGGTAAGACTTTGGCTTCTATTCCTATTAAGGCGGAAAATGACATACAACTTTGTAAAACCCAAAAAGACCTTTTGACAACTATTTTTGATAATATTAAAAGCATTCTTGTGAATATTTAGGAGAATAAAATGAAGGATAATAAAATAAGGCTTCAAAAGCATCTTGCCGAGTGTGGTATAGCTTCGCGTCGTAAGGCAGAGGAATTAATTGAAATGGGCAAGGTTAAGGTTAACGGCCATGTGGCTACGATTGGCACAAAGGTTGACCCTAAACGCGACAAAATCACAGTACGCGGTAAAAATGTGGTTGCAAACACCACTAAAATGTATATAATGCTTCACAAACCGCGCGGTTTTGTTACTACTGCCAGTGACGAAAAGGGCAGAAAATGTGTTACCGACCTTGTTAAAGATGCCGATGTGCGCCTTTTCCCTGTGGGTAGGCTTGATATGAACTCGGAAGGCCTTTTACTTATGACAAATGACGGTGAGTTTGCTAATAAACTCACACATCCGTCGTATCACGTAAACAAAACCTACCGTGTAACCGTAAAGGGTGAAACCAATGACGAAAAGATTATACAGCTTAAAGAAGGTATAATGCTAGACGGCGAAAAAACTCTGCCGTGCGACTGCTTTGTGGCTGAAAGAAAGCCCGATAGAACGGTGCTTATATTTGTTATTCAAGAAGGCAGAAACCGTCAAATCAGACGTATGTGTGAAGCGGTAAAGTTGGAAGTATTGCGCCTTAAACGCACCGAAATTGCAGGGGTAAAACTTGGTATGTTGCCGCGTGGCAGTTGGCGTCCTTTAAATGAAAAAGAGATGCGACGTCTTACAAGTATTACTTAGGGTGAATATATGATAACTTTAAAAACTGTTGAAAACAATAATGCTGCAATACCTTTTTTTGAAAAGGAAAAAATTGAATTTTCGCCCTTTTCTGATTGCCTTTTAGCCAAAGACGGCGATGAAGTTTTAGGCTATTGTCTTTTTGATATAAAAGACGGAGAAATGAATATTCGCGCAATAGAGCCACAAAATGATTTAATGCTTTTGGATGGTATATTGCGAAGTACTTTGCATGTCGCGTCAAGCCGTGATATAAAGAGTGCTATTTGGTCAGATAAAGCCCCTGAAAAGATTTTCAGAACACTGGGGTTTGTGGCAGACGATAATAAACTTAATATAAATAAACTTTACGAGAGCGGTTGTTCTTGCTGTAAAAAATAAAAAGTTGATTCCTACTTGGAATCAACTTTTTTTGTAGATTGTTTTACATCTAATATACCTGAAAGGATAGCGGCGGACATTATTAAAACTGCACCGATTATAAGTTTAGGGGTTAGTATGTCGGTTTTGGTTATTACCGATATTGCACCTGCGACAACTGCGGTAAAGGGACTTACAATGGCTACAAACGTGGGGTCAAGATGTTTGATAGCGATTGTTTTTAAAAGCCAAGTAATCCCTACCGAGAAAAGACCAAACAATGCAACGGGTAAAATTAGTGTTATATCGAAAGCGAATTTTACAGGTTCTATTTGGGTGAAATGTAGCAAAACAAGAGTAACAAGAGAAGTAATAAAATATATAAAAGTAAAGACTACCATATAAAGTGAAGCATCAATTTTTTTGGAATATATGCCGATAAGCGCTACGCACAAACCGTATATAATACCCGAAAGGGCGCATAAAATATCGCCTATATTACCCCTGAAACCGCTTAGCGTCATACCGCTTAAAATAAAGCAACCGATAAGACAAAGGATAACCGAGACAACCTGTATTATTGTTGGCTTTTTTCGTATTAAAATGTACAACACAATAGGAACGGTAGCAACGGCTAAATGCTCCAAAAAAGCAAAGTTAGCAGGGGATGTATATTGTAGACCTATACGCTGTAAAAGACCTGCGAGGCCGTTCAAAAATCCTATTGGAACAGCGATTTTTAAGAATTTGAGATTCATATCTTTGAGTTTTCTAAATGAAAAACAAGCGAAGAATATAAAGGAAGTTACTGTTGCTATTACCGCTACTACAGATGCGGAGTAGTCTTTATAAAAATACTTGCAAACCGAAGGGTCAAAACCCCAAAAAAATATTACTATAAAAAGTAGTATGTAATAGAAAGAAATAGGTCTTTTTCCTGCCATATTTTTACCTCCTTGCCTTAAAACAATAAAATTTTACCATAGCACTTGCTTTTTTTGAAGTGAAGTTTTATAATATTGCTATGAAGACTTTTCATAGCAAGGAAGTAATATATGGAAACTTTTAAAATTAAAGCTATATTAAGCGCAGTAAAGCATAAAAGCCTTTCAAAAGCGGCGGAAGAATTTTCTTACACTCCGTCTGCCTTTTCACATCTTCTTAATAATTTTGAAGATGAATTAGGTGTAAAACTTTTTGAGCGCACATCAAAAGGAGTAATTTTAAGCGATAATGGCGAAAAACTTTTTGAAGCGTTCAAGGATATAAAAAAGGCAGAAGAAAAGGTTTGGAAGATAATTTCTAATATAAAGGGAACAGACAATGCCGAACTTAGGATAGCTTCTTATTCCAGTATGTCGAGAAATGTGGTTTCGGGTGTGATAAAGCGCCTTAGAAAAGAATTTCCGCACATTAAGATTACAGTAAGTGTCGCCGATAATGTGACAGGTTGGATAGAAGATGACAAAGCGGATGTAGTATTTGCCGATATCAGTTCTTTTGGTAATAGTGAGTGGTTGCCGCTTTTCAAAGATGAGTTTTGTGTGGTGGCTCCGCATAATTATTTTAAAGATAAAACTGTAATAACTGTGGATGAACTTTATAATCATCCATATATCTTTGCCGAAGGCTTTAATATCGAAAAGCATATTGATAATAATCGGTTTAAGGAAATATTACACTTTAATTCGGAAGATGATTTGTCGATTGTAAATGCGGTCAAAGATGGTTTTGGTCTTGCAGTTTTGACACGCCTTGTAATTAAGGGTTATGAAAGGGAAGTGGATGTGTTAAAGTTAGAACCACAAATTATGCGAACACTTGGTGTTGCGTATAATAAAGAAAAAATGTCAAAACTAGGTCTTTTAAATTTTATAAAGAGTATTGGATAAAATTGTTATTAAAAAAGAAAAAGCATCTCTACCTTGCGGTAAAGATGCTTTTGAGTTTTAAGAGATTATTCAGCAGTTTCTTCTGCAGGAGCTTCCTCTACGGGTGCTTCTGCTACTTCTGCAACAGCTTCTTCAACAGGAGTTTCTACAACTTCTTCAACTGCTTCAACAGGAGTTTCTTCTACAGGAGCGGCTTCTTCTACTGTTTCCTCAGCAACTACTTCCTCTTCGGGTAGTAAAGCACGGATAGAAAGGCTTACGCGCTTCTGTTCCAAATCAACTGCGGTGATTTTTGCTTCAACCTCTTGACCGATTTTGAGTTCGTCTTGGGGTTTAGCAATGTGCTTGTTAGCAATCTGAGAAATGTGGATAAGACCATCAACACCGGGGATGATACGAGCGAATGCGCCGTATGTGGTCATACTAACGATTGTAACAGTTACAACATCATCAACACTGTATTTGTTTTGGAAGATGGTCCAAGGATTGTCTTCAGCCTTTTTGTAACCGAGAGAAATTTTTCTCTTTTCGCGGTCGAGGTCTTTTACATAAACTTCGATAATATCGCCAACAGAAACAACCTCTGCAGGGTTTTTAATACGAGCCCAAGAAAGTTCAGAAATGTGAACCATACCGTCAACACCACCGATGTCTACGAATGCGCCGTAGCCGGTGAGGGATTTAACAGTACCGTTGTAACGGTCGCCCACTGCGATATCTGCCCATACTTTTTCTTCTGCTTCGCGTTTTTGGTCGCGAAGTACGCTGCGGATAGAACCAACAGCTCTTCTGCCACGGCCGATTTCGATAATGCGGAAGGAAACTTCCTTACCCTTTAATTCTTCTAAAGAATCATTTCTCGAAGCAGTTGCCTGAGAAGCGGGGATAAATACGCGAACATTGTTGGTGTATACTACAACGCCACCCTTAATGATGTCTTTAACAAAGCCGGTGAGAACTTCGCCCGAATCTTTGGCTTCTTTGATTTTGTCCCAACCTGCAATTGCGTCATAACGGCGTTTAGAAAGCATTGCGGTGCCTTCTTGGTCACTTATCTTCATAATAATGAGGTTGATTTGGTCGCCCACATTAACTTCCTTAACAAGGTCTACATCAGGGTCGGTAGAAAATTCAGCGGCGGATATGTATCCTGTAACGCCACGGTCAATATCTACTGTAACTTCTGTTTTGTTAACAGCGATTACGGTGCCTACTACCTTTTGGTCACCTGTAAGGTTGTTTAAGGATGCTTCAAATGCTTCCTCATCAGTCATTTCTTCAAATGTTTTTTCTACAGTTACTTCTAACTGTTCGTCTTTCGGTTGTAAATTTTCCGACATGGTTTTTATTGCCTCCTTTATTATACCTGCAGGTGTAGAAGCACCTGCAACCACTCCAATGTTAAAACATTCTTGCAGTTCACCAAGCGGTAGTTCACTGGCGGTTTCTATCAAAAATGTTCTGTCGCAATTGGCTTTGCATACATCATAAAGTTTTGCGGTATTAGAACTGTGTCTTCCACCGATAACTATTATAGCATCACTTTTAAGTGATAATGTATGCGCTTCCTCTTGACGCATTGCAGTTGCATTACACATTGTATCAAAAATTTTTACATTTGTACATACTTTTTTTAAATTTTTTTGAACTTTTTGCCATATTTTTGAGTTGAAAGTGGTCTGTGAAACCAATATCACACTTTTATCCCTTAAAGTTGGATTGTTTTTGAGCAAAATGTCTAATTCGTCTGTGTCGCCCACGCAGTAATATTCACCTGTTATATGGCCTATAATTCCCTTGACTTCAGGGTGGTTTTTATCACCTGCAATAATGGTGATAAAACCGTCATTGGAATGTTCATTTACTATCTTGTGAATTTTACCTACAAACGGGCAGGTGGCATTAACATAAGAAACGCCCAAACTATCACACAGTTCTAATACTGATTTTTCGACACCGTGTGAACGAATAACCAAAGTTTCGTCTTTTAAAACTTCACTTGGGTTTTCTACAATGCGTACACCTTTTTGCTCTAAATCGTTTACAAGTTGGGGGTTATGGATTATAGGTCCTAAAGTGCATACTTTTTTACCCTCTGCCAAAAGGTCATATACAGTCTGTACTGCGTTATTTACACCAAAGCAGAAACCTGCAGTTTTTGCTAAAGTTATATTTCTCATTTTGTGTTATCCTTAACTATTTTAAGTAAAAGGTCTAAAGATTCTTCCAAATTACACTCGGTAGTGTCGGCAACAATAGCATCGTCTGCCTGTTTTAAGGGTGCGATTTCGCGGTTCATATCGTTATAGTCGCGCTGTACCATATCGTCATAAACCTCTTTATAAGTAACAATCGTGCCTTTTTCAATAAGTTCTTTATATCTTCTTTCGGCTCTGGCTTCGGCAGAAGCGGTAAGATAAATCTTAACAGTAGCGTTGGGAAGCACTACGGTTCCTATATCTCTGCCATCCATTACCACATTATTGTCCCTAGCGAGTTTTCTCTGCATTTCAAGTAAAAATGCGCGTACGGGCGGTTTTGCTGAAACGGCAGAAGCCATCATAGAAGCGGTAGGCGTTCTGATTTCGTCAGATACATCCTCACCGTCTAAAAATACCCTTTGTTCACCGTCTACAAAACGGATATCAACAGTGGTTTCTGCTAATATACCCTCTATATCGCAGTCAAGATTGGTATCAGCGCCCTTGCGCGAAAATTTAAGACCTACTGTGCGGTAGAGTGCGCCTGTATCCACATAAATAAAGCCTAAATTTTCCGCAGTTTTGCGCGAAAGTGTACTTTTACCTGCACCTGCAGGACCATCAATAGCAATAGAAATCATAATTATTCTCCTTTAAGCGTTTTTACCTGCCAAAAAGCCTGTGGAAAACGCGATTTGTAAATTAAATCCGCCTGTGTAGGCGTCAACATCAATAATCTCACCTGCAAAGAAAAGTCCCTCGATGAGTTTTGATTGCATGGTTTTTGGGTCTATTTCTTTAACTGAAATGCCGCCGCTTGTGATAATGGCTTCTTCAATAGGTCTGAAGCCTGTTATGTGAAGCGGTAGATTTTTTATTATATTCACAAGAGCAGTACGTTCTTGGCGGTTTATTTGATTAACCTTTTTTTGCGGCTCAATATTTGAAAGTTTAACTATTACCGGAATAAGACTTTTGGGTAATAATTTGTCGAGTGAGTTTGCAAAGTCTTTATTTTGCATTTCGCTAAAATCACGCAGTATACGGGTGTCAAGTTGCTCGTGTGAGAGAGCGGGTTTAAGGTCGATAAATGCAGTGTAAGTCTTTTTGCCCATATACCGTATATGCGAAGAAGCCGACAAAACAAGCGGACCTGATATCCCAAAGTGGGTGAAAAGCATTTCGCCCATTTCACTAAACAATGGTTTTTTCTTGCCGTCTTCAAATACATTTAGCGTTACATTTTTAAGCGACAGTCCCGCGAGTTTTGTGCAAAAGCCCTCGTGGATGGTTAATGGCACTAACGACGGTTTGAGTTCGGTCACTGTGTGACCGAGAGCGGTTGCCATTTTGTAGCCGTCACCCGTAGAGCCTGTAAGAGGATAGGACATACCGCCTGTGGCTAAAATCACGCTGTCGGCAGGGATGATATCACCGTTTCCGAGTTTAACGCCAATGACTTTTTGCTCACTCGTCAGTACTTTTTCGGCGGTGGCGGTTATGGTTTTAACACCGCTTTTTTTAGCACAATTTACGAGCGCATCAACAATATCCACCGCTTTGTCTGATACGGGGAAAACGCGATTTCCACGCTCGGTTTTAAGCGGTACACCCCAAGTTTCAAACATATCCATAAGGGAGTGTGGTGTAAGGCTTGAAAAGGCGGAATATAGAAATTTAGAATTTTTGGGAATGTTTGACATAAGGGCTTCGGTATCGCAGTTGTTACAAAGGTTGCATCTGCCTTTGCCGGTTATCATAAGTTTGCGGCCTGCTCGTTCATTTTTTTCGAGTAAGGTTACTTTGTTACTCTTGTTTTCGGCACTGGTTATTGCCGCCATAAGACCTGCAGCCCCTGCGCCTATAATTACGATATTTTTCAAACATTCTCACCACCAATCTTATTTATTTTACTATATTTTATATAAAAAGTAAAGAGAGAATGAAAAAAGACGGCCAGTAAATTCTGACCGCCTTAAATATGGGGAATTAGATTATACGAACGCGGATAACACCGTCGATAGCCTTGATTTCGGTTTCGAGTTGTGCTGTATCGGCTTCGTCAATATCGAGCATTGTATAAGCATAGTCGCCGCGTGACTTATTGAGAAGATTTTCAATATTCACATTGTCGTCGGCAATAATACCTGTAATCTTTGTAAGCATATTGGGGATATTCTTATGAATCACGCAAACGCGATATTTACCGCTACGGGGCATTGTGATTTCGGGAAGATTTACCGAGTTTACAATGTTACCGTTTTCGATGTAGTCGATAAGTTCTTTTGCCGCCATTGTAGCGCAGTTTTCTTCTGATTCGGGGGTAGAAGCGCCAAGGTGGGGGATAGCGATAATGCCTTCAACATCCAAAACATCGTCTGTGGGGAAGTCGGTCACATAAGAAGCAACCTTACCAGATTCAAGCGCTGCCTTAATATCGGTGCTGTTAACCAAAGCGGCACGCGAGAAGTTAAGAATGCGAACGCCGTCCTTCATTTTTGCAAGGGTATCTTTATTAATGAGATTCTTTGTGGAATCGGTTAGCGGAACGTGAATTGTGATATAATCACATTCGGCGTAGATTTCGTTAATATCGCTGATGTAAACTGCGTTGTGGTTTAAGTTCCAAGCCGATTTAACTGACAAATAGGGGTCGTAGCCGTAAACCTTCATACCGAGTGAGTTAGCAGCATTTGCTACCATAACACCGATAGCCCCAAGACCGATAACGCCGAGTTTTTTACCTTTGATTTCGGGACCTGCAAAAGCGCCCTTTCCTTTTTCGACCATTTTACCCACTTCGTCGCCGTTGCCCTTTAAGGTTTTAGCCCATTCAATACCTGAAATTACACGGCGGGAAGCGATGAAAAGACCTGCGATAACAAGTTCTTTAACAGCGTTTGCGTTAGCACCAGGAGTGTTGAACACAACAATACCCTGTTCACTGCAACGCTCAATCGGAATGTTGTTGGTACCGGCACCTGCACGGGCGATAGCCTGTAAAGTTGCGGGAAATTCGGTGTCGTGTAAAGCGGCAGAACGAACTATCGCACCGTCTGCATTTTCTACTTCGTCGCCTACAGTATATTTATCGTCGAAATTGGCAAGACCCGATTTCGAAATCTTGTTGTAAGTTTTAATCTTATACATTATGCATTCTCCTCTTCAAATTTCTTCATAAATTCTACAAGTTTTTCTACGCCTTCGATAGGCATTGCATTGTAGATAGAAGCGCGCATACCGCCAACAGAACGGTGACCCTTAAGGTTAACAAAACCTGCTTTTTTAGATTCTGCTACAAATTTAGCATCGAGTTCGTCGTTGCCTGTGATAAAGGGGACATTCATAAGAGAACGGTCCTCTGGAACTACAGTACCTTTGAAAAGTTTGCTACTATCAAGGAAATCGTAAAGAATTTTAGCCTTTTTCTCGTTAAGCTCTTTCATTTTTTCAAGGCCGCCCATTTTCTTAATCCACTTAAAGGTAAGACCTGCAACATAAATGGTGTAGCAAGGGGGAGTGTTAAACATAGAACCGTTTTCTGCGTGGGTTACATAGTTAAGCATAGTGGGGGTGATATCCATAGCGTTGCCAAGCAAATCTTTACGGATGATAACAATAGTAACACCTGCGGGAGCAACATTCTTTTGAGCACCTGCATAAAGCATACCAAACTTGGTGACATCAATCGGCTCTGACAAAATGCAACTTGAAATATCTGCAATAAGCGGAACATCGCCTGTATCGGGCAATTCATTATACTTTGTACCGTAAATGGTGTTGTTCATACAAATGTGAACGAAGTCGGCGTCCTTGTCAAAGTCGGCAGCGGTGGTCTTGGGGATGTAACTGAAGGTTTTATCCTTAGAAGATGCAACCTCACGAGCGGCACCGTAGCGCGCTGCCTCTTTGTAAGCCTTGTTAGCCCACTGACCTGTGATAATAAAGTCTGCTTTGTTGTTTTTATTCATAAGGTTTAAAGGAATCATTGCAAACTGGGTGGAAGCGCCGCCTTGTAAGAACAAAACTTCGTAATTATCGGGGATGTTCATAATCTCGCGAAGATTTGCTTCGGCTTCGTCGAATATTGCCTGATATTCTTTTGAACGGTGGGACATTTCCATAACCGATTGTCCGCTTTCACCAAATTCGAGCATCTCTGCTGCTGCGGTCTTTAAAACTTCCTCGGGAAGCATAGAAGGACCTGCACTAAAATTGTAAACTCTTGCCATAATAATGACCTCCAAAAGTGTTTTTTAAAATATGTATCCCATTATATGAAAAAGGAGCGGGAATGTCAATAGGTTTGTTAAGAATTTAACAAAGATTTTTAAAAAATTGCGCTTTTCAAGAAAGAATTGTTATTTTTTTAACAAAGCCGTCATTTTAAACAACAAAATCTGTATTGGACTGGGGGATTGTTTGATTTTAGCGTAATTAAAAGGTTTACAATCCCTCCGTAAAAACACCATTTTGCAACCTCCCTTTTACACAAGCGAGGCATTTTTTTACCCATTAACTGCCCTATAAAAAATAATATATTTCTATGCCAAAAAGCGTGATTTATTTATGTTTAAAATGCCGATTGAAATAATATGTATATAGGGGTATAATGTAATTGTTAGAATTTGTCTTATTATCAAATAAGGAGAGGTTATTATGCGTAATAAAATTTATAAGCTTTTGGCGATAGTAATGATAGTTGCTATTATGGTAACAAGCGCAACTGTGGTTGCTTCGGTGCAGCAGCGTTTTGAGGTAAAAACTGTTGCTGACCAAGAGTTAATAAATCCGATTTATGAAGAAATAGAAGCAAAAAGGCCGCAGACTTTTTCGGTTACTCCCAAGCGCTATTTTTCATCGGGAGACTTACCATTTGATACTGATTTGTGTATAGATGATAATGAGGCAATTGGTGTAGCTTTGCGTGAGGCTATGGTGGGCCGCGAGGCAAATCTGGATGTTTATTATGTCGCAGACCATGAGTTTGACAATACCGAACTTCGAGAACTTATCAAAACTTGGAGCGAAATTGCCTTTTTAGAAACCGAAAATTCTTTTGAAGGCGATTATCTGCGGTATCATTATAGCCGTATTTCAATTGATGGCGGTATTTTTGTGAGTGATGGTACAACTTATTATTACCATTTACCGGTTGTAGTCGGATATTATACCACAAAAGCACAAGAAGATATTTTGACCGAGGAAATCAAAGAGGTGATTGATTCATTCGGTTTTACAAGCGTAACTACTGACCGCGAAAAGTCGGATATAATTTACCGCTACATAACTAAAAATGTGTATTATGACTATGAAAATTTGAAAGATGATGATTACACCCTTAAATTTACCGCGTATGCTGCTATGATGAATAAAACGGCAGTTTGTCAGGGCTATGCAACCCTTTACTACCGTATGGCGCGAGAATGTGGTCTTAACACCCGCGTTATAACCGGTCAAAGCTTTGGTGAAAACCACGCTTGGAATATTGTAGAACTTTATGGTAAGTTTTATTATCTTGATTCCACTTGGGATGCAGGTGATACTGAGTTTAGATATTATCTTAACGGTACAAAAGATTTTGTTAATCACACTCTTGAAGAGCAGTATTTGACTGCAGATTTTATGGCGAAATATCCAATGTCGACCGAGAGTATTGATTTATCGAGTGTTATTGGTAATATAGATGGCTTTGCCTATGAGATTTATATGAGCGAAGTATTTATTTTCGCCTATGGCGGAAACGAAGAACACGTTGTGGTTCCGGGTGAAATATGCGGATATACCGTAAAACAGGTGAATAAAGGTGTATTTGACCGTAATCACCGTGTTAAAAGCATCACTTTCTCTGAGGGTATAAAACGAATGGGTGAGAGCGCGATTGAAGCGTGTGAAAATCTTACCGCAGTTCATTTCCCGTCTACTATGCAAATAGACTATGAAAAGTATACCGATTCTGTAAAGAGCGGTTATACCGCAGCACCAATTTACTGTTCAAAGCTTGAAACAATAACAGTGGCAAGCGGTAACCCGTATATGAAAGTTGTTGACGGTATACTTTACAGTGCCGACCAAAAGGCTGTTATTTTGTGTCCCGATGCTTATGAAAAAGATAAAGTTACTATACTTGACGGTGTTATAGACATTGCTCCTTTTGCTTTTGACGGTTGCGAAGGCATAAAAGAAATTGATATTCCCGATAGTGTTAAGATGATAGGATATTGGGCATTTTGCAGTGCGCGTAATATCAGCAAGGTAGAAATTCCTGAAGATTGCCGTTTTATCGGTCAGTTTGCTTTTGCTAATACAAAGATAGAAGAAATTCACATTCCCAAAAAGGTGGATACCATACTTGGCGGTGCTTTTGGTATGGAAACCGACCTTAAGGAAATTACAATAGACCCCGACAATCAAGTTTTCTATATGGAAAACGGCGCTTTGATTAAGTATGATAGCAAATTTGAAACAAGAGCAATTTTAGATTACGAAACCGCTAACTTGACTACTATTTTCACAGTGCCAGATAATGTTTGGGAGATAGACCAATATGCTTTCGCCCAAGCGCAAAATCTTGAAAAGGTTATATTGCACGATGGTGTAAAGTTTGTTCGAAGTTATGCCTTTGAAAACTGTGATTCGCTAACTCATTTTGCTTTCCCCGGTGTTGTTGAAAAGGTAGAATCATATACATTTCTTGACTGTGATAATTTAATGAGTGTTATTATTCCCGATTCGGTTACCGAAATAGGGGAAATGCTGGTTCACGATAATAACGGCTATACCATTTACGGTGAGAGCGGAAGTATTGCCGAATCGTATGCGGCTAATAATTCATTAAACTTCAAAGAAACAGATGAGTTTGTATGCACAAGCGGCCATACGGTACAAAAGCAAAATATAGGTGAACTTTCTTATCATAATGTGTGTACTGTTTGCGGTGACTGTGCGAAAATTATAATTTTGGGCGACATTGCTGCATTTGCGCAGTTTGCCACTACCGAGTATGATTCTTATCAGTACACAGGCGCACCGATAGAGCCTAAAATTGACACATTTGAAACTCCCGATGGCGTACCTCTTGTAGAGGGAGTCGATTATGAAATATCGGGTTATTACTTAAATGAGAATGTAGGAACCGCTTATATTGAGGTTAAAGGAAAAGGCAATTACGGTGGAACAGGTTATATCTATTTCCAAATAACTCCCATTAGTTTGTCGGAAGCAGAAATAGGAATAGAGTATCTAACCGTAGCTTATGACGGATATGAGAAATGTCCGGTTATTCAAATTGAGGGACTTACTGAATTTGAAGATTTTCAAGTGACATATGAGAACAATATAAACCCCGGTACTGCAAGGGCTATAATAACCGCTTGGCGCAACTATGAGGGAACCGTATATGTCGAGTTTGAAATTAGTGAGCCTTTGGGTGCAGAACTCCGTGAAGAAGACGGTGTAAAATATTACTACTATAATGGTGTTAAATCTACCGAAACAGGTCTTGTAGAATATGATGGCAAGCAGATGTACATTAACAAGGGTATATTTTTCGGCTCATCAGGTGTTGTAACTATTGATGGTAGGAAGATGTACATCAATAAAGGTTACTTTACGGGTGCTAGTGGACTTGTTACCGTAAGTGGCAAAAAGATGTATATAAGTAAGGGCTATTTCTTGGGCGCATCCGGTTTTGTTACTATAAGTGGCAAAAAGGCTTATATTAATAAAGGCTACTTTACAGGTGCCAGTGGTCTTGTAACTGTAAGTGGCAAGAAGATGTATGTTAATAAGGGATACTTTACAGGTGCCAGCGGTCTTGTAACTGTAAGTGGTAAGAAGATATACATTAATAAAGGCTATTTCTTAGGCTCCAGTGGTCTTGTAACCATTAGCGGTAAAAAGGCTTATATTAATAAGGGCTACTTTACAGGGGCTACAGGTATTGTTAAAATCGGCAGCAAGAGATACTATATCAAAAAAGGTTATGCACAGTTAAGTTTTTCAGGTAAAGTTAAAATAAAAGGCAAGACCTATAAAATTAAAAAGGGTATAGTAAAATAAGATATAAAAACAAAAACTCCCGTGGAAACACGGGAGTTTTAAGTTATGTGTAGAGATTAGTGATATACTTTAAGTAATTTAAGAATTCTTACAACGGCAGGGGAAAGCAAAAGGTTTGTACCAAGTTCAAAAAGGAAGTTACCACCTGCAAGACCTAAGAACATATATGAAGTAACATTATTGAAACCTGCACCCACACCCCACGCGGCAATTTCTTCAAGGAAGAAGATTTTGCAACCTAATAGGAAAACGCCTGTGTTTACAATAGGACATACAAAAGCGGCGGCAAGAATAGCAAGATAGTGGTTATATTTTTGTAATGCTTTGTAGGTGAGACCTGCGGCTAATCCGCATAAAGTACCTTTGAGTAAAACCGTAATAATTGTGCCGAAATAATCAATTGCTAAAAATGGTGCGGCGTCACCTGTAGCTAATACCGCAACGCCAAATATAAAACCGAGCCAAATGCCGATTTTATAACCACAGGTTGCAGCACCAATAATAATTGGTAAAAGTACAAATGTCACCGAGAACATACTAAAACGCATAAATAAACTTAAGTATTGTAAGATAAATACTAAAGCTGTAAATACCGCGCCTAATACAAGTATGCGTGTTTGTTGCCTTCTTTTTTCTGAATTTGACATAAAAATACCTCCGATACTGCCCACAAAGGGTGCAGTTCATAATATTTGTAATCTGTTTTAAAAACAGTAATTACTAATGGTTCTTTTCATATATTGCACGAAGACCGTCGAGTAACAGATTTTCGTTATAAATAATATTTGATTTGCAGTGGGTGATAATTTCTTTTGAAAGACCGCCTGTTGCTACAACTGTGGGCTTTTCGCCCAATTCATCGGTTATTTTTTCAAGTATGCCGTCAAGCATAGCGGCGGTACCATATACAAGACCTGCTTGCATACATTCGGTGGTGTTGGTGCCTATAACCGATTTTGGCGCTTCAATAGGAATGGATGAGAGAAGCGCGGTATTTTCGGTCAAAGCGCGTAATGTAAGGCGTACACCTGCTGAAATTACACCACCCAAGAAAGCGCCGTTTTTGTCGAGTACGCTAATTGTGGAAGCGGTACCCATATCTATGACAACGCAGGGCATTTTATAGGTGTCTATAGCGCCAACTGCACCTGCTACAAGGTCTGCACCTAATTGCGCAGGATTATCGATTTTTATATTAAGCCCTGTTTTAACACCGGGACCTAACATTAAAGGAACAATTTGGCAAAGTTTTGCAACAGCGCTCGAAACCTGTTTGCCGACAGACGGTACAACCGATGCTATGATACAGTCTTCGATATCTTCACTGTTAATATCGTAAAGAGCTAAAATGTTTTTAATCTCAATAGCATACTGGTCGTCTGTCTTGCGTGTGTCGGTAGCAAGACGAGCAGTAAGTACCAAATAATTAGAATTGTATGCGCCCAAAGTTATGTTGGTGTTGCCTATATCTATTGTAAGTAACATACAAATCATTCCTTTCACCTATATTATACAACTTTTTTTAAAAAAATCAATAATTTTGTTGACAAATATAACTTATATTGGTATAATATTGGTTGCTAAATGGGGCGATATGCCCTTATTAGTTCCTTGTTCTGCCAAAATGGGCAGGACCAATAGTCCAAAAGGAGGTGCAAGTAAATGACCGCAAAGTATGAGGCAGCAATGATTTTCTCCGTTGCAAACGGTGAAGAAGCTACTTTGAGCTTGAAAGAACAGTTCAACGACCTTATTGCTAAAAACGGTACCATTGAAAACGTTGATGATTGGGGCAAGCGCCGCTTGGCTTATCTTATCGACGATGAAGCAGAGGGTTACTATGTTTTCTACAACTTTGAAAGCGAACCGACCTTCCCCGCAGAATTAGAGCGTAAAGCAAAAATTACTGATGGCGTACTTCGTATAATGGTTATCAAAAAATAAGGAGAAACAGTAATGTTTAATTTAGTTGTTTTAACAGGTCGCTTGACAGCAGACCCCGAACTTAAAACCACTGCAAATGGCATTCCCGTAACTACATTTTCAATAGCGGTTGACCGCCGCTATCGTTCCGGTGAGGAACGTCAGACCGATTTTATAAATATTGTTGCTTGGCGTCAATCAGCCGAGTTTATTACTAAATATTTTAAAAAAGGTAATCTTATCGGTATCGAAGGTTCTATTCAGACCAGAAGATATCAAGACAAAAACGGTAACAACCGCACAGCTTTCGAAGTTGTTGCAAGTAATGTTCAATTTGTTGAATCTAAAAGAGATTCATCTGTTGCAGGTACTCCCGAAGCCGCTTCCTTCAGCAATGCTGATGTGAATGATTTTGCTGATTTGGGCGATGCCGGTGACGACGATTTACCGTTCTAATTTTTAAATTTTAATTTTAATTAAAGGAGGCTTTACAATGGAAGAAAGAAACGAAAGACCCATGCACAGAAAACCCCGTCGTAAGGTTTGTCATTTCTGTGTTGACCGTGTTGAAGCCATTGACTATAAGGATGTAGCTCGTCTTCGCAAGTTCATTTCTGAACGCGCTAAGATTTTACCCCGCCGTGCTACCGGCACTTGCGCTGCTCACCAGCGTGAATTGACAACCGCTATCAAGCGCGCTCGTCAAATCGCATTACTCCCTTATGTTAATGACTAATATGTAAAACTTAAAGGCTGTGTTTAACACAGCCTTTTTTGTTTGCTCAAAAATTTATTTTAGTCGATAATTTCGTGTTTACTATCGGTGATGTCGCCTGTGGTGGCATTTACATCATAATCATATTCTTTGCCATTGGAATCAAAAGAAATTTCGTAAACAAGCGCGCCGTTTTCGGTGTCAAGGTCGATTTCAAAATCGGATACTTTATCTTCGTTTACATTTGCGTGGCGGAGAGCTATTTCTTTTGCTTTTTCTTTTGAAATTTTGGCTTCGCTTGTTGTATTGCTGTTTGGTATTGAAGAATTGTTTGTGCTAGTGTTAGGGGTATTGCTGTTGTTGTTTTGTTGAGCAGAATTAGAGTTGTCAGGCTCTAAAATTGAACTTATATCACTGCTTACATCTTCGCCCATTTTAGTGCCGCAACCTGCAAATACTGCTGAAAAAACTATTGCAAAAAATGCTGCTACAAATTTTTTGAACATAATATTACTCCTTTAAAATTTTTTGAGCAATTTTATTATTGCCCAAAAATAAAATTAAATACAAATTTTCAAAAATAAAAACACGGTAAAAGCGCGGCGGCTTTTACCGTGTTTTATGGAGGACTATATTATGTCCTTTGCGGTTTTAATCGTCTATTTCTTTTTCGCTGTGTAAAATTTTTCCATTTTCAGCGTTTATGGTATATTCATATTCGGTATAACCTACATTAAATGAAAGCTCATATTTCCATACGCCGTCATCTTTTTCAAGTTCTATTTGGTAACGGGAAATATCTGCAGATTTTACACCGGCGTGTTTTAAAGCAGTAGATTTAGCAGTAGCTTTAGAAACTTTAACTGCACTCGCGGTGGCATTTGGTTTTTCAACCGATATGATTTTTCCGGTTTTTGCATTTATTTCATAATCGTAGTCCTTGCCGCCGCTTTCAAACGAAACATCGTAATGAAGCGCACCATTATCGCGGTCGAGCTCGATTTCGTAATCGTAGATTTGTGATTCTTTTAAGCCCGCATCTTTAAGAGCTATAGATTTAGCTTTAGATTTGGAAATGGTAGTGCTTGAAGAAGTTGCATTTGAAGGGGTTGAAGATTCTTTTTTGGGGGAAGTGGTATTTGAATTTTCTGAAGATGCAACGCTTGTATCAACTTCGGGTTTTGTTACGTTGGTGTTATTGTCGGTATTTGCGTTATCAGAAGCGATTGCTTCGGTAGAACCGTCCCCTGTATGGATATGAACTTCAGGTGTGCAAGCCGCAAAAACTAATGCTACAAATAGAGCGAGAGATAGTGTGAATAAATTTCTAAAAAGTTTATTTTTCATAAAAGTAAGTCCCCTTTAAATATGATTTTGTATTTATAGGTAAAAATTAAACGAGCGGATATAGGGTATCCGCCCGTTTGTTATGTGTTAATTTATAGGCGGTTATCGCCGTTATTTTTATTATTTGAAATATCTTTTAAGAAGACCTTCAAATGCTTTGCCGTGACGAGCCTCGTCGCGTGCCATTTCGTGAACGGTGTCGTGAATAGCATCAAGGCCGAGTTCTTTAGCTTTCTTTGCGAGTTCAAACTTGCCGAGTGTAGCGCCGTTTTCAGCATCTACGCGCATTTCAAGGTTTTTCTTGGTGCTGTCGGTTACAACTTCACCTAAAAGTTCAGCGAACTTTGCAGCGTGTTCTGCTTCTTCTAAAGCAGCTTTTTCCCAGTAAAGGCCGATTTCAGGATAACCTTCTCTGTGAGCTACGCGTGACATTGCAAGATACATACCAACCTCACAGCATTCGCCGTTAAAGTTTTCACGAAGACCGTCGATAATAGACTGGTCAACACCCTGTGCAATACCAACTACGTGTTCAGCGGCCCAGGTCTTTTCGCCAGCCTGTTCTTGGAATTTAGAAGCAGGTGCGTGGCAGATAGGGCATTCGTTGGGAGCAGATTCTCCTTCGTGTGTGTAACCGCAGATAAGACATACATACTTTTTCATAATAATTTCCTCCAAAATTAATTTGATTTAATTTTTACAGTTTTTACAGATACCATACGCCACATAAATTGCAGTGTCGGTTTTGAAGTCGCTCTCTTTGGCGACCCTTGCGATGTAATCGGATTTTAGCTTTTGGTCGTAGATCTTCTCGCACTCTTTACAGTATAAGTGAAGATGCGGGGAAATATCACAATCAAAATGCTCAAACCCGTCGCCAACATCGATTTGTATGATTTCTCCGTCGGCAGTAAGTCCCGCAAGATTACGATATACAGTGCCAAGACTTATATTTGGTATCTTTTCGCGGACTTTTTCGTAAATCCAATTTGCTGTGGGGTGGGTATCTGTTGCGCGTAACACTTCTAAAATTGCTTCACGCTGTTTAGAATAGTGTTTCATAAATTCACCCCAAATCAGTAATGGTTACTAATTTTATTATAATCATAATTTTCGATTTGTCAATACCTTTTTTAAAAAATATTGAAAATTTTTTTAAAAACAAATCAGTAATGATTACTATTTTATTATACATATAATTTTGCATTTGTCAATAGTTTTTTGAAAATTTTTAAAAATAAAAAGTGACGGATTTAACCATCACTTAATTTACCAACTAATTTTACTTTATAGGTGATTTCCCAAATAGCTTGGTTTCCTTTATAGCGACCCTTGTTTTCTGTTACGGTTATTTGCGAAGTGGTTTTATAATCGTCAATCAAGTCGACCTCTATTGAACCGTTACCAACATCATTCCATTTGTCGTTTTCAGTAATTGTTGCATTTATTAAAATTGTTTTTGTTGTCTCAAGCGGAACTGTCCATTGGTCACCGTCGGTAATGGTTTTACCGTCACAGGTGTAGGTCTTTATCCAATCATTGCCGACAGAATCGTTAGATATTAATTCGGCTTCAATTGAAAGTTCATATACGCCGTGTGTGTAATCATTGCAGCCAGAAAAAGAAAATAGTATCGTAACTATAAACAAATAAATAAAAACTTTACGCATCATTTTTCACCTTAATAAAAAAGCACACCCCGAAAGGTGTGCCGAAAAAGTGTCCCTCCGGTATAGTTGCGACACCAACCGAATTCCCACACGGAGAAAGAGGATAACACCTTTTACCAAGGTATTATTCTCAGTGTGGGAGAGGTTATTCAATTGGTGTCGCAAGAACATTTTATCACACTTTAAATGAAATGTAAAGCAATTATTAAAAAACACCGCACAAAAGTGCGGTGTTTAAAATGGTTTATTTATTATTTGAAAAAACCTTATTGAGAACGAGTGTGATTATAACAATAACACCAATAACAGCAAATATAGCAAGCATACCAGAAAGCATATATTTGAGATTAGCAATAAAGTTCATAGGTGCGAAATCGCTGAAAACAGATTTTAAAGTAAATAAATTAAACATATATATACCTCCTATTTAACCGAAGAAGCTTAAGATAAGACCGCCGGCTATAACCGAAGCAATCTGACCCGAAACATTTACACCGGTAGCTTGCATAAGAAGGAAGTTTTGCGGGTCTTCTTTAAGTCCCATTTTATGAACAACACGGCCTGACATCGGGAAAGCAGAAATACCGGCAGCACCAATCATAGGATTGAGTTTTTTGTCTTTAGGTAAGAAAATGTTGATAAGTTTTGCAAATAATACACCGCCTGCGGTATCGAAAATAAATGCAAACAAGCCAAGCCCCAATATGAGCAATGTATTTACTTGCAAGAATTTTGAAGCTTCCATCTGACAAGCGATGGTGATACCCAAGAAGATGGTAACAAGGTTTGCAAGTACTTTTTGTGCGGTTTCAGAAAGGGAATTGAGCACACCGCATTCACGAATTAAGTTACCGAACATAAGGAAGCCGATAAGCGAAACCGATGAGGGAGCAACAATACCTGCAATAACTGTGATGATAATCGGGAATAAGATTTTTGTGAGTTTTGAAACGCTTTTACCCTTGTAAGGCATTCTGATAAGGCGTTCTTTTCTTGTGGTAAGAGCCTTGATAACGGGGGGTTGAATAATGGGTACCAAAGCCATATAAGAATATGCGGCAACCATAATAGCACCTGTAATTGCACTGTCGGGGCCTAAAAGTTTATTGGCAACAACAATAGCGGTAGGACCGTCTGCCGCACCGATAATACCGATAGAAGCCGCTTCGTCTTGTGTAAAGAACATAGAAGCCAAGCAGAAAGTAAAGAAAATACCAAACTGGGCTGCTGCACCAAACATCATAAGTTTGGGGTTAGAGAGTACAGGACCAAAGTCAATCATAGCACCTATACCTATAAATAGTATAAGCGGGAATAATTCATTGGCGATACCTGCATTAAAGAGGGTTGAAAGAGCACCTTCAACTTCTTCACCATTTACAAGTTGCGTAATAGCGCCTGATGAAGGGATGTTTACTAAAATTGTACCGAATCCCATCGGTAAAAGTAGAGTAGGCTCCATATCGTGGCGGATAGCAAGATAAATAAGTATACCGCCGATAGCCCACATTACAATGTATTTCCAACCGCCGGCACTTGCAAATGTACCGAAGTTTGCGATTAGAAAACTGAGCTGGCTTAGCACTTCTTGAATAAAATTCATATTTTTTCACCTTTCTATATTTATTTTTAAAATAAAAAGACTATTACTGTAAAAAAATAGTAATAGTCTCGTTACTTAATACAAGTTGCGGGTGGAAACCACCGTAATGACGCAAAATGTAACGCGTTATCGCGCTAACTACTCCCTAATACAAGTGAATATAATTAAGGTTTTGTTGTTTTAGAAAACTTTTAATGCGATTAAAACCTGTAATGCTACGAAAGCAAAATAAATGCCTAATAAAAGTATACCTTGCCAACGGCGTAACTTTTCTTTGAAAATTGTGGGAAGTGTCATTAACGCCATTACAACTACCATTAAAGGAATTTCAATAAGTTGTGAAGTATTATATCCAAGCAATTTACTACCTTCGGGGATGACAAACGGGGAAATTGTTACCGCTGCGCCCGATACCAATACTAAATTGAAAATATTTGCACCAATAATATTACCGAGTGACAATGCGCCGTGTCCTTTGACAAGGGCGGTGACTGCGGTTACAAGTTCGGGTAGAGATGTGCAAAGCGCAACAATTGTAACGCCTACAACTTCTGTGGGGATACCTGCCATTGTTGCAAGAGAAACGGAAGAGCCTTCCAACATATCTGCGCCTATTGCAATAAGTCCCGCGCTTATAATTAAAACAACGATATCTTTTATTAAAGAACCGGTTTTTTCATTTTGTTCTTCTTCGGTGTCGGTTTGTTCGGGATTTTTGAATGCCTTTCGAATGGTTACAGTCATATAAATACCAAATACTATAAGCATAACAATACCGAGCCATCTATCGAAACTGCCGAATAAATATGCGGCTACAACATAAATTGCTGCCGATGCGAAAAAGAATAAAACAGGTGTTATAATAGTCTTTTTATTTACCGGTGCGGGTTTAATTGCTATTGTTAAAGCGGCAATTAAAGCGGTATTACAAATAATTGAGCCGATGGCATTTCCATAAGCAATAGCACCATTATTGTTAACAGCTGCCGTAACAGATACCATAACCTCGGGAAGAGTTGTTCCTATTGATACCACTGTAGCACCGATAAGAATTTCCGGAAGTTGAAAACGTTTGGCAATACCTATTGCACTGTCAACAAACCAGTCGCCACCCTTTATAAGAAGTATAACGCCTACAATAAACAGAGCAATAGAGCCCCAAAGGCCATCTGTCAATCCACTGTACCAAGTGAAAAATTGTTCAAGCATATTAGTTCTCCTCAAATTTATTTGGGAATAAAAAAGACTATTACCGCAAAGTTATGCAGCAATAGTCTCGTTATTTAATGCAAATCGCGGGTGAAACACCGTACTGACGCAAAATGCAACGCGTTATCGCGCTAACTACTCCCTAATACTAGTAAATAATACCATAAATATTTTGCCAATGCAAGTGGAATTTATAAATTGTTAAAATTAGAAAAGTTGATTTTATTTATATTATATGGTATACTATTTAAAGATTTATTGTAAACAGGAGGGTTCTTATGGACGATAGAGATTTATTTAGTTACGATAATTCTAAAAAAGATTTAGATGAAAGTATGGAAAGTTTTGACCTTAACAGCTTTTCTACAGCTAAAAAAAGGTCTTCTAATAAGTCGCGCAAAAAACCTAAAAACACAAAACAAAAAATCTTGAAATGGGGGTTGACCTGTTTCTTAATTGGTATGATTGTTGCCGGTTTAGTGCTTGGCGGTATTATCGGTTATGCATCTTGGTTTATAGATGACTCCATAGACGTAGACCTTAATGATGTTGAAGCAATTTCCCAAAAGATGGACTTTACATCTACCATTTATGTCCAGAACGACAAGGGTAAATGGGAAGAATATCAACACTTGCACGGTATGTATAACCGCATTTGGGTTGATTATGATGAAAAAGCAATTAAAGAAGAAAATAAAGATTACAAGGGTATCCCCGCAAACCTTGCAAATGCTTTTATTGCGATAGAAGACAAAGATTTCAAAGACCATTATGGTGTTGACTGGAAGCGTACTTTTGGTGCGGTGCTTAATGAGGTGTTCCATTTCTCGGACAAGTTTGGTGGTTCAACCATAACCCAGCAGTTGGTTAAAAATATAACTGATGACCGCGAACAGGACGCAGGAAGAAAAATGCGTGAAATAATGCGTGCAAGACGTCTTGAAACCGAGTATAGCAAGGACGTTATACTTGAATGTTATCTTAATACCATTCCTATGGGTCACGGCACATACGGTGTACAGGTTGCGGCTAACTATTACTTTGATAAAAATGTTGACGAGTTAAGTGTTTTAGAGTGTGCGAGTTTGGCGGCTATAACCAAAGCACCATCTTATTACGCACCCGACTCTAACCCGGAAAATAATAAAACCAGACGTAACACCGTTCTTTACGAAATGTATACCCAGGGCTATATTACAAAAGAAGAATATGATGAGGCTAAAGAAACTGAATTGAAGTTAGATATCAATGCTAACTCACAAATAAATTCTTACTTTGTGGATGCATTGATTCAGCAGTTGGTAGACGATTTGGTTGAAAAATATGAATATACTGTGGAAAAAGCCGAACAACTTATTTATACAGGCGGATATAAAATTTACGCTACGGTAGACAGTGATATTCAAGCGGTTGTAGATAAGGCATATTTGGATGTTGCCAAAAAGGCTAAAAAGAGCAGCAAGGGTGACCCGTTATGGGGCGCTATGACTGTTATGGACTATGAAGGCCATGTTAAGGCAATTGCAGGCGGTATAGGTGAAAAAACCTCTAATCGCGGTTTTAACTGCGCGACTGATGCAAAACGTCAACCGGGCTCTACAATGAAGCCTTTGGCGGTATATGCTCCCGCAATTGAAAAGGGTATGATAAATTATTCTACCATTCTTAACGATACAAAAACCAAATATGGCAATTGGACACCTAAGAATGCAGGTGGCGGTTATTCGGGTAATGTTACCGCGCAAAAAGCGTTGGAAAAATCTATAAATACTATACCTGTGGCATTGGCTAACAAAATGGGTGTTGAAACAAGTTATGAGTACACTCAAAAATTCGGTCTTAGTTATCTTAATGCCGAAGCAGATAAAAATCTTTCGGCATTAGGTCTCGGCGGTACAAATGGCGGTGTTACCACACTCCAGTCGGCAGCGGCTTATGCGGCTTTCGGTAACGGCGGTCTTTATTACACACCTACTTTCTACACCAAGGTTACCGACCAAAAGGGCAATACTGTATTAGAACAAAAATCTAAACCTAAAATGGTAATAGGTGAAGATACAGCATTTATTATGAATAAAATGCTTCAAAATGTAATTTACGGTGAGAGTGGTACAGGTAAATCGGTAGCATCATCAGTAAGTAAAATGAAGTTGTTTGGTAAGACCGGTACTTCAAGTTCTGATAATGATAAATGGTTTGTGGGCGGTTCGCCTTACTATGTAGTATCATCTTGGTGCGGTTATGAAACTATGCAGAAAATGCCGTCCGCTAACCTTAACATAGCCAAAAATCAATGGTCTACCGTTATGAGCAAGATTCATAAAGGCTTAAAGGCAAAAGATTATCCCGAAAGTAGTTATGTAACCGAAAGATATTACTGCACTAAAACTGGTGGACTTGCTACCGATAAATGCGAAAAGATAGCGGTTGGCTACTACAAAACAAAGGGTTTGCCTGATGTATGTCAAAAGCACAGCGGTACAGTTTTGCTAACACCTAAAGAACAGGAAAAACTTGATAAGGAAAATGCTCAAAATAATTCTTCAAACACTTCAGGTACTTCAAGTACAGGCAGTACACCCGTGACATCTGAGGGTGATAATTCTTCCAATTCATCTGAAAATAATACAAGCGGTGAATAAAAGTTTTATGTTGCATTTTAAAAAAATCGAGTTAGACGATGCACCGATACTCAAACCTTTTGTTTCTTCACCTGCCCGTTTTTCTTGCGAGTCGAGTTTCGCAAACTTGGTCGTATGGTCGCGTATGTATGATAATATGTATGCCATAAAAGACGGTATGCTTTTTATAAAATCGGGCGGTGTTGAAGAAGAAACTTTCAGGTTGCCTTTTGGCGGCAATTTGGAAAAAGGTCTTAAAATTTTGCGCGAATATAAAGGCGGTGAAAATCCGCTTTTATGGGTGCAACAAGGTGAGCGCTTTATTGATTTTAAACTCAATTTCGGCAAAGATTACGAGTTTATACCCCAAAGGGACGCATTTGACTATGTTTATTTGCAAAGTGATTTAGGCTCTCTTTCGGGCAAAAAATATCATAGTAAGCGAAATCATATCTCTGCATTTTCTAAAAAATATGAGTGGCAGTATAAGGCGATAACGCAGGATAATATCGGCGATGTTTTGGAGTGTATCGAAAAATGGTACAGCCAAAATGCCGATAGGTTTGACCGCCATATGCAGTGTGAAAAAGATGGTATAATTGTAATGCTCGACAATATGCAAACGCTAAATATTTCGGGCGGTGCAATTTATGTTGGTGATAAGGTTGTGGCATTCACCTTAGGCTCACCAATAAATCGCGATGTGTTTGATATTCATATCGAAAAAGCGCTTTCAGAGTATGCCACAGCGTATACTGTTATAAATAACGAGTTTGCAAAAACTTTAACCGATTATAAATATATAAACCGAGAAGACGATTTAGGGCTTGAGGGACTAAGAAAAGCAAAACTTTCTTACAAACCTCATCTGCTTTTGAAAAAGTATTTTTGTATGCCAAAAGTTGATTGGCTTAAACAAATGTATCATGATGCTTTTGTAGAAGAAGATGGCGGTTTTTGTGATAATTTGTTTAAACACTGTTACCCTTATTGCAAAACACTTGAAAAAGAGGGTAGAACGGTGGCAATGTGTTTTGCATTACCGTGTAAAATCGGTAAAAAAACAGCAAAGTATATTTTTGCGGTTACTACTGCGAGTGAGTTTAGAAATAAAGGTTATGCGAGTGAACTTATAGAACAAATAAAGCAAGAAGACGACAGCATTTTGATTTTGCGCCCCGTGAATGACGGACTTATTCCTTTTTATGAAAAGTTAGGTTTTGTTTGTTTTAATGCCACCGATAAAAAGGGTGAACTTTCGTTACAACCTTTGGACGGATATGAAAAATTAGCAAGAGATGAAATCACCCAAAATGGCGATTTTACCGCTATGTATTACAGTAAAAACAGTCAAAATTTGGAAAGTTTGTATTTTCCATACAGTATGCCATAAACAGGTCAAAAAATTGGCTGTCTTTTCGCTATACAATAAAAACTCCCGTGAAAACACGGGAGTTTTGTCATGTGCCCTGACGGGCAATTTTGCCACAACAATTTACGGGTTTGTTTCTCTTGATTACGACAGTAGGGTCGCTTCACGAATCGACCGCTAAATTATAGTTTAGCGGTGAGTTAATTGGTGTATCGTAGGGGATGATGCCCACATCATCCCTTGAAATTCAGATATAACCGACGGGTCGATGAAAAACATCGACCCCTACGAACGGTCAATATAAAAACATAGTAGGGGCAGGCGCCTCGACTGCCCGTTTAATTACATCAAATATGACGGACAGTCCAGAGGCCTGTCCCTACAATGTATCTTTATTGATTTATCGTAAGGAACACCCTGTGTGGTGTTTCTTTTTAATATATAACATATCATCCCTTATTTCTTCATATCTTGACAGTATATATTGTTTTTGTTATAATATTTGTGTCACACTAATTGCATATTTGATTTCTACCTGTGGGAAAATACTTTGGTAAAAAGTGTTTTCTCTCTTTGCCATTATCCTCACGGGTAGAATGCAATAGTGTGACAACTATGAGAGGCACCACTTTTTCAGTGCGTCTCTTATGGGGACACACTTTTTTATTTTAAGGAGAAAACATTATGAACACTGAAAAGAACAATCAAACCAATGTAAAGTTTTGCACAAAATGTGGGACAAAAGCAATCGAGGGTGACCTTTTTTGCGCTAAATGTGGCGCAGAATTAAGAAAGCGCACGGAAGAAACGAATTCAGTGGTAGTCACTCAGCGAGCAATTCAACACAATCAGCCAATGCCAGAAACCGCAATCGTAACACAAAATCATAATGAGAGCGATAGGGTAGTATTTGGTATTATGTGCATTATTTTTAATTCAATAGGTGTTCCTTGTTTTATGCGTGGCAGAGTAAGTGACGGCATACTTCGTATTATTCTCATGTGTGTAACCTTTGGAGTCGTTGGTGTAATTAACGGTATTAAAGGCATTATATGGGGTATTAGAATACTTAATATGGGTGAAGAAGAATATCAGGCAAAAAAGAATTTGTTTGGTAGAGGAATCTTCGGTATATAGTAGTCACATAGTTTTATAAAAAATTTAACATCTGAAAAACTAAAGGGAGGTTTTAACCTCCCTTTTTATATTACTGAAAACACAGGTGCTCTATTAAAATTTTAATGCCAAGACCTATGAGAATTACACCGCCTGAGAACTCGGCTTTAGATTTCCAACGACTTCCGTAAATGTTGCCGATTTTAACACCGACTGCCGAAAGTGTAAAGGTGATTATACCGATAAACAGTACTGCAATATAAGCGTATGTATTATTACCTTTTAAGTCCATTGCGAGTGAAATACCGGCGGCTAATGCGTCGATACTTGTGGCTATTGCCATTATAAACATAGTTTTAAAGGCGAATGAACAGTCGGTATCGTTTTCTTCTTTAGAAAAAGACTCTTTAATCATATTAGTGCCTATACCTGCAAGGAGAATAAACGCTATGTAGTGGTCAATGGCGGTAACATATTTTTCGAAAGCAGTGCCTAAAAAATAGCCGATAAGCGGCATTAAAGCCTGAAACCCACCAAACCAAAGACCTGTGATTATCATATGTCTTTTTTTAAGATTGTATGTAGCAAGGCCTTTACAAATGGCTACTGCAAAGGCATCCATAGAAAGACCTATTGCTAATATGAAAAGCTCTAAAATCCCCATTTATTTACTCACTTATGATATATTTTATGCCAAACCATTATATATCATAAGTGGGGATTTGTCAAATAATAATTGGCTGTATTTGTTTTCCTTGAAGTGCTAATTCCACCGTTTGCGGTATTAAAGAAAAATCACATATAAGTGAATTGTTTTTAGAATGCGGGTCATCTTGTTTGTATGGTACAAAGAAAATATTTTTTGTGTTGTGTAAAAGACCGATGTTTTTAGCACTTGCTCCCAATGCGTCGTTAGTGGCAATGCCGAAAACAACAGGCTTGTTGTTTCTTAAATGCGCTTTTATAGCCATAGTAACTGCGCTGTCGGTTATACCTAAAGCATTTTTGGCTAAAGTATTGCCTGTGGCAGGGGCTACTACCAATATATCAAGTAAATTTTTAGGACCTATAGGCTCGGCAGAAACGATACTGTTTATAATTTTTGCTTTGCAAATTTCTTCAACCTCTTTTATGAGGTCTTGCGCCTTTGCAAAACGGGTATCGGTGTTATATACCGTTTCGGACATAATGGGTAAGATTTTTATATCATATTGGCTTAAAACTTTCAATGCATTTAAAGACTCTTTTATAGTACAAAAGGAGCCGGTCATTGCATATCCCAAAGTTATATTTTGCATAATATTCTCCTTTTAATTGTAAAAACGAATAAGGTCACTTACGGTCTTGGCTAAAATTTTTCCGGCGGTTTTGGGTGCGACCTTACCCGGTAAAGCGGGTGCTTTTTGGGCATTAAGCCCCAAAGACTTCGCATATTCCATATTAAATCCGCCCTTTGAAGAAAGGTCTAAAAGCAGGGAACAGGGCAAATTTTTAAGCACACTATCGGGCAAAACAACGGCATCCACTGTGTTGAAAATAATGTCATATCCTAAATAAAGTGAGGGTATGCTCTCGGTATTTATGTAGTTAAATCCGAGTGCTTCCAAATCGGCAAAGTCTTTTGGTTTACGGGCGCTGACAGTTACATTAGCCCCCAATTTTTTTAGTCGGTCTGCTAAAATTCTTCCTACTCTGCCATAACCGATTACTAAAATATTGCTTTGCCAAAGGGTGAAGTCAGTATTTTCTATGGCTATTTTTATTGCGCCCTCTGCGGTGGGTACTGCATTCAAAAGCGCGTAACTGTCAAGGGTGTTATAGTCTATACAATTCCTGTTTTCAAAATTATAATTACAACAAAGTATAAGTTGGTCTTCGGTTTTTTCATATATTTCACTCAAAGGAATAACACGATTAGTCAGCGGTGCAAAAACCGTTTTGTTGTCGCGTGTGGTGGGGACAGGTAAAATGATAATATCGCTTATCGAAATATCGGCTTTGTCATCGGGGTAAAGACCCAAGGTGCTAACGAAAAAATTTTGATTTTCTAATGAATGCTTTACGCTTTTAAGACGTGTGTCACCGCCTATTATACATACTTTTTTCATAAAAACCTCCCAAAAAAATGTAAGTGCCTAATACAGTTTATGGCACTTACATTTCTTTGTTACGGTATTTCGTTTATTAAATTTTCTTCGGTGTTTTTTTGTGGGTTTAGTACCACTATTTTTCGCAAATGCTCTAAAATTACACCAATTTTTTCGCCCTTGTATCCCAGTTGTACGAGCTTTTTGCCATCGATTTCAAGGTGTGATATTTTGTAGGGCTCACCCGAAGACAATACATCGTCTATAACGGTTGTATCCCATTCTTTATACTCGAAAAATGCTTTTAAAATGTCACTTTCGCAAAGATTAAGCATTTCTTTTACCTCGGCGGTATTTTTGGGTTTTTCCAGTTTTTGCAAACGGTCAAATGTAAGGAAAAACTCGCGCTCGCGGTTAGAGGGTTTTAAATTTTCAAGCGCTTTACTTTCAAGGCTTAAATAAAGGCATAAAAGCAGATTGTCGCGGTGCTTTTCAATTTTGCCGAAATTCGGGAGTTTAGTTATACCTAAGAATTCTAACCCGCCACAGAGTATGAGTTCGGAAAAGATTTCAAAATTTTCACCCAAAACTGCTTTTTTTATCTCAGCAAAAATGCGTTCACGGCTGACATTTTGTAAAAGAAAAGCACAGTCTATAGCGGAAGACAGGGTGTTTTCTTCTATATTAAAATTCAGCGTAGAGGCAAAGCGAAAAAGTCTTAATATGCGAAGCGCGTCTTCACGAAAACGCCTTTCACTGTCACCAACGGTTTTTAAAATACGGTTTTCAAGGTCGGCTTTACCGCCAAATAGGTCGATAAGTCCGTCTGTGTGGTTATAAGCCATAGCGTTTATTGTAAAATCTCTGCGAGATAAGTCGTCGCGGATATCGGTTACAAAATTTACGCTGTCGGGTCGGCGGTTATCCGCATAACCGTCTTCGGTGCGGAAAGTGGTCACTTCTACGGCGGTTTTATCAACCATAACAGTAACCGTGCCGTGCTTAATGCCCGTGGGTATTGTTTTGTCAAAAAGTGCGATAACTTCATTAGGTGTGGCAGATGTAGTAACATCAAAGTCGTCGGGAGTTTTACCCATCAGCATATCCCTTACACAACCGCCTACAATATAGGCTTTAAAGCCGTTTTTTGTTAGTTTTTCGATTACAAAACTTATATTTTGCGGAATTTGTAACATTTCTTTGCCTCCTTTCAAAAAAATGGTTTATTTTTTATATAAATAGTAGTATAATATATATAATACTGCGATAAGGGGTGTTTTTGTGAAACAACTGCGCCAAGAAGATAAAATAATTGACAATGTTAAAAAAATTCATATGATAGGTATCGGCGGTAGCGGTATGTGTCCGTTAGCCGAGATTTTGCATAGTAAAGGCTATATTTTAACGGGCTCTGACAATAACGAGAGCGACCCGCTTAAAAGGGTTAAAAATCTTGGGATAAAGGTATTTATGGGCCATAACGCTTCCAATGTAGAGGGAAGTGAGTTGGTGGTTTATTCTGCCGCTATTTCTAAAGATAACCCTGAAATTGTAAGGGCTGGGGAACTTGGTATACCTACAATGGAACGCAGTCATCTTTTAGGTGCGCTGACCAGAAAGTATGAGAATGTTATCGGTGTGTGCGGTACACACGGCAAAACTTCGGTTACATCTATGATAACACAAATTCTCATATTAAACAAGTGCGACCCTACGGCGGTTATCGGCGGCAAACTTCCCTTAATCAATTCTAACGGTATTGCAGGCAAAAGTCAAACAATGGTTTGCGAATCGTGTGAATTTGTTGATACTTTTTTACAACTTTCTCCCGATATTACGGTTTTACTCAACATAGATAACGACCATCTTGATTATTTCAAGACCATGGAAAATATGGCAAAATCTTTTACAAAGTTTGTTTCAATGGGTAAGATTTGCTATGTTAACGGCGATGATGATTTAGCAGTAAATGCCGTTTTGGAAGCAGGAGTTGAAAAAGTCACTTTTGGCTTTGAGAAAACCAATGACTATTATGCCGATAATATAAAGAAAGGCAAGTTCGGTTTCCAATTTACCGTTTGCAAAAAAGGTGAAAAGATTATTGACCTTGCTTTGCGAATCCCCGGTCACCACAATATATTAAACGCGCTTTCGGCTTTTGCAGTTGCTTTTGATATGGGTGTTAGTGCTTTTGGTATAAAAGAAGCATTGGAAAAATTTACGGGCGCGGGTAGAAGATTTGAATTTTTGGGTGAATTTGACGGTTGGTGCTTGGCAGACGACTATGCACACCATCCTACCGAAATTACTGCTACACTTACTGCGGCTAAAAACTTGACTTACAATAGGGTTATAGCAGTTTTCCAACCTTTCACATTCTCGCGCACCGCACTTTTAAAGGATGAGTTTATAAAGGCGTTATCTATTGCCGATAAGGTTATTTTAACCCCCATTATGGGCTCACGTGAAGTTAATACTTTTGGTATTTCTTCCGAAGATATTGCAAAAGAGTTACCCGATGCAGTTATAGTAGACGGCTTTGATAATATTGCCGACAAGATAATAGAAACCGCCAAGGAAAATGATATTGTTATTACTATGGGCGGCGGCGATATTTATAAAGCGGCTTATATAGTAAAGGAAAAGTTACAATGACCGAAAAACTTTATGATATAGATTCACATTTAAAAGAATTTGATGCTACGGTAATAGACTCTTACCCCCAAGCAGACGGTTTTTTCACTATTCTTGACCGCACTGCATTTTTTCCCGAAGGTGGCGGTCAGGCTTCTGACATAGGCACCTTAGGTGATGCAAGGGTTTATGATGTACAGATAAAAGACGGTATAATTTATCATTATACCACTAAACAGTTCCAAAAAGGTCAACAGGTTACAGGTGTTATAGATTGGCTTCGCCGATTTGACTATATGCAACAACATTCGGGAGAGCATATTATATCGGGTGTGGCACACCGACTTTTCGGTTGTGAAAATGTTGGTTTCCATTTGGGCTCCGATATTGTAACACTCGATTTTGATAAAATGCTTAGTCGCGAACAGATTTTACAAATAGAAACCGAAGCCAACGAGCAAATTTTCCTCAATCGCAAGTTTTCGGCATATTATCCCGACCAAGAAACCCTTAAAACCTTGAATTATAGAAGCAAAAAAGAGTTAGAGGGTGCTATCCGTATAGTTGAAATTGAAGATACGGATATGTGCGCTTGTTGTGCGCCCCATGTGAACGAGGCGGCAGAGATTGGTATTATAAAACTGCTTGATAGTGAAAAATTGCGCGGTGGCGTAAGAATTGAAATGAAGTGCGGAAGACGCACTATTGCCGACTATAACGAGCGCTATAAAAACTGCGCTGAAATTTCGGCAATGCTTTGTGTCAAACAAGGTGAAATTGCCGAAGCCGTAAAAAAACAACAGACAATAATCGGTGAATTGAAATATCAGATTGGCGGTCTTAAACGCCGTATAATTGATGATTTGAGTCGAAATTTCCAAACAAATGATGCTGTGAGTGTTGTTTTTCAGGAAGGCTTTGATATTAAGGAATTACAACTTTCGGCAGATGCTTTACATAAAAAAGTAGGCGGAATAAGGGCAGTATTTAGCGGTAGTGAAAGCGAGTTTTGCTTTGCCGTTTGCGGACAGGCAGAACTGCTTGATAATTGGTTTAAAGAATTTAAGAGCCGTCTTACCGTGCGTGGTGGTGGCAGAGGCGGTATGGTACAGGGCACTGTGCTAAATACAAAGGAAGAAATTTTAGGAGTAATAAATGAACTGGACTGAAATTACAATCAAAGTACCTCAAAAGGATACTGATTTAGCGGCAGCAATTGCCAATATGACTGTGCCTTACGGCATTTATATTGAAGATTATTCTGATTTGGAAGAAAAGGCCGAAGAAATAGCCCACATCAATCTTATTGATGAAGATTTACTTAAAAAAGACCGCGATATTTCCATTATTCATATCTACATTTCTGAATGTGATAATGCTTTGGAAGCGGTTGAATTTTTGAAAGAACGCTTTACGGCGGAAAACATCACTTTCGAGGTTGGCTCTATCGGTGTTGACGATACCGATTGGAATGAAAACTGGAAAAAGTATTTCCATACAAGTGAAATTGGCGAAAAGTTGGTAATTGTTCCCAGTTGGGAAACTTATGATAATAAAAACGGCAGAACAGTGCTTAATATCGACCCCGGTGCCGCTTTTGGCACTGGTACACACGCAACCACTTCACTTTGTCTTGCGCTTTTAGAAAATTATATTAAAGAAGATACAAAAATGCTTGATATCGGTACAGGTAGCGGCATTTTAAGTATTGCGTCTGTGCTTTTGGGTGCTAAAAGTGCTATTGGTGTGGATATCGATGCGCAGTCGGTAAAAACCGCAAAGGAAAATGCCGAGATAAATAAAATGGCCGACAAGTGCGAGTTTATCGTGGGTGATTTGGCAGATAAAATTAGTGGAAAATATAACATTATTTGTGCTAATATAGTAGCTGATGTGATAATAAAATTGTTCCAAAATGTAGAGCAATTTTTAGAAGAAAATGGCGTATTTATTATATCGGGTATAATTGATATAAGAAAAGACGATGTCTTGGCGGCGGCCAAAGAAAAAAACTTTATGATTTTGGAAGAAAAATATAAAGATAATTGGTGCGCCTTTGTATTAAAAAAGATTTAGGAGATAGTTTATGCTTGAATTTGAGCAGTTATCGTTAAGGCTTTTAGGTTCTGAAGAAGAACTTCGCGACCTTAAAAGTGCCTTGGGGTATGACAACCTTGTAAGAGAAATTGAAGAACTTGAAACCAAGGCGAGTGCTCCGGGTTTTTGGGATGACCTTGAGAATTCTCAAAAGATTTTACAAAAAACAGGTAAACTTAAAAATACGGTGGAAACCTATAATTCGCTTATGAGTTCTTTTGATGATTTGCAGGTGCTTATTGAAATGGGTGATGAGGAAGGCGACCTTTCTTTAATAGAAGAAATTGAAACTTCGATAACCGATTTTGAAAACGGCTTGGCTTCATTAAGGCTTCAGACCTTGCTTACAGGTGAGTATGATAAGAATAATGCTATTCTTACCTTCCACGCGGGTGCAGGTGGTACAGAAGCGATGGACTGGGTTTCAATGCTTGTGCGTATGTATACCCGTTGGACCGAGCGTCACGGCTTTAAAACACAGCTTTTGGATTTTCTTGACGGTGACGAAGCAGGGCTTAAAAGCGCTACGCTTTCAATAGAAGGTGAAAACGCTTATGGTTACTTAAAAAGTGAATCTGGTGTGCACCGTCTTGTGCGTGTTTCCCCGTTTGATGCGTCGGGCAGACGGCATACATCCTTTGCATCTCTTGAAGTAATGCCCGAAATTAGTGATGATATGAACATTGAAATAAGGGAAGAAGACATTAAAATGGATGTTTTCCGTTCGTCGGGTGCGGGCGGTCAGCATATAAATAAAACTTCGTCCGCGGTACGACTAACCCATATACCCACAGGTATTGTAGTCGCATGTCAAACCGAGCGAAGTCAGTTCCAGAACCGCGATAGAGCGCTTAAAATGCTCAAATCCAAACTTTTGGAAATTAAAGAGCGTGAACATTTTGAAAAAATCGATGATATTAAGGGTGTTCAAAAGGAAATTGCCTGGGGTTCACAAATTCGTTCTTATGTATTTATGCCGTATACATTGGCAAAAGACCATAGAACAGGTTTTGAATCGGGTAATATAAATGCTGTCATGGACGGCGATTTAGATGGATTTATAAACGCATATTTGAAGGCTTCTTCGAAAGGTGAATTAACAGAAACAGGAGAATAATGATGAAAAGAGTTTTAAGTTTATTTTTAGTAATGGTATTGATTTTATCATTGTTTGCAGGTTGTAGCGATGATAAGGGCAGAGTGCTTTATAATGTGGACCTTGATGATTATATCGAATTGGGCGAATATAAGGGTATCAAGGTTGATAAAACATCTGATGAGTTTTTAAAGGTTAGAGATAGTATTATCAGTTACGATGTAGAGCTTTATGGTCTTTATAATCATAAGACTTCGGGTAAGGTTAAAGACGGAGACACTGTAAATATTGATTATGTAGGTAAAAAAGACGGCGTAGCATTTGAAGGTGGTACTGCAAGTGGTTATGATTTGGAAATTGGTTCAGGTACTTTTATAGACGGTTTTGAATCGGGGCTTATCGGTAAGAAAATTGGCTCTACAGTTGATTTAAACCTTAAATTCCCAGATAATTACGGCAATGCCGAATTGGCGGGTGCAAAGGTTGTATTTACAGTTAAAATAAACTATGTAAAATCGACTGACACAAAAACTCCCGAAGAGTTTTATAAGTCTTTGGGTTATTCAAAAGTGGAAGAATATTATGAAAATCTAGAAGAAAGAACTGTTGAAGAGTTTTTGCAACAAGCAGTTATTGAAAAGTCTAAAATTTTAGACTATCCTCAAGAAGATATAGATTTAATGTATCCTTACTATTATCAAAATTATGTATATAGCATTCAGAACAATTACGGTATAACAATGGAACAGTTTTATTCGCAGACAGGCCAAACCGAATCTGGTTTTAAAACTACGCTTATTGCCAGCGATATTAAACCTGCTATGCAACAACAAATGATTTGGTATGCTGTTTTGGATAAGGAAGAAATAGAAATCACCAAGGAAGATACCGAAGCCAAAATTAAGGAAATAATTGCTCAAAATGGCGATTCTTCGGTTGATAGAGCCGATGTTATTGAAAATTTGGGTGAGTATTATATAGAAATATTGGTAGTTAGTGAAAAAGCGTTTGATGTTTTAAAGAGTAACGCAAAAATTAAATAATTTACGGCGGACATTTGTCCGCCTAAAATTTTGAAAGGAGGGGTTTTATGCAACTTAAAATACAAAATGGCGTGGTTGAATTATCGGGTGAGCCCATTTTAAAATCGGTCAATATTGAAATAAACGACCAGAGTAAAATCGCGATTGTCGGTCGTAACGGTTGCGGTAAAACCACCCTTTTAAAACTAATTGCAGGTGAGTACAAACTCGCTAAACTTGATAGTGATAATGATACTTTTTTTGCGGTTTCCGGCAAACCGAAAATAGGATATTTGTCGCAAATCACCTTTGATGACTATAACAAAACCCTTTTGGAAGAAGTTCGTTCGGCTTATAGTGAAATTTTGGCACTTAAAGAAGAAACCGAAAGTGCAAGGCTTTTGATGGAACAAACAGGCAACGAAGAAGATATAAAAAACTATACCAATTTGCTTGACACCTTTACAAATCTGGGCGGTTTTTATTTTGAGCGAGAGTATGAAAATGCTATTAAAAAATTTGGTTTTGCAGATGTTAAACACCGTCCGCTTTGTGAATTTTCGGGCGGTCAGCAAACCAAAATTGCATTTTTGAAACTTTTATTGTCAAAGCCTGATATCTTGCTTTTGGATGAGCCTACCAACCATCTCGATATTGAGGCGGTAGAGTGGCTTGAAGAATATTTAAGGTCTTATAAAAAGGCTTTTGTTGTGGTTTCGCACGACCGAATGTTTTTGGATAATACTGTTAGTACAGTTTACGAAATTGAATATGGTAAGACTTATAAGTATAACGGTAATTATTCGGCTTTTGCCAAGAATAAAAAGATTTTAAGGGAACAACAGCGTAGGGAATATTTAGCATATAAAGCCGAAAAAGAGCGCCTTGGCGAGTTGGTTGACCGTTTTAGGTATAAGGCTACCAAAGCGGCTATGGCGCAAAGTAAACTAAAGCAAATAGAAAGAATGGACGAAGTTTTCGACCCCGACAGGGAAAATCTTTCGACATTTCATACCGATTTCGAGCCCAAAGACATAGGCGTTAAGGATGTTTTATCGGTTAAAGATTTGGGTGTCGGGTATGATAGCATTTTATCCACCGTTAATTTAGAGGTTAAGCGCGGTGATAAAATCGGTATTATCGGTGGTAACGGACTAGGTAAGTCGACCTTTATTAAAACCCTTATGGGGCTTATTCCTGCGTTTTCGGGTGAATTTAAGTTTGGTCCGCGCGTGAGCATTGGCTATTTTGACCAACAGTTGGCGCAATATTCTTCATCTGACACAGTTTTGGGCGACTTTTTGCGTGAGTTTCCAGCACTTACCGAGTTTGAAGCAAGGTCATCACTTGGCGCTTTTGTTTTTAGCGGTGAGGATGTTTTTAAAACGGTTGATGTGCTTTCGGGCGGAGAGCGAGTAAGACTGGCTCTTTGCAAAATTTTTAAACGAAAACCAAATGTTTTGGTTCTTGACGAGCCCACCAATCACCTTGATATTGTGGGTAAAGAAACGCTTGAAGAAATACTTAAAGCCTTTTCGGGCACGGTAATTTTCGTATCGCACGACAGATATTTTATAAAAGAAATTTCCACATCGCTTCTTGACTTTAAAAGGGGTCAAACGGCGTTTTATCCTTTTGGGTATGATGAGTATTTGTCTAAGGCTAAAATACCCGTAGAAGTGCAAATTAAAGAGGAAAAACCAAAGGAAAAGAAGACCTATACCACACCGCTCAAAGAAAAGGCAAGGCGCGAGAAAGCACTTAAAAAAGCAGAAGAAAAAATTGCAAAACTCGAAAGTGAAATTGAAAATCTTCAAGCAGAGCAAACTGATGACGCAAATCTTTCGGATTATGTAAAACTCGCTGAAATAGGCGAAAAATTAGAAAAATTACAGCAAGACCTCGAAACCGCTTATTCAGAGTGGGAACAACTGGCGGAATAGGGATTCAATAGAATTATTAATATTTTCTGTCTTTGTGAAAATTTTTACTTTATAATAATTCCGAATTAGGCATTACGAATTCCGAATTTAAAAAAACTCCCAAAAGGGAGTTTTTTGTTATCTATTGTTATAATCGTTTTTCTTGTTATCGTTTTTGTTCTGATTATTTTTGTTTTGGTCGTTACGATTCTGGTCATTGCGATTTTTATCGTTTTTGTTTTGATTGTTCTTATTGTTGTAGTTTTCCATTAAAAGTCACCCCACTTTCACTATTATTATCTGTGAAAATGGGGTGATTATTCTTTTATAAACTGAAAAGATTCTTGGCGTTATTGTAACTGATTTCTAAAATTTCTTCCATTTTTTTGTTTTTAATTTCGGCTATTTTTTGCGCCGTCAGATAAATCATTTCGGAATGATTTGTTTTGCCTCTAAAGGGAACGGGAGTCAAATACGGCGCATCGGTTTCCAAAAGCATACGGTCAAGCGGCAGCATTTGTACCACATCGGGCAGTTTTTTGGCATTATTAAAGGTAATAACACCGCCGATACCTAAATACATACCTATTTTGAGTATTTCCTCCGCCATTTCCACACTGCCTGAAAAACTGTGCAAAACACCTTTGGGCTTATACTCTTTTAGTATTTCCAAAGTGTCGGCGTGGGCATCGCGGTCGTGAACAATAACGGGTAAATCTAATTCTTTTGCTAACTCTAACTGTTGCTTAAAAACCACCTTTTGTTGTTCCTTTTTTTCGGGCTCCCAATAATAGTCGAGTCCTATTTCACCAATGGCCACGCATTTTTCGTGTTTTGCAAATTCTTTAATATCCGCAACAGTAGTACCTGAGTCGATATTGCACGGGTGAATTCCCACCGCCGAATAAACAAAGGGAAATTTATCAGCTAACGCAAGACATTTTTTATTGGTTTCGTTATCACAACCGCAGTTTATAATGCGTTCTACACCCATTGCGTGAATTTTAGGTAGCAACTCATCTAAAACACCGTCAAAGCGGTCATCGTCGTAATGGGCGTGTGTGTCAAAAATTTTGGCACTAGAGTTTGGAGTTATATTTGAAAATTCCATTATCTGATTTTTGCACCTGCGGGTATATCTTCAAGGGAAATAACCTTAACATCATCACCGCAATCGGCCGCTAAAATCATACCTTGTGACTCAATACCGCAAAGGGTGGCGGGTTTGAGATTGGAAACCAATATTACGGTTTTGCCCTTTAACTCGTCTGGGGTATAGAATTTAGCAATACCCGATGCTACTGTGCGTGTACCAGTGCCATCATCAAGTGTGAGTTTTAAAAGTTTTTTAGCCTTGGGCACCGCTTCGCAATCAATAATCTTTGCGGCGGTAAGTTCTACCTTGGCAAAGTCTTCAATGCCGATTTGAGCTACTGTTGCTACATTTTCTGCTTTTTCTGCGGCGGCTTTTGCCTCGGCTTCAGCAATTTCGGCTAAAACTTTTTCGGTGTCAATACGGGCGAAAAGGGGAGTAGCAGCGCCTACTGTAAAGGAGTCTGTCAAACCGAATGCGAGCGTATTGTTATTATTGCAGATTTGTTTCTTTATATTGTCGCAACTTTCAGGAATAACGGGGGAAAGCATAATTGATAACAAACGGATACATTCGAGCAGATTATAAAGAACGGTGTTAAGACGGTCTTTTTGCGCTTCGTCTTTTGCCAAAGTCCAAGGCGCAGTTTCATCAATATATTTATTACAGCGCTTTGCAAGTGCCATTACCGCATCAATTGCTTCTGCGTTGTGGTAAATATCCATAAGACTGTGATATTTTTCAATAGATTCCTTGGCGGTGGCAATAAGTTCCTCGTCAAAGTTATCGAAAACCTTGCCCTTTAAGACAGTGCCGTCAAAATACTTATTAGTCATAGCAATAGAGCGGTTTACAAGGTTGCCTAAAGTGTTTGCAAGGTCGGAATTAAACTTTGAAATAAAACTTTCGTAGGTAATAGTGCCGTCTTGCGTGAAAGGTATTTCTGATAGAAGATAATATCTTACAGCATCAACTGAGAAGCGTTTTGCAAGGTCATCTGCATAGATAACATTACCCTTTGATTTACTCATCTTGTCTTCTCCCACAAGCACCCACGGATGACCTAAAACCTGTTTAGGAAGTGGAAGACCTAAAGCCATCAAAATAATGGGCCAATAAATTGTATGGAAACGAACAATGTCCTTGCCGATAACATGTAAATCGGCAGGCCAGAGTTTTTCAAATTGTTCGGTAGAACCTTGTGGGTTGTAACCAATACCTGTGATATAGTTAGAGAGTGCGTCAAGCCAAACATAAGTTACGTGCTTTTTGTCAAATTCAACAGGTACTCCCCAAGTAAAAGAAGAACGCGAAACACAAAGGTCGGAAAGACCGGGTTTCAAGAAATTGTTAATCATCTCATTTTTTCTTGATTCGGGCTTAATAAAATCGGGGTTTTGCTCGTAATATTCAAGCAATTTGTCCTGATATTTACTGAGTTTCAAGAAATATGCTTCTTCTTTTGAATCAATAACATCTCTGCCACAGTCAGGGCATTTGCCGTCTACTAATTGTGACGGTGTAAAGAAAGACTCGCAAGGAACGCAGTATTTACCCTCATAGTGACCTTTATATATATCACCTTGTTCATAGAGTTTTGTAAATATCTTTTGTACTGCTAATTCGTGGTCGTCGTCGGTGGTACGGATAAACTTATCAAAATTGGTATTAAGGCTATCCCAAACACCTTTAATAACACTTGCGGCATTGTCTACATATTCTTTTGGAGTAATACCTGCCTCTTTTGCTTTTTCTTCAATCTTTTGGCCGTGTTCGTCAGAGCCAGTCATAAGAAAAACATCAAAGCCTTGTTGCTTTTTGTAACGCGCAATCATATCTGCCAAAACGATATCATAAGCGTTACCAATATGCGGTTTGCTTGAAGCGTAAGCAATGGCGGTTGTAATGTAGAATTTTTTATTATTTGACATAAAGGTTGCCTCCTTTAGGGTTTTTCTATTAAATAGAGCAAGTAAGATGCGACAGTACAAATGAGTGAGTATAAGAGTACGGAGGTACTGTCTATAAGTGTGCCCGAACCTGCAAATGAAGAGTAAGCAAAAATAACAATACCCAACACTGCCGAAATAATGTATAAGGTGGTTAAAAGGGCATTTGAACGCTTGATTTTATTAGCGCAGTTCATAATTTTTGCTATCATAATGTTTCCAAAGCGGAAACTCGCAGGAGCAGAACAATTTTGTTTAGGTGTTGCGGCATTCTTGTACATATGATAACCTGCATTAGTCATTATCATTACAGAATCGTCATAAAGACCTAAATAATCACAAATCATTTGGTCGGTTATGTTGGGGTCGGTGTTGTTTACAAGCAATGTCACACCGATTTTTGTTAGTCGGCGAAGTTCGTATGAAACTTCAGGGTCGACAGAATATTGTACCACAAGTAGAGCGCAAACCTTGTCATCACTCGCAACATAAACCGGGAAATAACCACTGCGAAGAATTTTGCGATCTATTTCTATATCGGGCACATCAATGCCATGCGCTTGCATAAGTGTACGGTTACCGATGAACAGAAGTTGGTCATCCACCCAACCCGAAAGTCCCATCCGTTCTTCATACTTAATAGTATCGGAATTGGGTAGAGTTGATATATTACTTTCACCTGCAATTTTTTTGAATATAGGGGCTAGTGGACTCTTAAGACATTCGGTAAGTGAAGCGGCACGTAATAAAGTTTTGTCCAGATTATTTTCAGACAACACTTTCATCTGATGTAATGTTACTGTGCCGTCCGGGAAGATGTCGGCAGAGTCAAGCATTATTGCGTTTGCCATCTCAATGTGTAAAGCACCTATATTACCTGATATCATACTGCCTTTTTTGTTAAGTTTTTTAGCCGCGGCATAAAGGGGAAAATCTCTTATAAAGAAAATGGTAGGTAAGGATGCAAAGCAAAGTACACCTGCTGCCGCATAAAAACCGTAGACCAAACCATCAAAATAGTTGGCCGCCGCAAAACCTGAAATTATTGACAATATAACCGAAAGTATTGTTATAATTGGCATTTTGCCGTTTATAAATGTGCCGAAGGTAGAGTATTTTATAAAATCGTTTATATGTTCACATTCCTGCGGCGCTGCAATCATAGTGTCGCCTTCGATAGAATTTTTTGCCATCGCAAATGTAACAGCGGTATCATCGATGAGTTTTACCGCTTTTTTAGGTGCGGAGGAAGCAATCTGACGAAGATTTGAAAGCATATATGATGCTTTTCTGAATTTGCCTAAAGCACGGATAGAAAGTATTATACCTAAAAGTAAAAGGATATCCAGTATAATCTCATTAGCAATAATACCCGAAACCGCATAACCAAACACACAAAGGGTTGCAAGTGACGGTGCTACATCCGCGGTTGCTTTTTTACTGAAAATTTTTGGGACAGAAGAAAACATATCTATATTTAGTAATGCTATAAGTCCAGTTACTACGGCGCAAAAAATCATAGTAGATTTTGTAGCGCCTAAAACTAAACCGCTCATAAACGGCAGTTTCATAAAGGCTAAAACAAGGGTAAGTATAACCGATGCCGAAACTACTAAAAATGCGTTTCGCTTTACTATTGAAAACTTACGGATATAACGCTTGGTATCTTCCTTGGTTTCAATTTCATCTTCGGCTATATATTCTTCAAACTCGCTTTTTTCAAGGGTTATTTGGTCCTCTTTAACTGAGTTTGCTTCTTCTATGGGGGCTATTTCACCTGTAAGGTCAATGTTTTGTGTATTAGAAGAAACAACTATGGTAGCTTTTTTGTCACTTTGATTATTTACAGGTATGAACGTTATGGTCTGACTATCAGTAGCATAATTTTCGGTTTCTTCTAAATCGGTTTCAACCTCCGAAACGGCAAAAGGAACGCTTGATTGTACATTATTAAACATAGCGTTTATTTCTATTACCTCTTTATCAATGGTAGGTAATGGTTGTGTTTCTTGGTCTTCAACTAAGTCCTTTGCGGGTGAATTTGATTTGATGTCAGTTTTGCCCAAATTGTCAAATGTTATATCATATTTTTCTGCTAAACGGTCTAATGTTTTAAGACTGTTGTTTTGCAAAATTTCGGCAACACTTTCTAACTTGTAAAGCGGAACAGAGGGTATAGAAGCGTCGTTTCCATCAGTGTCTGTAATAAAGGGTTTGCATTTTTCAAGTAGACTCTTTTGGGGTTTCTCATGGTTGGTTTCAACCGTTTCCGCTATGGGTTTACTTTTTTCGGTTTCGGTTGCTGATTGAGTGATGTTTTGATCGTCTATTTTATTTTTAATACTATCGGAGGCATTTTTACCTGCTTCCAACATTCGTTTTTTAAGTGATTCGAGCGCCGATTTTCCGTCATACCGCGGTTCTGGTTTGTCGTTGAGATGAAGCACTTCATCAGCAGTCAATTTATGCGATGGTGTAGGGAATTTTTGACCGCTATTTAAAGGCTCTTCTACAAAAAAATCGTTGTCGATATTATTTTTTGAAAAGAATTTCATTATATCTCTCCGTTTTTAACTTCTTCTTTTTCGTACTACTTCGTACATAAGTACACCCGCCGCAACCGAGGCGTTAAGGGAGTTTATTTTGCCAAACATAGGCAAACTAATTATTTGGTCGCATTTTTTGGCGGTTAATGTGCCGATTCCTTTGCCTTCGTTGCCGATAACTAATGCGGTAGGACAGTCAAAATCAACCTTTTCGTAATCTTCGCCATCCATATCGGCACCGAACACCCAAATACCGTTTTCTTTTAACATATCAATGGTGTTAGGTATATTTGTAACACGTGCGACACGCATGTATTCGAGTGCACCGCTGGCGCTTTTGGCAACTGTGGCATTAAGTGAAGCACTACGTCTTTTTGGAATGATTATTCCGTGAACGGCGCAACATTCGGCGGTACGAATTATAGCCCCTAAATTGTGCGGGTCTTCTATTTCGTCGCAAACGATGATAAAAGGCTTTTTATTTTTTTCTTTGGCATAATTCAGGATATCTTCTACCGTGCAATATTCCTGTTCGGCAAAGAGCACCGCAACACCTTGGTGATTAGCGCCCGAACAATAGTAATCTAACTTTTGCGGGCTAACCTCTTTAATCAAAATCCCTTTTTGTTTGCATTTGGCAATAATTGCAGTAACCGAGCCACCACTCACACCGTGAGCCACGAGCAAACGGTCAATTTCTCTACCAGAGCGTACAGCCTCAAGCACAGGATTTCTACCGCAAATTATATTATAGCCTTGTTCCTTTTTTTCTTCCATTATGTAAAACACCTTTTATATATAAATATACACTATAAATTATATCACAAGTTTTAATAAAATAAAATAGCAAATTTTATAATATTAGAGAAAATTTTTGGAAAAATAATAAAAAATCTTTGCGGGGGTTATTTATGGAGTATTTTTGCATTAAAAAAGTAGAGGGTTTTGAGGTTTTGGACTCGCGCGGTAATCCGACAGTAGCGGCAAGGGTTACACTTTGCGACGGCAGTGTAGGTATGGCGATTTCACCATCCGGAGCGTCTACGGGTATGTTTGAAGCACACGAAAAGCGTGACGGCGGTGAGCGTTTTTGCGGTAAAGGGGTGCGCGATTGTGTCGCGCTTATAAAAAGTGAAATAGAGCCCTGTCTTACCGGGCTTAAAACAGTAAAACAGGATATAGTTGATAAAGCGCTTATCGACCTTGACGGCACTGAAAATAAGTCGCGTTTGGGTGCAAATGCGATATTGGCGGTATCTTTGGCGGTGGCAAAAGCGGCGGCAAATGCCTATAAAATACCATTATATAAATATTTGGGCGGTATAAATGCAGCTGATTTACCCCGCCCAATGCTTAATATTTTAAATGGCGGCGCACACGCAAAAAACAATATTGATATTCAAGAATTTATGATTATTCCCGTTTGTGCCAAATCTTTTGCTGAAGGTATCAGGCAGTGTACAGAAGTTTATCATACCTTGGGTAAAATCTTAAAAGAAATGGGGAAAGCCACTGGAGTTGGTGACGAGGGTGGTTTCGCACCCGACCTTTCTAGTGACGAACAGGCAATAGAAATTATAATAAAAGCTATTCAAAAAGCGGGTTATACCACCGAACAAATAAAAATTGGGCTTGATGTAGCATCAAGCGAGTGGTACAAAGATGGAAAATACCACTTGCCAAAGCGCAATAAACAAATGAGCGGTGAAGAACTTATTGAATATATAAAGAACCTGACCGAAAAATATCCTATAATTTCTATCGAAGACGGTGTGGGTGAAGAAGATTGGCAAAGCTGGGCGAAACTCACGGCAGTTTTAGGTGAAAAAATTCAACTTGTCGGTGACGACCTTTTTGTAACAAATACAAAAAGGCTTAAAAAAGGAATAGAGCAAAATTGCGGTAACGCAATACTTGTAAAACCTAATCAAATCGGCACTCTTACCGAAACACTTGATGTTATAAGAATGGCGCAGAAAAACGGCTATAAAACGGTGATTTCGCACCGTTCTGGTGAGAGCGAGGATAGCACAATTGCCGACCTTGCAGTGGCAGTAAACGCAGGACAAATTAAGACAGGTGCGCCCTGCCGAAGTGACAGAACTGCCAAATATAATCGATTGCTTATAATAGAAAATGAAATTACAATTCATTAGAAAAAATATAGGGAATATCTACTTTTTAAATTATTAAACAAAACGGACTATGACATTTTGTGTCATAGTCCGTTTAAGTTTTTTGTTAATCTAACGGTTTCATTGTGGGGAGTATGCAAGGGTTATAAAAATAAAAGCAAAATATCTTACCCCATCTTGCTTTATCGTGATTTTTCCTACACGTTTTGATTACTGCATTTTTACTCTCAAAAAATTATCTTACCTCAAATTGCCTTTTCGGGGCATATCATACCTCTGAAATGGTCTAAAAAATGGCCCAAAACTCATATTTTATAAAACATATTGTTATTTTGAACGCCATGTGATATAATTAAGAAAAATGGGTGATAGTATGAAAAAAATTATTTGCTTTATTTTAGTTTTTTCTTTTCTTTTATTATTTACAGGTTGCAATCAACCCAAATCTAATATTGAAGTATCTTCTTTTTCGTATTCTGAACATGCAGAGATATATAAAGATAATAATCCTGGTGTAAAACACGATGGTTTCAAAAATACAAACGAGTCTAAACTTTCCAATGCAGAGGATGCTTTGGAGAGAGCAAAAAAAGAGTGTACTATTGAGTGGGACACATCACACGTGTCTTTTGATAAAGAATTAAGTGTTTGGATGGTTTCATTCTATACAGAGGGAATGCTCGGTGGAGACCAATGCGTTTATTTGGATAGCAACGGAATAACCTTGTTAATTGTATATGGTGAATAAAACATAAGATTTCGTTTTTTAAAAAACACCCTATGACTTTTTAGGTCATAGGGTGTTTAGTTATTATTAATCCAACGGCTTCATCGTGGGGAACAAGATTACTTCTCTTATGGTGTCGGAGTTAGTAAGAAGCATTACTGCTCTGTCAACACCGATACCCATACCGCCTGTGGGTGGCATACCATATTCCATAGCGGTAAGAAAATCTTCGTCAAGCATTTCTGCTTCGTCGTCACCGCGTTCACGGAGTTCTAACTGCTTCATAAAGCGTTCACGCTGAACGATTGGGTCGTTAAGCTCGGAATATGCATTTGCAAGTTCGCTGTGGCAAACAAACAACTCAAAACGCTCGGTAAGGCGTGGGTCTTCGGGAGAAGCCTTTGTAAGGGGAGAAACCTCAACAGGGTACATTGTAATGAATGTAGGTTGAATGAGTTTTTCTTCAACTCTTTGGTCGAAACAAGCATAGAGTGCGTTACCCCAAGTTCTGTCTGCGGTTTCGGCAAGTTCTACACCGATAGCTTCTGCAGCCTTAACTGCTTCTTCATCATCGGTAATAGCGCCAAAGTCGATACCTGCATATTCTTTTACAGCATCAACCATTGTAAGTCTGCGCCAACCGGGGGTTAAGTCGATTTTTTCGCCCATCCACTCAACCTCGTAAGTGCCGTGGATTTCTTTAGCGGCACCTGAGATAATACCTTCTGCGATGTCCATCATATCGTGAAAATCGGCATAAGCTTGATATAATTCAACTGTTGTAAATTCGGGGTTATGTTTGGGGTCCATACCTTCGTTACGGAAAATACGTCCGATTTCGTAAACGCGGTCCATACCACCAACAATAAGGCGTTTTAATGGGAGTTCGGTTGCGATACGCATATACATAGGTATATTAAGGGTGTTATGATGTGTAACGAAAGGACGGGCAGCCGCACCGCCTACAATTGTATTAAGTACAGGGGTTTCAACCTCGATATAGTTCATATCGTCAAGATATTTGCGCATAAACTTAATGAATTTTGAACGAACAATAAAGTTACGCTTAACATTTTCGTTCATAATAAGGTCAACATATCTTTGACGGAAACGAAGGTCGTTATTTGTAAGGCCGTGGAACTTTTCGGGCAAGGGGAGAAGTGATTTTGAAAGAAGTGTTATTGAATGTGCGTGAACTGAAATTTCACCTGTCTGGGTTTTAAACACAAAACCTTCTACACCTACAATATCACCGATATCCCACTTTTTGAAAGCGGCATAAACATCTTCACCAACATCGTCACGGCGAACATAAAGCTGAATTTTGCCTGTGGAATCAGAAAGACCTACAAAACTTGCTTTACCCATAATACGGCGAGCAACAATACGACCTGCGATTTTAACGGTTTTATTTTCAAATTCTCCGAAATTGTCTTTAATGTTTTTCGAATCGTTATCAAAGTCAAACTTTGTGATAACAAACGGGTCGTTACCCGATTCTTTTAAAGCGGCAAGCTTTTCGCGGCGGATTTTTACTATTTCGTTAAAATCCTGTTCCACAGCGCCGTTTTTCTTTTGATTATTTTCCATATTAACACATCCCTTAGAAAAAATCCTAATTATTGCCTATCTCTAAAATTTTGAACTTGAGTTCGCCTGCAGGTGCATCAACGATAACCTCATCACCGATTTTTTTGCCTAAAAGCGCTTTACCCAAAGGTGATTCGTCCGAAATTTTACCATTTAAGGGGTCTGCTTCGGTAGAGCCTACAACGCGATATTCAACCTCTTCATCAAACTCCATATCAAGTGCTTTAACATTAACACCGATAACAACGGTCTGAGAATCGCCTTTTACATCTTCTATAATTTCAATATTCTTGAGCATTACTTCGATTTCAGCAATACGGGCTTCAATTTTAGCTTGTTCGTTTTTAGCCTCGTCATATTCGCTATTTTCAGAAAGGTCGCCGTAACCACGGGCAATCTTTATTTTTTCAGCAATATCTGCTCTGCCCACGGTTTTAAGATTTTCTAATTCTGCCTTGAGTTTTGCTAATCCGTCTTCGGTAACTTTAATAGTTTTTGCCATTATAAAAACCACCTTTACATTATTTTACCTGTGACTTGCTGAGAAATGAATTTGTAATGCATATTCGGCGTGTGGGAACGATTTTAAACCTTCGCCACTAAAGAGCATTACAATAAACACTATTATATAATTATTTTACAGTAAAGTCAAGGATAACTATTTTTTTGTGAAAAGTTACCTAAATAAAGTAAGCAAATTTGAGCGGTTTATTCGCAAAAACGGTGTTTACCAATTGTTGTAATAATCTTACGACTTCTAATCCACTTATTTGTGGCGGTTACGGGGTTATAATAATAGATAGCGCCGCCTGATGGGTCAAGACCATTTAAAACATCGCGCGCTGCCGAATAACAACTGTCGGCAATTGGCTCGTAAAACTGGCCGTCATCTAAGCAGGAGAAAGCACCTCTTTGGTAAATTACACCCGATAATGTGTCGGGGAAAGAGGGGTGTTCTATGCGGTTTAAAACTACTGCGCCCACCGCAACCTGACCGATATATGGCTCACCACGTGATTCTGCTGAAATAAGTCGCGCCAATAAATCATAATCGGCAGAAGAATAACCGCCGTAATAATTGTTGTCGCCGTCCTTTATACCAAGTGCTTTAAGCGTGTTTTTACCTGCAATACCGTCAACTGTCAGTCCGTTGTCCTTTTGGAAGCGCTCGACCGCTTTTTTGGTAAGCGTACCGAAAATACCGTCAATTTCACTATTAAAATAACCTCTTTGCTTAAGTGCGGTTTGAATTTGCCTTACCTCTTCTGAACGAGAGCCGATTTTAGAAAGGGAAAAAGCATTTGTGACAAATAATACCGCGCAAAGTCCCAAACAAATACATAATTTTATAATTTTTTTCATAATACTACCACCTTCGGTGCTATTTTTTCCTTTTTGGTATTTTTTATTACAAAACGCCTATAAAACGCAAAAAAAACTATAGTTTTACACCGAACATAAGACAAAAAAATCAAAGTCGTAAGAGTATAATTTAAAGTGATAAAAAATTTTTGAAGGTGAAATTATGAAGGAATTTGTAAAGGTTTCTGCCGACAGGGAAAAATTGAGTCACAAAGAGTTGTTTTTGGCTATAAGTGTACATTTTTTAATGGCGGTAGTGGGTTTTGTCGCCACTAAAGGGGTGGTAATGGACAAGCTTTTGCCGTTTGGCTTGTCGGTAATAGCAGGTTGCTCTTTAACATATACCCCTGCGTGTGCTATAGGTGTATTTGTGGGCTATTTTATACCTGCTGTGGGCAACGGAGCATTTAAGTATCTTGCAGCATTGTTTGCGATACTTTCTATAAAATTGTTACTTAGCAATTATAAAAGGCTTGTAAACAGTGAGGTTTTTCTTACCTTAATAACATTTTTGGCTTCGTTTTTGACAAGCGGTGCGGCGCTTAAAATACAGGGCGGCAGTGTGATTGATGTCATAAGCGAATCTGTTATAGCATCGGTCGGTACTTACTTTGTAAGGCGCAGTTTTAGAATTTTTTCGCGCGATAATGCAGGGCTTTCTCCTGATGAACTTGTTAGCGTACTTATTGTAATAAATATTTTGCTTTTGGGCTTTAACAATGTCGCGCTTTATTCGGTATCATTAGGCGGTATTTTAAGTGTTTTGCTTATTTTGCTTTCGGCTAAATACGGTGGTATAATTTCGGGTGCGGTAAGCGGTATTACTACCGCATTTACTATGGTTTTAAGCGGTGCTTCGGGCACGGTGGGGGTATCCTTTGCGGTGGCAGGACTTTTTTGCGGTGTATTTTCTTCACTGGGTAAATATGCGCAAATATTTATTTTTGTGATTTTGGGTTTTATCGGAGCGGTTACTGCGGGAGATGTTATCGCTATTCCTGCGGTTGTTACCGAGGTGATATTGGGCGCTATAATATTCTTGGTACTACCGCGAGGAGCAGGGGTATATCTCGGTAAGATTTTTTCGGCTTATCCAAAAATTTCGGTGCCTACAGGGTTTAAAAAATCACTTACAATGCGGCTCTGTTTGGCATCTAACGCACTTAAAGATGTTTCGCAAACGGTGGAACAGGTGTCAAATGAACTTTCAAAAATCAATTCACCCGATTTTGGTGCAGTAATAAATTCAATAGAGCAAGATGCCTGTGCAGGATGTAAACTGCGCATACATTGTTGGGAAAAGAAACGGGAAGATACAGTAAATGCCGTTTTAGAGATGACCAAAGCGGTAAAAGAGGGTAGTGTTAGTCCCGAAACGGCGGCACCTGAGGAATTTAAGGGCAGATGTTTAAGGCTTGGCGGTATGAGTAATGCCACTTATAAAAGGTATACCGATTATGCTTCTAAAATAGCGGCAGAAAACCGCATAGACGAAGTCAGAAGTGTTGTGTCCGACCAGTTTGGCGGTATTGCTTCTATGCTTTCCGATATGGCGCGTGATTTTGAAATGCAGGAAAGATTTGATAATTCTTCTGCCGAAAATGCGGCGGCGGCGCTTAAAAATTTAAATATAAACATAAGTGAATGTTGCAGCAGAATAGACCGTTTTGGCAGAATGACAATAGAATTGAAACTTAAAAAAACACCCGAACTTGTTATAAACAAAGCACAGGTGATGAAACTGGTATCTTTAGCTTGTGAACGCGATTTCGATATACCTACGGTTAGTGAAGTAGGTGGAGAAATTTATATTTCACTTTGTGAGCGTACCGAGATTAAAGTAGATTTTGGTGTGAGTCAGTCAAACGCACAGGGCAATATAATGAGCGGCGATGCTTTTAAATATTTTACCGATAACAAGGGGCATTTTGTTATGATTTTGAGCGACGGTATGGGTACAGGGGGCAGAGCAGCAGTAGACGGTGCAATGGCTTCGGGACTTATGGCGCGACTTTTAAAAGCGGGGTTTGGTTATAATTGTTCGCTTAAAATTCTCAATTCCTCTATGCTTTTTAAATCTACCGATGAATCGTTGGCGACGGTGGATATCGCGAGTGTTGATTTGCACACAGGTATGCTCGAACTTTATAAAGCGGGTGCAGCACCCACAATTGTGCGCAGAAGCGGCAAAACAGGTAAAGCAGAAAGCAGTTCGCTACCGGTTGGTATATTACGGGATATTGGCTTTGACAAAGCGGCTATACGCTGTAAAGTGGGAGATGTGGTGGTGCTTATGTCAGACGGTGTCACAAGTGAGGGTACAGACTGGATACGCGCCGAGATTGAAAGTTGGACTGACGGCTCTGCACAAGATTTATCAGAGCATTTGTGTCTTTGCGCCAAACGCCGTTTGGGTGATAAAAAACAGGACGATATTACTGTAATGTGTGCTATTTTAGAAAAAGCGGTGTAAATAAAAAGCGGTGCAAAGCACCGCTTTTTATACTTCATATTGATTAAAAATTTCGCCTGTTACAAGGTCAATCCATTGGAATTTGCCGTTTTCCAAAATCATATAACTGTGTGGTGAATTTTCTTTAGGGATAGAAACTGAGCCACAATTCATATAAATGAAATCGCCCATATCCTCGCATTTGGGTACATGGGTGTGACCGTTGATAAGCAGGTCACCTTTGCTTAAAGGCGGAGGTGTTTGTGCATTGTATTTATGACCGTGGGTGGCATATAAAAGTTTGTCACCCACAGGTATTACGGCATAATCTGCCAAAATGGGGAAATTAAGCACCATTTGGTCAACTTCTGTATCACAGTTACCGCGTACACAGAGCAATTTATCTTTAAGCGGATTTAAAAGTTCAATAATGGCTTTTGGTGCGTAATTTTCGGGCAAATCGTTACGCGGACCGTGATAGAGAATATCACCAAGCAATATTATTTTATCGGCTTTTTCTTGTTTGAATGCTTTCAAAAGCATTTCACAGTATTTAAGACTGCCGTGAATATCAGACGCAATTAAAAATTTCATTTTTCTTATACCTTTACTAAAACTTTTTCGATTTTACCGAAAATCATTTTGTGATAATCTTTGTTTTCATACCATTTAAGCGGTTCCTTGTCTATAAAATTATCTTCGGTCATATCGCCTACATACTGCTTTTTACAAACAAGCACAAGGTTGGCTTCGCGGAAAAAGACCGAATTATGTAGGAAAACGGGGGTGAGGCCTGTGAGAGCGGTTTTATCGACATCTCTGCCTGACTTTGTTCCGCAAATTTTGTGAATATCTTTATTTTCGCCGTAAAAACTAATGGTAAAATAGTCATTTTTATTGATGAATTCCATAGTATATCTTTGAGGACGGACTACCACCATAGCGGTATCTTCGCCCCACATTTCGCCTAAAAAGCCCCATGATGCGGTCATCATATTATATCCGTCTTTGTCACCGGCGGTAATGAGCATCCATTCGTCGGCAATTGCTTTTACAAGATTTTTCTTAACGCTTTTAATACTTATTTCATCAAACATCGCTGTCACTCTCCAAAAAACATTATACTTTAAACTATGCAATTTTGCAATGATATATTTGACATAAATTCAAAATTATGGTATTTTTAATATATAAAATTTTCAGGAGTGTACTGTATGAAAAAAGGAATATTAGCATCAGTTATAAAGTGGGCAGTAACGATAGTTATAATTGCGCTTTATTATTGGTTTGCTTTACCGCCCATAAATTTACAAAGCCGTGATTTTTGGTTTTTTATAGGCTTTATTATTGTGGTAAGTGTGGCTATAAACGCTTTTTCGCAGTTGATTGCCGCTATCAAAGAGATGAAATCGCCTGAAAATGTTGTAGGTGTTCCCAAGATAGGCTTTAAAAAGATGGCAAAACCCATAAAGTTTGCTGTTATAAGTGTTTTAAGTCTTGTGGTTTTAAGCGCTGTTATGTCTATTGTGGGCAGTGAGTTGTTTAATGCTAAAAGCTATAATCAGCTTATTACCTTAAAAGACGGTGATTTCGTCACTGATGTTGCCGAGATAAATCAAGAGCAAATTCCTGTGGTTGATAAAGATACCGCCACACGACTGGGGCAAAGAAAACTTGGCGAAATGGCAGATTTGGTTTCGCAGTTTGAGATTCAGGACATTTATACCCAAATAAATTACAAGGGCAGACCTGTCCGCGTAACACCGCTTATGTACGGTGATATTATAAAGTGGTTTAATAACCAAAGCGAAGGTATACCTGCTTATATTACGGTGGATATGACCACACAGGAAACCCGTCTTGTAAGGCTCAGTGAAGGCATAATGTACTCGGAAGGCGAGTATTTTATGCGCGACCTTACCCGTGCTTTGCGTTTTAAATATCCCACTAAAATATTTGATAATGTTTCATTTGAAATTGACGATAACGGCACACCTTACTGGGTGGCGTCTGTTATAGATTTTAAAATCGGTTTTTGGAGTGGCAGCGATATAGACGGCGCGGTGCTTATGAACGCGCAAACAGGTGAAAGCAAGTATTATAAAATTGATGAAATACCCACTTGGGTAGACCAAGTTTATAATTCAAGTATGATACTTGAACAACTTAATTACAACGGTAAATACCGCTCGGGCTTTTTCAATTCGATTTTTGGTCAAAGTGGTGTATTACAGCCGACCGACGGCCATAATTACTTGGCTATAGATGATGATGTGTATCTTTACACAGGTATGACATCGGTAACAAGTGACGAGTCGAATGTTGGTTTTGTGCTAACAAATTTACGTACCAAGGCTACTAAATTCTACACTATTCCGGGTGCAGAAGAATATTCGGCAATGGATTCTGCCGAGGGTCAGGTACAGCATCTTAATTATACCTCTACATTCCCACTACTTTTAAATGTTTCGGACAGACCAACCTATTTTATGTCGCTTAAAGACGCGGCAGGGCTTGTCAAGATGTACGCTTTTGTTGATGTTAATCAGTATCAGATAGTGGGTACGGGCAGTACGGTTGAGAGTGCGAGAGAGGACTATATTTCTAAACTCAAGACCGAAAATGTTAGTGATGAGCCTGAACAAGAGCCGGAAAAGATTGTAAAGGTTATTGAAAATATAAATTCTGCTGTGGTGAGCGGTAATACTGTGTATTATCTAAAATTTGCAGATGATGAAGCAATCTATACCGCAGTTGTTACAAAGTCGGATTTATTACCTTTTGCTAAAGCAGGTCAAACCGTAGAACTTGTCTTAAAGGGTAATGTGATAGAAAAAATAGAGTTTAAATAATACTAAAAACCTCCGCCAAAGCGGAGGTTTTGATTTTATATAACAGAATTACAATTATTTCATTATGAGCTTTGATTGTAGTTCTTCGAGTTCTTTAATATATCGCCTATCTGTTTTTTTAAAAAATTCAGGGGAAATATATCGGAGATTTTCCGTATTTTCGGCTATAATACAAGTCTTTTCTATTAATTCGCCAAACCCATACAAAAGCCAAGTGGAAATCCAAGCAATAATTGGTACTACTATGATAGTAATAATACCACTAATAATAAAATCATTTACCGATTCTGTTAATCCAATAAATAATAACACTAAACCTGAAGCGATACCTAACATCGCGAAAAGTCCAAATAAAAATTTTGCTAAACTTTTGATTTTGCCGCTTATATTATTATACATTTTTTCAATCTCCTTACAATTTAAAATCTTCTGCGGAGTAATTATCCGAAATTTTTACCCTTTGCGGCTCGCGTTTTAATGGGTCGTATTTATAACTGCGGCAATAATCACGCTCATCCATAACACCGCGTTTTTTACAGATTGTTTCGTTTGTCATTTCAAGTTTTGCGCTGTGAACACAATAAGCGCAAGATTTTTGTAATTTTTTATTAAAACCGATTTTACTCATTTTTGCACATCCTTTGAAATTATTATACTATATCGTCAAGTAATTTTCCAGTATATTTTTTATCTCCTATAGATATTAACAGTAAAATACCCATAATTATCAGCGAAATACCTACGGCGGCGGAAGTGCTAAAGGGTGAGAAGTTTGATGAAATACCGTTTGAAAGGGTGGGGATTTGCGGACGAAATATCTTTACTAACATAAAAGTTATACCGGCACTCGATAATGCGTGAAAAATGCGCCATAGACTAAACTTTAACAGGTTTGGTCTTTTTTGTTTTATAAGGGCAAAAATTTGAAACCATACACTTATACCGCCAAAACCCAGTAAAGCCGAAACTATATAAATATTTTTGGTGAGTGTTAAGCCGTTTGTAACCTCTAAAAATATTCCGATTTGCTTTATAAACGGTATAGATTGACCTAATTTGTTTATGTACGCGCAAACCACAGAAAAAAGCAATACATAAATGCAAATGCTCTTAAGCGCCGAAGCGCTTTGGGTTGCGGATAATATAAAATTATCACTAAAACTTAAATGGGTCGGTTGCTTTTGATTTTGGCATATATTCAATTTTTTACGTGAAATAAAGGCGATTATAAATGGCGGTATTATGTGGGAGATAAGCAGAATAACACCGATTTGTGGCGAAGAAAAAACACCGCTTCCTACGGCGGAAATTATAAAAGCAGGTCCTGCATTAACACAGAAATTAATCATAACAGAGGCGGTTTCGGGTGTGGCATCAGATTCGGCGAGTAATTTTGCGCCTATGGGATAACCGCCTATAAGCGATAATAAAAAAATAATAAAAAGAGATGGTGGCAACCCCAAAAATTTAAAACGGTAAAGATTTTTTAAATTGGTGTTTTTTACCGCTAAAGCGCGTTGTAAAAATAAAACACAAAATGTAAAGGGGAATAGGGAAGGTATGATTATCTGTGTGCAAAGCCCAAGACCTCTTGCAATTGCTTCTTTGCATATTAAAGGGTGTTCAAGCAGTAAGACCGCCAAAATAATTACTGAAACTGTGCTTATGGTATATATAAATTTTTTCATATTTATCACCTATGAATTATTTTATTTATTTACACATAGCATTATTACGGGGGAGATGGGGCATTGGCAAAACGATTAAAGGTAGAAAGCAGTAAAAAGAAAGAAAAATGGAAAATTTTTTCTATGGCAGACGGTATTGAAAAAGAATTTTTGAAAGGTCCGCAGATTGAAATGTTTGGCAATAAACGCATTATTATTGAGGGGTGTTTAGGCGTTTATGAGTATAACCAAAATTACTTGAAACTGAGGCTTAAAAATGGCGCACTAATACTTTGCGGCAGTGATTTTGATATTAGTTCTTTCGAAGAAAACACTATAACCGTGGGCGGTAAAATATCAACTTTGGAGTTTTGTGAGTAGGGGTTTAGTATGCTTTTTTTATATAGATTTTTTTGCGGTGTTTTAGAGGTGGAATTTTACGGCATTTACCCTGAAAAGGTTTTAAATATTTGCTCGAAAAGTGGCATAAATATTTGGTCGGCAAGATATGTTAAGCAGAGAATTCGCTGTAAAATGTTGGTTAAAGACTTTTTGAAATTACCCGCTATACTTCGTAAAAGCGGTATAAGGGTACACATAATTGATAAAAAGGGTTTTCCGTTTTTTATAAAGCGTTACAATAAAAGATTCGGTGTTTTTAGCGGAATTATTGTATTTTTTGTTTTTTTGTATGTTATGTCGGGACATATATGGGTAATAGAGGTTGAGGGGCTAAAAACTGTGAAAGAACAGGAAATTATAGCATCGTGTCAGGAATTAGGAATTCATACGGGTATGAGTTCAAAGAATATAAAGGCTAAAGCATTAGCACAGGAGTTGCTTTTAAAATGCGATAAACTCGCATGGGCAAGTCTTAATGTGGAGGGCAGTTGCCTTACTGTGAATGTTACTGAAATCAAACAAAAACAAGAAGATAACTCTGTTCCGTGTAATTTGGTATCAACTTCTGACGGCATTATAACCCATATAGATGTAACGGCAGGAAACTGCCTTGTAAAAGTGGGCGATGTAGTAAGCAAAGGCGATGTTTTGGTATCGGGTATAATAGAAAATCAAAGTGGCACAAAATTTGTACATTCTATTGGTAAAATAAAAGCGGATTGCGAAACAGAGATACTGCTTGAACAGGCACTTAATAATAAGGTGAAATATCCTACGGGAAAGATAAAAGAAAAAAGTGTGTTGGAGTTTTTTGGCATTAAAATCCCGCTTTATATTGGCAGTGAAAAGGGGAAATACACCTTTACACTGCACAAAAAACAAGCAACTTTGTTTTCGCGCAAATTACCTATAACGCTCTATACCAAGCGTTTTGCCTTTTACAAAGAAAGCACACAACAGTTGAGTTATGATAAAGCGTGTGATATGTTAGACAGCAAATTAGCAAAGCAGTATAATGGTAAAATTAAAGAAAAAGAGTTTTTACAAAACGAAGATACAGCAATACTTAAAGCGGTGATTTTAGAAAATAAAGAAATAACAACAGGGGGAAATATAATGATAGGGTAGGAAAGTTATAGTTTATCGGACTAATGAAAAGCACAGACCAATGGCCCCTTTGTGTAAAGGGGGCTCCGCGAAGCGGTGGGGGATTGTTTGATTTTTTAGTATTTAAAAGGTATTACAATCCCTCCGAGTTTGCTTACGCAAACCCACCTCCCTTTACACAAGGGAGGCTTTTTGTTTTTTATCTCCCCGATAAACTACAATTCATATGTGTCTATATGGTCGGGGATAAGGGGTTGAGATTTTATTAAGTGTAAAGGCGTAATTGCCTGTCGCGGCACGCGACAAACTATAATTTTTTCTTTTTGAAATTATAATTTAATAAATGTTTGAAAATTCGTAATATTATGATATAATAATATAGATTATATTATTTTGGAGAAGTGTATGTTCGAAAAAACGATAGATACCGAAAGAATAGAACAACTTGTAAATTTGTTCGGTAATTTTGATGAAAACATAAAAGAAATCGAGAAAAAATATTCGGTGGTTATTACTTCGCACGGTAGCAGTGTTAAGGTTAAGGGCGAACCGGAAGATGTTATGTCAGCGGTAAAAACTATCGAATGTTTGATTAAAATGATAAACAAAGGTGAGCAAATAGGTAAGCAAAATGTCGATTATGCGGTGAGTCTTGTGGCCGACGGCGAAGACAATCAGATAGACGGTTTATATTCGGCTGATTGTGTCTGCATTACTGCGTCGGGTAAACCGGTAAAGGCAAAAACACTCGGTCAGCGTAAATATATAGACGCTATAAAAAACAATACTATAACAATCGGTGTAGGTCCTGCCGGTACGGGTAAAACCTACTTGGCTGTGGCACAGGCGGTGTCTGCTTTTAGAGCCAAAACCGTAAACCGCATTATTTTAACCCGTCCTGCAGTAGAAGCAGGTGAAAGATTAGGGTTTTTGCCGGGTGATTTGCAACAGAAAATAGACCCGTATTTGCGCCCTTTATATGATGCTTTGTTCGAAATGTTGGGTTCTGAAAATTTTCAAAAGTATGTTGAGCGCGGTGACATTGAGGTAGCACCTTTGGCGTATATGCGCGGAAGAACACTTGACGATAGTTTTATTATCCTTGACGAAGCGCAAAACACCACAAGCGAACAAATGAAAATGTTTTTAACCCGTTTGGGCTTTAATTCTAAAGCGGTAGTTACGGGTGATATTACCCAAATCGACCTGCCCGACGGTAAAAAATCGGGTCTTAAAGATGCGGTAAGGATTCTTAAAGGTATTGACGATATTGCAATATGCAGGCTTAATGAAAAGGATGTAGTCCGTCATCGATTGGTACAGGAAATTATTAAAGCGTATGAAAGAAACGGAGAGAAAAATGAGCGTAAAGGTTAATATTTCGGTTAAACAAAAAGGCTTTAAATTGCCTACGGGTTGCCGTTTGCTTATAAGAAAGGCGTGTAATGCCACCTTGGCATACGAGGGGTTTTGTGAGCCTTCACAGATAGATGTGAGCATTGTAAATGATGAGATTATAAAAGAAATGAACCGCGATTACAGGAATATAGATGCATCGACCGATGTGTTGTCTTTCCCTTTGGGTGAAAACGGTGAGTATGATATAAACCCCGAAAACGGGGCATATATGCTGGGCGATATTGTGATTTCCTATGAACACGCCGAAGCACAGGCAAATCTTTACGGCCATTCTTTTGAACGTGAACTCGCGTTTTTGACAGTACATTCTATGCTTCACCTTTTGGGTTACGACCACGTAAACGGCGGTATGGAACAGGCTATTATGAGAGAAAAGGAAGAAGCTATACTTGATTTATTAGGTTTAGCTATCAATAAGGTGTAAATTATGAAACAAACATCTGCATTTATTACAATTATCGGAAGACCCAATGTGGGTAAATCTTCACTAATGAATAAAATTTTAGGTCAAAAAGTGGCGATTGTATCGGACAAGCCACAGACTACGCGCACTAAAATTATGGGTATAAAGACCGAGGGCGAAAATCAAATTGTTTTTATTGATACCCCAGGTTTTCACAGAGCCAGAAATCAACTTGACAAGAATATGAACAAAGCCGTAAGTGACGGTATGAGTGATGTTGATGCGGCAGTTTTGGTGGTGGAAGCCAACCCGAAATTCGGTTTTGATGGGGATAATTTACCCCCTGCCGAAATGGAACTGATAACAGAGCTTAAAAAGCGTAAACTTAAGGCGGTTCTTGTAATAAATAAGATAGATTTATTAGAGAAAAAAGAAGAACTTTTAACCCTTATTACCGCATACACCAAAGAGTTCAATTTTGAAACCGTAATTCCGCTTTCTGCTAAGACGGGTGACGGTGTGAATATTTTACTTAATGAACTTGGCAAATTTTCAAAGCCGTCGGTACATTATTTCCCCGATGACGATGTTACCGACCAACCTGAAAAGGTTATGGTTGCCGAAATGATACGCGAAAAATTGCTTCGCACACTTGACAAAGAAGTACCGCACGGTATTGCGGTGGATTTAGAACGCTTTTTTGAACGCGATACTACACTCGGTGAGCCGATTGTCGAGGTGGAAGCCACCATTATTTGCGAAAAAGACTCCCACAAAGGCATAATTATCGGTAAAAACGGCGCTATGCTTAAACGAATTGGCACAATGGCAAGGCGCGATATCGAAAACTTTTTCGGTATTAAAGCCACTGTAAAATTATGGGTAAAAGTTAAGGAAGATTGGCGTAACCGTCAGGGTCTTATACATACTTTCGGTTTAGACTAATTTTTACCTTTAATATTTTCGCAACATCACCTAAAACTATTTTTGGGTGATATTATGAAATTTGAAAGCAGTTGGATACGCTTTACCAAAAGCGGCAAAGTGACCGATTATTTGTATTTTGTAAATTCTTGCAAAGGAGGAAGCGATAGTGTCACAGCAGGAAAACCGATTCACCACGCAGGCGTTGGTAATAAAGGAAATGAAAATCGGGGAGAGCGACCGATTAGTCACTCTCTTCAGTCGTGACTATGGCATATTGAAAGCCTTTGCAAGTGGTGCTAAAAATATAAAATCTAAAAAAGCGAGTGCTACCTCGCTTCTTACATATGGCAGTTTTACAATCAAAAATAAAAACGGCAGTTTGCGGATATATGAAGCCGTGCCTGAAAGTGTGTTTTTCGGTGCGGGAAGTGATATTGAAGTTTTATCTCTTTCGCAGTATTTTTGCGAGTTGGCAAGTGAGTTCGCGGTATCGGGCGAAAAGAATGAAGAACTTTTGCGCCTTATTTTAAACTCGCTTCATTTTCTGACTAAGCAAAAGCGAAGCCCTGCTCTTATGAAAGCAATAACCGAACTGCGCGTGGCAACCCTTTCGGGTTATGCGCCCGACTTGGTCGCCTGTGAAAACTGCGGCAAGTTTGAAGATAATGTGATGTTTTTTATGATAGATAGCGGTAGCCTTTGTTGTGTGGAATGTGAAAAAAACGGCAGAGCCCGTGCTATTGACCGTACATTGTTGAGCGCAATGAGGCATATTGTTTATTCAAAAATGGGTAACCTTTATTCTTTCGAAATTCCCGAAAAAAAGGCAAGGGAACTGGAAGAAATTACTGGTGAATACATAACAATGCAGACCGACCACCGCTTTTCTACACTTGAATTTTACAATAGCATTAAGGAGAAATAAATGTCAGTAAGTAAGCGATATTTAAAGACATTGGAACTGGATAAAATATTGGAACTTTTAAGCGCCGAAACTTCTATTGAAGATTCGCGCAGTAAAGCATTGGAAATTATCCCCCAAACCGATTTTTCTATGGTGGAAACTTTGCTTCGCAATACAGAGGATGCATATATTTTCATGGCAAAATATTCGGCACCAAATTTCGCAGGTGCTAAAAATGTTTCTAATGCTTTGCGCCGTGCACAGTCTCTGGCGGTACTTTCCATACCTGAACTTATAAGTATTGCTGAAACCTTACGCGCTATAAGGGTTGTAAAAGAGTGGCGCAGTAATTGTCTTAGTATGGAAAATACATCGCTTGAAGATTATTTTTCAGGTCTTGTGCCTAACAAATATCTTGAAGATAAAATAAATTTTGCTATAAAAAATGAAGAAGAACTTAATGATAACGCTTCACCCACACTTTATGATATTCGCCGTAAAATAGCATCAAAATCGGCAAAATTACGCGAAAGTTTGGAGAAAATCATAAAAGGTCCCACTGCAAAATATTTACAGGAAGCCATTATAACCCAACGCGACGGCAGATTTGTAGTGCCTGTAAAAGCCGAGCACAAAGGTCAGGTGAGCGGTATTGTTCACGATACATCTGCTACGGGCTCTACCATTTTTGTTGAGCCTATGACGGTTGTAGAAACAAATAACGAAATCCGTGTATTAAAACTCAAAGAAAAGGAAGAAATTGACCGTATTTTGGCTGAATTATCGGCAGAAGCAGGTAGTTTTTGCAACAGTATCATTCCGTCTTATGATGCTTTGACAGAACTTAATCTTATTTTTGCAAAAGCCCGTTTGGCTTATAAGATGAAAGCGGTTGTACCGCAAATAAACAAAGACGGTATAACTTACCTTAAAAATGCACGTCATCCGCTTATAAATTATAAAACAGTGGTTCCTATTACAGTAGAACTTGGCAAGGAGTATAACACCCTTATAATTACAGGTCCTAACACAGGCGGTAAAACTGTTACACTTAAGACTGTGGGACTTATGACACTTATGACTATGTGCGGTCTTATGATTCCTTGTGATGACGGTAGCCGTGTTGCGGTTTACGGCTCGGTTTTTGCCGATATCGGTGACGAGCAAAGCATTGAACAGTCGCTTTCTACCTTCTCGTCTCATATGGTTAATATCATAAACATACTTAAAAATGCCGATGATGATTCACTAGTGCTGTTTGACGAGCTTTGCGCAGGTACAGACCCTGTTGAGGGGGCGGCACTTGCTAAGGCGATTTTAATGAGGCTTTCGGCTTATGGCAGTCGCGTTGTGGCAACAACCCACTATCCTGAACTTAAATCGTATGCTATTGATGCAGACGGTGTGCAAAACGCATCGTGCGAGTTTGATGTGGCAACACTCAAACCTACATACCGCCTTATAATCGGTATGCCGGGGCGTTCTAATGCGTTTGCTATTTCGGGCAAATTGGGTCTTGAAAAGGATATTATCGAAACGGCAAAAAATCAGATAAACGAAGAAGATTTGCGTTTTGAAAAGGTGGTAGCATCGCTTGAAAATGCTACACGTCAAGCCGAAAAAGAGCGTGAAATCGCCCGGAAACTGCGTTCTGAAATGATGGATGCCAAGAAAAAAAGCGATATGCGTGAACATGAGCTTGAAATTAAAACTCAAAAACTTATGGACCAGACACGTGAAAAGGCTAATGCTATAATAGAAAATGCAAGGTATAAATCATCGCTTCTTTTGAATGAACTTGAAGAGATGAAAAAGGCAATCAATGCCGAAAATGCCGCTAAAATGCAGGAAAAAGCGCGGGGTATGTTTAAAAACACCTTAAAAGAACTTGAAGATGAAGCCAATCCGGTTATAAGCCGTAAGGTTTCGGGTGAAGCAGTAAAAACACTCGAAAAAGGTGATATTGTAATAATTGCAGAACTAAACCGCGACGCGACGGTTATTGATGTTAAAGCCGATAAAAAACAGGCTTATGTTATGTCGGGTTCTATAAAAATGTGGGTGGATTTTGAGAATTTGCGTCTTAAATCTAAAAATGCGCCGTCTACCGAAATTAAGAAAACCCGTAATGTTTCGGGTATTGCTTCGCGTAAAGACCGTGTAATATCGGGTGAGATTGATTTGCGCGGACAGGCAAGTGACGAAGCAATTATGGAACTTGATAACTATATTGACAATGCAATTTTGTCGGGACTTGAAACCATAAGAATTATTCACGGAAAGGGAACGGGTGTGCTGCGTAAAAATATACAGGCGCATTTAAGACATCACAAGAGCATAGATACTTTCCGCCTTGGTACATTTGGTGAAGGTGAAAATGGCGTAACCATAGCCACACTCAAAAACTAAAAGGGTATTTACCATTTAAAAAAGCTCATACTAATCAAAAGGAGAGATTGGTATGAGCAATTTTTCAAGTGAAAAGAAAAGTGTCTATATGTGCTTTTCGACCGAGTATATTCATACGGGACATATCGATATTATTAAAAAAGCCGCAAACTTGGGAGAATTGACAGTTGGTGTGCTTTCGGATGAAGTGATAGCCAGTTACAAGCGTTATCCGCTTATCCCTTTTTCGGAAAGAAAAGCGCTTTTTGAAAACATTATTGGGGTTGGTCGTGTTGTTGAGCAAAAAACACTCAGTTATAAGGATATTTTACATGAGTTAAAACCCGATATAGTAGTACACGGAGATGATTGGCGTACAGGGTTTCAAAAGCCTGTGCGTGATGAGGTGACCGGTATTTTGGCAGAGTATGGCGGCAGACTTGTCGAGTTTCCGTATGCTGTGAGTGAACGGTTTAGTGAAATAGAAAAAGGCTCTCGCAAATATTTAGGAACACCGGATATCCGCCGTGGCAGACTAAAAAAACTTATCGAAACAAAGGGTTTAGTTACCGCTTTGGAAGCTCATAGCGGTATTACAGGGCTTATCGCCGAAAACACTAAGGTGTTCAAGAACGGCAAGACCTATCAGTTTGATGCGATGTGGGTTTCAAGTTTATGCGACTCTACCGCAAAGGGTAAGCCCGATATTGAACTTGTGGATATGACATCGCGTTTTCGCACTATTGACGATATAATGGAAGTCACTACAAAACCGATTATATTCGACGGTGATACAGGCGGACTTACAGAACATTTTGTTTATACCGTTAAAAGTCTTGAGCGTATGGGCGTTTCTATGGTGATTATAGAAGACAAAACTGGGCTTAAAAAGAATTCGCTTTTCGGCACAGAGGTCACACAAACCCAAGATAGTATAGAAAATTTTTGCGAAAAGATAAGGGCAGGTAAAAATGCTCAAAAAACGCGTGATTTTATGATATGTGCGAGAATTGAAAGCCTGATTTTAGAACGTGGTATGGATGACGCTTTAAAACGCGCTTTTGCTTTTTCTAATGCGGGGGCAGATGCTATTATGATTCACTCGCGCAAAAAAGAACCCCATGAGATTTTCGAATTTGTGGATAAATTCAGAGCACAAAATTCAGCTACACCCATTGTGGTTGTTCCCACTTCGTTTAATACCGTTACCGAACAAGAGTTTAAAAAACGCGGTGTAAATGTGGTGATTTATGCTAATCAACTAACACGCAGCGGTTTCCCTGCAATGCAAAAAACGGCAGAAACAATACTCACAAATCACAGGGCAAAAGAGGCCGACCAACTGTGTATGAGTATTAAGGATATAATAAATCTTATACCGGAGGAATAAAAATGCAAAGGATAGTAAACGGACAAAAAAGTTATGAAAAAATAGGGGAAGTGCTTAAAGAAAACGGTGCTAAAAAATATATGTTAGTATGCAGTGGCACTTTCTTTAAAATGGGGCTCCAACAATATTTTGAAACGATAGATATACCTTGTGTGTATTTTACCGATTTCACGCCCAACCCTAAATATGAAGAAATATGTAAGGGTGTAGATGTTTTTAAAGCCGAAAAGTGCGACGCTTTGGTGGCATTTGGTGGCGGCAGTGCTATTGACGTGGCTAAATGTATCAAACTTTTTTCTACTATGCCACAAGGTGAACTTTATTTTAAACAAGAACTTAAGGATAATGACATTCCGCTTTTGGCAGTGCCTACAACTGCGGGTACAGGCAGTGAGTCTACACGCTTTTCTGTTTTTTATTACGGTGGGGAAAAACAGTCGATAGCTCCCGATTATTTATTGCCAGAATATGCGTTTTTGGATGCGACACTACTTTACACTTTGCCTGTTTATCAAAAGAAATGCACCCTTTTGGATGCGCTTTGTCAGGCAATTGAGTCTTGGTGGTCGGTAAATTCTACTGACGAGAGTAAAGAGTATGCCAAAATTGCCATACAAAAAATAATGGCTAATTATAAAGATTATATTTTCAAAAATGATGCAAAAGCGTGTGAAGAAATAATGCTCGGCTCAAACTATGCGGGTAGGGCAATCAACATCACTGCAACCACATCGGCTCACGCTATGAGTTATAAAATGACCACCCTTTACGGTATACCCCACGGTCACGCGGTGGGTATTGGTTTGCCGTATATTTGGGAGTATATGCTCAATAATCCCGATAAGTGTATAGACAAGCGCGGTAAGGAGTATATGTTGTCTACATTTGATGACATCGCACACGCTTTTGGTAGTAATGATGCCAAGAGTGCCGTTAAAGATTATTTTGAATTTTTAGATGAACTTGAAATCTATGGACCTAAAGCCACTTTAGCAGAACTTGATATTCTAACTGATTCTGTAGATGTGGGTAGACTTAAAAATAATCCTTGTGAACTTGACCACGATACTTTTTATAATTTATACAAAAATATAACAAAGGAGTAATAATGTGAAATTAGAATTTCTTGAGAAATTCGACTTTTTTACAGGTGTACCCGATTCGTTGCTACGTCCCTTTTGCGATTGGGTGATGGATAGGTACGGCATTAGCAAAAATCATATTATAGCCGCAAATGAAGGTAATGCAGTAGCTTTGGCGGCAGGGTATCATCTCTCGACGGGCAAAGTGCCTGTGGTTTATATGCAAAACAGTGGTATAGGTAATATAATCAACCCCGTTGCTTCGCTTATGAACACCGAAGTTTACGGCATACCGTGTGTGTTTATTGTGGGTTGGCGCGCAGAACCGGGTGTTCACGACGAGCCACAACACATTTATCAAGGCAAAGTAACTGTTAAGTTGCTGGAAGATATGGATATAGAAACCTTTATAATAAGTAAAGAAACTACCGAAAAAGAGGTTTTAAAACAATTAGAAGAATGGCAACCGTTATTGGATAAGGGCAAACAGGTGGCTTTTGTTGTAAAAAAAGGCGCTTTGGAGTTCCATAAAAAAATCAAATACCAAAACAATAATGCGTTAAGCCGTGAAGAAATTATAGAGCGCATTGTGAAAGTAAGCGGGGAAGATGCAGTGATATCTACTACGGGTAAGGCATCGCGCGAACTTTTTGAAATCAGAGAAAGAGAAAAACAAGGTCACGGGTACGACTTTTTGACGGTTGGCTCTATGGGACACAGTTCGTCTATTGCATTGTCGGTGGCGCTAAACCGAAAAAATAAAAAGGTGTGGTGTATTGACGGTGACGGCGCGGCGCTTATGCATTTGGGCTCTATGGCGGTTATCGGCGCAAATGCCCCTAAAAATCTTGTGCATATAGTTATAAATAATGCATCTCACGAAACGGTGGGCGGTATGCCCACTGTGGCAGAAAAAATAGATTTTGTTGCTATTGCAAAGGGTTGCGGTTATAAAAATGCGGTTAGTGTAGATAGTCTTAATGCGCTTGATAAAGCATTAATGAACGCGAAACAAAGTGCGGAACTTTGCTTTATCGAGGTTAAATGTTCTATAGGCTCGAGAGCGGATTTGGGACGCCCTACCACAACCGCAAAACAAAATAAAGAAAGTTTTATGAAAAATCTTTAAATATTTCAAAAGGGAGCCGTTTTGGCTCCCTTTTCACTATATTAAATTTACAATAAAATTAAATAGTATACAAACCGAAATTGAAAGTATGGTTGGCAAAATCACTGAAAGTGCAGTCCATTTTATACTGCCCGTTTCTTTTTTTATGGTCATAATCGTGGTGGCACACGGCCAATGAAAAAGCGAGAACAGTATAACCGAAATTGCAGTGTTGGCGGTCCAACCGTTTGCTATCAGCAGTTCGCGTAATGACGAAAGCGAACCGGTTTCCACAAGTTTGCCCGTGTTCATATATCCCATAATTATAATGGGTAATACAATTTCATTGGCAGGTGAGCCAAGGATAAACGCCAGTAAAATAACGCCGTCAAGCCCTAAAAGTCGCGCAAACGGGTCTAAAATCTCGGCGGCTTGGTGCAATAGGGAACTTTCGCCAATATAGATATTTGCCATACACCAGATGATAAGCCCCACAGGGGCGGCAACCGCAATCGAGCGCCCTAATACAAATAAAGTTCTATCGAAAACCGAGCGAATAATTACCTTTGTAAATTGGGGTTTGCGGTAGGGAGGTAATTCGAGAGTATATGATGATTGTTCACCCTTTAAAACGGTGGTTGATAGCAGTTTTGTCACAATAAATGTGGCGCTAATACCGAGTAAAATTACGGTTGTGAGAAGCAAGGCAGAAAGTAAATCTGAAGCAGTGCCGAACACCAAAAACATACTTATAAGCGTTAAAATTGTGGGGAATCTGCCGTTACAGGGAACAAGGTTGTTGGTAAGTATCGCAAGTAGCCGTTCGCGTTTGGAATCAATTATACGGCAACCTGTAACACCCACCGCATTACAACCAAACCCCATACACATTGTAAGCGCTTGTTTGCCGCAGGCGTTACATTTTTTAAAGGGTCTGTCAAGGTTAAAGGCAATACGCGGAAGATAACCTAAATCTTCGAGCAAAGTAAAAAGCGGAAAGAATATAGCCATGGGAGGAAGCATTACCGATACCACCCAAGAAAGGGTGCGCCATACACCGTTTATAAGGCAATTGTGCAACCAATCGGGCGCTTGTAAGTATAAAAACAGCGCTGTGAGTTTGGTTTCTAAATACGAAAAAAACTGTGACAGTAACTGTGAAGGATAATTAGCACCACTTATTGTTATCCAAAAAATTAGCCCTAAAAATAATAGCATTACGGGTATGCCAAAGGTTTTGCTTGTAAGAATATTGTCTAATTTGCGGTCTAAATTGTGCCTTTTTTGCAAAGTTTTTACACAGTATTTTGCTATTTTTTCGGCTTTGGAAATTATAGATGTTGTCACCAATGTGTGTAGGTCAAAGTCACAAGTCGGCAGTGTCTGTGTTTCTAAAAACTGCGGTTTTAAAAGGGTGTTTATTTGGTGCTGTGGGTTGGTTTCTAACAGTTTAAGTGCTACCCAACGGGGGTTAGCGTCTTTTACAAGGTTATGTTCTATTTCTTTTGCTAAATTATTTACAGCATTTTCCAAAGGAAAAGGATAATTGATTTTTAAGTAGTCTTTTTTAGGATTTTCGGCTACTTTGTCGAGTGTGTTGAGCAATTTTAAAATACTTTTTTTATTATGTCCGACAGTACCTATAACGGGTACCTTTAACATTTTTTGTAAGGCTTTTAAATCTACAATTATTTTTTTCTTACGCGCTTGGTCTAATAGATTGACGCACACCACCACATTTTTGCAAATTTCCATTGTTTGCAATACTAAGTTGAGGTTTCTTTCGATACAGGTGGCATCACACACCACAACTACAATATCAGGGTGTTCTAAGCACAGGTAATCTCGCGCAACCTCTTCTTCGGGTGAGTGTGCCAAAAGAGAATAAGTACCCGGAATATCAACAAAAGTATAGTGAAATTTTTGGCTTTTAGTGTATCCTTTTGCATTTTCAACAGTTTTTCCCGCCCAGTTACCTGTATGTTGTTTCATACCTGTAAGAGCATTAAAAATGGTGGATTTGCCCACATTCGGGTTACCTGCAAGGGCTACAGTTATGTTACGGCTCATACTATCAATTCCTTAACGGTGATGTTTTGGCTCTCGTCTTTTCGAAGCGCTATTACAGCACCGCGTATTAAAAAAGCTTTTGGGTCGCCGAAAGGGCTTATTTCTACACACTCCACCACAGTGTTATCAACAAGTCCTATATCCATTAGTCGGCGGTTTATATTTTCGGGCGCTTGCGGCTCATATATAATGCATTTTTGCCCTTTTTTAAGTTCACAAAGATTCATAAGTTTGCACCTCTACACTACATAATATTCTTATAATTCAGGTTTGTCATAAAATAGTTGTCACCTGCATACTATTTTACAAAGACAGCAAGTGCTTTCAAAACGGAGGAAAAATTATGAGTGACAAGAGCATATATAACGATATAGCAAAGCGTTCTGGTGGGGATATCTATATCGGTATAGTGGGTCCTGTAAGAACGGGCAAATCTACATTTATAAAGCAGTTTATGGATAAACTGGTTATCCCCAATATTGATGAAGAATATCTGCGTGAACGCGCAAATGATGAATTGCCGCAATCTTCTTCGGGCAGAACGATTATGACTACCGAGCCTAAATTTATCCCCGAAAAGGGCGCAGAGATTTGCATTGACGACAGTGCAAAAATGAATGTGCGTTTAATTGATTGCGTAGGTTACATAGTGCCGAGTGCGTTGGGTTACATAGAAAACGACCAACCGCGCATGGTTATGACTCCGTGGTATGAAGAGCCGATACCCTTTAATATGGCGGCGGAAATAGGCACACAAAAGGTTATAAATGAGCACTCTACAATAGGTCTTGTGATAACGACCGACGGCAGTATAAGTGATATTCCGCGTTATGAGTATGAAGAAGCGGAAGAACGCGTAATAAACGAACTCAAAGACATAAACAAGCCGTTTATAGTGTTGCTTAACTGTATGTACCCCGAATCTGAGGAAGCGAAAGACTGTGCTCAAACATTGGCACAAAAATACGGAGTGCCCGTAAGACCTATTAACTGTCTTGAACTCTCAGAAGATGATATCAAGGGAATTTTGGGTGAAATTTTATTCGAGTTTCCCGTTAAGGAAATACAGGTTAGTTTTCCGCGTTGGATAAACAATTTACCGCTTTCACATCCGCTTCGTGCCGAGATTATAAAGGCTATAAAATGCTCGGGCGAGGGTATATGCCATATAAGGGATATTAAAAACTTTGACAAGGCTTTTTACGAGTGCGAATGTGTAGAAAATGTAAATATAAATCACATCAATTTGGGTGATGGTTGCGCGGGTGTAAACATAACCGTTAAGCCGAGTCTTTTTTATAAGATTTTAAGCGAACAGACTAAACTCGACATAGAAGATGAACAAGGTCTTATGGAAACTCTTATAAGACTTTCCAAAGCTGAGAAAGAGTACAATAAGGTAAAAGGTGCACTTGAAGAAGTAGAAGCTACAGGTTATGGTATAATTATGCCTGATATTAGCGAACTCGAACTTGAAGAACCTGAAATAGTAAAACAGGGCGGTCGATACGGTGTGCGTTTAAAGGCATCTGCACCATCTATACACCTTATGAAAGCCAATATTTCTACTGAGGTAAGCCCCATTGTGGGAAGTGAAAAACAATCTGAAGATTTGGTGATGTATTTGCTTTCAGGTTTCGAGGAGGACCCTGTAAAAATTTGGGATTCAAATATATTTGGTAAATCGCTTCACGAACTTGTGAATGAGGGGCTTCACAGTAAACTTGCGCGTATGCCCATAGATGCCAGAATGCGTGTGCAAGAAACGGTTGAACGGGTTATAAACGAAGGTTGCAACGGGCTTGTTTGCATACTGTTATAAATAATAAAATACAAATAAAAAAGCCACGGAAAAATTCCGTGGCTTTAATTATGAATTACGAATTATTTAATTGTGCCCATTGAGGTTTCCTTTTGGATAACGTCGTGTGCGCCGCCTTCTACAATACTTGTAGCAGAAACTAATGTAAGTTTTGCTTTTTGTTGAAGTTCGGGAATAGTGAGCGCACCGCAGTTACACATTGTAGATTTAACCTTTGCGAGTGAGAGGTTTACATTGTCTTTTAATGTACCCGCATAAGGAACATAAGAGTCAACACCTTCTTCAAATGATAATTTCTTATCACCGCCAAGGTCATATCTCTGCCAGTTACGGGCGCGGTTGGAACCTTCACCCCAGTACTCTTTATAGTAGTTGCCGTTAATGTTAATTTTATTTGTCGGGCTTTCGTCAAAACGAGCAAAATAACGGCCGAGCATCATAAAGTCAGCGCCCATAGCGAGAGCCAATGTCATATGATGGTCGTGTACGATACCGCCGTCGGAACATACAGGAATATAAACGCCTGTCTTTTCGAAATATTCGTCACGAGCGGCACAAACATCAATAAGAGCGGTAGCCTGACCGCGGCCGATACCCTTGGTTTCACGGGTGATACAGATAGAACCGCCACCGATACCAACCTTAATAAAATCGGCACCTGCTTCTGCTAAGAACATAAAGCCGTCACGGTCTACAACGTTACCTGCACCCACCTTTACAGTATCGCCGTACTTTTCGCGGATAAACGCGATTGTGCGTGCTTGCCATTCGCTAAAACCTTCAGAAGAGTCGATACAAAGTACATCAACACCTGCTTCAATCAAAGCGGGTACACGTTCTGCATAGTCGCGTGTGTTGATACCTGCACCAACAATATAACGCTTGTCCTTATCAAGCAATTCGTTAGGGTTAGACTTATGCGCATCGTAGTCCTTACGGAAAACGAAATATTTAAGATTACCGTTTTTGTCAACAATAGGTAAAGAATTGAGTTTATTGTCCCAAATAATATCGTTGGCTTGTTTTAAAGTGGTGCCGTCGTCTGCTACAACTAACTTTTCAAGCGGAGTCATAAATTCCTTAACCTTTACGTCGGTAGACATACGGCTAACGCGGTAGTCACGGCCTGTAACAATACCTAAAAGTTTGCCGTTTGCAGTACCGTCAGATGTAACTGCTACTGTAGAATAGCCGTTCTTTTCTTTAAGGGCTAAAATTTCAGCCAATGTATCTTCAGGAGTAACGTTAGAAGCGCTAACAACAAAGCCTGCTTTGTACGATTTTGCACGGGCTACCATAGCTGCTTCGTCTTCGATTGACTGTGAACCGAAAATAAAGGAAACACCGCCTTCGCGTGCAAGTGCTACCGCTAAACGTTCGCCCGAAACCGACTGCATTATAGCAGATGTCATAGGTATGTTCATAGAAATAGCAGGTTCTTCACCCTTTTTAAACTTTACAAGCGGAGTTTTTAAAGAAACATTTGCAGGGATGCATTCGCTTCCTGAATAACCCGGAACCAAAAGGTATTCGTTAAAAGTGTGGGAAACTTCTTTGAAATAATAAGCCATAATAACTTTACTCCTTTTCAAAAATCTATATTATATTGATTATATAACTTTCATATCAAAAAGTCAATTAAAAATAATATAAAAAGTTTAGTTTTTATTAACAAAAAATAGTTGCTACTTGTACTTAAATATGATATAATATTATGAATTATAATGCCAAGAGTGTGTACTTTTTAAGAAAGGGGCGGAAAAATGCGAATTTTGGGTATAGACCCCGGCTATGCAATAGTCGGTTATGGTGTGCTTGATTATAGTAAAAACCGCTTCTCGGTAGTTGGCTACGGGGCGATTACCACAAAGGCAAAAACACCTTTCCCTGACAGGCTTAATGTTATTTATAACGATATGCTTGAAATTTTGGAAAAGTACAAGCCTGACCGCTTATCTATCGAAAAACTTTACTTTAATACCAACTCTACCACAGCAATAGATGTGGCACAGGCAAGGGGAGTAATCGTTCTTGCTGCAAAGCAAAAAGGTGTTATGGTAAACGAGTATACACCGCTTCAGGTAAAACAGGCGGTTACAGGATACGGCAGGGCAGAAAAGCATCAGGTTATGGAGATGGTAAAAAGCCTTTTATCACTCAAAGCAATACCAAAACCCGACGATACTGCCGATGCGTTGGCAATAGCAATTTGTGACGGACATTATTCCGATTCGATTTTAAGGAGATAAATATGATAGCATCAGTTAGGGGACAACTTATTTATACCGACAATAACTGCACCGTTGTGGAATGTGGCGGTGTGGGTTACAAGTGTTTTGTTACCAAAAATACCCTTTACAATCTACCACCAAAAGGTGATGAGGTAATGCTTTACACATTTTTATCGGTGCGTGAAGATGCGATGGATTTATACGGCTTTAAAGAAATAGAAGAGTTGGAAGCCTTTAAACTTGTCACATCGGTGAACGGCGTTGGCGCTAAAATGGGACTAGCTCTTTTATCGGAATTTACGGCTTCGCAGCTTACACTTTATATTGCAAGTGGTGACCATAAGGCGCTCACAGCGGCAAGTGGCGTAGGTCCAAAACTTGCTCAAAGAATTGTGTTGGAACTTCGCGATAAAGTAGGTTCGTTGCAAAGTGGTGATACAATCGAATTAAAGGCAGTGGGTAATGCTACTGCAAACTCCAACACCAAAGAAGCGGTCACAGCACTTGTCACACTCGGATATACACAAAGTGAAGCATCACTCGCTGTGGGCAAATGTGACCCTACACTTTCTACCGAAGAAATTATAAAACAAGCGCTTAAAACTCTCGCAAGGGGGATATAAAAAATGATAGAACAAGAAATGGATTTTGAAAACCGCATAGTGTCGCCTGATTACAGTTACAAAGAAGACGACGGCGAACTGACTTTGAGACCTAAAACACTTGACGATTATATCGGTCAGGACAAGGTTAAGGAGAATTTGCGGATATATATCAAGGCGGCTTTACAGCGAAATGAGAGCCTTGACCACGTTTTGCTTTATGGCCCTCCCGGACTTGGTAAAACTACCCTTTCGGGCATTATTGCAAAAGAAATGGGTGTAAATCTTCGTGTGACATCAGGCCCCGCTATTGAAAAACAGGGTGATTTGGTGGCAATACTTACTTCGCTTAATGAAGGCGATGTGCTTTTTATTGACGAAATTCACCGTCTTTCGCGTAATGTGGAAGAAATTTTATACCCTGCTATGGAAGACTTTTCTTTGGATATTATTCTTGGCAAAGGTCCGTCTGCTCGGTCTATAAGACTTGATGTTCCGCACTTTACATTGGTGGGTGCTACAACACGTTCGGGTCAACTTACCGCACCGCTTCGTGACCGTTTTGGTGTGCTTTTAAGATTAGAACTTTACACACCCGAACAATTAGCGCAAATTGTTACCCGCTCGGCAGGTATTTTAGGGATAGGTATCGAACCTGACGGCGCATTGGAAATTGCATCCCGTTCACGCGGCACACCCCGTATTGCAAACCGACTGCTTCGCCGTGTGCGTGATATTGCACAGGTGGAATTTGACGGAATTATCACCGAAGAAGTGGCAAGAAAGGCATTATCCCGTTTTGAAATTGACGAATTGGGACTTGATGATTTTGACCGCAAGATGCTTTCAACCATAATTACCAACTATTCGGGCGGTCCTGTGGGACTTGATACCTTAGCGGCGGCTTTGGGTGAAGAAGCGGTTACTATTGAGGATGTTTACGAGCCGTATTTAATGCAAATCGGCTATTTAACAAGAACGGCGCGTGGCCGCTGTGTTACAAAGTTAGCTTACGACCATTTAGGTTTTGAAATAAAAGAAAATGGTAACCAACAATCAATTTTTTAAAGGAATTTTTTGATGAGAACAGTAGAAGGATTCAAAGATTATGAACTAATCGATGCCGATTCGGGTGAGCGGCTTGAACGTTGGGGAGATATTATTTTAATTCGTCCCGACCCACAGATTATTTGGTCGGGTGAGCGTAAAAATAAATTGTGGCATAAGCCCCATGCAAAGTATCACCGCTCAAGCTCGGGCGGCGGTCATTGGGAAACTTATAAAAATGTTCCCGATGTGTGGAGTATAAAATACGATGACCTGACTTTCCGCTTAAAGCCTATGGGATTTAAGCATACAGGTCTTTTCCCCGAACAGGCGATTAACTGGAGTTTGGCTAAAAAACTTATAGAAAAAGAAAACCGCGAAATATCGGTGCTTAATTTATTTGCTTATACAGGCGGCGCTACGGTGGCTTGTTTGTCTGCAGGGGCAAGTGTGACACATGTTGATGCCTCCAAAGGTATGGTACAGTGGGCAAAGGAAAATGCGGCGGCTTCGGCTCTTATAGATGCCAATGTGCGTTGGCTTGTGGATGATTGCCTTAAATTTGTTAAGCGCGAAATCAGACGCGGTAAAAAATATGATGCTATTATTATGGACCCGCCGTCTTACGGCAGGGGACCAAACGGCGAGGTTTGGAAACTTGAACAGCAACTTACTGAACTTTTAACCGAAACGGGCAAACTTTTATCGGACAATGCTTTGTTCTTCTTTTTAAATTCTTATACAGGCGGACTGTCGCATACAATACTTGACTATATGGTTAAAGAATATATCGCGAAAGACCGCGGTGGCAAGGTTTATACCGATGAAATAGGTCTTCCAATAACCGAAAAAGGTTTTTCTATGCCTTGCGGTAATACTACGATTTGGACAAGTGATAATGGATAATATAATTGAAGTAAAAAATGCCGTATATGAGTATGTCGATGAAGAAACAACTCACAGAGCGGTAGATAATGTTTCTTTCAATATAGAGCGTGGCAGTTTCACGGTGATTTTAGGGCATAACGGCTCAGGTAAATCTACCTTGGCAAAACTTCTAAACGGTCTTTTTAAGCCGACAGACGGCGATGTTTTGGTTGATGGTATAAATACCCGTGATGAGGATACCGAAATAGAGGTTAAGCGCAAGGTGGGTATGGTTTTTCAAAACCCCGATAACCAACTCGTGGCATCTATTGTTGAAGAAGATGTGGCATTCGGCCCTGAAAATTTGGGGCTCGAGCCTAAAGTTATTCGTGAGCGGGTTGATGACGCACTAAAAAGCGTGGGTATGTACGACTTCCGCGAATCTACACCCCACCGCCTTTCTGGCGGACAAAAGCAAAGAGTTGCCATTGCAGGTATTATTGCAATGCAACCCGAATGTTTAATTCTTGACGAGCCTACTGCTATGTTAGACCCCGTTGGCAGAAAAGAAATTATTGAAACTTTGCATAAACTCAATAAAGAAAAAAATATTACGGTTGTTCTTATAACCCACTATATGGAGGAGGCAGAGAATGCCGACCGCGTAATGGTAATGAACGATGGTGTGATTATAGACGACAATACACCAAAAGAAATTTTCAAAAACGTCAGTCTTTTAAAATCGGTTGGGTTATCAGTACCGCAAACCACCGAACTTTTATACACTTTAAAACAAGAAGGTTTTGATATTTCTACCGATGTTTTGTCGATAAAAGAAACAGCGCAGGCAATAGCCAAAAGCTTGGAGGAAAAATAATTGGCAATTTTAGAGGTCAAAAGCCTTACACACACTTACGGCGGTAATACTCCGTTTATAAATGATGCCGTAAGGGAAGTAAGTTTTACCGTGCAAAAGGGCGAAATAATAGGCATAATAGGGCATACAGGGTCGGGTAAATCTACCTTGGTACAGCATCTCAACGGTCTTTTGAAACCCACCGACGGTGAAATTTTAATAGAAGACCAAAATATTTGGGATAAACCAAAAGAAATAAGAAAAGTCCGCTCTAAAGTGGGGCTTGTTTTCCAATATCCCGAATATCAGTTATTTGAAGAAACTGTATACGATGATATTGCTTTCGGCCCTAAAAATATGGGTCTTCGGGATGAAGAACTTAAAAATCGAGTTCTTGAAACCTGCAAAATAATTGGCGTAAAAGATGAGTATTTACAAAAGTCACCATTTGATTTGTCGGGCGGTGAAAAACGTAGAGTCGCTATTGCGGGTGTAATGGCTATGAATCCGCAGATTATTGTGTTTGATGAACCTACTGCAGGTCTTGACCCAAAGGGCAGACAGGATGTAATTGATATAATTCATGACTACCGCAAAGCTACTGGCGCTACGGTAATTATCATATCCCACAGTATGGAAGATATGGCGCAAATAACCGATAAACTGCTTGTTATGAACAAGGGCAATCTTGTTATGTTTGATAAGACCGAAAATGTTTTTAAAAATGGTGACAAACTGCGTGAAATCGGTCTTAATGTACCTATTGTAACCCGCGTGTTTGATGAATTAAGACAAAGCGGTATAGATGTGCCGTGCGATGTGTTTACTGTAGAACGTGCAGTAGAGGTTTTGAAACAGATAAAGGCAGGTGACCGTAATGCTTAAAGATATTACTTTCGGGCAGTATGTAGAAACTCGGTCACCTATTCACAGAGCCGACCCACGCGTAAAAATGGTATTGTTGATACTTGCAGTAGTGTTCATTTTTATAGCAGAAAACTGGTTTGGACACGCATTATCCGCCTTGTTTGTGATAACTACTGTTTTGGTTTCAAAAGTACCTATAAAGATGTACCTTAAAAACCTTAAAGCAATTTTGCCGATTATCATTTTAACTTCGGTTATAAATATGTTTTATGGGGATGCGATAAGCGGTGTTTTGGTTGAGTTTTGGGGTATTTCCATTACCTATGACGGCATTTACAGGGCGCTTTTTATGTCGCTTAGAATAGTGTTGCTTATAGTTGTAAGTTCTTCACTTACCTATACCACAACGCCCAATGATTTAACTGATGCTATTGAGCGTTTGCTTACTCCTTTAAAGTTTATAGGTCTTAAAAGCGCGGTGCATACATTGGCACTTATGATGACCATAGCACTTAGGTTTATCCCCACTTTGGTAGAGGAAGCCGAAAAGATTATGAACGCCCAAAAGGCAAGGGGGGCCGACCTTGAAAACGGCAGTCTTAAAGAGAGAATAAAGGCACTTATTCCCATTTTAATCCCGCTTTTAATCTCGTCTGTGCGCCGTGCTTATGAACTGGCAGAAGCAATGGAATGCCGTTGTTATAACGGTGGCGAAGGTAAAACCCGTATGAAGCAACTCCGCATGGGTTGGGTTGATGTTTATGTTATTTTGATTACCTTGTTTTACTGTGCGGGTGTTATTTTATTTAACATTTTTCTTTAATTTTGGGGCGGTGCTTTATGAAAAGAATTTTACTTACAATTTCATACGACGGCACTGCCTATCACGGTTGGCAAGTGCAGGAAAACGCGGTTACTGTGCAAGAAATTTTGTGTAATGCACTAGGTGAAATATTGAAAACCAAAACCGCTGTAACAGGTACTTCGCGTACCGATGCGGGTGTTCACGCGCGTGAGTTTACCTGCCATTTTGACTGTGAAGATAACATACCGCCCGAAGCGTTTTTGAAAGGTCTTAATTCGGTATTGCCAAGTGATATAGCGGTCACTGATTGTAAAGAGGTGGCAAACGATTTTCACGCACGATATAACGCAAAGGGTAAAACCTATTGTTACTATATCTACAACAGCGACAAAAAAGAGCCGTTTAAAACGCGTTATTCGTGGCAAATAGAACGGCCTTTGGATATTGATAAAATGAACGAGTTTGCCAAACAAATCATAGGAAAGCGCGATTTTTACGCCTTTTCTTCGTCGGGCAGAAGCGTGGAAGACACAGTTAGAACTATCAGGGAATGTAATTTTACCAAAGATGGTGATTTTATAAAACTCACGGTTACGGCTGATGGATTTTTATATAATATGGTGCGTATAATTGTAGGGACGGCGGTTGCTGTTTCAGATGGCAAGATTTTGCCAAGTGACATACAAAAAATTATGGCGGAAAAAGACCGTAACAGTTTGGGAATTACCGCTCCCGCAAAAGGCTTATTTTTAGAAAAAGTACACTATTAAGGAAAGTATTATGGCTGAGTATAAAAGAAAACGCCGAGGTGCGTTTAAATCTGCTCCAAAAGTTAATAAAAAGCATCTTAAAGGCCGTGTGCAAAACGAAGAAATTAAGATGCGACCGCAAGAGGAAGATTATATACCCAAAAAGAAAATGCGCGTAGTGCCAGGAAAAAAGTTGGAACGCAAAAGACGGCTTAAAATAGGCGCGATGGCGGTTGCTTTGATTGCCGTTATAATATTAATTTGCGAACTTGCTATCCCTGCCGGTATAATCGAAACTTTCTCTAACTGGACTGCAGTTATAGGTGGAGGCAGTTATCCGCTTAACCTTGAAAGCAGTAATACTGTTAATGCGGTTTCAAAAGGGTCGTATTATTATCTGCTCACCAATAGCAGTATAAGCGCTTTTTCAAATAGCGGTAAGAAGATTTTTTCTTACAGTCACGGTTTTGAAAACCCCGTTTTAAAAACCAGTGAAACACGCGCTTTGGTTTTTGAGCAAGGCGGCACACAAGCCTTGATTTTCACTTTAAATGATTTGGAAAGTACGGTTGAAACCAAGCAAAAAATTAAAAATGCCGCTATTGGTGACGATGGCACTTATGCGCTTGTAACCACAGCGGATAATTACGCCGCGCAGGTCAGTGTATATGATAAAAATGATGAATTGCAGTATGAGTGGTTTTCTTCAAACGACCTTGTAAATAATGTGGCGGTAGCGACTTCGGGCAAAAAAATCGCTGTTTCTACTATAAAATCAAATGTAGGTAAATATGATTCAAATGTTTATGTGTTTGAGTTTGATTCTGCCACACCTAAATTCCAAAAAACATACGAGGGAACGGTTGTATACACCCTTGATACATCACAAGGAAGCGGATTTTCCACACTTACTTCAAATAAGTATGATTTTGTTTATTGGTCAGACTATGAAACGGTTTCGTATAGTAACGAGTACAGTACATCTATGTTCAGAGCGAGTGATAACGGCATAGCAATTGTGTATAACCGTGAAAGTGATAAAACCGATAACCGAATTGTCGTTTTTTCGGATGATGGGGAATTGGAAAGTGAGTTAGAATTCAAAGGTATAATTACCGATTTTGCATTAAGGGATGGAAATATTTACTGTATTTGTGATACCAAGGCATATATCTTGGATGAAAAAGGTGAAATTATGCGCAGTAAAGATTGCGGATTCGGGGTCATAAAGATTTGTCCCACAGGGCAGGATACCGTAGCGGTAATTACGGATAATATAATAGACGAAATCAAGTTAGAACAGGAGTAATTTTATGGGCATTGTTATTGATTTGATAATTGTTGCTATTATCCTTATAGTGGCTTTAATCTCGGCAAAGCAAGGCTTTGTACGGGTGCTTATCGAGGTGGTAGGTTTTGTACTGGCTTTGTTACTTGCGTTTTCTATAAGTGCGCCATTAGCCGATACTACATACCAAAAGTTTGTAGAGCCAAAGATTGTGGAATCGGGGAGTGAATCTGTTAATCAAAGTACTAATCAGACAGTAGATGAACTGTGGAAAAATCTGCCTGATTTTGTAACCGATAATGCTGATACTTTGGGTATTTCTAAGAAAGCGTTAGCACAGTCTTTAAATGAGAGCAGTGGCGATGGTATGACGGCGGTTTTAAAAGATATTTCACAGCGTGTTATAAAACCAATTGCTACCAATGTTATTGAGATGATATTTTCCATAATTCTCATAATCATTTTTATGTTTATTGTAAAAATACTTGCAAAAGTTATAAATAAAATGTTTTCATTTAGTGTGGTTGGCAAGTTAAATCACTTTTTGGGCGGTATAATAGGTATTGCAAAGGGCGGTATATTTGCTATACTTGTTTGCGAAATTTTGTTACTGGTAATTTCGTTTACCGGCGGCGTGTGGATTTTTAATAATCAAAATATAGAAAAAACTTTTGTTTTCCAATTTTTAACCAATGTATTTTAGGAGTCTTTAAAAAATGAAACTTTGTTCCAAATGTAAAAAACGTCCGGCAGTAGTATTTATGTCTGATATGTCTAATCCCAATGCAGAGCCTAGCGGTCTTTGCCTTGTTTGCGCAAAGGAAATGGGCATAAAACCGGTTGAGGATATGCTCAAAAAAATGAATATATCGGATGAAGATATAGAACAAATGAGCGAACAGTTTATGGATATTATGGCGCTTGATGAAGAATCGGACGATGCCGAACTTAACGATGAAACCTTTGATTTAGGTACTGCACCTGCAATGCCGTTTTTAAAAAATATTTTTGGTAGTATGGGTGGCACTTCTAAGGAAGAAAAGCAATCTGCCGATACTAAAGAAAAAGATAAGGAAAAACCAAAGAAAAAGCGCCGTAAGTTTATAGAGCAGTATTGTCAAAATCTTACAGATAAAGCAAAGAACGGCAAGATAGATGTTATTATAGGTAGAGATAAAGAACTTTACAGAACTATACAAATTTTATCCCGCCGTTCTAAAAATAACCCTTGCCTTATAGGTGAGCCGGGTGTCGGTAAAACCGCTATTGCAGAAGGATTGGCTTTACAAATTGCAAACGGTAAAGCACCCGCAAGACTTTTGGATAAAGAAATTTATCTTTTAGACCTTACAGGTCTTGTGGCAGGCACTCAGTTCCGTGGTCAGTTTGAAAGCCGCGTAAAGGGCTTGGTTTCCGAAATAAAAGAAGCAGGGAATATAATTCTTTTCATAGATGAAATTCACAATCTTGTCGGCGCAGGTGACTCGGCAGAAGGCAGTATGAACGCCGCCAATATTTTAAAACCTGCACTTTCACGCGGTGAGATTCAGGTTATCGGTGCTACCACTTTTAAAGAGTATCGCAAATATATTGAAAAAGATGCGGCACTTGAACGACGTTTCCAACCTGTTACTATTGAAGAACCATCTATCGCCGAAAGTGAAGAGATACTTTTGGGTGTAAAGGGTTACTATGAAGGTTTCCATAATGTGGTTATACCTGACGATATAGTTAAAAAAGCAGTATTACTTTCTGAAAGATATGTAACTGACCGCTATTTGCCCGATAAGGCTATCGACCTTTTGGATGAGGCTTGTGCGTGTGCGAGTCTTGCGAATAAGGCTATAGATGATTTGTATGTGGCTAACAAAAAGGTTGCGGAATATTCTATAAAACTTGAAGAGTTAGAGCAAGATGTAGAAAACCCTGATTACGAAAAACAGGCTATGGTAAAAGCCGACCTTGATAAGTATAAAAAGGTAGCAGACGAACTTTGCAATACTAACCTTAATAATACTGTTACCGATATGGATATCGCAAAAGTAATCGAGTTGTGGACAGGTATACCTGCCACAAAGATTCAGGAAAGCGACCTTAAAAAGTTGGCATCTTTGGAAGATGCACTAAACGAAAGAATTATCGGTCAGACAGAGGCTACAAAACTGGTGGCAAGTGCGGTTAAGCGCTCTCGAGTACAGACAAGTAAGGTGCACCGCCCGGCATCGTTTATATTTGTAGGTCCCACAGGTGTGGGTAAAACCGAACTTGTAAAGGTGCTTTCGGAACAGTTGTTTAATACGCCCGAAACGCTTATTAGACTTGATATGTCCGAGTTTATGGAAAAACACTCGGTTTCCCGTATAATCGGTGCGCCTCCCGGATATGTAGGCTATGATGAAGCAGGACAACTTACTGAAAAAGTGAGAAGAAAACCCTATTCGGTAGTACTTTTTGACGAGATTGAAAAAGCGCATCCCGATGTGCTTAATATCCTTTTGCAAATTCTTGACGAGGGCAAAGTTACCGATGCACAGGGAAGAACGGTTAACTTTGAAAACACCGTTATTGTAATGACATCTAACGCGGGTAGCGAAAAGAGTGATAATCTTTTGGGCTTTGGTAAAACACAGGCGGAAGGCTCTAAAGAAAAGGCACTAAAAGCGCTCGAAGGTTTTTTGCGCCCAGAGTTTATTGCCCGTGTGGATGAAATTGTGGTGTTCTCACCGTTATCACACGATACACTTACCAAAATCGCCGCACTAATGCTTAATGAGTTAAAGGATGCATTGAAAGAAAAACTTATTGAGTTTTCTTATGATAAAAAGCTTTGCAAATATTTGGCACAAAAGTGTGACGGCGGTAAGCGCGGTGCCAGGGAATTGCGCAATCTCATACGACGCGAATTAGAAAATAAAATAGTTGATATAATTGTAGATAACAGTGAGGGCAGTATTTCTGCTATAAAGGCTACGGTTAATGAAAAAATTGAAATAGAAACTGTTATGGCATAATTAAAAGCGGTAAAAGTGATTTTCACTTTTACCGCTTTTTGTCGGGTGTATAGAGTGTTGTAAACTCGTATGGGAGGGGTTTCCCCTCCCGTCAAAATTTGTTGTAATGATTAAAATAATATAATGTAGGGGCGACCATTGGTCGCCCGATAATTTGCATCTTATCCAAATGGGCGAACACTGTTCGCCCCTACGGATCACCTATATAGACACATCTATGTATTGTTATTTCTATATTCAAGTGGGGTGATGCCTGTGGCTAATTTAAATCGTTTAAAAAATGTAGCATAGTTTTTATAACCCACAAGGGTTGATACCGCCGAAACGGTAAGAGTGGTATCTTTTAATAGAATCTTTGCGTGGTTCATGCGTATATTTATTATGTAGTCTTCAACACCCACGCCTTCTTCTTTTTTGAAAATGCGGTAAAGGTGGGAACGATTAATATTTAGTTGGTCGGCTATTTCTGAAATTTTTATTGGCTCTAAATAATGGGCTTGAATATATTTCTTAATTTCTCCAACATACTTCTGCTGTCCGTCATTAGTTTCGGTCAGCGGGAATGCTTTTTGTATATCTATATGAGACAAAAATTTAAAAAAATACTCTAATAATGAGAAATCACTATGGTTTCGTGTGTTCAGAAAAATGGTGGTGTTTATGATATCTTGCGCCAAATCACCACTTTTCATATTAACAACAACTGTGCCATTTTTAAAAACTGTTTTTTCCAACAACTGCTGCGCTAAAGACCCGCTGAATGAGAAAAAACAAACTTCCCAAGGTTCATCGCTATCGGCTGTTTGTACCGAAAGTTCGTTTGGTAAGGTTAAAAAAGCGTCATTAACTGACAAATTATACTTTTTGCCTAATGTTTCAAGTGTACCCTTACCGCTTTTTACTATTGAAACGGTATATGAATTGTGATACTGCGGATAAGAAAAACCCGGCGAACTTATATCGCGCCCTATTTGGTGAATGTTTAAAAAGGCATTTTGGTTAGAATTAACAGTATGAGTATAAAAATTAGGTAAATATATATTTTCCATAAAAAACTCCATTTTGGTGAAATTTCTATACTTTTAGGATATCATATTGGGTCGAAATTGGCAAGACTTTTTGTTTTTTTACCGCTATTTTACCATATTTTGGGTGAAAATTTCGGTATTTTGCTCAATAATGAATAATTATTACAATTACTGTTGATTTATTTTTAACCATTTGTATAAAAATCGCAACAATTATAAATATATATGCAACAATTATATATTGCATAAATTTGTCGAATAGTTTATAATAGTACAGTAAATGATAATGCCATATTTTACTCTGAGGTAATATGGCTTATAAGATTTAATAGGCGGTGTTAATGTGCGGTCAATTACGCAAAAAAAACTTATGACTGTTAACTTGAAAGATAACTCAAGTGGTTATTATTTCACCGAAAATGAACGAATAGGAGGTGCCATGCTATGAGGATGCCAAAAGCTTTGAGCGATATAGATTTTGAAAGAGGAAAATTACTCACTAAAAAGCACGCTCCCGGCATTATTGCTAACATGTTTAGGTACATATTCTTCTTGTCGATAAGTTATGTTATTGTTTATCCGTTCTTGTTTATGTTGCTAAACTCCATAATGGGTATAAACGACTCTTATGATGTTACGGTTACATGGGTTCCTAAAAGCCCAACATTAGAACACTTTAAAAATGCGTGGATTGTATACGATGTTGGCGATTCATTAGTCAACACCTTTGTTTATGAAATTGTAACTGCACTTATCCAGTTTATGACCTGTGCGATTGCCGCTTACGGTATGGCACGTTTCAAGATAAAGGGCAGAGGGCTCCTTAGCGCTTTAATGATTTTGAATATTCTGGTTCCTTCTATGATGATTATCATCCCAACCTATGTTCAGTTTAGTCATCTTGATTTTTTGGGAATTTTCGGAGCTATCGGCGATTTAATAGGTACAGATTTACAACCAAATATAACCAATTCGCCGTGGGCGTTCTATTTGCCGGGTCTTTTGGGCGTAGGTCTTAAGGGCGGTCTCTTCATATATATATATATGCAATTCTTTAAGGGATTGCCAAAAGAACTTGAAGAGGCAGCGTGGATAGACGGTGCAGGTCCTTGGAAAACCTTCTTAACTATCGTTCTTCCGTCTTCAGGTTCCGCTATGATTACCGTATTGCTTTTCTCGGTAATTTGGCACTGGAACGATTTGTTCTTAGCAAATATGTATACGGAAGAAACTACATTTGCGGTTGCTCTGTCAACCTTTGGAGGCAATAGTCTTGTTAATAAACTTAACATTTCTATCGGTGAGGCATCGTTACTACAGGTTCCCGTACTTTTGTCAGGTTGTCTCATATTCGTTCTTCCGCTCATCATTTTTTACATATTAATTCAGCGTAAGTTTGTTGCAAGTATTGCAACTAGCGGTATTGTAGGTTAATTGGAAATTTCCGCGCAAGCGGTTTATAATATAATAATGAAAGGAAAGATATCTATGAAAAACACATTAAAAACTATTCTTGCACTTGCTATGGTACTTTGTATGCTCTTTACCATAGTTGGCTGCGGTGACGGCGACGACACATCTTCAGAACAAGTAAACGACGATTTCTTTGTAGATGAAGTAACACAAAGCCAAGTAGGTGACACCACTTCTGATGCTGCTTCTGGCAGCACGGGCACAGGCAGTCAAGGCACCTCTTCTGTTCCGAAAGAAAACAAAATCGGCGGTAAAACTTGGAAAGAAGTTTTAGCTTCTATGCCTAAGAAACTTGCAGGTAGCACGGTTGTAATGTACAACTGGAACCCTGCAGTAGAATACACAGGCGCTCCTGCTGCTATTAATGCATTCACAAAAGCAACAGGCATTAAGGTTGATTGGAAAACCGTCTCCCACGCACAGTACTATACAAAACTCCCCGCACTTATTGCTTCAGGTGAAAACATTCCTGATATGGCTCGTCTACGTGGTCCCAGACCTGATTTTGTTAAGAATTTCCAACCCATTACTGTAGCCAAGTATGATTTTACTGATGAGGCTTGGGATAAAAATATTATGGACCTTTACACATTCGGCAGTAAAACTTATGCTGTTTCTTTGCAGAATACTCATATTGGTTCTATCAATTTATTGTTCTACAATAGCACTTTAATTAAAAAGTACGATTTTGAAGACCCCTACAAACTTTGGAAAAAAGACAAATGGACTTGGAGCAAGTACATTGAAATGTGTAAAGAGTTTAAAGAACTCACAGGTAATCCAGGTGCTAATGGTGAAGGTGGCTTTGGCGTTTATCTTACTTCCTATGGTATAAGTGGTTCTATCAAGTTTAACGGCAGCAAATATAGCAGCAATATGAGCAACAAAAACTTTATAAAAACACATGAATTACTTGGTGAACTTTATAACAATGAAGGTTTGTTTGCATTTGGCGGTCAGGAGACATTTAACGAAGGTTCAGTATTGTTCTCTATCGGTACTGCAGTACACGCCAGACAGAAGAATCCTTATTTTGGTAATTTGAAGTCGGCTAATACTCTTTATTTTGTTCCAATGCCTAAGATTGACGGACAAAAGAAATATTATCAAGGTCATGGCGAAGCTGAAGCTTATGGTATTCCTAAGGGTGCTAAGAATCCTCAGGCAGTTCCTTACTTCTTACGTTACTTCCTTGATGGCGCTAACTACGAACTCAGTGCTTACTTCGGTAATAAACAAAACCTCGAAGTTTACAACTGGTGTATGAGCCAAAAGAATAAAGTATTTCCTTACGCTTATCCCGATGAAATGGACCAAGGATACTATAGTGTTCTTGAATATACTAAGAAAGAATTTATGGCCGGAAAAATCAACGAATATGAGAAAACTGTTGATAAGTGGGTTAAGGAATATAATACAACCGCAGCAAAACTCAAATAATTGAAGGAGAGCAATAATGAAAAAAATGAAGCTTTCTAAAATTTTTAAAAGCTCTTATGCAAAGCGTGTTATTGCCGTGATGATGGCTTTAATGATGCTTTTGCTCGCGAGCTGTACAACCACGCCACCCGAGAAAAACCCGGATGACTCTCAAAATCAATCGAATGTATCGTCGGAACCTGTTTCCGACGATACTACCGAAGACCTTTCTTCAGATGATTCTAACAGTGTTAGTCCTTATGATGGTATTATAACAGCAGATGCTAATACAAAATCAAATACCGAAAGAACTGACGCTTACGAAATAAAGCCTGTTATTGATGGTTCTAACCTTGCTACTAATTATAAAGGCTATGCAGAAAAGGAAAGAAATAAACTTCGTGATGAAATTCTTAATACACCCAATACAGAGGAGTTTTATGAGTTAAAGGGTAGAATATATTATGTTTCTACTAAGGGTAATGATGCTAATGATGGTCTTTCGCCCAAAACACCTATTCAAACTTTAGAAGCAATTGAAAGTTTGAATTTAGAACCCGGCGATGCAGTATTGTTTGAACGCGGTTGTCTTTGGCGTATGCTTGAAAATTTCCCCGTTAGAAGGGGAATAACCTACGGTTCTTACGGTGAAGGTAGAAAACCAATGTTCTATGGTTCTCCTAAAAACTTCGCTCAAGAAATATGGAAACCATCTAAAAAGAAAAATGTTTGGCAAATAAGCTATATGTATGCTTATCCTGGTCAAGTTATCTTTAATCAAGGTGAAGAACATGGTTATCGAAAACTCACTATAGGTGCAGTCGAAAAGAATACCGACTTCTATGTTGATGAATCAATCGCAACACTCTACATATACTGCGATAGAGGAAATCCCGCAGAGGTTTGGGATTCTATTGAAGTGGGCGGTGCTGTAGGTGCCACAATGGGTACCGGTACTCAAAATGTAATATTTGATAACCTTGCTTTTCGTTATGCTTCAGGAATATTTGGAAATTATAATAACAATAACTGGACTGTAACTAACTGTGAATCAGGTTATGTAGGCGGTGGCCGTTTCCAAGGTGGTACTGGCCGTGCCGGTAATGCTATAACTACCTATTGCGGCGGCGAAAACCTATACTGGTGCCATAACTGGGTTTATCAAACATTCGACTCGGCTTATTCACCACAGGGTCATGCTGGTAAGAATAGATTTAATTACCACGATATCTATATATGTGATAACCTTTTAGAGTTTAATAACTGTGATATAGAAACTTGGGAAGGTGGCAAAGAAGAAAATGGCGGTCCTTCCGATTTCTATAACTATTATATGGATAATAATATTTGTCGTTTTACCTCTCTTGGTTGGGGTACCCGTCCGGATGATGGTGGTATCCGCGGTATTGATGGTGTTCATTACGGAAATTTTGTAGCAGACCAAATTACAGGCCCTGTTTCATTCTCTAACAACATCATAGACTGTCCCGGTCGTATGATTTATAAATTTGATATTGGCAACAAGGCTACATATGATGCTTGGAAGAGAGAAAATAATGTATACTATATAAAACAGAGTTTGCGTACTACAGAGCAATTAACCGCACAGTTCTGTTGGCTTAAAGAAAGTACTCTTGTATCAAAGCATGTTGCAAAAACTAAACAACAAACATTAGATGCATTTAAGGAGTTTGAACCTGACGCAACTGTTTACTGGTACAAATAATTTTTAATCAATTTCTGTCTCCCACCAAAGTGTGGGGGACAGAAAGAAAATCACCTGTATATTATATAGGTAGGCGTTACTTAATTTTTTTACTTTTGTGTTTGTTCCGTTTCGGGACTTTTGGAATTAATTTCAATTTTATTTCGACTTTATTTGAACGAGGATATGATGATTTTGAAAATAAAAGCATTTCGTAGTTTATTAGCAATTTTAGTAATAATAAGTTGTATTACTTCAAGTCTTGTTTTGTCAAGTGCTCAAAAGGCAAATACCGAAACAGCACCTAAAGCGGAGCAGGGCATTACTGAACTTGCTATAAAATCTTCAAAGGATAAAAATTCATATACGACCTATTTGTCAAAATATTCAAAATCTGAATATTCTTCTGTTGACGCATTTTCAAAAGAAGACTTAAAAGGTAAGGTTTTAAACAAAAAACCTATTGAATTTATTGTTAATATTGAAAAAGACGGCTTATATTACATCGGTATGTCATACAAGGCTTTGGATGACATGAAAGACGATGTAACTGTAGGCCTTAAAATAGACGGCAAATATCTCTATTCCAATATGGAAAAATTAAAATTCCCCCGTATGTGGAAGGATAAAGAAGGCGGTATCAGTGCCGACGCTTTGGGTAATGAATATGTACCCGAGCAGGTTATTGCCGATGTATATTATTATAATGAAGCATATGATGATGCCTTAGAAAAAACCGAAAGATTTATGGTAAATCTCACAAAGGGTGAGCACATTGTTGAAATCGTTCCTGTTAAAGGCTCTATAGAACTTGATTATTTTAAATTTGCAAAAACCTCACAAGCAAAGCCTTATAAAGATTATATCGCTTCAGCTGATAAGTCACAATATTATAATGGTGACCCCATTATTATTGAAGGTGAAGACGCTGCATTAAAGAGCGGTTATTTCCTTGTTGGCGGCGCTGAACAGGGCTCTTTAGATATCACTCCTTCTGAAGTTGAAAAACGTTTAATTAACTTTATAGGTAATAACTGGTCAACCGTTGGTGATACACTTGTTTGGAATGTAGAGGTTAAGAAGAGCGGTTATTATCAGCTTTCTTACTCTTTCCGTCAGAGTGGAGTTATCGGTGCGAAAAGTTATCGTACTATTAAAATCGATGGTGAAGTTCCTTTCTTAGAAGCAGAAAATGCAGGTTTCAACTATGATGAAAGTTGGCAAAAAAGCACCTTCCAAGAAAAAGAAAACAACCCCTATTTATTCTATTTAGAAGCAGGTAAACATCAAATTGCTATGACAGTTACCGCTTCTGATATGTCTATTGTACGTACAAAGCTTAATGAAGCAGTTGCCGAAATGGGTGACCTCTACGTTGATATGACAAAAATCACAGGTGAAACTGTTGATATTTACCGCGACTACGAGTTATTTAAGCAAATCTCCGATATGGAAGAGCGTATGCTCAAAATAAAAGCGCTGTTAGAAGAAGCGGCTAATACCTTGCTTGAAATCACTGGTGAAGATAGCGGTTCTAACTATTCAGTTATTATGAATATGCTTCAAACAGTGAATCAAATGCTTGATAACAAGTATGATTCTCACCGTTATAAGAGTACATATTATACAAACTATTGTTCAGTTTCTTCTGTTTTATCCGATTTACGTTCCATGCCTTTGCAGATTGACCGTTTGGCACTTTCTGCTCCTAATGCACAGGCTTTCGAAGAACCCGGTTTCTTCCAAGAACTTGGTTTCTCTACAGAGCGTTTCATCTACTCATTTATGGATGATTATGTAGAAGAGGAAAATGTCGACGATAAAACCCTTACCGTTTGGGTTAACTGGGGCCGTGACCAGGCTCAAGTACTTAATGCTTTGATTGATAGAAAGTTTACTCCTCAAACAGGCATTAAGGTTAATATGAAACTTGTTAACGCTACTATTATTCAGGCTGTACTTTCGGGTAAAGGTCCTGACCTTGTTTTGCAACACACCCGTACTGAGCCTGTAAACCTTGCAATGCGTGGCGTTTTGTATGACCTTACAAATTTCGACGATTATAAGCAAGTTTTAACACGATTTGCTGATAATGCAGCAAATCCGTACTGGTATAAAGGCGGTTTATATGGTCTTCCCGATACTCAGTCTTTCCCCGTACTTTTCTATCGTAAAGATATCCTTGCAGAGTACGAGCTTGAGATTCCCAAAACTTGGGATGACTTCAAACTTGCTACCAAGTTACTCACACGTAACAATATGAATGTTTGCTTACCTGCAAGTACTTCAATTGATAGTTTATTCCCGTCATTGCTTATGCAAAATGGTTTGGAACTCTATTCTCCCGATGGTAAGTCAACTAATATGTTGACATCTGAATCGGCCGAGATTTTTGAAGAGTGGACTAACTATTACACAAAACTTAAAGTTCCAATGACGATGGATTTCTACAACCGTTTCCGTACAGGTACCACACCTTTGGGTGTTTCGGCTTATACACTTTATACAACACTTAAAGTTGCTGCCCCCGAAATTGAAGGTTTATGGGGCTTTACATCAATCCCCGGTCCCGATAAGGATGGCGACGGCAAGGCTGATAATCACATCACAGCCGGAACAGGTACTGCTTGTTCAATTCTTAAAATGGCTGCTGACAATAATAGAGAAAAAGAAGCATGGGAATTCCTTAAATGGTGGACCAGCGCTGATACTCAACTTTCTTACTCAAACGATGTAGAAACAATCTTAGGACCCGCAGGTCGTGTGGCTGTTTCTAATAAGGAAGCTTTGGAAAGTCTTTCTTGGGATGATGGTGCGCTTGAAGCATTGGTTGCAGCCCGTGCAGAAGTTACTGAAATCCCTGAATATCCCGGTAGTTACTATGTTCAGCGTGCTATTTATCAAGCTTATTGGAACGTTGTAAGTAACGGTAAGAACACCAAAGATATGATGATGAAATTTGGTACCGAAGCTAACAATGAAATTGCAAGAAAGTGGAAACAATACACTAACAGAGGAAATTAAACTAATTATTTTGGAATGAGGCGAAAACTTTGAAAAAAAGCCCAAGCTTAACAAAAAAGAGACTGGTGAAGGATGACATATCATTTTATTTGTTTATGGCTCCTTTTATGCTCGCGTTTTTCTTATTTACTGTTATTCCCATAGTTTCGTCTATGGTACTCAGTTTCTTTGATTACGATATGGTTTCAACTCCTATTTTCGTAGGTTTTGAAAATTATATAAGAATGTTCACCGCTGATGACCTGTTCTTTACAGTTCTTGCGAACTCTCTTTCATTCGGTATTTTAGTAGGTCCGGGTGGTTACTTGTTGGCATTCTTATTAGCGTGGATGATTAACGAATTCCCCCGTGTAATACGCGTATTTTTGACATTTATATTCTACGTACCCTCTCTTGTTGGTAACGCATTATATATCTTCCAAATTATGTTCTCGGGTGACAGCTACGCTTACATAAATAACTTACTAATAAGCTTTGGCTTTATTACCGAGCCGATTCAATGGTTCCAAAATCCTGAATACAACTTTGTGCTTATCGTTGCAATCCAACTTTGGTCAAGTATGGGTGTATCGTTCCTTGCTAATATCGCAGGTCTTCAAAACGTTAATACCGAACTTTACGAAGCCGGTGCAATTGATGGTATTAGAACCAGATGGCACGAATTGTGGTATATCACAATGCCTTCAATGAAGACAATTCTTTTGTTTAGTGCAGTTATGCAAATTCAGACTGCGTTCTCAATGGGTGCTCTCCAAACTACACTTGCAGGTTACCCCAGTGTTAACAACTCACTTGATACATTGGTACAGTACATAGGTGATATTGGTACAACACGTTATGAAATGGGTTACGCCGCAGCATTATCAGTATTCTTATTTGCAATAATTATTATCTTCCGTTATTTGATAGGTGGATTGCTCAATCTTATCGGTAAGAGTGACCGCTAACATAAAGATAATTTGCTAGATTAAAAGTTAGGAGTTGTAAATTTTGGCTAAGGGCTCTCAGTATAGAAAGTTTACACGTACTACAGCTGGTAATATCGGATATTTTACAATACTTATATTATTTGGTTTGTTTACCGTGTTCCCACTTTTCTATTGTATTATTACATCATTAAAACCTTTGGACGAATTGCTTATATTCCCCCCAAGATTTTGGGTAGCACGTCCCACATTTGATAACTATAAAGTATTACCGGCTTTGCTTAGTAACTTGGAAATTCCGCTTTCAAGATATGTATTCAATAGTTTGTTTATTGCAATTGCTACTACTATTGTTTCAATTATTGCCGGTTCTATGGCTGCTTTCACCTTCTCTAAATCTAAGATTAAAGGTGCAAAATTCAGCTTTACACTCATTACCACGATGATGCTTTACAACCACGCCACACTTGGTGTTCCGCAGTATTTGATTTTCTCAACAATGGGCATTATCGATACATATTGGGTTTACATATTACCTGCAATACCGTCAACAGTTAACTGCTTCCTTATGAAACAGTTTATGGATGCGAGTGTTAACGATTCACTTCTTGAAGCCGCACGAATAGACGGCGCCGGTGTTGGCGGAATGTATTGGAAAATAGTTATGCCGATTATGAAACCTGCTATTATGACAGTGTTACTGTTCTCGTTCCAGGCGATGTGGTCGGTAGTTCCGGGCGGTACAATCTTCAGTGAAGAACTCAAAACCTTGCCTTATGTTATGAGTTCGGTTGCGGCAGGCGGTATCGCGCGTTCTGGTAGCTCGATGGCGATTACTGTAATTTTGATGCTACCGCCGATTTTGGTATTTGTTGTTACACAAAGTAACGTATTAGAAACTATGGGTAGTTCCGGTATTAAGGAATAATCTGACTATGAGAGGAAGGTAAAACAGATTGTTAAAGAAAATCATAGCAAGTATTGTTCTTGTATTAGTTATATTTGGAACAACCTTTACCACTTTTGCCGATACCGAAAACTACATTAAGGTTGACGTACCCGGCGGTTCACAGGAACAACGTCTTTCTAAAGAGATGTATCTCCCACTTGATGAGTTTAATGCCGCTTCCTTTGGTTTGAAGGAAAGATTCGATGGTATTACTGATATTTTCTATACCGAAAATAGCGGTCTTTTGCTCTTGTGTGGCGATGAATCTCGTTTGGTTAGAATAAATAAAACATACACCGCTGCGGCTGAAATCAATGTTGTTGACAAAAAAGGTCAGCCTATTGATTTTGATGGTGCAGAAGGTATTTATGCCGACGTATATGGCAATATGTACATTTCAGATACAGCAAATGCAAGAGTACTGATTTTAGATAAAGATGGTGTTTTAATTGAAACTATTGAAGCACCTGATTCAGCTTTATTGCCTGATGATTTCTTTTTTAAACCTACATCGATTGCAAAAGATACACATGGTTACACCTATATCTTGTCTTTAGGTTGTTACTATGGTGCTATGATGTTTACTCCAGAGTATGAATTTATGGGTTTCTATGGCCCTAACACTGTTGAAAGTTCTGCTTTGGATACTCTTGCATTCTTATGGGATAAGTTAACAGATTCGGAAGAAAAGCAAAACTATTCGGTTAAAACTTTACCTTATTCGTTTACTGACTTTTCTTTTGATACACAAGGCTTTATGGTAACCTGTACTTCTGCTATAACAAGCAGTAAGTTTGGTGCAAACTCTGATACAGGACAAATTAAGAAAATCAGCCATAATGGTGCAAACATTCTCTTTAAGAGAAGTCTTACCGGTGAAATCAGTTCTTCGGGGGATGTAAACTTCGTTGAAACCGACTTGGTTTACGGTGCGGCAGGTCAGTCTATAGATGCTATTGCAACCAGCCACGACGAATATATCTTTGCGCTTGAAACAGGTCATGGAAAGATTTATGTTTATGACTCTGAATGTAACCTTATGTCTGCTTTCGGTGGCGGTATCGGTAGTGGTGACCAGTTAGGCTTATTTAAGAAACCTTGTGCAATTACACTTAATGGTGACGACGTTATTGTTGCCGACCTTCAAAGTTTTTCATTCACAGTTTTCCAACCCACCGAATATGGTAAACTTATTCGTCAGGCACAAAGCCTTTATTTAAAGGGTGACTATGATGATGCGGGTGAAATGTGGCAAAAAGTACTCTCTGAGAACAGAAACTGCCAGCTTGCTTACCGTGGTCTTGCAATGGTTAGTTACAACAAGGGTGATTTAGATAAAGCTCTTGAGTATGCTGAAGAAGCTTGTGACTACGCAGTTTACGATTTAGCTTGGAATAAAATAGTTGCACAGTTTGTTGCAGATTATTTTGCTATATTAGTTCTAATTCTCGTTGTTATTATTATTGCGGTTTGCTTGTTTATACGTTATTTGCGTAAAAACAACAAAAAGTTAATAAATAATGCTAAAGTGAAGCTTTTGTTTAATGCTGTATTACATCCGTTCACGGCATTTGATGATTTGAAGTTTAAGAATATGGGTTCATGGCCTATTTCTATTATACTCACACTTCTTTTCTACATAGCTTCGGTGCTCAATGTAACTTCAACAGGCTTCCTGTTTACAAACACATTGTTAAGAAATTACAACTCATTGTATACTGTTTTCTCTACAATCGGTTTGTTGATTTTATGGTCAGTATGTAACTGGCTCGTATGTACAATGTTTGAGGGCAAAGGTACATTTAAAGATGTATACATTTCTACAAGCTATTGCGTGATGCCTTGGGTTGTATTCTTGTTCTTGAAGGTTATACTTACCAATTTCTTACCTTTATCAACCGCAGGTCTTATCGGCGGCATTGAAACGGTAGTTTTGTTGTATACTTTCTTCATGTTGGCTATTGCTATGATTAAGATTCATGATTATGATTTCTTCAAGTTCCTCTTGACCGCGATTGTAATTATTTTCTTTATGATTTTGGTAGTATTCGTTATTCTTATGTGCGGTATACTTGCGGAACAGTTCATCTCATTCATAGCTGAGATTTACGAAGAAGCCGTTCATAGGTAATGGTATTTGAACTCTTAATTTTGAAGGATTGGTGATGCAAATGAAGATTGTCAAAAAACAAATGCTACGCATATTAGCTTTTGTAATGGCACTCTGCTTGATGGTTATATGTTTTGCCGGTTGCGGTGAAGAAACCATTACTAACGCTTACAAAAGCGGTATGAACGAAAAAGTTTATAATAAAGAATTGATTGCTTCTAATTCAGAATATCGTCTAAAATGGGATGCCGAGGCAAGAGCCGTTATATATGAACATAAAAGTGGCTCTTATTGGTCTGATATTTTCTATGAAGCATTTAAAGACGGTTCTATCGGTGATAACGGTAGTAGTGCGTTAAATATTACTGTTGTTAATACAAAAACTCTCGAGTGGGATACTGTAACCAGTGCCAGCGTTACTGAAGATGGCGCAATTTATACAAATGAAGCCGGCGAAATGGTAGACGCAGGTAACATTTATTGTGGTGAAATAGAAAACGGTCTGCGTGTTTACTATTTCTTTGAACAGTATAAAATAGCAGTACCTATCGACTATATCTTGGAAGAAAACCACATAAAGATTCAAATCGACTCTTCTCTTATTATGGAAGACGGCGAGGAATATGTTTTGTCTTCTGTTGGTGTTGCACCTAATTTTTGTAGTGTTAAAAACTCGGCAGATGCTAATATTTTTGTTCCTGCCGGTAACGGTGCAATAATCAATTGTAGTGAGACCACAGAAGGAACACTTAGTTATCAGGCTCCGATTTACGGTCGTGATGCTACAATTCGTAACCCTATATCAAGGCAAGATGACGAAGCTATTCGTCTACCTGTATTTGGTGCTTATAACTCAAAACAAGGGTTGCTTGGTATAGTTGAAGGTGCTGTTGGTTCTACTGAAATTAATGTAGAAGCTGCAAATAGCAGAACAGGCTATTCTACTGTTAGTCCAGTTTTCCTTGTTCGCGGTTACGACGAATTTATGTATGAATATTACGGACAAAATATTTTCAGGACCACCAAGCGTGTAAATGATGATATTTCGGGCCAAGTATTCTCTGTTGCTTATTATCCGTTATATGGTGCAGATGCCGATTATAATGGTATGGCTAAGAAATATCGTTCATATCTTGAAGAAAAGGGTGAACTTAAAAAGATTGAGACCGAAACATCACCTTATAGTGTAACTTTCTTGGGAGGTACCAATACAACACAGTCATTCTTTGGTATCCCTTATAAGGAAATATCTCCTTTAACCACTTTCTCGCAGGCTCAAGAAATTCTTAAAACTTTAAAGAAAGATAATGGTATATTGCCTGAAGTAAGACTTATGGGATACGGTGATAATGGTTTGCGTGCTGGTTCTATTGCAGGTGGCAGCAGTTATCCGTCGGTTTATGGTAGTACAAGTGATTTGGAAGATTTAATGTCTTTCTGTAAATCTACAAATCTTTTCCTTGATAATGATATAGTTTTCTATAGCAAATCAGGGAACGGTTTTTCAGTTAGCGGTGATATGGCTAAGACTGCTATTTTGTACGATGCTGAAGTTTATCCTACTTCACCGACACGTGTAAAAGATGATGCTAATAAGTACTACGCGCTAGGCAGAGACTATTTAATCGAAGCAGGGGATGCTGCTATCGAAAAAGCAGAGGATTATGATGCAAAGGCTATAAGCTTTTCAACCCTTGGCTCTACGGCTTACTCTGATTATAATGATAATAAATACATCAACCGTAATAGCATAGAAGCTGATGCTAAGAAAATCATCGAAAAAGCAAAGAAAAACGGTTACTTAACCGCTGTGGCTGAAGCAAACTCTTACGCTGCTTGTGCTGCAGATGTTGTCTTTGATGCTCCGTCTACCTCAGGAGATTATGATGTGTTCACTTATGATGTGCCTTTCTATCAAATGGTTTTCCATTCTTATAAATCACTTTATACAGAAAGCGTAAATATCGCTCAAAATCCTGATAAAGAGATAGCAAAGGCTGTGGCTTATGGCATGGGTCTTTCCTACTATATTACCGATGGTTATGAAGGAAAATCTGACGATTTAGAAGAATACAAGCTTTATGCTACTGTATTTGAAGACAACCAACAGAAGATAAAAACTACTATGGTTGACAAGGGATTCATTAATATTTATAATTCCGTAAAGGATGCAACACTCGATAACTATACCATTATTAATGGTGTAGCCAGGTCGGTTTTCAGTAACGGTGTTGTCATTTATACAAACCTTTTAAATGAGGTTGCAAACAGTTCTGTTGGCAACTTGCAACCATACGAATTTAAAATAGGATAGGAGGGACAATATGGCTAAGAAACGCGTTAGAAGCTTGGAAAGTGTGCGTAACCGTGCTGGTTATACATTCGTAGCACACTGGGCAATAGGTTTGCTTATGTTCTTTATTGTCCCACTCGTAAGTTCTATTTGGTATTCGGTTAACGATGTATCAATTAACGCTGGCGAAGTTAAAACAGATTATGTCGGTTTTTCATATTTTAAAGATTTATTTACAGTTGACCCAGATTATGTAGATAACCTTGGTGAATCAATAGGTATGATGTTTTATTCACTTCCTATTATCATCGCATTAAGTCTTATTTTGGCTGTTTTACTCAATCAAAAGTTTAAGGGTAGAACAATTTTCAGAGCTATATTCTTCTTACCGATTATTATAGCTAACTCGGTAGTTATGGATCAGCTCAATAGCGATGTAGTTACGATGCCTTTGTTCTCCTCCGGTGAGGGAAGTGAAAGTTTGATAAACTATGCAGAGATTATTAGTGGACTAGGTATTCCTAGTGAAATCTCTCCCATTCTTACATTCTTGCTTTCAAATACAATCAACCTTATTTGGAAGTGCGGTGTACAAACCATCCTCTTCCTTGCAGGTTTGCAGAGTATATCTTCTTCAATGTACGAGGTATCTAAAATTGAGGGTGCAAACAAATGGGAAGAATTCTGGCTCATTACAGTACCCAGTCTTCGTCACATCATTTCACTTGTTATCATTTACACAATGATTGAATTATTTGTAAGCTTGGATAATAAACTTGTTTCGGTGGCATATGAAAATATGGTTGAACAGAAATATGGTTTAAGTTCAGCAATGCTTTGGATTTATTTTGTTATAGTACTGGCATTAATTGGAACAGTTTATATCCTATATCAACGCTACTGCGTTAAAAAGTGGGAATAAATATCTAGCGATATTTCCAATATATAATGATTCAATTTTTAGAAAAGGGGATTTTTATGAAAAAGAAAATCTACAAAGCGCTAAGCATTTTGCTTACACTCGTAATTGTCTTTTCGGCATGTCTTTGTGTTTTTAATACAGTTTCTGCTGCAACTGAAGAAAAGACCTATTATGTAGCATCGAGTGGTAACGACTCCAGAGATGGTAGCAAAAAACTCAGGGCTGTAAAAACACTTAACAGGATTATTGAACTTGCTAATGCTGAAGGCCTTGGTGAAGGTGATATCGTAACCGCTCTGGTTTTGGGAACTACCGATGTTTCTTGGCGCGCTGATACTTCAGATAAATTAACTGCCCACGACTTCAAGTTGATTGTTCAGTCAGAAAATAAAGATGGTTCTGCTATCATTGGTGCCGGCAAACAAATCCATATGGGCGGTGATACCGATTTTAAGAATATAGGTATTAACTTCGGCTCGAGTTGGAAATATATTTTCGCCAACGGACACAATGTGACATTTGGGCAAGGTACTCGCTATCTTGGTAATACTTCACAGTCCGGTTTCTACGGCGGTGGTAACGATAGTGGCGTCCTAAAAGTTACTAATACACCATATACAATTATATCTGAAATGCCTATTAATGCATTCAATATTTCAAACCATTTTTCAAGTATTACTCATAATGCAGATATTAACATTGTTTATAATGCAGGTACAGGTACACCAGTATTTGCTTATGGTAATGGTGATAATAATGGTTCAGTTACCTATAATGCTGCGCTTAACATAGTTGTTAAGGCTGCTGCTTCTGTAACTTTCTCTGATAACAAAAATAATGCTGTTTTTGGTCAAGATGGTTATATGCAGATTATCAACCATACTGCAACCGAGGTAACTGCTGCTGAGGGTACCGACCTTGCAAGGGTTCCTTCTGGTAAGCTTTGGGTTCTTAACAACAAACTTCAGGCTAACAGCCTTTTTGAATTAACAGATACAAAGGGTAAATTTAAGGTTAGCGCTGATTTTGAAAATGTTAAGGCCACATCTGTTACTGATTCTAGTGTTGTAATCAATGCTGAAAATGGTTATCTTACACTTCCCGCAGGTGTATATAACATTACTGCTTCTAAGATTCCTGTTGAAAAAACATATTATGTTGAAGAGGATGGAACAGGTGATGGTACATCTGAAGATACCCCTATTGGTTCAATTGCTGCTGCGATTACCAAGGCTTTGTCTGATGGTTTAATTGTAGGAGATATAGTTAACATTAAGTTAATAGGTGATGAGGTTCCTCAGGGTGAATATCCTAACTATGCGTTCACTTTGAATATTGCTGGCAACGACCCAGCAGTTCAAACCCGTATCCCTGCAGAATATGCTATTGCTAATAACACTACCGCTTGGACCAACTACGACAATGTAGAACTTTACAAGGCAAGTGAGAATCAGGCTTTGTATTTACAAAACGGTAATGTAAATATTAGTTCGACTGTTAAATATACTCATACAAAGTGTGCATTAGTTTTTGGTGATACTAGAACCGGTAAGACTGTTCCCGGTCAAAAGCTAATTTATAATGCCACAACTGAACCAACTACTATAACTTCTATCAGACTTTCCAACTGGAGTTATGCAAATTTAACCTATTCTGGTGTAGTTGATTTAGAATGTAATGTTCCCGCTACAACCGCTAGAATAGGCTTTAATGCATACTATAATAGTGCACCTAGTGGCAAAACAGTTTTCAAAGAGGCAGTTAATGTTAATATTAAATCTGCTAATAATGCCGAGTTTATAAATATAGGCGGCGCTACTTTTGAAAAAGGTTTACAGGTTATTAATTCATCTGCTTTGCCTACTGAAAAAACAGGTGAATTAACAAATGTTCCAGCTGATAAGTTATATTTTATAAATAACGTTTCGGGTAACGGCAATTTGCTTGAATTTACTGATACTATTGGTACTTATAAAGTAAATCTTGACAACCCAGAACACGATGTTGTTGCTAAGAATGTGGATACACAGCAAGAGTACACCTTTGATAAAACAGGTACTACAATTACTCTTCCTGCAGGTTTCTATGAAGTTCGTATTGAACGCGACCCCATCTACATGGATTACTATGTATCTAACGATGGTATCACAATCGCATCAGGCGAACGTCCTGCAACTGCAGGTACAAAGGAGAACCCTGTTAAAACATACGCTGACGCAACACGTCTTATTGCACAGGATGGATTGACTCCAATCGACGTTGCTACCATTTACATCCCCAGTGGCAATACTGTTTATTGGGGTACCGAACCTGCAAATTTTGCTTGTCAGGCTATAATCACTTCTACAATAGATGGTAACCCCGGCACCCTCCAAACCTCTGATAAAGGCAGTAACAATGCAGAGCTTACAGGAAACGCCATTTTCCGCAATGTTAAGTTTACTGTAGCTCATCAGTACGATGCATTTATCATCTGCGATTATAATTTGACTATTGAAAAAGATGCTGAGTTTGTTGCTCCAAGAGTTCATTTGTGGAAAACAGGTCACGGTGTTGTGCACACTAAGGATGTCGATATTCGTATTGAGGGTTACTTTAAGTCTAATTCACTTGGTTTTAATGCCCATTATCACAATCACACATCAACCGGCAACTACAATATCTATCTGGATAACGCCGAATCAACACTTCCGTTAAAGTTTGGTGGTAATGACCAGGCCACCGGACCCAATATTTATAACGGTAACATCAATATTATTGTTAAAAATGCTAAAACTATCAGCTTCGATATTTCTCAAATGGGCGCTACATTTAACGGTGCACTTCAGATGATAGTTGACGGCAATGTTACTTTACCATATGGTGTTTACAAAAACTTCAGCGACCTTGAGGTTGCAGGTGGTAAATGGTATATTACTAATGCAGCTTCTGACGATGATTTTATATCTTTCAGCGCTAATAAGGGTGTCTTCGACATTAAGGGCGGCGCTAAGGCTTATAGCCGTCAACTCAATGCAGACAATGTTGAACACACAGGTGGCGTGGTAGATTTTTCTTCGGCTCCAGGTGCTTATACTATTTCTGATAAGGAAATTGCACCTCTTACCGATGATTCTCACAAAATGCTTTATTTCTCTTTATCCGGTAATGGTCAGCATATTGGTACCCGCGCTAGAGTAGTACCTGGTGAAACTTACATCTTTGAATATAGCATTTATACCTCACTTTATTCAGATAGCAGACCTACACTTCGTAAAGATGGTGGCCGTGAAGAAATGGGAGATACTGTAATAATCTCCGAAAAGAAGGTCGGTGACTATTACGAAATAGTTGCCGAGGTTACAGTTCCTGAAAATTATGACCCCGACACTAAAAATGAATCTATAGATGGAACCGAAGTAGCTTTCTTTGTTGTGAATTTAGCTCCATATTCTGAAGGTGTAATGTTCGACCGTACAGTTTACAAGAAAGGTGACGAGACTAAGACTGACTTGTTTGAGGGCAACCAGAAATTCTACGACGGTCTTGATCGTGTAACCGCAAACTTCGAGTTTTGGGGTGGAGTTTTCACTGATGATAGGGGCGGCAAAGGTTTAACCTATTGGACTAACGGTTCCTTAATATTAGAAATAATGAACTACGACGCTGAGTTCATTAAGCATCTTATAAAACTTCAAAACCCCAATGATGGCGAATGGTGGGAAAAGGACGACATACTTGAAGAAGATAAGTTTGCCACCTTTGCTAAGGCTAAGGGTACATTTAAGGACCAAAACGGTAAACCCGTAGTTGGTGCAAAGATGTTGTTGGTATCTGATGCTAAATCTTACACAGCAAGAACCAATGCAAGTGGTAATTTCAACTTTGGTAAAATTATGACCGGTTATTACGACCTTTATGTTGTAAACGGTACTACCAAGATTCCTACCGGTTTCTCGGGCTATATCGCACAGGATGATGTTGTTACATTTAATGTTGTAACCGATACATCTGCTCTCGGTGGCGAATTATCAGGCGACAGTACTGAAACCGACATATCAGAAGGTGCAACCAGTAGCTTTACAGGTACTGTTTACACACCTCAACTTGATACTATTGAAGGACTTAAGATTGTTCTTAAGGGAGTAGGCGAAGTTGTAACCGATGAAAAGGGTGCATTTGGTTTTGCTAATGTCCCTATTGGTACTTACGAACTTTATGCAATTAACGAAGATGGTTCTGAATATTTCTTCCGTGAAATTGAAATTGAAGAAGGCGTTACCAGAAGCGTTAAGTTAAAGTATGATGCTCCTGTTAATTCAGGTAATGTTAATACTGGTTGGGTTATTTATATAATTATTGCAGCCATTGTTGCATTACTTGCAGTTGGTGGATTGGTAGTATTTCTCGTTCTTCGTAAGAAGAAGGCTGAATAAACCTTAAACTAAATATTATTTACAGCAAGGGGAACCGAAAGGTTCCCCTTGTGTGTAATTTAAGTACACCCACGCAAAAATCTATTGTTTTGGTGATGTTATGGAATTGATGAAAAGAAAACAAAACCGATTAGAAAATTATGATTATGGTGAAATAGGTTGTTATTTTGTGACATTGTGTACACAAAATAGAAAACCTTTATTCCGAATTGAAAATGTAGGGAACGACCTGTGTGTTGTTCCGTGTCTTCAAAATCAAATCATTCATAATTGGATAAAAGAAACCGAAAACAAATTTTCAAATATCAAGTTTGATAAATACGTAATAATGCCTGACCATTTACATTTTATCGTAAATATAACGGAACGACACGCAGGTCGTTCCCTACACGATGTAATGCGATTTTTTAAAACAATGACAACCAATGATTACATCAAGGGTGTAAAAAAATCGGGTCTACAAAGTTTTGATAAAAAGTTATGGCAAAAATCTTATTACGACCATATAATTCGTAATGAGCTAGATTACAACGAAACGTGGGAATATATCGAAAACAACCCGCAAAAGTTGGGAATAACGCCTAACGGTGAATGATGTGTTGAACGACCGCATAGGTCGTTCTTTTTTGTGTGCAATTTTACAAATTTTAACACTCGAAATGTATCAAATTATCAAAATGCCTAATTAAAACTATTGTTTTTTGACAAAAGGCACAAAAATGATAAATGATATTAAAATCAATTGACAATTTGTACGAAATGCCTTATAATTTATTATGTATTAAAATCGCTCATTTTGTATACTTTTATGATTTGATGAGTGAAAAATCTATAATATTTTGTTTTGGAAAGGGAGATTTTATGAAAAACAAAATTTACAAACTGCTTAGTATAGTACTTTCAGTTATGATTGTTTTTTCATGCTGTTCAGTAGCAATCACAGCATATGCAGAAGAAACAACCATGCATGAATACTATATAAGTGCAACAGGTTCTGACACAGAGGGTGACGGCTCGGTCGATTACCCATTCTTGACCGTGGAAAAGGTAATATCACAGGCTAAGTTAGATGGCTTTAATATCAGCGGTCACACTATTGTAATCTATGCTTCTAACCCCAACGGTGCAACTACAAACATGTGGTATGCTTCATCCAATACTTTCTCCTTTGATTGCGATGTTAAGGTGATTGGTCAAGCTGCTAACACAGTACTTAAAAGTAAAGGTGCTTTGACTTTTGATGGCAAAGGTTCTTTAACCTTTAAGGATGTTAAAATGTCTTCTAGTGATGCGAGCAAGCCTTTAATTTTAAGTAATAAGGACCTTTATATTGATGAAGGTTATACCGATACATATAGTCAATTTAGATATATTGCAGGTAAAAATGCGGCCGGTAATACTACCGCAACCGATATACAAAACATTGTGCTAAAAAGTAGTGTAACTCATTTATATCTTGGTGCGGAAGCTTATAGTGCCACATTTGCTAACCGTTTTGATTTGGTTTACGATGTTGCAGGCGGCACACAAACCATTACCTTTGGTGGCCGTTCTGGTAACGCTACCCATACAACAACCTTTAAGAATGCGATAAACTTCAATATTAAAAATGGCGATACAATCACTTTTGCTAAGTCAGCAAATCTTTTACAGTTTATCGAAAACGGACAGATTCAGATTATCAACTCCGCAGGTGCTACTTTAAGCGGTCTTGAAAATATTGTTAACACTGTTACTGTTGATGGAGAAACCACAACACAACCTTTTACAAAGTGGATTCTTAACAATACCACACCCGAATTTAAGAATGCGCTTGACTTTACCGAAACTGTTGGTGTATATGCAGTAAAAGCAGGTTATAGCGTTAGCGTTGCCAAGGCAGATGCTCCCACTGTTGTTGTAGCTACTGCTGATGCTACTACTGAAGCTGCTTTACTTAATCTTACTCAATATGGTGTAGGTACATATAACTTTACTGTTACAAAAACAGCTCCCGAAACCAAAGTTGTATATGTTAGCGCTACCGACGGCAACTCTTTTGGTGACGGCAGTGAAACCAGTCCTGTTACCACCATTATGGAGGCAATTGGGCTTGGTAAAGATGCAGGCCTTACTGATATTGATACCCTTAATGTAAAAACAATGGGTACCGCTGTTAATACGGGCGCTATTTCAGAATATAAGTTCAATTTGCATGTTGAATCTGCAGATAGTAACACCAAAACCACAATAACTGTTGATAAACCGGTATCATATAATAATAAAGATTCTTATATGATTGCTAACAGCGGCGCAGGTACTACTGCAAGATATTCTAATGTTAATATTACTTTACCTTCTTCTAATCGTCTTTCTCTTAATGGTACAAGCGCTATATTTGATTCTGATGTTAATATTACCAACTGCTCTGGTATCGCATATAAACTTTACTATGCATCTACTACTAATACTGAATATAATGGTCAGACTGTTGAGATTAACTCTTCTTTTTCGGCAGATCAGAGAGTTTATTTAAACAGCATAAACCATGGACGTCATACTTTTGTTGAACCTATCAATTTGGTTGTTAACAGCACAAATGTGAGATATGTTCAGTTTACAAATGAATGGGGTTCTGCTACTTATACTGATGTAAATATTCATTTAAAAAATGCTCACAAATCTTTTGCTTTTGCACAAAATAATACTGGAGAAGGTGCTACTATCAACGGTGCTTTGCAGGTAATTGATTCTGCAGGTTTAGGTTTAAGTTCTGATAGTACAAGTAGCCTTACAAAAGTTACTGCTAATACAAAATGGTTTATTACCAACGCTACAGGTAAAAAGGATGCTATTGACTTTACATCTACTGTAGGTCGTTATAAGGTTAATTTAAACTCTAATGTTTGGACTGTTAAGGCAACTGATGCTAATGATGCAGTTGTTGCTACCGAACGAGATGGTTATATTGACCTTTCAAGCCTTGAAGCAGGTGCTTATACAATTATTGCCGAAAAGAAATCCGGCATTAATTTAACCTATTATGTAGGTACAGCAGGAACCGAGACTCCCGACGGTTCTACCCTTTACACATCTGTTGATGAGGCTATTATCGCTGCAAATGCTGATGAACTCCAAGCAGGTGATACTGCAAACATAGTATTACTTAGCAATGCTACCTGGTTTGCGGATACAACTACAAGCCAGTCTACAACTCACGCTTTTAAAGTTGTTATAAGTTCTTATAGCAGCAATAAATATACTTTAAAGTATAATAAATATTTTCATCTATCGGGCGATGTTGATTTTGAAAATGTAACTGTTTTGTATGGAGAAAACTGGGGTGAGTTTGACTTCGGTGGTAATAATGTAACCTTTGGAGAAGGTACATTAGGTTCTAACAATGGATTTGCAATGGGATATTTTGATGGTTCATCCCGTACATCAGACGGTCAAACTGTTTTAATTAATGCATCTACCAGTAAACAAATAAGACTAGGTAACTATAGTAGCGGTAAAATTACATATTCGGGTGATGTTAATCTCATACTGAATAATGCAGCTATGACTCCGACATTGGGCTTTACCGCGAGTGGTACAGGTAGTTCTGTAATTGTTAATGATAACTTTAACTACAATATTATAGTTAAAGATGCTAAAACTGTTACTTTATCTAACACGAATAATGCAGTTACCACTACAATCGGTGGCGCATTGCAGTTGATTGTAAACAAACCTGATACTACAACTATTACAGATGAGTCTATATCATATATCTCCACAGCAGGTACTTATGGTAAAGGTTTCTACTACATCAAAAACGGTACAGAATTTGACGATGTCATTTCGCCTGTTGCTGCAGATGCAGGTAAATATGTAGTTGATGTTAATAATGTATTTTATTCATTAAAGGTTACTGATGCCAGTGGTAACGATGTAACCGCTAATGTTGTAACAAAACAGGGTAAAGGCTACTATGTATCAATTCCCGATGCAGGTACATATACCTTTACTGCTGAAAGGAATAAAGTAACTAAAACCTATTATGTAGGTACAGCAGGTACCGCAACTCCCGATAGTTCTACCCTTTACACATCTGTTGATGCAGCTATTATTGCTGCAAACGCTGATGGGCTTACTGGTGTAGATACTGCAAACATAGTATTACTTAGCAATGCTACCTGGTTTGCGGATACAACTACAAGCCAAGCTACAGCTCACGCTTTTAAAGTTGTTATAAGTTCATATAGCAGTAATAAATATACTTTAAAGTATAATAAAAGTATAATTCTCGCAGGCGATGTTGATTTTAATAATGTAACTGTTTCGTACACAGATAATCATGGTACATTTTGCTTTGGTGGTAATAATATAACATTTGGCGAAGGTACATTGGGAACTAACAATATTTTTGCACTTGGTATCTTCAACGCAAATCATTCATCAGCCGGTCAAACTGTTACAATTAATTCAAATATCAATAAGAACATTAGACTTTTAAACAATAACAACTCCACGATTACCTATTCGGGTGATGTTAATCTCATACTGAATAATGCGGCGATGACTCCGAAGTTGGGCTTTACCGCTGACTATGAAGGTACGATAAAACTTATTAACAACGCAAACTTTAACATTATAGTTAAAGATGCTAATACTGTTACTTTAGGTAAACTCAAAGAAAACAACAACACTGTTACAATCGGTGGCGCATTGCAGTTGATTGTAAACAAACCTGATACTACAACTATTACAGATGAGTCTATATCATATATCTCCACAGCAGGTACT
>SVPC01000018.1 GCA_015066095.1 Oscillospiraceae bacterium | reverse complement strand
ATTATTTATAAATATGTAATTGAAAATAAAAACAACTTATAAAACAACTATAATATTAAATATATTTGTTTGAAAGTTAATATTGATTTTCTACCCAAAAACATGTTAAAATCACAAGTAGGGTGTTAAAATGATAAGAGGTGCTTTATGAATTTTAAAGAAATAGCAGTAAACAGACAATCGTGTCGTAATTTTGATAGCGGGAAATGTGTTGAAAAAGAAAAAATAGATAATATTTTAGAAGTAGCTCGTTTAAGTCCATCCGCTTGTAATGGTCAACCCTATCATATTACAGTTTGCAGCGGGGATGTGGCAAAGAAAGTCGCAAAAGAAACTACAAGTATGGGTATGAATAAATTTACAAAAGATGCACCTGTTATGATTGTGATTTCAGAAAAGCCGTATGTTAAAACTGCGGCTTTGGGTGCAAAGGTTAAGGGAAATGATTACCGTTCTATTGATATCGGTATCCTTTCTGCCTATATTACCGCCGCCGCTTGTGAAGAAGGTCTTTCTTCCTGTATATTGGGTTGGCTTAACAGTGATAAAATATGCGAAATTTGTTCGCTCGACGGTGCTGTTCGTTTGGTAATAGCTTTGGGTTATGCTAAAGAAGAAGACTTACTTCGCACTAAAAAACGAAAAAATTTGGCGGAAATTGTAACATTTATGGACTAATAGTGATATATAAAATCAGGAGTCACAAAATGTGACTCCTGATTTATTTTTTTGAAAGTTTTTCGGTTAATTCCTCAAATGTAATAAAGGTATAATCGAATTTTTTAAGTATTTTAATAAGTTGTTCTATATGGCGTTTATAACCTGTCATACCGTTTTTAAGATAAAATTTATCGTAAGATTTAAGTTCTTTTAAAACTGGTATTTTTTTCTTTGAAAGTTCAAACGGATGCAGATAAAAAACATAATAATCATTACGGCGTAAATAATGTTTAATTATGGCTTTTATAACACCCCAATTAAACAATCTTACATAACCGCCGCCCGAAATAGGGTATTGCTTACCAAAGATTTTTTGTCTTGAAATGCCAAACTCAAAAAAGTCTTCTTGTTTGTAAACATTCTTATAAATCTTTTTGTAATTTTTCAAATTAAGCTTTACGGTGTGTCTTGCTTTTGAAAAACCCAGATAACTTGAATCATATTTAAAACCCAAATCTTTTAGTATATCAATTCTCTCGTTATCTATACTGAAACACGGTGCACGAAAACCTACAATTTCTTTTCCGAATAATTTTTCAAGATGGTCTTTAGAATTTTTTACACCCTCTTTAAATTCTTCGCAGCTTAAATTCATAGGTGCTGTGTGTTTGTAATTATGCAGTGCAAGTTGGTGACCGTTGTTAAGGTAAACATCAAGTTTATCTTTTATCTGCTCTGCTAAATCGCCAACTGTGAATAATGTGCTTTTAATGTTGTATTTATCTAAAAGTTCTATATATTCATCCAAGCCGTCAAGCAGGTCAATATCTACTTTGGTTTTGGAGTTGGCTATACATTCAGTGTCTGAAAAGCGCTCTACATCCATTGTGAAAACCGCATATTTTTTCTTACCCATATTTTTTTATCCCTTAAAAAAATCGATAATAGCGTTGTCATATTGTTCTATATTATTTATTCTAAGGTGGGAGTGACTGCCTTTATCAAACCATACAAGTTTTTTGTCCTTTGCGGCGCAAAGCGAAAAAAGCTGTTTTGTTTTTTCGGGGATAGAAAAAATATCTTGCTTTCCGTAAAGGAAAAGAACACGCAAATCGGGGTTTAATTTTTTTATTTCGGTAATAGGTTTTTGCTTGTAAACGTTTATACCTGCGTTATGGTTTATGTGAAGCATAACAAGGTCTAAAACAGGGAAAAGAGGGCGTTTGTCGGCTATCATATGGCGCTTAAAGGTTTCACGGAATGAAACAAAGCAACCTTCGGTGACAAAACCTTTAACATAAGAAGGGCAATCTTTATGATTAAGCGCAAATATACCCGAAGCCGTTCCGATGCAAATGCCGTGATAATAAATTTCCTCATTGCCAAAACGCTCGTGCAAAAGTTTAGACCAAACAATTACATCATGTGACTCTTTAACACCAATAGTGTTGTAAATACCGTCACTTTTGCCGTGGCATCTGGTATCAATAACCAAAATGTTAAAACCTGCTTTCTCATAAGGCGGAGCAAAATAATATGAATAAACAAGGCTTTCACATCTGCCGGGGAGTATAATTATTGAGCGTTTTGCACCAAAATCAAAATACTCGCCGTAAAGTTTAAAGCCGTCACTTTCTATCTCTACATCGGTTATTTTATCTCTGTGCTTATCTGCCCAAGCAATACCGTCGTTCCACATTTGTACCTGTTCTTCATTATCGGGGAAAGAGCAGGTTCTTGTCCATTTTTGAGGGCTTGTGCGTACAAGTTGGTCGCGATAAACCCTTTTGGAAATAGGGTATGTATATATAAACATAGCCACAAAACCGCCTAATGTCAAAACACCTAAAATTATTAAAATAATGTATATAGTATCCATAATTCCTCCAAGCAGAATATACTAATTCGTAATGATTTTTCATATTATAACATAAGTTGAAAATTATTTCATTACTTTTGTCGAAAAAAATTAAAAAATGTTGAAAAACAGGGCATAATATGTTATTATAAATATGATTTGTGCTAGGAGGATTTGGATGGAAAATTTTGTTATTATTACCGACAGTTCTTGCGATATGCCTAAAGACTTTCGTGAAAAATACAGTATTGATGACTGTCTTATGGGTTTAATATATTTTCCGGACGGGCATAGTGAATATGTAGATTTTGACTGGGAAAAGTACGACCCTGTTGAATTTTACGAGTCTATGCGTGATAAGAAAGTCAATTATAAAACTGCTTATGCGCCTATGGGCGACATTTTGGCAACATTTGAAAAACATCTTAAAAGTGGGAAAGACATTATTTGTATAACACTTTCTTCTGCGCTTTCAGGTACTTATCAAAGTTGTGAAATGGCTAAAAATGAATTGCTTCAAAAATACCCTGAGCGTAAGATTATTTGTGTTGACTCCTTACGCTATTCTTTGGCGTGTACACAACTTGTTATTATGGCGGCTAAAAAGCGTGCAGAAGGTTTCACTTTGGAAGAAACCGTTCAGTATCTTGAAAATAATAAAAACCGTATTCACCAGATGGGCTCTATGGATGATTTGTTTTTCTTATGTAAAACAGGCCGTATAACCAATTTTAAGGCATTTTTTGGTACCTTGATGGGAATAAACGCAATGGCTGATATTAACCGAAAGGGCTTGTCAGAAGTTGTTTGTAAGGTAAAAGGTAAAAAAACTGCACTTGATGCCATTATAAATTATATGAAAAATACCATTGTTAATCCACAAGAGCAGACAATTTTTATCGCTCAATCTAACCGTCAGGCGGCGGCTGAACTCTTGCGTGATATGATTATTGAAGAGTTTAGTCCTAAAGAGGTAATAATCGCACCTTTGGGTATGTCTTCGGGTGTTTCAATTGGTCCCGGACTTTGTGCGGCTTATTACCTAGGTGAAGAAATAAGCGCAGATATGGCTTTAGAAAAACAGATAATGGCTGATTTTTTGGAAAAAAGAGGGAAATAAATGAAAAATTTCGTGATTTTTGGCGACTCTACTTGTGACCTTGATAAAGCGTTGCGCGAAAAGTACGGTATAGAGTATGTGGCTATGAATTTTTCGGTTGATGATAAAGAATTTGTGGCTTCGCTCGATTGGGAAAATTATTCTGCTAAAGAACATTATGACCTTATGCGCGGCGGTAAACGCGTGTTTACAACACAAGTACCGCAAAATGTTTATTACGAAAGTTTTAAAAAGGCTTTAAGTGAAGGCAAGGATGTTCTTTATATTTCTTGTTCTTCCGCTCTTTCGGCTTCTGTAAAGACCGCTTTGGTTGTTGCTAAAGAATTAATGACAGAGTTCCCCGATAACGATGTTTATTGTGTTGACTCGCTTATCAGTTCTTTGGGTCAGGGTTACCTTTTGATACAGGCATCTATTAAGCGCGGTGAGGGTCTAACGGCCTGTGAAACCGCTAAATACATAGAGGATATTCGCCTTAAAGTTAATCAGTGCGGTACTGTTGAATCGATGGAATATCTTCGCCGTGCAGGTCGCGTTAAGGCTTCCAAGGCTTTTTTTGGTAATCTTTTCGGTGTAAAACCGATTATTATTTCTGATATTAAGGGTCAAAACTTTGCATATAGAAAAGTAAAGGGTACCACGAATGCCTGTGCCGCTATTGCGGATGATATTGTAAAAGCGGCAGATGGTAATTACGATATACTTTTACTATCTCATGCTGATTGCGAAGAAGATGCAATTCTTCTTCGTGACGAAATTTTAAAACGTGCCGAGTTTAAAGAAGTTATTATGGGATACATAGGACCGATTGTCGGCGCATCGGTAGGTCCCGGTACTGTTATTGCGTTTACCTTTGGTAAAGAGGTTACAATTGAAGGGAATGAATAAATAATGCAGCAGTTTATTGACGGTATTGCACTTTCTGAAGCGTTTGCTTCGGGTTACCGTGACTTGAAGAATAATATGACTGCAATAAATGACCTTAATGTTTTTCCTGTGCCTGATGGCGATACGGGAACAAATATGGTACATACATTTTCGGGTGGTTTGTCTTCTGTTAAGGCGGAAAGTAATGTTGCAAGTTTTATGAAAAAACTGTCTAACGCAGTTTTGCTTTCTGCGCGTGGTAATTCGGGTGTAATTTTTTCGCAGTTTATCCGCGGTCTTTGCCGTGGTTTCGAGGGAAAAGATACCGTCTGCTTTGCAGATTTTGATAAGGCTTTTTCGTGCGCTGTTGAAGATGCTTATAATTCTATTATTTCTCCTACAGAGGGTACAATTTTAACCGTAATTCGCGAAGCGGCTGAATATTTGAGAGATAATAGTGATTTTGATAATTTCCAAGACGGTTTTGAAAAGTTGCTATGTGTTATGAAAAACACACTTGCCAAAACCCCCGATATGCTTCCCGTTTTAAAAGAGGCAGGTGTTGTAGATAGTGGTGGCGCAGGTCTTATTTGCTTCTTTGAGGGTATGTATGCATACTTCTGCGGCGTACCGCTTGAAGAAATGGAAGATTTAGATTTTTCTGCACAGACTGTTACCGCTACGGCTTCGGATTTCGGACCTGACAGCGTTATGGAATATGGCTACTGTACAGAGTTTATTTTGCAACTTATGAACGCCAAGACCGATATTAAGGCGTTTTCACGCGATGAGTTTGTAAAGCCTTTGGAAAAACTTGGCGATTCGATTGTCGCAGTTGTAAATGATGATATTGTGAAAATTCATATTCACACATTTACACCCGAAAAGGTGTTGGAATATGCTAGGCAGTTTGGCGAGTTTGTTACCTTGAAAATTGAAAATATGTCGTTGCAACACAGTGAAATTGAGTCTTTAGAACAACCGCAAAAAGAAAAGGTTAAATATGCGATTGTGACGGTTGCTTCGGGCGATGGTATAAAAGATTATTTTACTGGTATCGGCGCTAATTTTGTTATTGACGGCGGTCAGACAAACAACCCATCTGTTGACGATTTCTTAAAAGCCTTTGATAGGTTTGAGGCAGAACATATTGTTGTGTTGCCAAACAACTCTAATATCATTTTAACCGCTAATCAGGCGGCAGAGATTTACAATGAATGCGATGTTCGTGTCATCCCTACAAAATCTATTGTAGAGGGTTACAGCGCACTTTCTATGATGAATCTTTGGTGCGATACGGTGGACGAACTCATTGAAGAAATGAGTTCAGGTCTTTCTTCAGTTACATCCGCTTATGTAACTACCGCTACCAGAGACACGAATATCGGCGGTGTTGAAATTATTAAGGATAATTATATCGGCATTAAAAATAAAGAAATTCTTTTGTGCTCTGATAATAGATTTTGTATAGTAAATGACCTTATTTCAAAAATCACTCAAGAATGTGAAAAAGAGGTAATTATCGTTTTCTACGGCAAAAATGTGCCCGAGTCTGAGGCAGAAGAATTAAGGGTTTTACTTGAAGAAAGATATCCTCTTGCCGATATAGGTTTTATTGACGGCAAACAGGATGTTTACGATTATATTATATCTTTGGAATAGGGTTTTTGATGGAAAAAATTGTTGTTGATATTTACGGCGCAGACGGCGGTCCCGAAATTGTAATTCGCGGTACGGCCGATGCTATAAAAAAAATAGGCATTTTTCCTGTTTTGGTAGGCTATGCTGATTTAATAAAAAAAGTTATGACCGAAAAAGGGATAAGTGCGGACGCTTATGAAATTATTGATACTGATGATTTTATAAGCAATAACGAACCTGCAACTTGTGTTTTCGGTGGCAGGGAAACAAGTTCACTTGTATTAGCTTACAATCGCCTTAAAACTGATGACACTTGCGTTGCGATGATTTCATCAGGAAATACAGGGGCTATGTTGGTTGGTTCTATTTGCCGTTTGGGGTTGTTGCCTACAATTAAATTCCCCGCTTTGTGCAGTGCTTTGCCATGTGCAGGGGATAAGTTGCTTACTTTGGTTGATTGCGGTGCGGTAATTGACTGTACGGCACTTGACTTTGTTCGCTTTGCTAAAATGGGTAATGTGTTTTCCCGTTGTTGTTGCGGTATTGAAAATCCGCGTGTCGGCATTATGTCGGTGGGTAGGGAAGACGGTAAAGGCAACGCGTTAACGCTTGAAGCCTTTAAGCTTATAAAAGAACTTCCGTTGAATTTTGTCGGCAACCTTGAGGGCAGTGATATGGTTTCGGGTTATGCCGATGTTATTGTGACCGACGGTTTTTCGGGCAATATTTTGCTTAAAAATACCGAGGCTACGGGTAAAAAAGCGATGGAAATTGTTTCGAAAATTGCTAAAGACTATCCCGAATTGGCCGAGGAAATAAATAAAGAACTTTTTAAGACTTTTGATTTTAATTCGCAAGGTGCGGCAACCTTTTTAGGTACTAAAAAAATAGTTGTTAAAATGCACGGCTCTGCAAACGAAAATACAGTTTTGGCTTCGGTAGAGCAGATTATCCGTTTACAAAAAGCCAACTTTTTGAATGAAATGTCAAAAGCGTTATCCAATTAAAAAAAAGACAAACATCTTAAAAAATGTTTGTCTTTGTATTTATTCTTTTGTTATAGATGCTATAAAAATCAACTGATGCAAGAAAAATCTTAACGGTATACAAATTATGTAAGTAATGTTAAAACTTAAAATCAAGGGAAAACTGCTTGCTAATACCATACACATCAGCGTATACACAAAATAATTGATTATTGCATATACAAAGGTTGTAAAATAATCATAGCGCGGACTATTTTTAAAGAAAAAATATTTGTTTAGTAAAAATGTTGTTATCATAGAAATCGCACCTGCACTCGGCACAGTGAATTCTATGTAGTTATTACCAAAAAATATACTTGCAAGTAATATTAAAAGTTCGGCTACTAAAAAAGCGATAAGTGTACCGCGTGCCAATTTAAATAAACTGCGGTAGATTTTAACAGTATCACCGATTGGGTTAAAATGAGAAGAAGCATTGTTTTCAATATATATGGCATCGATGGGCAATGTAGTGATTTTAAGACCCATTTTAGCCGCATAGTAAAGCACATTCATCTCATAATCGTAGTTGTTTTTTTCTACTTTCATAAGCCAGTCAAGGTGTTGCACCGAGAAACCGCGTAAACCCGATTGGTTGTCTGACAAATAGCGGTTTGTAAGTAGGGTATATACAAAGCGTGAAAGGTCGTTACCGAATTTAGACCTAAATGGAATTTTGCCTTTTCTTTGTCGTACAGTAAGCACAAAGCGGTTGCCTTTATGGAGTTGCTCTTGCACCCTTATAACATCGCTTGGGCGGTGCTGACCGTCGGCATCACAGGTTATAAAGTTTTCACATTCGGGTAAATTTTCTTTAATATAGGCCATACCGGCTTTTAAAGCCGCACCTTTACCGCAATTTTTAGGTAATGTAACAATATCGGCTTTTGTGCTTATAGATTTAAAAACATCGGTGTATTTTTCACCGCTTCCGTCGTCTACAACTACGATTTTGAAATTGTTGTTTGCCAATTCATCAACAAGCAAAATTAGTTGGTTATCCGGCTCGTATGCCGGAATTAAAACAATGTCCATTTAACTTCCTCTTTATTTGGTAATGCTTTTATCAAAAAAGTTGTTTATAAGTTCTATCAATTGGTTGTTAGCTGTTCCGTCTTTATCATATAAAATATCGGTATGTCCCGAAGAATCGGGCGCAGAACGGACAACATATTCAACATTTTTGTTGTTAATCTCGTCTTTATGGGATATGATAGAGAATTTATCATCGGGCACTACTTGGTCGTTTTCGCCGTGTATTATAAGGGCGGGTGTATCGGTGTTTGATAGCACTTTATCGGCGCGAAGGTTTACAGTTTGACTGTCAAACAGTAATGTTTGGTATAACCATAAAAAACCGTAATTTCCGTAGGCGAGAGGACCTACATACTGTGAAGCACCGCTTATTGTGGCATCCATTGCGCTATTGAGTCCCGCAATAGAAACTACGGCAGAAATATCGTAATCATACTGCAGTGTGCAACAAACCGCATAACCGCCCTGTGAGTGGCCCATTAACATTAGATTATTATAACCGAAACGGTTTTCCTTTTCAATATAATTTAATGTGGCTTTTAAATCGTAAACCATTTGCGGAAAACCTATTTTTGATTCGCCTTCGGAATCACAACTACCCGTGGCATCAAACACAAAAACCGACCAGCCATAATCGGTAAGTTCTTTAATTTGCCACAGATAACTGTCTTTACAGGAATGAATGCCACAAGCAATTACGATAAGAGAATTCTTATTCTGAGAACTTGTACTGCGGTATAAATGACCTGCGAGTTTGTTTTCACCCGAATAGTAACTAACATTTTCACGGGTATTAACCATAGACTGCAGATTTTGTGTAACATTAATCGTTTCACAACTACTTCGGGTAAAAATATTGTCGTATATTATTTTGGTAGCGGCAAAGGATATAACAGAAAATATAATTAATGCGATAATAATGGTAATCAGTACCTTTTTCAATCGTTTTTTGTTTAGTACCATTATTATCACCAACTTTCAAAAATTTTAAACAGGGGAGAAGAAAATGCAATTTGTTCCCAATTATGAGTTAAAACTATTGGATGAAGCAAATTTTGAAACCGAAATTGCAAAAAGTGAAGAACTTTTACAGCAATATAAAAATTCGGGCAGTTTTACTGCATTTGACGGCATCAAAATTTATTATGAATATTTTCTATGTGAAAATGCAAGTGCAAATGCGGTTTTGGTGCACGGACTCAGTGAATTTTCGCAAAAATACCACGAGCAGATTTATTACTTATTAAATCAAGGATATAATGTATTTACATTTGATTTGCGCGGTCACGGTCTGTCAGACAGACTTACAAATCAAATAGATTTATTGCATGTTGGAAAATTTGATGATTATGTGAAAGATTTATCACAATTTATTGAAACTGTAGTTATTCCCATAGTGGACAAACCGATTTATCTGCTTTCACATTCAATTGGTGGTGCTATTTCGGCGCTTTATCTTGCCGAAAACGGCGAAAAAGTGCAAAAAGCAGTTATGTCTGCCCCTTGTTTTGACCCTGTGGTAAAAGCAGTGCCGAAACTCGTCGCATGGGTTTTTGTAGGCTTAAACAAATGGCTCAAAGGACCAAAGAAAAAGTTTGCCTTTTCGAGTGAATTTAACCCCGATGTGAAATATAATATACATCACGGAAGCAGTAAGCCTCGTTTTCTTTATAATATGAAAATGAGGTGTCAAAACCCAAGATATCAAACAACGCCTATGAGTTACGGTTGGGTGAGTAACGCTTTCAAATTACGTTCGCGAATAGTTAAAGACAGTTTTATTAAGAAAATAAAAACACCGATTTTACTGATTACTGCACAAAATGACGGTACTGTACGAAATGACGCACAAATAGAATTCGCACAAAAATGTAACAACTGCAAAATGATAGAATTAGAAGGTGTTACACACGCTGTGTTTGCCACTGATAATGACACAATGCGCAAAATGTTAGAGTGTGTTTATGATTACTTGGGTTGAGCTTTTTTATTAAGCCGTACCGCTTGTTTATAGGCTAATTTGAAGAATGCTGATAATGCTCTGAACAATCGAATTACCAAGACAGTTTCAAACTGAAAAGTTTTGTTTTGACCCGTATAATCACAACTGATATTTACATTGAAATTACTTTTTTTAATCTTAACTATTGAGTTTACAAGACTAATAATAGGGGAAACGATTGCATAGCATTTACCGTAACTTATAGCAGTTTGTGCGGCATCTTCTTCTGCACATATAATATTCAGTCTAAACACCTTTGCAGTAGCATAATGCAAAAGGTCAACAACACCCTTTATAAGGGTGGTCAAAAGGGAAACAGTGTCTGAAAGATTTTCCAAAAATCCTAACTTTTTAAGGTCAGTATTTATTGTATTTTTTTCAATCTGCGTAATACCAGACGCTTCTTTAAGTGTTTTAACAATTTTGTTATTAGGGTCGGGGTTTTCACCGTATGTTTTAAATAAGAACCTGTAACGGATAATAAGTTCGCCGTTTTGGTCGGTCTTTATTATTACATAAATAGGCAACATTAAAATAACAGTTATCAAAACTGCTAAAAATAGCAAAATGCCAAGGAAAATCCACATATCGTTCACCCCTTTAATAAAGATTTGGGAGGAGTTAAAAATGAGATGGCAAATAGCCTTTACTGATGATTTTGATGAACAGCAATATACTCTTATTTATAACTCACTTTCTGCCACACGAAAAGCACATATAGACCGTATGAAGTGTGACCAAGATCGCAAAAATTCACTTTTGGCATCTTGGCTTGTAGATAAATTGCTTAATGAGTGTGGTATAAAAAATGCAACATTAGAAAATGATAGCAACGGACGGCCCTTTCTTAAAGAAAATAACTTATTTATAAGTATTTCCCACTCTGAAAAGGCCGTGGTTTGTGCTATAAGCGAAACACCTGTAGGGATTGATATAGAAAAACAAAAACCCGTAAAATCTTCGCTCATTGATTATGTTTGTACAAATGAAGAAAAAGCGTATATAAATGAGGATGTCGCGCTTTTGCAAAGACGCTTTTTCGAAATATGGACCGCCAAAGAAGCATATTTTAAAAAGAATGGCGGTGGGCTAAAAAATATGCTTTCGGTAAATATTCTTCCAATAAATAGGCAAATATATACCGTAGAAGATTATATTATTACTATCTTATAGCAACGCCGGTACGTATACCGCCAACCAAAATGAAAGATAGTAAAATTATAACTGTGATTAATATGCCAATTACTAATGCAGCACACCAGTAAGAACGGGTGAAACTTCTGCGGTTAATATTACCGCTACTGAATGTGAAAATCATAAGGAAAATAAAACCGACAATCGGTACTGAATATAATACCTGGAGCCAAAAATAAGACCAAGCACCCATGGGTTTCAAATGTTCGGGAAGGTCTTCAACTGTAATTTCTTTTTTTTGAGAATTTGTATCTTCATAAAAAGTGAGCGGTTGTGCTTGTTCAATTACTTCTTCTTGTTCCGTTCGTTCTATTTTTGCACCGCAAACAGTACAAAAATCCGCATTTTCGGGGAGCATTGCATTACAATTTTTACATAACATAATTTTTTCTCATCCTTTTCTTTTTTATTTTAAGCTTTGTTAAGCTTTTTTCTGATTTTTTCTCTAACACCGTCTAAAAAAGGGGAAGAGCTCTTTCCAAAGGCACAACCGAAAACAAAGTGTTCACAGTTGTTGTGGAGAATATCGTATCCGCCTTCACCTATGCGAGAACGTGCAATCTCTACAATTTCTTTTTTTGAGCGCATTTTTTTAAGTTCGTTTGCTTCGGGCTTGGCAGTTTCAAGTTCACCGCCGTTTAAAAATAGGTCTATGCCGGTAGAGAGCACTTTAATTTGCTCGGCGGGTTTTCCTGGGTCGTCAGGAAGACCGAACTGAATTACTTCATCGTCACTTACAAAAATTCCGTAGTGATGGTAAAAAGTAACCTTTGTTCGTATAATATCACCACTAATGGGTTGGGCTTCGGTCCAATTCATTATTTTTTTGCCTTCTTTTCAATAATCGCTACAACATCGCTAACGGTAGTTATATAGGCAAAGTCATCATTTGTGAATTTGATATCAAATTCTTCTTCCAAAGCCATAGCCATATACAAAACGCCGATAGAATTAATACCTATATCATCGCGTAGGTTGGATTCCACAGTAATATTTGTTGTATCAATTTCTCCTTCAAAAACCGAATCACAAACATTTTTAAGTCTTTCGAAAGTGGTCATATTAGTCCTCCAAGGATTGATTATTAGAGTTTTTGCAGAGATTTAATTCATTCATAAGTGCAACAGAAATATTGTTAATATCTTGTGTTGACGGAATTTTCTTGGTTAAATAATCTTTAGGGTTAATAGTATTGCCGATAACCACAATTCGGCGGTTGTACCAATGCTTTTTAGGTGGGATATGCATTGGGATAATCGGTACACCTGCTTTTACAGCCAATAATGCAGCACCCGATTTAATGGCATCAATATCGTCATCCCTGTTAATGCCGCCTTGAGGAAAGACAGATAGCAAATAACCTTTTTTAAGTTTTTCAATTGATTTTTTAATTGCTTCAATATCGGCGGCATTTCGGTCAATTTTTATGGCACCAACACCGCGTAATAACATGCTGCGCAATTTGCCTTGCATTACAATTTCTGCAACCAAGAAATAAAGTCTTCTATACCAGAAAGTAACACCTACAATAAATGGGTCTAAAAATGAGGTGTGATTAGCGGCAATAAGTGCGCCACCGCGTATTTTCCCTTTGTATTTTTTACCTTGCGGTGTTTTTCTTTTTATTCTCATAAAGATAGGGAGAATTGCGCAAACCAAACGCGCAAGGTCCATAGAAAGGTTTTTAAGTGTAAAAAAACGGTGATGTTGTTTACGCGTTTCGGTAAAAGATTTAAGTTCATAAACCTTGGTTTCTAAAACTTTTGTCAGGTGTTCAAGTTGTTCGCTTTCAGTGAGTCCGTCTTCAATATAATCACTTAAATGAAAGGCTTCGCCAATGCAAACGTGTGCGCGTTTCCATAAACCATAGTTACCGTCGGTGTATACAGGTACAATGGGAACATCTATTTTAGTGGCAATAAAAGCAGTACTTGTTGTAAAAGGCCAGGGTTTTCCGTTTATCGGTAGTCTGGCTTCGGGGAAAATACCAATAGTATCCTTTTTCTCCAAACATTCAATAACCTCTGAAATAAAGGAAAAATCATGCGCGTCGCGGTCTACCTTAATACCGCCCAAGGAATTCAGCATAAAGGAGAAAGGCTTATTTTTGTTGTATAAAACCTCTGCCATTAAAAACCTGATTGTGCGGAAAGGGAAGACTATTAGATATAAAATAAAGTCCATAAGCGATTTATGGTTAGAAACCATTATAGCGCCTTTGGGCAATTGGCGTTTTGCATCCCGAGTTTTAAACACACGCGGTTTAAAGAACAAAAGCATAGGCAAAAAGCCTGTAATTTTTGTAAAGCATAAAAATAAATTAATAAACCATTTGTTTTTCATATTAAATGTGTTTTTCAATATATTCGCAAATTTCTTTCAATGTGTAGCAGTAGGTGTCGGTTTTCTGATAATTAGAGATAGAAAACTTTTCTGAAAGGGCTGAAAGTATAGAAAAATATTGTATACTTGTAGCGCCAAGGTCGTAGAAAATATGTGTATCGGCAAGTACCTTTTCGGGCTCTACCTTTAATATGTCACATATAATCTCTTTAACTGCCAAACTAAGTTTTGAATCCTCATTTGAGCCGCTTGAAGATTTCATTTCACTAAAAGGAATAAGCGTTACTTCTCCATCCTTAATTTTTTTATAAAGCTGTTGACGGCTTACCTTGATTGCGGTAGGCGGACACAGATTATCATTAGTAAAATAGAATTTTTTTATGGCACACGCTTTATCCAGTGTGTCATTTATTTTATAGGCAGTGTTGCGAAGCTCGTCAACAGTAGTTTGTGAAATAAATTCGCCAACCTGTAAAATCAGTGAAAGTTCTTGTCCGTTTTCTCCGTCAAGACCTAAAACCGAAATAGCTGTCGCGTTGTTTAGAGTGAAAAGTTTTTCAATAACATCGGGGTTTATGTTTTCACCGTTTTCACCGATTACTACATCACTCTCTCGGCCGAGAATGAAATAGTTACCGTCGCGACATTCCATTTTGTCGCCTGTTTTAAACCAACCGTCAAACTTTTCTTCTTTGCCGTTTTTAAGTTTTTTCACACAGAGCGAACTGCCTTTTACCATCAAAATGCCGTCTTTATCAATCTTATATTCTACCGATGTAAAAGGCATACCGATAGAGTTTTGATTACGCCATTTGGGTTTACGGCGCAATTCAACCGATGTAATACCGATTTCACTCATACCGTAGCCGTTATATGTACAATAACCTATACCGTTAAGCAATTCTAAGGCAGAGTCTTTAATGTAACTGCCGCCGTTTATACAGAAAATAATTGATTTACCAAAAACTTTTTGGGTAATCTCACTCATAATAGATTTGGCAATACTGGGGCCTATACGGGGAAAGATATTTTGAAGAGTGGTACACAACTTAAGTGCTTTTTGCAGTTTATTATACTTTTTTTCGCCCATATCCTTAGCGGCAGAAATAATATTTTTTTCAACCGTATGCCAAAGGGCCGGCACTGCAAAAATGTGGGTTACATTGTGTCTTTTGCAAGTTTTTTGAATGGTTTGAGCAGAGTAATCTCTTAAAAATACCAAAGTTCTGCCAAAGAAAGTAAACCAAAAATAGACAGCAAACAACCCGAAAATATGATAAAAGGGGAGAAAAGCCAATTGTTTAAGTTCGCCTTTATAGTGCTTTGCTATACGCGGTTCGCGTTTTATAATATCCTTAAAGTTGAGTATTTGTTCGCTAATCTGAAAACCTGTATAAAAGCAAATAACCTCGTTCATAGAAGTGGCAGATGATGAAAAAGCAATTTCGTCTTCAAAAATAGAATTGTCAGGTATGATTTCACCATCGAGTTCATTAATAAGTATACTCTCGGTTTTAAGAAGCGAAGGCTCACAGCATACAGTATATTTAATATTTAGTGTTTTAAATATACTGTTTGTAAGAGTGGCAGGGTAACGGGTGTTGACTAAATACGGTTTGTTACCGCTTTTAAGTATAGCCCAAAAGCCGATAATCCATTCGGCGGAATTTTCCATCTCCAAACCTACATAATTGTGGTTTGCACCAAGTTTTGTATAAAGCCCTGACGCTGCTTTTTCAATTCTATTTTTGATTTGTGAATAGGTTTCTTTTTTGATTCTGTATCCGTCATTAGACTCGCAAAGAACATTCTCATTTGAAAACATAATTTCATAAATATCACACAGACGTTTTTGTGAATTTTGAAGTGCGGTGCTATTGCGGACAAGAATTTTTTTAATGTTGTTTTTCTTCATATTTCCTTAATGAGTAAAACCGCTTAATAAGCGGTTTTACTGTGGTATGTTTTTTAATTTTAAGCGCTGGCAATTAAAGCCAAGAAGAAGGTAAAACCGATAAGCGCTAAACCGATAATACCTAAGATTTTACCAATTTTGCTGAATGCGGATATATCGCCTTGATTTGCATTTTTGATTGAGAAAATAAGGCCGATTATTGACATAGGAACGCAGAAGAAAGAGAAGACAAAAGGTATTGCAAGTGATTCAGCCCAGCCAAGAACAGGCATGGTATAAATAAATGCTAAGAAAGCAAAAACAAAACCTGTAATACCAAGTGACATTCCAACTATTTTCATTGCTAAATGGGGACCCTGAACATTAGGTGTATATTGGGGTTGGGGGGCAGGTTGATAAGAGTATGTAACTTGCTGTACAGGTTGTACGGGTTCGTCTTTAACTAATTGATTGCCGCAAAGAGGGCAAAAGTTTGCTTCGCTTTCGGTTTGGTAGTTACATTTTGAACAAGTATACATAAGTATTACCTCCTAATAATTATAAGTATATTATATAATATAATATATAACTTTTCAAGTCTATTTTTCGCCATTAATCGATTTTTTAAAGTCCGTTTAAATATGTATTTTTAATTTCGTTTAAAATGCTTTTTGCTGTACCGTTTATCGTACACTTCAACTGTTATAATAAAGCCATAATAGAAAAAAGGGGTAATAATTATGGTATTATTTGTTATATTTATGTTTTTATTTTTGGTAGGTTTAACATGTTCAGACGCAAAGGGACGCAATGGTTTAAAATTTCTTTTATCAGCAATAATTTTAGTACCTATAGGTGTTATTTTTTCTCTTGCAAAAAGGTATAAATAAAAAAAGAGCGGATGTTTCCGCCCTTTTATTCACCATCGTTACAACAGGAATTTCTTCTGAAAAGAAGAGAAATGCACCATACACCTGCAAGTGCGATTACTGTGTAGACAATTCTGCTGATTATTGCAGTACTGCCACCGAACGCCCAAGCAACAAGGTCAAAACTGAAAAGACCAACAAGACCCCAGTTGAGAGCGCCGATGATTACAAGAATTAAACAAAGTTTATCAAACATTTTTTATCAACTCCTTCGGGTTACTAATATATTTACCGCAAAATTTATAAATATACAAAAAATCGGCAGAAAATTCTGCCGATTTTTTTAATCGATTTTTAAAATGTCGTTCATATCGTACATTCCGTTAGGTTTGGTTGCTATAAACTTTGCGGCGCGTAAAGCACCGACTGCAAATACTTGTTTTGAATGTGCAGCGTGACTAAGGGTTATAACCTCGTCGCGACCTGCAAAGATAACATCGTGTTCACCCACAATTGTTCCGCCACGTACCGAGTGGATGCCAATTTCGTTTTTGTTTCTTTTAGCACGTTTTGTGTGACGGTCATATTCGTATTTAAGTTTGTCATTAAAAACGCCGTTTAAAGCATTTGCAAGCATAATTGCCGTGCCTGACGGTGAATCAAGTTTTTGATTGTGGTGTTTTTCTATGATTTCAATATCAAAATCATCACCCAAAATACTTGCCGCGCGTTTTGCAAGAGAGCAGAGCAAATTCACACCCAAAGACATATTAAATGTAAAGAAAATAGGAATAAATTTTGATGCTGCTTCAATTTGCTTAATTTGCGATTCATTGTAGCCTGTGGTTGCAATTACAAGCGGTAGTTTTTTTGATTTTGCAAATTCGAGTAACTCGTTTAACAAAGCGGGGTTTGAGAAATCGATAATTACATCAGCTTCTAAATCAATTTTACTAAAATCAGAAAAAACAGGATAAGCCATACCGCTGTTGTATTTATCAACACCGGCAACAATTTTAATATCGTCATTTTCTGCGGCACATTCGGTAATATTTTTACCCATTTTGCCACATGCACCAACAAGTATTGCTTTAATCATTGTTTCACATCCGTATTTTTTAAATTAAATTACATTCTAAAAGTTTTTGTTTCAAAATTTTTATATTAGTTTCATCAGTTGTGTAAAGCGGTAGACGACATTCGCCGACACCATAACCCAAAATATTCATAGCCGCTTTTAACGGCACGGGATTGACATCGTAAAATAGTGCCTTAATAAGACCCAAATAGTGGTTTTGTATAGTCCGTGCAGTTTGCCATTCACCGTTTAAAAACTCGTGACAAAGGCGAGAAAATGCCTTCGGAATAATATTAGAAACCACTGAAATTACACCTATGCCGCCAAGGGACAGTATGGGTAAAGTCTGGTCATCATTACCAGAGTAAATATCTAAATCGTCCCCGCAAAGATATTTGATTTCGGCAATTTGAGAAATATCACCCGAAGCCTCTTTTGTGGCAACAATATTAGGATGTACCGATAATTCTTTATATGTTTTAGGTTTAATATTTACCCCCGTGCGTGACGGCACATTATAAAGAATAATTGGCTTATTTACACGGTCGGCAATATATTCGTAATGTTTTACAAGACCTGTTTGCGAGGTTTTATTATAATAGGGAGTAACCATTAAAAGGGCATCAGCACCTAAATCTTCTGCATCTTTACATAATTCCACCGAATAAACGGTATCATTACTGCCTGTACCCGCAATTACAGGTACGCGGTTTTTGGCTTTCTTTATTGCAACTTCAATTACTTTTAAATGTTCGTCATACCTAAGGGTAGATTTTTCACCCGTTGTACCGCAAATTACCAAAGCATCAATGCCGTTTTGAATTTGTGTTTCAACAAGTGTTTCAAGACAAGTGTAATTAACACTGCCGTCTTTAAACATCGGAGTCACAAGGGCGGTAGCACAGCCCGTAAAGATGCGTTGCTTCAAACAACCACTCCCATATTAAATTTTAGTCCATATAACCTTTGGCACAAAGTAATTCGGCCAGTAAAACAGCACCTCCTGCGGCACCCCTTAATGTGTTGTGGGATACACATACAAATTTATAATCATACTGACTGTCTTCTCTAAGACGGCCAATAGATACAGCCATACCTTTTTCGTTATCGCGTGTAAGTTTGGTTTGAGGCATATCATCCTCGGTATAATAGTTAAGGAATTGCTTGGGTGCTAAGGGGAGTTCGAGGTCTTGGGGTTCGCCCTTAAACTCTTTCCAAGCGTCAAGTATTTCTTCTTTTGAAGGTTTATTCTTGAATGACACATAAACAGCCGCCATGTGACCGTCAGAAACGGGAACGCGTAAGCATTGTGCGGTGAATTTGGGACTGTCGCTGTCAACAATAACACCGTTTTCAATTTTACCCCAAATTTTAAGCGGTTCTTTTTCGCTCTTTTCTTCTTCGCCGCCGATGTAGGGGATAACATTATCTATCATTTCAGGCCATCTTTCAAATGTTTTACCTGCGCCTGAAATTGCTTGATAAGTGCAAACTAAAACTTTATCAACACCGAATTTGTCAAGCGGATAAAGTGCAGGAACATAACTTTGGAGAGAGCAGTTTGACTTAACTGCAATAAAGCCGCGTTTTGTACCGAGACGTTCTCTCTGATATTTGATAACTTCTGCGTGGTCGGCATTGATTTCGGGAATAATCATAGGAACATCCGCAGTGTGGCGGTGTGCCGAGTTGTTGGATATAACAGGACATTCGTGCTTTGCATAAGTTTCTTCCAAAGCCTTGATTTCGTCTTTTTTCATATTAACAGCGCAGAAAACAAAATCAACGTTTGCAACGATTTTTTCAATATCTTTTTTGGCATCGAGCACCATCATATCGGCAAATTTCTCGGGCATTTTGTCTTTCATAGCCCAACGGTTGCCCACAGCATCTTTATAAGATTTACCAGCCGAGTTAGCACTTGCGGCAAGAGTGGTTACGTTAAACCAAGGATGATTTTCAAGTAAGAGAGCAAATCTCTGACCTACCATGCCGGTAGCACCGATAATACCTATATTAAATTTTTTCATATTTTTACATTCCTTTCAAAATTTGCTTGATATATCAAACAATTTACAATATAATATATATTAAGTATACCAAATTATGATACCACTCATTTGGTGATTTGTCAAATTTTTTATAGGAGTTTTTATGAAAACAAGCGACTTTTTTTATAATTTACCGCCCGAACTTATTGCTCAAACACCTATCGAGCCACGAAACACGTCAAGGCTTTTGAGTTTGGATAAAAATACGGGTGAAGTAAAGCATACTACTTTTGATAAACTTTCTTGCCTTTTAAAATCAGGCGACTGTCTGGTGCTTAACAATACCCGTGTTTTACCGGCGCGTCTTTTCGGTACGCGTGATGATACAGGCGCAGTTGTCGAGTTTGTGCTTTTAAAACAAAAGGGAGTAAACCTTTGGGAGTGTTTGGCAGGACCCGGTAAAAAAGCAAAAGCAGGGTATAATTTTACCTTTTCGCCTGAACTTAAAGCAACTGTTCGTGAGGTTTTACCCGACGGTAACCGTATGGTAGAATTTTTCCCCGATGGCGAGTTTTTCTCGGTTATTGATAAGGTAGGTCAAATGCCGTTGCCCCCATACATAAAAGAAAAATTAAATGATAAAGAACGATATCAGACTGTTTATTCTAAGGAGTTGGGCTCGGCTGCTGCGCCAACGGCGGGACTTCATTTTACAAACGAAATGTTAGATGAATTAAAGCAAAATGGCGTAAAAATTGCATATGTTACTCTGCATGTGGGGCTTGGCACATTCCGCCCCGTAAAAGTGGAAGATATTCGTGAACATAAAATGCATTCAGAGCATTATGTAATCACGCAGGAAACTGCCGATATTATTAACCAAACCAAGCAAAACGGCGGTAGAGTAATTTGTGTTGGCACAACAAGTTGCCGTACTATTGAAAGCGCTATGAAAACTTTCGGTGAAATAAAAGAATGTTCAGATGATACAAGTATTTTTATTTACCCGGGATATGTGTTTCAGTGTATGGACGGGCTTATCACTAATTTCCATCTACCCGAAAGCACACTAATTATGCTTGTTTCTGCATTTGCAGGTTATGAAAATACTATGAAAGCATACAAAACTGCAGTGGAAGAAAAATATCGCTTTTTCAGTTTTGGCGATGCTATGCTGATTTTATAGGTGTAAATTATGTATGAGTATATTTTGTTTGATTTAGATGGCACTTTAACCGATTCTTCTTTGGGTATTACCAATGGCGTAATTTATGCGCTCGATAAGTTTGGTATAAAGGTCGAAAATCGCGATGAACTGGGTTGTTTTATTGGCCCACCGCTTGTAGATTCTTTTGGTAGTTATGCTAATCTTTCTTTGGAAGATTCAAAATTGGCGGTTGAATATTATCGCGAATTTTATCGTGTTACTGGTATTTACGAAAATGAAGTTTACGATGGCGTGAGTGAGTTACTTTCTACCTTGAAAAATCAGGGTAAAACCCTTATTCTTGCAACATCAAAGCCAGAGCAATTTGCTAAAATTGTTTTACAACATTTTGATTTAATGAAATATTTCGACTGTGTTGTGGGTGCTACATTTGATGGCAAACTAAATTATAAATCTGATGTTATTGCGGTGGCACTAAAACGCGGCAAGGTTGCCGACAAAAGTAAAGCTATTATGATAGGCGACCGCCACCATGATATTGATGGCGCAAAGCAAAATAATTTAGATTCCATTGGTGTGCTTTACGGTTTCGGCGACCGCGAAGAATTGACAAAAGCGGGTGCTACTTTTATTGTAGAAACACCACAACAAATACTTGAAATTATAGATAAAAATTAGGAGTTAAAATGTACAAATTATTAAAACAAGAGGGTAATGCCCGTCGCGGTGAGTTTATAACAAACCGCGGTACGGTGCAAACCCCTGCATTTATGAATGTTGCGACCTGTGGCGCTATAAAAGGTGCGGTTTCTGCTGAAGATTTGAAAACTCTCGGTTGTCAGGTTATGCTTTCCAATACATACCATTTGCATCTTCGCCCAGGTGACGAGATTGTAAAGCAGTGTGGCGGTCTTCACAAGTTTTCCACTTGGGATGGACCGATTTTAACCGATAGTGGTGGGTTTCAGGTGTTTTCGCTATCAAGTTTTCGAAAAATAGAAGAAGAAGGTGTAACCTTTGCTTCCCATATAGACGGTAAGCGTATTTTTATGGGTCCCGAAGAAAGTATGCGTATACAGTCGAACCTGGGCTCAACTATTGCGATGGCATTTGATGAGTGTGTAGAAAACCCCGCCGAGTATGCCTATTCCAAGGCTTCTTGTGAGAGAACAACCCGTTGGTTAAAGCGTTGCAAAGAAGAAATGGCAAGACTTAATTCAATGCCCGATACCGTAAACCCCGAACAAATGCTTTTTGGTATAAATCAGGGTTGCACCTATAACGATTTGCGTATAAATCATATGAAAGAGATTGCGGAACTTGACCTTTCAGGTTATGCAATCGGCGGTTTGGCGGTTGGTGAGCCTGCCGAGGTTATGTACGATGTCATCGACCACGTTGAACCTTTTATGCCAAAGGATAAAATACGTTATTTAATGGGTGTGGGTACACCTGCCAATATATTAAATGCAGTTGAGCGTGGTGTTGATTTGTTTGACTGTGTAATGCCAAGCCGTAACGCCCGTCACGGTCATTTGTTTACAAGCGAGGGTATTATAAATATCAACAACAAAAAGTATGAATATGATATGCGACCGATAGACGAAAATTGCGGTTGTCCCGTTTGTTCTCGTTACAGTAGGGCATATATCCGCCACCTGCTTAAAAGTCAGGAAATGCTTTCTCAAAGGCTTTTGGTTATGCATAATTTATGGTTTTATAATCACTTGATGGAAGATATCAGAAACGCGCTTGATAACGGCAAATTCCACGAGTTTAAGCGCGAAAAAGAAGAGATATATTCACACAGAATATAGTGCTGAAAGTTTAAATTATAAATAATGTGTTAATTCTAAATGTCATACTTGCATTTTTGAAAATTATGCTGTATAATAAATAAAAATCAATTTGGAGGAATTTTAAATGGCTAATAATTTAATAACACTTGCCGCTACAGGTACCCAAGGTAGCAGTTGGTTTATGATTATCTATTTGGTAATCATATTTGCTGTAATGTATTTTATTCTTATCCGTCCGCAGAGAAAGAAACAAAAACAAGAAAAACAAATGCGTGAAAACTTGCAGGTTGGCGACGAAATCGTAACAATCGGCGGTATTTACGGCAGAATCGTTTCTTTAAAAGAAGATACAATGGTTATCGAGTCTATAAGCGACCATAGCAAACTTACTTTCGGCCGTTGGGCTTTGCAAACTAATTTGACAGTTCACGACGAAGCACCTGCTAAAAAGTAATATGTTTTGTCCCTCCCGAATATAATTTACTGTTCGGGAGGGAATTTTTATGCAAATTAAAAATATTGATTATAAAATACTTTTAAAATCGCTTATTTTGTGGTTGCTAGGTAGCGGCATATGCGTTGTTATTTTTGCCGCGGTAATGTTTTATTTAGAGAGTGCTTTCAGTTATTCACCATTGTTTGCAACACTTGCAATCGCCGTAGGTTGCTTTCTTGCAAGTTTTTATTTGGGTAAGAAGATAGGGAAGAAGGGTTTCTTAATCGGACTTGGCGTAGGTGCTGTTGTTTTTGCGATAGTAACATTGGTTTCACTGTTTGTAAATAGCGGTTCGGTTACAATTCACACCTTGCTTCGTCTTGTGATTTTACTGTTGTCTTCTATGATTGGCGGTATTATCGGCGTAAACCGCAAAGCAAATCAAAGTTATATTTGATGAAATATAAATTTTAAAGCGGTAAAAGTTTGCACTTTTACCGCTTTTGGTTTAATTATTCGTTTACAATATTTTCGTAAACCTGCTCAAAATTTTCGATTGCTTCATCGGTTTTTTGGGTGTTATCCGCAATCTGCCTGCGGGTGTTATCAAGTGAAGCAATTAAACTGTCAACCTCGTTTATATAATCTTCAGAGGTTTTTATAATGCTTTGGCGTAATTCGTTAAGTGAAATGTGCGCTTGGTCAATCGCCGTGAGATTTTTTACAACCTCGTCATTTGAAAGGGCAGCACTTTCTTGAGAATTACTCATAACAGCCTGTGCATTAGCCTGTGAAACTAAATAAAGTTTACCGATATTTTCGGATAAACGTTCGATTTCATCCGCTTTTTTAGTAAATTCTTGTAGTTTCTCGGCGATATCATTCTTTTCGTCTAAAAGATTTTGATAATCTATTTTAGACTGGTCAAGTTTTGCGGACAATTCGTCAGAGGTTTTCTTTAAATTATCTGCCTTTATTTTAAATTTTCTATGTGTGTTTTCTATGTAATCTATAACGTCGTCGCAGTTAAAACCGAATAGACTTTTTCTAAATCCTAAAGCCATTTTTTACGTCCTTTCAATCTGCTTTTATTTCTTGTAGTAGACATTATACCATAGTAATTAAATAATTACAAGTAAAATTTTTGGTTGACATAATTTCTTTTTTGTAGTATAAATATAATATAGAGTTTTTTGTGTAATCTTTTTTCCTTTTCAGCGCCCTAATGCTTGGGGTGTTGATTTTTTATGACTTTTCTCATTGGTTTACATAATACCAAACGAATTACTGTATATAGTAATTCGTAAAACTGTTAACACAAAATATTGTTTGAATATCTTGTCCGCCTTTTGCATAGTATTTCTTGAAAGTGAGTGATATTATGCCAAGAGGACGAGTAATCAGATTCAGAGGTTTCGCTATTGGCGAATTTATTAAAAAAAATTATTTTTTAATAACGGTGTTTTTACTATTTGTAATCGGTATAATTTTAGGGGTATTTTTATTTGAAAAGAATAGTACGCTAAGTGATTTTGCAAAAAATTATATGACCGATTTCATACATTCGCGTACCGATGTTTCATTTTGGGGGATATTATTCAGTTCCTTTTTGAATTCGTTAGCGCAGTTATTTTTACTGTTTTTACTCGGTGCTTCACTTTTTGGTGTTGTAACCGTACCTGCAGCAATAATTTTTAAAGGTTTTGTGCAAGGACTTGCTACGGCATATTTATATTCGGCATTTGCGCTAAAAGGTGTTGCGTTTAATGCGATTGTTTACATACCAATAACCTTGGTGTTTATAATTATTTTAGTGGTTTCTGCGAAGGAATCTATCAGATTTTCTTTGAAAATATCAAGTCTTATGCTCAGTAAAACAATGCCCTTGAATTTATCTTTCGAATTTAAAGATTACTGCGTTAAATTTCTTTCATTTTGTGCTTTTACGCTTTTATCGGCGATTATTGATGCGGTTATAGCTGCAACACTTATTACTAATTTTTCATTTTAAGGAGGTGCAATACAGTGGATTGTTTGTTGGAATTTAAAGATTATCTTGTTTGTTCTAAAAAATCATCAAGCAGTACGCTTGAGGCATATTTGCGCGATGTCAAGCAATTCGTTTGTTATTGCGGCTCTTATGAATCGGCGGTATGTGCTAACGGTAATGTTGTGGAAGATTATTTATACAGTTTAAATAAATCAGACTCTACAAAGGCGCGTGTAATCGCTTCTTTACGTGCTTTTTTCAAGTTTTTGATAAGTGTGGGTGCTATTGAAAAAAATCCTACACAAAACCTGCATATAAATAAACCGAAAACCGCTTCATTAGGTGTTTTGGATGAATGGGAAATTATTCATCTGCTCTCCCAACCGCAGGGCGATGATTTCAAGAGTGTACGCGATAAAGCAATGTTAGACCTTTTGTATGCAACAGGTATTAAGGTGTCTGAATTATTGGCGGTAAAACTTTCCGACCTTAATCTGACAATTGGTATTTTACACCTTAAAAACGGTGAAAAAGAACGCATCGTGCCCATTTATCCTGCTGCTGTAGTTTCACTTACCAACTACATACAAAATGTAAGACAAGCCATTGTGCTTGACGATACTCAACAGGTTTTATTCACAAATCTTAACGGACAACCTATGTCGCGTCAAGGTTTCTGGAAAATCATTAAGTTTTATGCTAAAAAGGCAGGTATAAAGCAAGAAATAACACCGCAAACACTCCGTCATTCCTTTGCGGCACATCTTTTGGAAAACGGCGCAAAACTGCAAGATATTAAAGAGATGTTGGGTCACAGCGATATATCTTCAACACAGGTTTATGCGCAGTTTGTAAAGAATAAGTATACAAGTAAATATGCAAAATTCCATCCGTTGGCAAAATAAAACCTCTTCGTTAGTAGTACGAAGAGGTTTTTGTTATTTTTTCTTAATTTCTTCGAGGATTTGTGCCAAAAGTTCTTCGCTTGTGGGTTTGGGTTCCTCAGGAACTTCTTCCACAACTTCAACTTTTCTTGCCTTTTCTGAAAGTTCTTTTGCTTTTGCAAAAATTTTGATAATCAGGAAAACGACAAAACCGATGATAATAAAATCGATAATATTAACAAGCAATGTGCCGATACCGATTGTAACAGCAGGAACAAGTTCACCGGCTTCGCTGGTGTATTCTTTGGCGAGGATAATGTTAAGCTGACTTAAATCAAACCCACCGATAAGCCAACCGATAAAAGGCATAAAGACATCGTTTACAAGGCTTGTGGTAATTTTACCGAAAGCACCCGCGATGATAACACCGACAGCCATATCAATAACATTACCGCGCATAATAAATGCTTTAAAATCATTTACAAAACTTCTTGTCTTTTTTAACATCTTCATTTTAATTACTCCTTAATTTTCACTGAAAATAACAGTTACATCAGGATGTAATTGTAAAATAGAAGCAGGAACTTTGGGGTCAATAGGACCAAAGAAAGCTTTTTCAACAATTTCTTTTTTATTTTGACCGTTTGCTATAAGCAATACTTTTTTAGCAGACATAATGCCGCCCATACCCATAGTAACTGCGGTTTTCGGAACATCGTCAATGCTTTCGAAGAAGCGCGCATTTGCTTCAATTGTTGACGGGTCAAGTGTTACTTGGTGGGTTTCTTTTGTAAAATATTCGTCAGGCTCGTTAAAGCCAATGTGACCGTCAAGGCCAATACCTAAAAGTTGAATATCAATGCCCATATCATTAATTCTTTTATCATAAGCATCACATTCAGCTTTAATATCTTTAGCTTTGCCGTTTGGAACAAAGGTTTTTGATTTATCAATATTAACAAAATTGAAGAGATTATTATCCATAAAGTAGCGGTAACTCTGGTCGTTACTGCCATCAAGACCTGTATACTCGTCAAGGTTTATGGAAGAGACCCCAGAAAAGTCGAGGTCGCCGTTTTCATACCACTTTATAAGGTTTTTATATGTGCCGATAGGGGAAGAACCAGTGGCTAAACCTAAAACGCAGTTGGGTTTTGAAATAATTTCTGCTGCGATAATAGCGGCAGCTTTACGGCTTAAAATTTCGTAATTTTCTACTGTGATGAATTTCATGCTGATTACTCCTTACATATTATTATACATACCGGCATCAATCATTTTGCCGATAGCATTAACAACTTGTTCCTTATCTTCTTTATAGGTAACACCATACCATTTGTCTTCGGCTACAAGCACTTTTACCTGTTTTTCGCCGTTTTCGATAAGGGAAGACACAACGCTTGGTAAATAATATTCGCTTTTAGGAACATTTATTTTTTCTTTCAAAAATTCCTTAAAGCCACACTCAATATATTTGAAAATATCGGGCATAAAACCCCATAGGTTCATAGAAACCACAGTATCAGGGGAAAGAGTCTCCCAAGTTTTTCCGTCATCTTCTGTGTACTTACAGTCAACAATTTTAGTGCGTTCTGTAACCTTTGTCAAGCAACTTTGGTTGTCAATTTCACATACACCGCGCGATACATAACCATTTTCTGTTAAAGTATTTACAAGGCGGAAGCCTACCATACAATAGTTTTTGTCTTCATTTTGCAAATATTCCGCAATCTGTAAAAATGCACCTTTTCCATAAAAATCGTCTGCATTTACTACTGCAAAAGGCTCTTTAACAACATCCTTACAGCAAAGAATAGCGTGAGCAGTACCCCAAGGTTTTTCACGGTCGGAGGGACATACGAAACCATCGGGCAATTTGTCGATTTCTTGGAAAACATACTCAACCTTGATTTTCTTTTCAATGCGTTTGCCAACAAACTCTTTAAAATCTTTTTCAATAGCATGTTTAATTACAAAAACAACCTTTGTGAAACCTGCTTCAATAGCGTCATAAACCGAAAAATCGAGTATTGCTTCACCGCTTTTACCTACGGGCTCGATTTGTTTGAGCCCACCGAAACGACTGCCCATACCCGCCGCCATTACAACTAATGTAATATCTTTTTTCATAAATTTTCCTTCTTTCTATCAGCCTGGAGGCCAAGCAAGATTTCTACGCGCCAAAAGGTGGAAATGAATATGTCCCACAGTTTGACCGCCATCTTTACCGCAGTTATTTACAACGCGGTAACCATTATTAAGATTTTCTTGCTTTGCTATAACTGCCACTGCTTCGAAAATCTTGCCTATCAAATGACTATTATCAGCGTTTATTTCATCAGCAGAAGAAATATGTTCTTTGGGCACGATGATTGCATGGAAAGGGGCTTGCGGGTCGATATCTTTGAAAGCGAAAACGAATTCATTTTCATAAATTTTACTGCATGGAATTTCGCCCTTTATAATTTTGCAAAATAAACAATCGTTCATATAATCACCTTAAAATTCAATTTCTAAACCATCATACGATGTAAGAAAACCGTGTTTTTGGGCGATAACCTTAAAATCTTTGTATGTAACATTCTTGCCGTTATGCGAAAAATGGTTGAGAACGAAAATTGTATTTTCATCAGCCATTCCGTTTTTTATAAGGTCGTCGCGACACTGGATATTCCAACCAAGGCACATATGCATAGGATAATTGTAATCCATCAAAGCACCTGCAGTACAGTCAAGAGAAACAAGGTCAAACTTAATATCAAGAGTTTTAAGATACTCCCATGTTTCTTCTTTAAACAACCCTGTATCGTGTGCGTAAAGTATGCTTTTTCCATCTTTTTCAATGATGTAGAAAAATGGATTATTGGTTGAGTGATAAGCCTTTAAGGCGGTTACTTTATATTCACCGCATTGGATTGGCTTAAAGGCTGCAATTGCGCTATAACGGATATATTTTCTATGGTCATCATCGCGGATGAAGGCATCCAGTGGTTCTTTAAGGTCAATACTTCCATAAAGGTCAATACCGTGCCAATCAGCAGAGTGATGTGCAAAGTTACCGTTCTTTGTGAACATCAATTCATCTTCATAAAAGTGATCGGTGTGAATATGGGTAACAAGCCAATATTTTATGTCAAGTAAATTTATACCGAATCTGTTGAAATTACTATGTGTTTCGGGTGGCATATCAATAAGCATAACATCGTCAATCATAGCTTGGGAGCGTGCACGTAAATTTCTGCCGCGCAGTTTTCGGGTCTTTGCACAAACAGGGCAATTACAAAGAAGAGCGGGGATACCTTCACCAGCAGCGGTGCCTAAAAATTTAATTTTCATAATAGTACTCCTTTTTTATGGATGAATTTGAGTTTTAATAATTTCTGATGCGTTTGCGAGTGCATTATCACAAAGGGAAGTGTCTTTACCACCCGCCATAGCACTATCGGGTTTGCCGCCGCCGTTACCGCCGCAAATTTTAGCGATTTCGCGCACG
>SVPC01000001.1 GCA_015066095.1 Oscillospiraceae bacterium | reverse complement strand
TTTGATAAACGAAATATTCATTTTTATGTTAATAAATGCGGTTTTCAGATTGATCAGTTTTGGTGCGAATATTTTAAACCCTCTTATGACATACCCGACGATAATTCTAATGATGGACCTGACGAAATGTTCCATTTTATAAAGATTATGAAATAGGATAAGCCGATAAGATTTTTAATTCCCTTTATGTTAGGTTTTGAATTTTTTCATTATAACTTAATTTCCACTTTATACTCTTCATCTACACGAATATAATTAAGTCCGTATTTTTCACATTGTTGCATATTTTTCTTGTTATCTTCTATAAGCGCTTGTGCAGAGCATTCTTCAGATAATCTTTTTTCTATTATATTTTCATATTTTTTAATGTCATCAAAGTGATTGCATATATATTTTTCGGACATAATCAAGCAATAATATTTAATGTTAGAAAGATAATTTTGCTCAAAATCTTTTTTCCAATCAAAAGGAATATAGCAACCCTCAATAGTTAAATTTTGGTCGTTTTCTATTGCGGTTTTAATTATTTCCTTAGTTATCGGCCATAAATATTCAGTAAGTGCTTCATCCGAATCAAGGGGTGTCAAATCAGTATTTCCACTACGGATAAGCCCCATTTTCAAATGGTCAATCGAAAGATAAGGATATTTATATTTTTCGAGTATTTTTTGTGCCAACATAGTTTTCCCTGTATGCGATGCACCGGAAATTAAAATAATCAATTATTATTCTCCTTAAAAATAAAATTCATTTACTCTCTCATATTAACATACCTAACAACCAAAAGCAATATTATAAAACCGCGCGGTCAAATTATGCTTCACCACTTACACTGCTATCGAGAAATACAGTCGCAAACCTGTACAAAGTTGCACCATTATTACCCGCTGTGGTACACAGCAAAACTCCCGTGTTTCCACGGGAGTTTTAATTTTACTAATTATTTAGTGTACTTTTCACGAGCTACATAGCTTGTATGCAAGTCGTGGTGAGCCTTATGACCGCCGAAACCATCATACCATTCTTCATAGAGTTTCTTAACTACGGGAGATTCGTGTGACTTACGGATAGCCATTGACTTATCTTGGTCATAAAGAGCCTTTGCGCGAACAGCCTTCAAATCAACTGTATCGCGAACGCTTTGCGGATGGATAGGTTGACCGCCGCCGTTTACACAACCGCCGGGGCATCCCATAATTTCAACAAAGGTCCAACCCTTGGGGTTACCTGCCTTCATCATATCCATTACGCACTTAGCAGCAGCGGCACCTGATGCTACAGCAACCTTGATTTCGTTGCCGTTGATAGTAACAGCAGCCTCTTTAAGACCCTGTGTACCACGAACAGCAGTGAAGTCGATTTCGGTATTATCTTTACCAGTGAGCCAGTCGTTAGCGGTACGAAGAGCTGCTTCCATAACACCGCCGGTAGCACCGAAAATAACAGCAGCGCCGGTATCTTCACCCAAGGGAGAATCAAACTCTTCATCAGGCAACATATTGAACTGGATACCAGCTCTATCAATCATACGAGCGAGTTCACGAGTGGTGATAGCAATATCAACATCGGGAACACCTGCAGCGGACTGGTCTTCTCGGCCGATTTCAAATTTCTTAGCAGTACAAGGCATTACAGAAACTGATACGATATCCTTGGGGTCAATACCCATCTTTTCTGCATAGTAGGTCTTGATTACCGCACCTGCCATCTGCTGAGGAGACTTACAGGTAGAAAGATGATTAATCATATCGGGATAGTAATATTCGCAGAACTTAACCCAACCTGGTGAGCAAGAAGTAATCATCGGTAAAGTACCGCCGTTATTAATTCTTTCAACCAATTCGTTAGCTTCTTCTACGATTGTAAGGTCGGCAGCAAAGTTAGTATCAAATACTCTGTCAAAGCCCAAACGGCGCAAAGCTGCAACCATTTTACCTTCAACATTAGTACCGATATCATTGCCGAAGCATTCGCCCAAAGTAGCACGAACAGACGGAGCAGTTTGAACTACAACGTGCTTAGTTTCATCAGCCAAAGCTTCCCAAATCTTATCTGTGTCGTCCTTTTCAACCAAAGCGCCTGTGGGGCATACAACTGTACACTGACCGCAGGAAATACAAGGAACATTTGAAAGGCCAACCTCAAAGGGAGTGCCGATATTAGTATCAATACCGCGGTTGTTAGCACCGATAACGCCAACATACTGTTCGTTACAAGCGGCAACGCAACGACGACAAAGGATACACTTATTGTTATCTCTTACGAGATGGGGTGTACTGCAATCAAGCTCATATTCGGGCTTGAACCCACCAAATGCGTTTTCATCTACGCCATAGTCAAGGCAAAGTTTTTGAAGTTCGCAGTTGGTAGAACGTGCGCAAGAAAGACATTTCTTCTCATGAGTAGAAAGAATAAGTTCCAGAGTGGTTTTTCTTGCTTTTTGAATTTTTTCGGTATTTGTAAGAACTTCCATACCTTCGCTTACAGGGTATACGCAAGCGGTAACTATACGGAAACCTCTGCCTTCGTTTACCTCAACAACGCAGATACGACAAGCGCCGATTTCGTTCTTTTCTTTCATAAAGCAAAGGGTAGGAATTTCAATACCTGCTTTACGGGCAGCATCTAAAACAGTAGAGCCCTTAGGTACACTTACAGCAATACCGTTAATTTTAACATTTATCATATCCATTATATTAGGCTCCTTTCTTATTGCTTAGAGATTGCTTTAAACTTACAGTTGCCCATACATACACCGCACTTAACGCACTTATCAGCGTCAATGGTGTAAGATGGGAGTTTATGACCGGGTGCTATGTAATCAGTCTTTTCAATTGCATTTACAGGGCAATTTCTAGCACAAACACCACAACCGATACACTTATCCTGGTCGATTGTAAAGGTAAGAAGGTCTTTACATACGCCTGCAGGGCACTTCTTATCGACAACGTGAGAAACATATTCATCACGGAAGAAGTTAAGTGTAGAAAGCACAGGGTTAGGAGCAGTCTGACCGAGACCGCAGAGTGAGTTCTGCTTAATGTAGTAGCAGAGTTCTTCAAGACGGTCAACGTCTTCGAGTGTGCCCTTACCCGATGTAATCTTATCAAGCAATTCAAGGAGACGTTTTGTACCTACACGGCAAGGAGTACACTTACCGCAAGATTCGTCAACAGTAAATTCAAGGAAGAATTTAGCCATATCAACCATACAGTTGTCTTCGTCCATAACGATAAGACCGCCTGAACCCATCATACAACCGATAGCGGTTAAATTGTCATAGTCAACTTCAGTATCGATAAGGTGAGCAGGGATACATCCACCCGAAGGACCACCTGTTTGAGCAGCCTTAAATTTCTTACCATTGGGGATACCGCCGCCGATTTCATCTATGATGTGACGGAGAGTAGTGCCCATAGGAATTTCAACAAGACCAGTGTGCTTAATCTTACCGCCTAATGCGAATACCTTAGTACCTTTGGACTTTTCAGTACCCATAGAAGCGAACCATTCAGCACCACGGAGGATAATCTGAGGAACGTTAGCAAAGGTTTCAACGTTATTTTCAACGGTGGGTTTGCCGAAAAGACCCTTAACTGCCGGATAAGGCGGACGGGGTCTGGGCTCACCGCGGTTGCCTTCGATAGAAGTCATAAGAGCAGTTTCTTCACCGCAAACGAAGGCACCTGCACCCAAACGGATGAACAAATCAAAGTCGAAGCCTGAGCCGAAGATGTTCTTACCTAAAAGACCATATTCACGAGCCTGGTCGATAGCCTTCTGTAAACGTTTAACAGCGATAGGATATTCAGCACGAACATATACATAACCTTCGGTAGCGCCGATAGCATAACCTGCGATAGCCATTGCTTCAACCAAGCAGTGGGGGTCACCTTCCAAAACGGAACGGTCCATAAATGCACCGGGGTCGCCTTCGTCGGCATTACATACAACATATTTCTGGTCTGCCTTGTTAGGAGCACACAAAGACCATTTAAAGCCTGTGGGGAATCCGCCGCCGCCACGGCCACGAAGACCCGAATCAGAAATAACCTTAATTACATCTTCGGGTTTCATTTCGGTAAGAACCTTACCCAAAGCTGCATAACCGTCCATTGCGATATATTCGTCAATGTTTTCGGGGTCAATAACACCGCAGTTACGAAGAACAACACGGTTTTGTGATTTGTAGAAAGCGGTATCACTAAGAGCTACCTGACCTTCTACTTTAGGAGCATCCTTACCTGTGTCGTTATAAACCAAACGCTCAACAGGACGACCTTTCAAAAGGTGTTCTTCAACAATTTCTTTTACATCTTCGGGGGTAACACGGCTGTAGAATGTACCGTCAGGATAAACGATAACAACGGGGCCCAATTCGCAAAGGCCGAAACAACCGGTTTGAACAAGCTTAACTTCTTCTACTAAATCAAAGGCTTGGATATTTTCCTCAAAAGCCTTCTGAATAGACGCACTACCCGAAGAAGTACAACCCGTACCGCCGCAAATTAACACATGTGCACGAATCATTTTTTTACCTCCAATATTCTAATAGCTTACGCTTTTATTACAAATTCAGTAACAACTTTGCCTTCTTTTAAGTGCTCTTTTGCTACTCTCTTTGCTTTTTCGGCATCCATCTTTACGTATGTAACCTTTTCCTTACCTGCTTCAAAAACTTCTACAACAGGTTCGTACTCACAAATGCCAATACAACCGGTTTGTGAAACGGTAACATGGTCAATAAGTCCAAGAGCGTTAACCTCTTCAACCAACGCATTAAGCACTGGACGCGCACCTGCTGCGATACCGCATGTAGCCATACCAACAACAACGCGAGTGTCATTTGTGCCTTCACGAAGAACAACCTTGCTCTTCATTTTTTCTTTGATTGCCTGTAATTCAGCTAAAGATTTCATAAGAAAATTCTTCCTTTCTATGCTTTTTGAATTTCGGAATATTGTTCTTTTAAATATTCTTCTATCCATTTAATTACTTCGTAAGTGTTGAGCGGTACACCATCTAAAACCACCCTTAATTCACGGGTGTCAAGCAACACCTTACCATTTGTAAAATTGTGTGTAAACAAAAAATCAGTATCAGGGTGTCCTTGTATTAAGGTTTTAATTGTTTCAACCACATCGCCCAAGGGAGCGCAGTCGATATGGTTTTTGCAAAACATAGTTTTAACTGTTGTACCATGCTCGTTTGGAAAATCATCAATATGCTTTGAAAAAATTTCCAAACTGCCGCCTGTTTGCTCACAGGCGAGTTTTAATAGCGGTAACCCCATTCCCACCTTGCGTGTTGTTCGGGTGGTGTAAAAGGGATTCAAAACTGTTTTCAAGGTTTCATCGGTCATTCCGTGACCGTTATCGGTTATAGTAAGAATTATGGTTTCATCTGACTCGTCAATACAGATTTCGGTAAGGGTTGCCCCTGCTTTAACCGAATTTTCGGTAATGTCGAGAATATTAAGTGATAATTCTTTCATAACTATTCCCTCAAAAGTTTAAAAAGGTTTTTAACCGCATTTTTATCATCATCGGGAAGCAAAAAGTAATTTTCCTTTTCACTTATATCCCACAAATAATGAGCATCACTGCTTACAATAAATTCACAGCCTGTATCATAAAATTTATCTTTGTTTTGTTTGTTACGTAACTCGGCAAACTTAAAACCATATTCGGTCGGCAAACTGCCCAAAACCGCAGTAACAGAATTCGAATCGCGGTCGATGTGCGCGGGATAACAAATTCCGTCGAATTTTTTCACTAAATCTTGCACATCATCAAACGAAATCATAGTAGCGTTTGATAATAAAAATTCTTCGGTTGCTACAATATTATCGCAATCATCACATTCGTACTGATTACCGAAAATATCGGCGCGGTTTTTGATTTTAAAGCGCTTGTCTTCTATCTCTTTTTCAAAGTCTTGCGCATTTTTCAAAGTTTCAAAAAGACAAATGACGTGAATTTCTTCCGCAGTTGTAAGTTCCATCCCCGCAATAGGGATTATTCCGTGGCGGTAAGCCGCCTTGAAAAAATGTGGGCAATTGCGGACTGTATTATGGTCGGTAAGTGCCATAACCATAAGACCGTTAATTTCCCCCATACCTGCTATACTGTTAGGTGTCGAATCGTCGTCCCCACAAGGAGAAAGACAAGAATGTATATGAAGGTCGTAATAATACTTTTTCATATTACTTCGTTTAAATATACCGCTGTGCTGAAAATATCCATATTGGTAGAAATAATGTTTATTTCTTTCTCGATAGCGGTTTTTTTAACTTCTTCATCAACTGTTACACCCTCTGCCAAAATAATACAGGATGTATCAGAAAGTGATGCCACCGCTAAAATATTTATATTGGACATTATCGTTATCCAAGCGTTACCGCTTTGTGCTCTGCCCATAACCCAACTCAAAAGGTCACCGATGTAAACACCGTCTATTTCCCTTTCACCATCGGGCAGCGTAACAATATTGAATAACTCGCAAGTAGCTAAATCTTTAACCCTCATCTTTGACACCACCGTTGTGTAGTCTTATCAAACACTTTTCAATAGTAGACTGGCCTTTGACAATATCTTCTGCAAGTGCGCGACAGTTTGGTGCTCCGCACGAGCCACAGTCAAGTCCCGGAAGCGAAGCCTTGATTTTTTGAATATCAGCCATCATACGCATAGATTCTGCCATACTGGAAGAAAGGCGCGATATGGGTTGATATGTTGGTAAATCATCAAACAAAAACTCGCTTGGGAGATACTCATCAGTTTCGGTAGTAAAATTTTCCGATACAGGTAAATATCTTCTCAATGAACGCAGGCGCGCTTTTGCAATAAACGGATTTTGAATGGTAAGCACACCGCCTACACAACCACCTGTACAAGCATTAAGCTCGATAAATTCAAGCGGTGGTATGTTTCCGTTTTCGACCTGATCAAGCACACGCATTACATTGTCAATACCATCTGCTGCTAAATAGTTTTCATTAAAGATTGCCGTAGCCTCGCCACCTGATGACGCCCAACTTATACCAATTATACCCGAATTTGAAAGTGATTTAACATCACTGCCATATTTCATAACACTTATAAGTTGGAAATAGATGTCACTTATAGAAACCACAACATCTACCTGACTCTCATACCCCGCAAAACCGTTTTTAACATAACTTGCTTTTGCAGGACAAGGTGATATAAAGCAAACACCAATATCACCGTCTGATAACTCAGGATGTTCGCGTTTTGCTTTTTCACGCGCAAGTCGGGCTGCAACCTCCATTGGCGGTAACATATGTATTACGTGATCTAAGAGTGACGGAAAACGAAGCGCGATAAGTCGTGTTACAACCGGACAAGCGGAACTTATTGCAGGTTTTGTTATACCGTCGGTTTTAAGATATTTTCTGGTATATGCCGAAACAAGTTCCGCCGCGGCAGAAACCTCGAACACATCATCAAAACCAATTTTCAAAAGACCGTCTAACACATAGTCAACATCATCAAGATTGTCAAACTGACCATAAAGCGTGGGAGCCGGTAGAGCAATCTTCCATTTAAACTTATCCATTGAAGAAAGCGCATTACATTTTGCCTTTTTAGCGCTGTTTGGGCAAACGCGTATACATTCGCCGCAGTCAATACATCTTCCCTCATTTATAACGGCATGTCCGTCTTTTATGCGAATTGCCTCTGTTGGGCAATGCTTAAGACAGGTAGTGCAACCGTTACACTTTTCGACATCCAAAAATACAGAATGTTCGTATTTATTCATAATATTACCTGCCGAAAATTTAATTAAAATTTACTTTCATAGTAATAGTGGTTCCTACACCGACAGTAGACTTAATTTCCATATAATCGGTGTAACGCTTCATATTGGGTAATCCCATTCCAGCACCAAAACCTAAAGAACGGATATTATCAGTAGCGGTAGAATAACCTTCTTGCATAGCCTGTTCGATGTTCTTAATACCGGGGCCCTTATCCGAAAGAATTATTTCAATACAGTCTTCATACACGTTTACATCGGCAGTGCCGCCACGTGCGTGAATTACCATATTGATTTCGCCCTCATACATAGCAATAGAAACACGGCGTATCAATTCGGGTGGGAGTCCCAACTGACGCAAGTTCTTTTTCATCATAAAAGAGGCGTGACCTGCCGATTTAAAATCATCACCGTCTACATCAAAATGAAAATTAAGAACCTCAGCCATTTTTAACCCGATTACCTATAAGGCCGTTGCTGTACAAAATACCACAAGCCTCATACATTCTTTTACTTGTTGCAAGTAAAACTATACCGCTGTCGCGAGCTAACTCTATCATTTCGGCAGTAGGCATTTTAGAACGAACAAAAACAATACAGTTCATATCCATCATTTCAGCCGTTCGGATAACCTGAGAGTTAACTAGACCTGTTAGCAAAACCGCTTGGTCTTTAACATACGCTAAAACGTCGCTCATCATATCGCTTCCGCAAGCAGAGTAAACATGAAGCGGTAAGCCTTCTTCGTAACAAATAACCTCTGCTTCGAGTAAATCTTTTATTGCACTGATTTTCATAAATTATGTTCCTTATGAATTATTTTGAAAAACCGTATTTTTCCAAAATACCGTCAACATCGTCAACAGTCAAACGACCGTAAACTTCTTCATTAACGGTTAAAACAGGTGCAAGACCGCAAGCGCCGATACAACGACAAGCAGTAAGTGAGAATTTACCATCTGCGGTACATTCATCCGAACCGATGCCAAGGCGTTCGCTAAACTTGTCAAATATATCACCCGAGCCTTTAACATAACAAGCAGTACCTAAGCATACCGAAATGTTGTACTCACCTTTTGGTGACAAGGAAAACTGTGCGTAGAAAGTAGCAACGCCGTAAACCTTTTCAAGCGGTACATCCATACCTTCGGCAATCTTTGTCTGCACTTCGATAGGAAGATAGCCATAAACATCTTGTGCTTCTTGCATAACAGCCATTAAAAGACTTTTATCATGCTTACTTGCATTGATTATTTCGTCAAGCTTTGCTTCCTGTTCTGCTGTACCCTTAAAGGGCAAATTACTGATTTTTTTGAGCATAAACAAAATCCTCCTTTTGATAATCGCGGCAAGATTGTTAAAAAAATAACAAATTCTTGCATACCAATATATTATAACATATAATATTTTATTTTACAATCATATTTTGCTAAAATTTTATTTTTTTCGTAAAAAATATCCAATATTGCAAGAAGTGTTGAATTTTGTCTCGTTATATTGTATAATGTACATCTGTATTGGTAGTAAAACCCAAGATTTTTTAGGTTTACTCCCCTTTTTTGAGTAATTATTGAAAGGAATATTTCCAATGAGAATATATAAGCGCCTTATTTGTCTTATACTGTGCGCAATTTTATCATTTTCACTTACGGCGTGTAACAGCACTAACAATGCATATATTTATTTTACTTTATCACAGCCGCCGCAAACCCTAGACCCGCAGACCGCACATACCGATGCCGAACTTATGATTGTACGCAATACATTTGAAGGTTTGCTACGCAAAGACCAAGACGGCAAAATTGTTTGCGGTGTCGCTGAAGATTTTAAAAAAAGTGGTCTTACATATACCTTTACCCTACGGGAAGACGCTATGTGGAGTAATGAACAACCCATCACCGCACACGATTTTGTGTTTGCTTTCACCCGTGCATTAGATCCTAAAACAAAAGCGCCACAATCGAAACAACTGATAAATATTCTTAATGCAGAAGATGTTTTAAAAGGTAAAAAATCACCTGATACTTTAGGTGTCAAAGCCATAAATGACCGCACCTTAAAAATCACACTGTCAAAGGAAGACAAAAACTTTGAAGAAGTGCTGACAAGTGCTATTTCTATGCCATGTAATAAGAAATTCTTCAAAGAAAGCGCGGGTAAATATGGTTTAGAAAAAGATACCACACTTTCAAACGGAAGTTATCGACTTGCTAAATGGGGCAAAGAGATTTTTGGCATAAGGCTTTACCGCAACGATTACTATAAAGGCGATTTTACAGCAAAAAATACGGCGGTATTTTTCACAATCGACCAAAAACAGACAAATCTTGAAGCGTTAAATAACAATGATGCTGATATAACCTTTATAAAACCCAACGAAATATCAAATATAGACAGCACAAAATTTAACACCGCATCAGTAGAAAACATTTGTTGGGTACTTACAATAAGCGACGGATTTTCCAAAGGTATAAGAAAATCACTTATTTCCTTGGCTTCACCAAAGGTGTTTTCCAAAAACTTACCGCAAGGTTACAGCGGTGCAAAAAACCTTTTCCCCACAGCACTTAATGTAGATGCAGATATAAGCGGTATGCCCATTTACGATTTGAAAACTGCAAAAAAACTTTTTGCAAGTCAGGTTTCAAAGTTGAAAGACAAAAAATTCCCAACAGATGTGGTTTTGTATTATTATGACGACGGCAATTCGAAAACACTTGTCACAGACATAGTAGGACATTGGCAAAACCAATTAGGCGCTTTTGTGAACATTGAGGCGGTTTCTTCGCCAGATGTTTTACAAGAACAACTGAAAACACAAACCTATGCTATGTGTATATTCCCCGTTTCGGCAGATACCCCGTATGTAAAGGACTATCTCGACAAATTCGGCATTAACTATACAGGACAAAATTTATCACAACTACAATCAAATCTATTAAAACAAAACAACATTGTTCCTTTAGCAACACAATTAACCGCTGTTGCCTACAATAATAAGATGGAAAATGTAAATTTTACACACGGTAACGGATATATCGATTTTTCATTTGTAATTAAACAAGATTAAAAAAAGCAGTTTCACAAATTTGTGAAACTGCTTACTTATTAGAATCTTTCTTCTTCGGTGAGGGTTATCATTTCTTTTACTGCCTTTGCAATATGATTTTCATCTAGAGATTCGGTTAACAAACCGAAAACTCTATTTCGCAAACTGTCTTCCTTGTTTGTAGCAGAACTGTACATTGCATCCTTTCTTCTGAAAGACATCTTTGTCTTGCAAAGCATATCAAAAATTAACGCATCAATATCACCATTATCTGTAATAAGGTTTTCACCTGTTACATTTACCTTGATTTCAGAAGTAACATCGGCAGAAACGGTCAAGGTGAGTGTATTGTTTTCATAAACAGGCTCAATATCGGAAATTTCTTTTCCGTCAACAGTAACCAATACATCTACATTTTTGTTGAAACCGCGAAGATTGATTTTGTAATTACGTTTTTGCGGAATAAGTGACAAATCACCTTTTGCAGGACCTATTGTAAACACTGCTTTATCACCATATTCAAGGTTGAGTTCGGTTTTAACAAACGCTCCATCCTTGTAATTGGAATAATCACCCGCATCCTCGTAAAGTGTAAAGGTATTACTATTTCCGGGGAAAACAAACAACTCGATATTCTCATCGTTAATTATGCGGTTATCACCCTCATAATGTGCGCACATTGGTACAATAGCACCTGCTTTTGCCAAAATGGGATATGAATAACTATCGCGGAAGAGTTCCATTTTGCGACCTTTTTCGCTATAATAGTGAAGACCTGTTTCAAAGTCAAACCAGTCGCCCTTAGGAAGCCACGCATCTGCTCTTCCGAGACCGTCAATCTTATTGTTAGGCTCTGTAATGGGGGCTACCATAAGTTCAGTACCAAACATAAACTGATTGGGTACTTCATAGGCCGCAGAACACTTAGGATATAAGTAATACATCGGCTCAACAAGCGGCAAGCACTCGGTATGAGTACGATAGTTCATTGTATAAAGATAAGGGATAAGTCTATGACGGAATCTCAACCAATTTGAAACTATTTCCCCATTTTGTTTGGTGAGTGTCCACGGCTCTTTGCATAAGAACTTGATTTTTGAACTGTGTAAGCGGTTAATTGGAGAAAATACGCCCAATTGTATCCAACGGCACAAAAGTTCTTCGTCACGGTAACCGCCCATGTGACCGCCGATATCGTGACTCCACCAACAATAACCAATATTTGATGCAGTTGCAGTAAAATAGGGTTGGAATTTGAGCGATTCCCAAGTAACCAAAGTATCACCCGAAAATCCTACAGGGTAACGCTGACTTCCAGGACCTGCATAACGAGAGAAGAACATCGGTCTTTTACCGTTACGCATAATATCCAAAATGTGCAAATGGTTTAAAAGCCATAAAGCACCGACCTTTTCGCGTGGGTCAGGACCGGTATCTTTAACTGTGCCGCGTATCCACCAATAATTGAAGCCCTGCTGCCAGTCCATCCACCAAAAATCTACACCGTCATCTTCATATGGATGATGAATAATATCAAAATAATTTGCCATAGATTCTTTAGAAAGTAGATTAAGCGGAACTCTTCTACCACTCTTGGGGTCTATACCCTCAGCACGAGCGAGTTCATCATACATACATTCAAACTTACGAACACCCATAGCAGGATGGAGGTTTAAAGCAGTATGTATATTGCGTTCTCTCAAATCCTTTAAAAATGCTTTGTAATCAGGGAAAAGTTTTTCGTTCCAGGTGTAACCTGTCCAGCCGTAACGATGATACTTGCTTCGCTTCATCATTTCAAGTTCGTCTTCTTCAATTTGGTCCTCAGGAATATCAACCAAATGCCAATCCATATCAATAACGCCTACCGAGAACGGCACGTCGTTTTGTTTGAACTGGTCCATAAGTTCCAAGTAGCTTTCTTGGGTATATTCATAGTAACGGCTCCACCAGTTACCCAATGCATAGGCAGGCAAAAGGGGTGGCGCACCTGTAAGGCGCATAAAATCACAAACTGCATTACGGTAATTATAACCATAACCAAACAAATATACATCTTTAGTATTTTCATTTCTAAGTTCAATCCAGCCATCAACGCCGAGCACAATTGAATTGCTGTCATCGATAACTGAAACACCAAAGCGTGAACACACACCGTTACCTAATGGACATGCACCGTCAACACGGTCAAGAGTACTTGCGGTGCCGCCTAAATTTTCTATCACGTCGCCGAAATGCCAGATAGTTGCCGGTTCATTTTTAAGCTTAACCCAAAGGGTTTCGCCTGAAAACTCTTCACCTATTTTATATGTTAAAATAAGTTCTTCGGTTTCAATATAAAGGCTGCCATTTTCTTTGCGACTTTCGAATTCCACTTTTTCAAAATCGCGATGAAAAGCCATCTTACTTGCTCTATCTTCGAAAATATTTTGCTTATCATATTCCATACGAATAAGCTGTGAAGTAAGCACAGTAAAACGAGCATTTTGCACCTTTATCTGATTTGCTTCAAGTGCTTTTGGAGTTACTTCCCATTTAAAACGATTTTTATCCACTAAAATTCCCCCTTGAATTTTTTATAATTTAAGTATATTATAATACAAAAGCCATTTCAATGACTAATTTTAATTTAAAATTGCACTATATTATGAAATAAGGTGTCCTAATGAAAAATAAATACGAAAATTTGACGCGCGGCACTAATGAATTGCCTTTTGCGCGCTATGATTTTAAAGATAAACAAAAAAATTATACCATAACCCACACCCATTTTCATAACGAACTTGAAATCATATCGGTAATATCGGGTGAACTTAATGTTCTGATAGAAGGCGAATCTTACATTTTAAAAAGCGGTGATATTGCCTTTGTAAATCCACATGAATATCACGCGGTGAAATCGGTTGATACTTTGGTAACTTACACCGCTTTCGTTTTTTCAAAAGACCTGATAACATTTCCCGAACACCACTTTTTTCAAAGCAAATTCACAGCCCCTGTCTTTTCCGGTAAAATGAAATTGCCAAGCATTTTCACACCCAAAAATCATCTGTATGAAAAACTTATAAATCCCGTTGAGAAATTACGCGATTATCACACCGCACAGGACCCCGAAATTTTATATTTATTGCTGGAAATTTTTACAGTTTTTATAAATGCAAATGCACTCATAAAGGTTAGAACAACCAATACAAAAATCCCTGATTATGTTAAAGTTTGTATTGATTACATTGCAAACAACTGTGAAAAAAACATAAATTTAGCACAGTTAAGCAAACTCGTACATCTATCTCCAAACTACCTTTGCACAAAATTTAAAACCACAACAGGACTTACACCTGTAGAGCATTTACAGGTCATCCGCATTAAAAAAGCCACGCAACTACTTTTACAAACTGATTTTTCTATTGAAGAAATCTCGCTTAAATGCGGTTTTCAAAATGTAGGTTATTTTATAAAAATATTCAAAAAACAAAATGCCATTACCCCACACGCATTCCGTAAAAAAATGTCTTAATTAAAAAACACGGTAAAAGCGAAATTGCTTTTACCGTGTTTTTGTTGTTATTTGTACTCATCAACAAGTTTTTTAAAGTATGGTAAAGATTTTTCAATTTGGCTATATGATACACAATAACTTATACGCACATAACCTTCAAAACCAAAGGAATCACTGGGAACAAGTAATAAATCGTATTTTTTCGCTCTTTCGCAAAATGCGTTAGCATCTGCTTCGGGTGATTTTATGAACAAATAAAATGCACCATCGGGTTTTGCGGCATTGTAACCATACTCTGTAAGTGCACCATAAAGCAAATCGCGATTTTTCTTATAAGCACTTACATCCCCCGTAAGGTCTACGCAATCTCTAACCGTAAACTGCAAAAGACTGGGTGCGCACACAAAACCGAGTGCCCTACCCGCACCGCAAACAGCGGCATATACCTTACCCGCGTTTTCAATTTTTGGTGATACAAAAATATAACCAATGCGTTCACCAGGAAGTGATAAAGACTTACTATAAGAATAGCACACCAAAGTGTTATCGTAAAATGACGGTATGTAAGGCACTTCTACATCATAAGCGAGTTCTCTGTAAGGCTCGTCGCAAATGATAAATATGCGTTTATTATACTCAGTTTGCTTTTTGTTAAGCAATGTGGCCAACTTTACAATTGTATCCTTTGAAAGCACAACGCCTGTGGGGTTGTTGGGCGAATTTACAATAATTGCTTTTGTGTTTTTGGTGATGGCTTTTTCAAGAGCATCAAAATCAATCTGAAAATCACTTTCACGGCATTTTGCTACCACAAGCTTTGCCCCTGCTTTTTCTACAAAAACGCGATATTCGGGGAAAAACGGTGCTAATGCAATAACCTCATCGCCCTCGTTACAAATAGCATTAAGACAAATTGTAAGAGAAGCCGCAGCGCCGCATGTCATGTAAATCAAATCAGGGTTAGCATTCACACCAAAACGCTTGTTTATACTGTCTGCAATAGTTTTACGCACATCTGGAGCACCTTGTGCCGAGGTATATCCGTGCAGTTTAACGGGGTCAAGTTCGGTAAGTAATTTGACCATCGTTTCGTTTACTTCTTTTGGTGCGGGTATACTGGGGTTGCCAAGACTGAAATCATAAACATTTTCCGCTCCCACTTCGGCACGGCGTTTATTACCAAACTCAAATATTTCGCGAATGACTGAGCGGTTTTCACCCAAATTCAACATTTTTTCATTTAACATAACATTCACCTTTATTCTATTTCAAGTTCCTTTATTGAACGCATTTGATAGTCAACATTCTTAAGTAAATCGCTATTTTTAAGTGCAACTGCAGCACCTCTTACAACACTGTGTGCAGGGTCATCAAGGTGGTGTACTTTAATTCCCAAATACTGTTCTAACTTTTCGGGCAATCCCAAAAGTTTAGAGCCGCCGCCTGCAAGATACATTCCGTCTTCTATAATATCGGCAACCAAATCGGGATTGGTTTTATTAAGCACCTCGCGAATTGCGTTACATATAGTATCAATAATATCCTTAATTGCTTCGTAAACTTCACTTGAAGTGATTTCAAAACTTTCGGGTAAGCCTGTGAACACATTACGGCCTTTAGCAATTACTGCAATTTCCACATCACGTGCAACCGCAGTACCTACCTTGATTTTAATCGCTTCGGCAGTCAATTGACCGATTTCAATATTAAACTCTTTTCTTACATAGCGTATAATTTGCGCATCAATATCGAAAGAAGCTGTTTTAAATGAATTACAAGTAGCAATACCGCCCATAGAAATTACCGCCACATCGGTAGTGCCGGCACCTATGTCTACTATAAGACTGCCACGGGGACTTGAAAAATCAAGACCCAAACCAAAGGCAATAGCAAGTGGCCCTTCTATAACCGTTATGTTTCTACCACCCGCCGCTTCCACAACATTTGCCAATGAGTGGTGCTGTAATTCTGTAAGGCCAGCGGGTAAAGTAGCCATTATTCTTGGACGTAAAATCTTATTACCAAAGGCTTCGTGCATATATTCTTTAAGCATATATTCCGCCAAATCATAGTCCGAAATAACACCATGTTCTATAGGAAAAACTGTTTGCATACTTTCGGGTGTTCTGCCCAATGTTTGTTTTGCTTTTTCACCCGTGTATACCACTTCCCAACTGTCACTGTCGACAGTAACAACATTAGGAAGTTCCAACACAACCTTAGAACTTGAAAAAATAACTGTTTTTGACGAACCTAAATCAATACCGATATCTGTTGCCATTTATTTCTTACCTTTCTTTACTGTTACTAAACCTGTTATACAATAAATATGTTCCGCACCTGCTAAAAGCAACTGCTTAGCACATTCATCAAGTGATGCGCCTGTTGTTTTTATATCATCAACAAGCAAAATCGTCTTGCCCTCTATTCTGTAATTAAAACTGTACATTCCTTTAACGTTTTGAAAACGCTCGTCGAAGGGCATATTGTGTTGTGATTTTCTATTATATTTACATTTAAGCAAATCTTCAAAAACATCTATACACAATATCTTTGACAAACCTTTTGCCAATAACTGCGACTGATTAAAACCGTGCCTTAATTTCTTGAGCGGGTGCATAGGAACATACACAATACCATCAAAATCTATATCACTATACACCGTTTTAACCGTTTTTGCCATTTCTCTTGCGAAAAAATCGGTGTGCGAAGATATTTTTCTGAACTTATACCTATACATAGCCTTTTTAGCTACACCGTCATTTATGAAAGGTGCGGTGACGCGCTCAAAATGAAAAACCCTGTTGTTACACTCGCAATTCTTTTTATAAGCACCGCAACGCGGACAATGCTTTGTAGTATCGATATATTCAAGCATCTCGTAACAATATTCGCACAAAAACTCGTTTTCACCCACAATTTGACCGCACGAATAACATTTGCACGGAAACAAAGCATTGGCAATAATATCAAAAACTTTCATTAAAAGCATTTTCCTTTATAAAATGTTGCAATAATGTATACCGCAAAGTTTTCCGGTCATTTTGTGCCATACGCTCCCAAATATCACGGCTTCCCACAAGCACCAAAAGTTTTTTAGCACGGGTTACCGCAGTATATAGCAAATTGCGGTACATAAGACGCGACGGAACATCAGAAAGCGGTATTATAACACAGTTATATTCACTGCCCTGACTTTTATGCACAGTTACAGCGTAAGCCAATTCAAGTTGGCTTAAATCTTCCGAAAAATATGTAGCCACTTTATCATCGTATCTTACTTTAATTATACCGCCACGCGCATCAATATCGGTAATATAACCCACGTCACCGTTAAAAATGCCCGTGCCGTACTCTCCGTTATCTTTTATAAACTGCAAATCATAATTATTCTTAATCTGCATAACCTTATCGCCCGTACGGAAATAAATTCCCTTATAAGCCAATTGTGGTTTACCCGTTTTATGGGGATTAAGTTTTTCTTGCAGTAAGTTATTAAGGTTAACAGTACCCGTATCCAATTTACGTGATGGACAAAGCACCTGTATATCGGTTATAGAATCTATACCGTAAGCTGACGGCAAACGGTCGGTTATGAGTTCCAATACCGTTTCAACCGTGCTGTACTTATCACCACGTGTTAAAAAGAAGCAATCAGAGTCTTTACGCGAAAAATTAGCAGGTTCACCGTCGATTATAGCATGAGCATTGGTGACAATCATACTTTCCTTGGCTTGTCTAAACACCTTTTTAAGTCTTATAGACGGGAAAACCTCGGTTTCGAGTATATCATTAAGCACATTACCTGCACCTATACTAGGCAACTGGTCAGAGTCACCTACTAAAATAATTCTGCACGAAAGACGCAATGCTTTTAATAAATTATCAAAGAGTATTGCATCAATCATAGATGCTTCGTCAACTATTATAACATCGCAATTAAGTGGATTTTTTTCATTCCTTGCAAAATGTTGGGTGTCGCCCTCGCCCCATTCCACCTCCAAAAGGCGGTGTATGGTTTTGGCTTCTCTGCCAGTAAGTTCAGTCATACGCTTTGCAGCGCGTCCTGTGGGTGCGGCAAGTTCGATATTTAAATCGCGGTTTTCAAACAACTTTATAATTGCATTAAGCGTGGTGGTTTTACCTGTACCGGGGCCGCCCGTAAGCACCAAAATACCACTTTTAAATGCTTCAAAAATCGCGTCACGTTGCAGTTTTTCAAACTTTATGCCCAATCGGTTTTCAACATTTTGTATTTCAAGCTCGTCCACAGTAACCGCAGAATTTATAAACCTTTTAACCGAAAAAAGACGCGCGGCGATATGTTGTTCTGCATTGTAATAAGACGGTATTGACAAAAACTCAACCGAGTCGATTATCTCACTGCACAACTGAAATGTATCAATAAGTTTATCACAGCAAATCTCTACAACCGATTCCTTGCAATCGAGCAAATTACACGCAACAGGCACAAACTTATTACGCGGAAGACAGGTGTGTCCGTTATACAAATTCTTGCGAAGCACATACTCAATACCTGCCATTATACGCGCTTCGCTCGACATATCATAAGCAAAATCGGTAGCAATATCTTCAACAAGTTCAAAACTAAAATCAATATCCTCACTACACAAAACATACGGGTTTGATTTTATGGTTTCTATTGAACGCGCACCGTATTTTCGGTATATAGGCACACATTTATCAGGGGTAACATTAAATTTTGAAAGCAATAGCATAATATCCCTTATACCGTACTGCTTTTGATATTCTTCGTGGATACTCATTGCTTTACTAATAGAAATACCCTTGATTTTTGCTAAAGCAGTCGGGTTATTTTGGATAATATCCAAACTGTCTTCACCAAATTTTTCAACAATACGCTGTGCGGTAGATGGACCGACGCCTTTTATCGAACCCGAAGCTAAATATTTTAAAATTGCGGCGGCATTTTTGGGTGGTTTTCGGTCAAAACTTTCTACCCGGAACTGTTCCCCATAGGTCTGATGAACAATAAATTCTCCCGTAAATTCAGCGGTGTCACCCTCATTTAAAAATGGAAGTGTTCCAACCGCGGTAAACTCTTCTGTGCCGTTTTTAAGGATGGCTACAGTATAATAATTTGATTCATTACGAAAGGTGATTTTTACAACATCTGCTAAAATTGTTTCCATTATACATCCCTTCACAAATCAAATTTTATGCCGAATTTTAAAGCAATATTACGGCAGTTTTCACGGGTTTTTTCATCAATATTATCGGTTTTAAAAACCACGCGATTAGCATACCCCTTGCCGTACCAAACTAAATTTTCACAAACATTTATAACCTGTTTTTCAGCTATGCCGTCTTCTAAATCAACAACAAGAGTAGTGCCCGTTTTGGCTTTTTTACAATTGAATAATGATTTAACAATATGTAGAAATTCACTAAACCCAAAAACGGCAAAAATAAGAATAATTAAAAAAGCAACAGTTTTCATTAAAATCCCTCCGTTATATTATACGAAGGGGTTTAAAAAATGCTATTATACTTTAATTAAATAAGGGGCATCAAAGCCCCTTATTTTTACTTTATCGTAATAGTAGTGTCGTAACTGCCGATTGCCCAAACACGGTCTTCATTCTTAAAGCAAATCAAAACCTTTACAGTATGTTGCCCTTCCTTTTTATCTGAAAGGTCAACTAATGCATATAAATTTTTAGTCTTGAGTTTTGATATAGCAGCATACGGACCTAATACATTAACATTTTTAATTTCACTACCCGAAGCTGACAAACCGTTGCCTAAGTTAGTAAATTTAAAATTACCTACATCGAATGTCTTTTGACGGTAATTAGCAATTTTAAACTTAACTGTAAATTTTTCTACATTATCGTAAATTCGTACACCATCGGGCAATTTTGCCGAAACATCAAAACTACTTGCGCTCTTTGTTATAAGTGAAACATCAATCGGAGAAAGTGTAACCTTATCGGTTTTATCTACCATATCAGGTTTACCAATAACAGTAACGGTTTTGTGGTCTATTGTGTAAGAAATCGATTCGGTATCAAAGCCTACAGGCAGATTTTCAAAACTAACATGGACAGGTACGATTTTCTTTTTAGCAACCGCAACAGTAACCTTTACCTCAGTAAGACTAATCTGAAGATTTTTCTGCGGAATTTCCTTGCCATTTTCATCATAAAGGATAATGTTAGCATCAAATGTTTCAGTATCCTTTATGCTCTTTTCGGTATTGGTAATAGCAACAACCTTACTGATTTGATTAACAATACTTCTAGGTCCTTTAATATCAACTGTATCCTTTTCAACACCACTAAGCACAGCTTTATCAACAATCAAACCCTTTTGCTTGGTTGTAACCTTGGGTGCCTGTGCTTCAACAGTTTTGGTTGTAGTTTCAATATAATCGAAAGAAACATCAACCGTAGACGGAGATACCTTAAGTATCTCATAACCACTGTTTGAAGAATTTGCAGTTGCCACAACATCAAGTTTATATTCACCCGGTGCATCAACCGCCGCCGCAGACGCATAAACATTAAAGTCACTGCCCTTTAAGGAACTGACAAGATAAGTAGGACCCCTAACAATAACAGTAAATTTTTCTGAAGACAGGTCATCGACTAAATTCATGCCATTTTCATCCGCTATAGTACCGCTTAAATTAACAGTAACCGGCAAATCGGCAATACTGCGTTCGATAATTGGGTTTTCGTTAATAACAATTATAAGCCATAAAATAAACGCCAACAAAATTGAAAACGGTACTGTAAAGCGCTTATCTTTAAGCAACTTTTTCAAAGGAAAGAAAGAGAGAAATTTACCAACAACAGACATTAGTCATCCTTCCTTTCTTTATCTTTTTTAAACGGGTTAATTGCCTTAAATAGCGAAACCAATGTACCCGACTTTTCTTTTTCTTCATCGGTAATAAGTAAACGCTGAAGCTCTGCAATAGCGGTAACCGAATTATAGTTACGGGTGATTTTGCCACCCTCTACAATAGAGATTATACCTGTTTCTTCGGAAACCACCAAAACCACCGCGTCAGAATTTTCACTCATACCGATAGCCGCCCTGTGGCGTGTACCCAGAGAGGAATTTATATTTTCGCTTTGTGTTAGTGGTAAAATACAACCTGCGGCACAAATTCTGCCTTCGCGCACAATCATAGCACCGTCGTGCAAGGGGGATTTCGGGAAAAAGATGTTATTAACAATTGATACCGAAGCCGCAGCATCAATAACTGTGCCTGTATGAATAATCTCACCAAGTTGAGTTGTGCGTTCAAAAACAATAAGTGCGCCAATCTTCTTTTCTGACATAAAACCTGCGGCTTTGCCTATTTTATCAATACATTCAGACAAAACACTTTGTCTATCATCCGAAAACATATCACGCGCAAATTTGGTTTTACCAACGTTTTCAAGGATTTTTCGAAGTTCCGGTTGAAAGATAACAACCGCAGCCAAAAGAATAGAATTCATAACCTTTGACAGAGTCCATTGTATGGTTGCAAGATTCCACCAGTTAGCAATTATATAAACCACAAACAAAATTATAAGACCTTTAACAAGTTGACCCGCTCTTGATTCACGCAAAAAGCCAATCGTCTTATAAATGATATAAGCGATTATCAGAATATCCAAAATATCAAAAAGCCTGATATTGGATACAGCATATAAAATTTGATTCCAAGTAGCATAAATCGCATTCAAAATGCCGTCCACTTTCTCAACATCCCTTTATATAAAATCTATTTATATATATTTTAACATATCTTATATTCTCATTCAATAGATTTTTTTAATTTTTCTTTAAAATTTTTATCTTTTAGTAAACTGATAAGGCTCTTTATCTCTGCTTCGGTATTAAATGCGCCAAAACTAACCCTTACCGCACCTGAATTTAGTGTTTTCATAACCTTGTGTGCTGTTGGTGCACAATGAAAACCGGCCCTCACTGCAAAATTATGAGAATTGAGCATTTTTGCAAAATGATAACTCTCGCAACCCTTAAAATTAAAGGGCAAAACAGGTGCATAAAAACCAAATTCTGGTCTTTTGGTATACAAGATTATATCCTTGTCGGAAGATATAACGTCATATAGTTTCTGGCAAAGCATAAGTTCATGGCGGTAAATCTTTTCCACACCTGTTTTTTTAACAAAATCAACTCCTGCCCCCACACCCATAATAAGCGGTACACCGATTGTGCCACTTTCCAATCTTTCAGGCAAAAATCGGGGTTGCGAATAATCAAGCGAGTCGGTACCTGTACCGCCCTCAATTATCGTGTTTTCAAGGTTTTTGCGGCAAATCAAAAGTCCTATTCCCATCGGTGCATACAGTCCTTTATGAGGCGCCACACAAAGAAAATCTATGTTCATTTTTTTCATATTTATGGTCAAAACTCCCGCAATTTGTGCGGCATCTACACAGAAAACAACTCCCCTTTTGTGACAAATTTCGCCAATCTCTTCAATAGGTAAAATTTGACCTGTCACATTAGACGCGCCACTCACTAAAACAAGTCGGGTATTGGGTTTAATTGCTCTTTTAAAACGGTCAAGTGTCTCCCCCACATCGTCTTTCACTTCTACCGCAGTATACGGAATTTTCATTTTTGCTAATGGACGCATAACGGCGTTGTGTTCGAGATTAGAAACAACCACGTGGTCGCCCATCTTTACAACGCCCTTTAAAACACAGTTTATACTGTGGGTACAATTCAGCGTAAATATCACATTTTCTGCACCCTCTGCACCAAAAAATTCTGCCGTTTTTGCTCTTACATTATACACCTCATCAGCCGTTTTTATGGATAGGTCATGTCCGCTTCTGCCTGGATTTGCCGATAAATTATTAAGCGCAAAATTAACCGCATCCACAACCGTTTTTGGCTTTTTACCGGTTGTTGCGGCATTATCAAAATATATCATATTTTTTCCTCCAAAATAGGCACCCCAAAAAGGGGTGCCGTAAAAATCAAAGTTGAGTTATTTCAAGTATTTTTACATTGTTTCGTCGCAACAATTCTTCTGCTTTTTCTATCTCACCGTCAAGAAGTATTGCATACCCACAACCTAAAGCTTTCTCTCCGCTAACCCGTTCAATATTTGCTTTATACCCGTTTTTTCGCAATAAATCTCGTCCCTTTATTGCATAGGTAACGGTTCCTGTCATTATTGAATATCTTTTCATTTAAGGTCACTCCGTTATTACATCTTATGCAGTCACGCAAAATCTGACAACCCCTCATTCATATCATCCTTGTAATATCTTATGACGACAATCAAAATTATAGGAAAAATCAAAAGCCCCAAAACCCCCATAACCTTTAACCCCAAATACATTGAAATTAAAGTAAAAAGTGAACTCACGCCAATCTGCTTTCCTATAATTTTGGGCTCTGAAAAATTGCGTACAATAACAGTGATTATAAACAAAATTCCTAAACCTACTCCCAAAAAATAATCACCCGATAAAGCCGAAAAAGCTGCCCAAGGCACGATTACCGCTCCCGAACCTAAAACAGGTAATAAATCTATAAGTGAAATTAAAATTGCCTTCATAAACGCATTATTCACGCCCAAAATTAAAAAACCGATATACAACTGCACAAGGGTTAAAAGCGCCAAAATTAAATAACCTTTAAAGAGTTTAAAAACACTGCCAAATAAAATATTTTTAACTTTCACAGTTTCTCTTGTTATCTTTTCTCCCAGTAGCAAACGAACAAATCTTTTAAGAGAGTCAAAATCTTTTGCTATAAGGCAGGTTGCAACTAATGTCACTACACCTGTTATAAAAAAGGTCGGTACATTTTTTACAAACTGGGTTACTGTACCCGTAATAAAATCACCAAGCATTGTCACTATCTTTTGCAAGGTTTCATTAAAAAGTGACTCTACACTTATATCCAATTTTTCTTCAAGAACCTTAAAAAACTCTGAAAACCTTATCGAAAAGCCATCAAAAAAAGATGCAATTTTCTGAAAAAAATCGGGCAAAACATCCACTAACCCTGCCAAAAATAAAAAGAGCCTGTAAATACCGAAAATAAGTAATCCGCCCACAAGCAAATATAACGCAAAAGAAAAAATTGCCGCAGTTATCCCTTTTTTAAAGCCACATTTGTTACAAATCGCTTTACTTGGTTTTTGCACAATAAGTGCAATAATTATTGCTAACACAAATGGTAATAAAAATTCCCACACTATAAAAGCTGCAAAAAGCACAAGTGAAATACTTAAAACAGCATAAACCACGCTGATTATAAACTCTTTTTTTGAATTACATTCCAAACTAAATACCCCATTTTTGATAATTTTTATACTGCTTTACCAAATATATTAAATTACTTGATTTTTTTGGTAATATAAAATATAATAATATATTATATATTATTTTCAAAAACTTATTAGAATATTTAAGGAGTTAAAAATGATTGATGTTGCTATTATGGGCCACGGTGTCGTAGGCTCCGGTGTTGCTGAAATTTTAATAAATCATAACGACAGAATTTCAAGTCGCGTAAAAACACCCGTTAATGTCAAATACATTCTTGATTTAAGAGATTTTGATGTTCCTTACAGCGAAAAATTTACAAAAGATTTTAATGTGATTTTAAACGACCCCGATGTAAAGGTTGTAGCCGAAGTTATGGGCGGTGTCAACCCCGCATACGATTTTGTTAAAAAATGCTTAGAAAAAGGCAAAAGTGTTGTTACCTCTAATAAAGAATTGGTTGCCGCAAAAGGTGCCGAGCTTATAAAGGTTGCCGAAGACAACAACGCAAACTTCCTATTTGAAGCATCGGTTGGCGGCGGTATTCCAGTACTGCACCCCATTACCGAATGTATGTGTGCAAACGAAATTGATGAAATTTGGGGTATTCTTAACGGAACAACAAACTACATTTTAAATAAAATGATAGTGGATAACATGGACTTTGACACCGCGCTTAAACTAGCTCAGGATTTGGGCTTTGCCGAAAAAGACCCCACAGCCGATATTGAAGGTCACGATGCTTGTCGTAAGGTTTGCATTTTAGCGGCGTTAGGCTTTGGTAAACATGTTTATCCCAACCAAGTTAAGACCGAGGGTATTACAAAAATCACGCTCGACGATGTGGCTTATGCCGAAAAATTTGGTTGTGTGATAAAACTTATCGGTCACGCAAAGAAACTCAAAAACGGTAAAATCACCGCTTCGGTATCCCCTACCCTTGTTAGTCGCGACTGTATACTCTCCGGCGTTAACGGCGTATTTAATGCAGTAATGCTTAACGGCGACCAAACAGGCGAGGTTGTTTTCTATGGCAAGGGCGCAGGTAAAGAAGCCACTGCAAGTGCCGTTGTTGCAGATATGATGGACTGCATAAAACACCTTGAAAAAGGCAAAATCCTTTCTTGGGAAGACGGCGACAACGATTATGTTGATATGTCTTTCGACCCCGAAACCCGTTTGTTTGTTTTAATTAAATCAGACGATTTCGATGGTCTCAAAACCCAATTTAACGAGATTTTCGGTGGTAATAACACCAATGTTAAAAACGCCGAAAACGGCGAAATCGCATTCATAACCGAAAAAGAGAAATTAAGCGCAATTGAGCAAAAGTTAACACTCTTTAAAAACGGTATTTCAGTTAAAACTCTTCAAACCATGCTCTAATCGGAGGTAATATAATGTTAATAGTTAAAAAGTTCGGCGGCTCTTCTGTTGCCGACGCAAAAAAAGTCTTCAATGTTGCTAACCTTATAGTTGAAGACTACAAAAAAGGTAATGATGTTATAGTAGTTGTATCCGCACAGGGTGACACTACTGATGACCTTATTGCTAAAGCAAAAGAAATCAATCCAAAAAACCCCTCAAAACGCGAAATGGATATGCTACTCTCTGCCGGTGAACAAATCTCTATTTCTTTACTCGCAATGGCTATTGAAACTATGGGTTGCCCCGTTATTTCCCTACTCGGCTGGCAAGCAGGTTTTAATACCGACTCACACCACACCGTAGCGCGTATTAAAAACATCAACGGTGAACGCCTTAAGAAGGAAATCGATAAAAAGAAAATCGTTATAGTTGCAGGTTTCCAAGGCATTAATAAGTACGACGATGTTACAACATTGGGCCGCGGCGGTTCTGACACAAGCGCAGTTGCTATCGCAGCCGCTTTAAAAGCCGACCTTTGCCAGATTTATACCGATGTTGATGGTGTTTACACCGCTGACCCGCGCAAGGTACCTAACGCTCAGAAGATGGATGCTATTTGCTATGACGAAATGTTGGAACTTGCCACTTTGGGCGCTCAAGTTCTTAACAACCGTTCGGTTGAAATGGCTAAAAAATATAATGTAGAGCTTGAAGTTCGTTCAAGTCTTGAACCCCATAAATCTGGTACAATTGTAAAGGAGAAAGTTAAAATGGAAAAAACTTTAATCAAAGGCGTTGCAAAGGATAATAATGTTGCAAGTATTTCAATAGTAGAATTAGAAGATAAACCCGGAATTGCATTCAAAATCTTTAACAAATTGGCACAGGCTAAAATCAATGTAGACATCATTTTACAGTCTATCGGCCGTAATAATACAAAGGATATTACCTTCACCGTATCCCAAGATAACCGCGAGGATGCGATTGCAGTTATAGAAGCACTAAAAGATACCCTTGATTTCAAAGCAGTAACCTATGACGAAGGTGTTTCAAAGGTTTCTATAGTAGGCGCAGGTATGGAAAGTAACCCAGGTGTTGCCGCTAAAATGTTTGAAGCGCTCTTTGATGCAGGTATCAACATCCGTATGATTTCTACAAGCGAAATCAAGGTATCTGTTCTTATCGACGAAAATAAGGCAGACGAAGCAGTTATCGCTGTACACGACAAATTTGTAAACTAATATAAAGGAGATTATTTCCTTGGAAAAAGATGCTTTAACAGCCGGCGTTTCCGAAATAGGCGGTCTTTTTACGACGGCCGAAATCCGCGTTCTGATATGCTATATTTTTTCTACAATAGATGGCGCCGTACCTGGTAATCTGTTGGCAAACACACTACATTATGAGGGTATTGCCAACTGCTTTGAGGTTAATGATTCTATCGATTATCTTTGCAAAAAAGGTCAACTCGAAATGGTGGATAAAAGCGAAGACACCTACCGCATCACAAAAAGCGGCAAGGATGTTGCAGAAACACTTAAAACCACCCTTTCGGTAGTGGTAAAAGAGAGAGCGTATAACGCCGCACTTAAAATGTACTCCCGTTTTAAGAACACAAAGGAAACCGATATTAAAATTTCGCGCGAGGGTGACAAAACCTTTATCACCTGTTCCGCTTTCGATAACGACACCCCCTTTATGAGTGTTAAACTTTTGGTGTCGGACGAAGAACAGGCACTTCATATTAAAGAGAAATTCTTAAACAACCCTACCGAAATTTATTCCACAATAATAGATTTACTTACAAAATAGCGTTTTAAAAAAGCGCTCGAAAATTTCGGGCGCATTTTTAAAAATAATGCTTGACTTTGTATACTATATTCAGTATAATAGTAAAGTCGCGTAAGCGTATGCTGCTATGGCTCAGGAGGTAGAGCGCATCCTTGGTAAGGATGAGGTCACCAGTTCGACTCTGGTTAGCAGCTCCAAAAAAACACTCGTTCTATTGAACGAGTGTTTTTTTATCCAATCCAAAGGATTGGTATGTACTCGCGCGTAGCGAGTATGTAATCCGTTTGTTTTGCAAACGGTATGTCATCAAGTTGCGGATAACATACACGGCTTCGCATTGATTTTTCACTGCTTTTATGCTATAATAGATGCAGGAGTGATTTTATGTCGTTATATCAGATTTTAAAAAACACAAAACCTACTAACAAAACAAAATTTGTAAAAATTTATTCCTTAAAAGAAAATGATAATAAATATAAAATAATTTTAATTAAGCGCCGTGCTAACCGCCGCAGTATCATCCACTGTACAGACAACCTAATCGAATGGGAACAGTTTCCACTGCTTCCCCGTATCTGGGGTGGACGCCTAGCAAACAAAACTGCCGTTTACAAGGTTGAAAAACCCAAAAATGAAACTGTTATTTTTGTTATAAAAGGTAATCCAAACGGTGTTACAGGTCTTGATGACGGTCTTTTCCGTTCGGTAAAAAAATTCGATAAAAACTACATAAATATTATGGCTTTAAAGTATTTTAAAACAGGAGATTTTATCAAATGACATTATTCGCCAACATAATAGGGGTTTTTGCCGTTGCATTGTTTGTTTTAAGTTATCAGCAAAAAAAGCGCAAAAACATTATAATTTGCAATGCGGTCTCGCGTGGATTATATGTAATACAATATGTTCTGCTTTCCGCTTTTTCGGGTGCAGTTTTGGATATTTTAGGCATTTTCGCGTCCATTATAGCACAAAAGAAAAATTCGCCTGTTATAAAACGCTTTTTACCATTTATAATCATCACAGTAAACGCAATTATCATAGCCGTCGGCTTGTTGCTTTACAAAACTCCGTTAGACCTGTTACCTATATTCGGTGTTGCCTTGCACACGGGCGCTTTTTGGCTTACTAATGAAAAATTTATCCGTATAGTATCATTTTTAGGCTCTCCTTTTTGGCTTGTATATAACCTGTTAAGCTCTGCTTACGGTTCTGCTGTAGGTGATATACTTACAATGTGTTCAATTGGTCTTGCAATATTACGTTATGATATTTTAAAGAAAAACGAGCCATAAGGCTCGTTTTTTTATCCGATTTTTAGTTTTAAACGTAGCTTATCACTAATCATTGCAATAAACTCGCTATTGGTGGGTTTTCCGCGCTCTACTTGGATAGTATAGCCAAAATACCCATTAAGCACATCTATATCTCCTCTATCCCATGCAACTTCAATAGCATGACGAATTGCTCTCTCTACTCTTGAAGCAGTAGTTGCGTATTTTTTAGCGACTGTAGGATAAAGTAATTTTGTAACTGAGTTTATTATTTCAGTGTTTTTTATAGAAAGCATTATTGCTTCGCGCAAATAGTGATAACCCTTAATATGTGCAGGTACTCCGATTTGATGAATAATATCGGTAACCATAAGTTCTAAATCACTATCACTTACTGTTGTATTACTCACTTTTAGCGGTGCAGCTTCATTCCGCCAACCCGAAAGCTTTATAATACGCTCTGCCATTACATTGACATCAAAAGGTTTAATGAAAAAATATGTAGCACCCGATTCTAAAATTTCCTTTTCAAGGCGAGGATTAGCATAACTTGACAATGCCATTACAAGCGGTCGTGATTTCTGCTCTATTTTTGCAATTTCATCAAGTACACCCAGAATATCTATATTAGGCATAAACACATCACATATTAATACATCAGGTTTTTCGGTTTTTACCTTTGAAATAACCTTTAACCCGTCTTTTTCGGTTAATACGACCTGCATACCATAACTTGTAAGAATTTTGGCACATTTCTTTGAAAACTCGGTCGAGTCATCAGCAATTACGATTTTTAGATTTTTTTCCATAAATATTCTCCTAAAATTATTTTGTTTTACACATCATAACATAATTTTAATATAATTTCAAGGCTTTTTACAAAATTTTCCTATAAATTACAAAATTCAATGTCATTTTATGTAAATTCTACTATTTTCTACAAATTTCTTGACAAAAATAATCGCTCATTTTAAAATTATTATAGTAAAGATAGGTGAAATTAATGGAAAATATATTTTCAAGGACCGAAAATTTAATAGGTAAAGATGCCCTTTCCGCTTTAAAAAATTCACACGTAGCAATTTTTGGCATAGGCGGTGTTGGAGGTCATACTGCCGAGGCTCTTATCCGCGCCGGCATTAGCAATATCGATATTATAGATAATGACATTATCTCCCCTTCTAACATAAACCGTCAAATTTTGGCAACCCACTCCACAATTGGTAAAAATAAAACCGATGTTATGAAGCAAAGATTAAGTGACATAAATCCAAAAGCTACGATAAATACCCATAATGTATTTTTTACCCCCGAAAATTCACATACATTTGATTTCTCAAAATACGATTATATTGTAGATGCTGTGGACACAGTAACCGCCAAAATCGAACTCGCGCTTAAAGCAAAAGATGCTGGTGTTGACATTATTTCTTGTATGGGCACAGGCAACAAACTCGACCCTACCCGTTTCGAGATTACCGATATTTACAAAACTTCGGTTTGCCCCCTTGCGAAAGTGATGCGTTATGAACTTAAACGCCGCGGTATTAAAAAACTTAAAGTGCTTTTTTCAAAAGAAGAACCCATAAAAAATGAAAATTCCTCGCGCACACCTGCCAGTATTTCTTTTGTTCCTGCTGTTGCTGGGCTTATAATTGCGGGTGAAGTTATAAAGGATATAATAAAAAATGCAGAAGCTCGTTAAAGCTTCTGCATTTTTTTAATTGTTCGGTATTTGATATGTAGGCACTATCTTTTTTACAAGTCCGCGAATATCTGCGTTTTCATCATACATTACTTCACGCATTTGTGTGAGTGTAGCATTTAAGACTTCTTTATCAATATCAATTGGTCTACCTATATGTATAAGTTCATTTTCAGTAGCTGTAAGACCTTCTTCCGACATTAAAAGTTCCTCATACAACTTTTCACCCGGGCGAAGACCTGTAAACTCGATAGGAATATCCTTGTATGGCTCAAAACCTGAAAGTCTTATAAGATTTTCGGCAAGGGTTAAAATTTTTACAGGTTGTCCCATATCAAGAACAAAAATCTCACCGCCCTTGGCATTTGCACCTGCCTGTAACACAAGTGATACCGCTTCGGGAATGGTCATAAAGTATCTTATAATATTAGGGTCGGTAACGGTAAGCGGTCCGCCCTGTTCAAGTTGCTTTTTGAAAAGCGGAATAACACTACCGTTAGAGCCTAAAACATTGCCAAAACGAACAGCCACAAACTCGGTTTTAGATTTTTCGTTAAAGGTTTGCACTATCATTTCGCAAATACGCTTACTAGCACCCATTATATTAGTAGGGTTAACAGCCTTATCGGTAGAAATTAACACAAAGCGTTTTACACCGTATCTATCGGCACATTCGGCAGTTTTGTATGTACCGAAAACATTGTTTTTTATTGATTCATTGGGGCTGTCTTCCATAAGCGGAACATGTTTATGCGCTGCCGCATGGTACACAATTTGCGGTTTGTAAGTGCGGAATAAATAATCCATACGCTTACTGTCACGCACCGAGCCCACCAAAGTAACTAAATCTAAATCGGGATAATCATGTTTTAGTTCATTCTGAATTTCATAGGCATTATTCTCATAAATATCGAAAATAATAAGTTGTTTGGGATGGTGAGAAGCAATTTGACGGCAAAGTTCACTACCAATTGTTCCGCCGCCGCCTGTAACCAATACCACCTGATTTTCAACATAAGCCATAACCGAATCAAGATTAACCCTTATAGGCTCTCTACCCAAAAGGTCTTCAATTTCAACCTTACGAATTGCAGGTACAAACTCATTTACATTCTCAAGTTGATATAATGATGGTAATATTTTAAGTTGGCATTTGGTAAGTTGGCAAATGTTTAAAATTTCTGTTCTCTTAGCAATGGAACAAGTAGGAATTGCGAAAATAATGGTATCTATTTCATACTTTTTAGCGTTGGTTACAATTGTTCCAACTCCACCAACAATATGAACACCGCCTATATAATGCCCTATTTTTAAGGGATTATCGTCGATAACACATTTGATTTTTATTTCCTTATCAACTGAAAGTTCTTTAATAACCGCCTCACCTGCAGCACCTGCACCAATAATCATTACATTACCCGTGATATCGGTTTTAGGCGTGTTAGAGGTTTTTTCGGCTTGTTTTATAGCATATTTTCTTACCATAAAACGCTGAACCAATATTAAAAATACCGTTATAAAATAATTAAGTATATAAAGCGAGAAATCGCTATCCAACCAAATTGCCTTTTGTGCGACCATCGTAGTTGCAACCGATATAAAACATCCTGCAAATATGCGCAAAATTTCATTAAAACCTGAAAAACGCCAAAGAATGTTATAAATCTTTACAATATAAAGACCCAAAATAGTCGAAAAAGGCCATATAAGAGAGGCAGAAACAAACTCACTGGGCCAAATCAAATTAACTTCCTTAAATGAAAGCAAAAATGCAAATACAGTAGATAAATATGCCGCAACAAAATCATACGCTACATAGGAAAACAAACTAAAAAATCTGTTGTTTTTCATACATTACATTCCTTTAAAGTAAATTTATACCTTGCTTTTTACATTTTAAAATCTCTTTTTCAGGCCAAATAGACACCTGAACTTCGCCCACGTGGGCCTTATGTAACAGATACATACAAAGTCTTGACTGACCAATACCGCCACCAACTGTTAGCGGTAACGCGCCTGAAAGAAGCATTTGATGAAATTCGTACTTTGTACGCTCTTCTTTACCTTCAAGTTTTAATTGCTTTAAAAGGCTTTCACGGTCAACACGTATACCCATTGATGAAATTTCAAACGGGATATCTAAAACCTTGTTATAAAGAATAATATCACCGTTAAGTTCCCAATCATCATAATCGGGTGCTCTGCCGTCATGTTTTTTGCCGCTTTTAAGTTTTCCGCCGATTTTCATAATAAATACCGCGCCGTATTCTTTTGCGGCTTCATATTCGCGTTGTTTACCGCTCAAATCGGGATACTTATCTTCTAATTCCTGAGTAGTGACAAAAGCAATTTGCGGTGGCAAATAACTCTCAAGACTTGGGTATTTTTCCTCCACCGCCTTTGCAGTACGCAGTAGCGCACCGTAAATGCTTCGGACAGTAGCCTTTAAATATTCTTCGGTGCGGTCTTCGGCGGTGATAATCTTCTCCCAATCCCACTGATCAACATAAATTGAGTGAATATTATCACATTCTTCATCACGTCTTATTGCGTTCATATCGGTATAAAGACCAGTATGCATCGGAAAACGATATTTAAGCAAAGCCATACGCTTCCATTTTGCAAGACTGTGTACAACCTCGGCTATCTCACCCGTTTCAAGAATATCAAATGTAACGGGACGTTCAACACCATTAAGGTCGTCATTAAGACCACTTCCCTGTTTTACAAACAAGGGAGCCGACACACGCGATAAATCAAGACAATCACATAATTCTGCCGCAAACTTTTCTTTAACCAAAGCTATGGCATTTTGTGTGTCAAACTCGTCTAAGATTGAAACATATTTTTCCATTAAAAACACCTTTACGAAATATTTCCAACAGTTCTGGGATAAAGGATAACATCACGGATGTTCTGAACACCTGTAACATACATAATAATTCTTTCAAGGCCAAGACCGAAACCACTGTGCGGTACGGAACCGAAACGACGAAGTGCAATATAATGCTCGTAATCTTGGAGATTCATACCGCGTTTTTGCATAGCGTCAAGAAGTTTATCTAAATCGGCTTCACGCTCACTGCAACCAATAATTTCACCTACACCTGGTACCAAAAGGTCGGTAGCGGCAACAGTTTTACCGTCTGCGTTTTGCTTCATATAGAAAGATTTGATTTCTTTAGGATAATCGGTTAAGAAAACGGGGCGTTTGCAAACCTCTTCCGAAATATATCTTTCGTGTTCAGTCTGTAAATCGCAACCCCACTCGACAGGATACTGGAATTCTTTACCCGATTTTTTAAGCACATCAATAGCCTCAGTATAGGTCATAACCGCAAAATCGTTCGAGACTACTGCCTTTAACTTTTCAATAAGTCCTTTTTCGAAAAGGCGGTCAAAAAAGTCAAGTTCTTGGGGGCATTTTTCTAAAACCGAGTTGATAATATGCTTAATAAGGTCTTCTGCAATCTCGATAATATCGGGAAGTTCTGCAAAGGCAACCTCGGGTTCAACGTGCCAGAATTCAGCAACGTGACGAGGTGTATTACTCTTTTCAGCGCGGAATGAAGGACCGAAAGTATAAATTTTACCGAGTGCCATAGCGGCAACTTCACCTTCAAGCTGACCCGAAACGCTAAGGGCTGCGCGTCTACCGAAAAAATCATCTGCATTATAGTCTTCTTCGGTTTTATAATCGTTACTGTAACCGATTGTAGTTACCTTGAACATTTCACCTGCACCTTCACAGTCACTTGCAGTGATTAAAGGGGTGTGAATATAGGTAAAACGACGAGCCTGGAAAAACTCGTGGATACAAGCCGATACAACCGAGCGAACACGCAATACAGCATTAAATGTGTTTGTTCGTACTCTCAAATGCGGTATAGTACGCAAATATTCAAGTGTATGGCGTTTTTTCTGCAAAGGATATTCGGGCGGACAAACACCCAAAACTTCGATATTTTCGGCATTTATTTCAACCGAATCTTGTGCTACGGCAGACTTTACAAGTTTACCGCTTACTTTAAGCGAAGTGCCGAGTTTCATAAACTCTGTAATATCACTCATCTGCGCTTTATCAATAACTATTTGAAGATGCTTGAGCGTTGTGCCGTCATTAAGTTCGATAAAAGCCATATTTTTAGAATCGCGCGAAGTTCTTACCCAACCGCAAACAACCACTTGGGTATCGAGTAAATCTTTGTCTTCAAAAATCTTATAAATGTCGATGTGTTTCATAAAATCTCTCCAAAATATAAAAATAGCGCCTATTAGTCCCATTATTTTAGGACGAATAGACGCATTATCCGCGGTGCCACCTAAATTACCTTTTAAAAAGGTCACTTTTCAACCGTTAAGTTGTTTTGATTTAACGCATCAATTACGTCGCCCCTACTAAACATTAAGCCTTTGGGTTTGCGGCTCGGGAGTGTTATTCATATTAAACGGACATCGCATTTCCACCGTCAGCGACTCTCTTTTGACCTACAATAATACTACTTCTCTCAGTCATTGCCTTTAACAATATTATTCTAACACCAAAATACAAAAATGTCAACTGTTAAGAATTGACATCCTCAATAATCTTTCGAAGTGCTTCGGCGCCCGTATTATTTTGCACCGAAAACGGAATAATTTGCGTGTTTTCGGCAAATTCGCCAAGTTCTTCATATATAAGTTTCATTCGGTTTTGTGTTTCGGTTTTATTAAGTTTATCTGCCTTTGTCAAAACCACGGTATATGGTATTTCCATTTCGTTTAAGAACGAAAGCATCCAAAGGTCAAAATCGGTAGCAGGATGGCGCATATCAATAAGCGCAAAAGCCATTTTAATATCTCTATCCGATTTGAAATAGCCCTCCATCAATTCACTCCAACGCTCACGCTCACTGAAATTCACCTTTGCGTAACCGTAACCGGGAAGGTCTACAAGACGGAGTGTATCCACCTTGTAAAAATTGATAGTCACCGTTTTACCGGGTTTAGAACTAACGCGCGCAATCGTCTTGCGGTTTAAAATCTTATTTATAAGCGAAGATTTACCTACATTTGACCTGCCGCAAAAGCAAACCTCAGGCATAGTGGAGGCTTCCAATTGAGCAAAAGTACCAAAAGCCTTTTCAAACTGGGCATTGTTAAAATTCATAACCGCACTCTCCTACTGGCTTACTCGACCGCTTTGTGTCGCTGTGAAATTTTCAAAAATATGTGTTTCGGCAGATTTTACATCATCCTTTAAATATGCATATTCCAATATTTCTTCCACATTACTTACGGGGATAAAGCGCACGTTTTCCTTTACAACACTGTCAACATCTTCTAAATCGGGAAGATTTTCCTTTGGTATAAATACAGTTTTTACACCACCGCGGTAAGCCGCCATAGATTTTTCACGAAGTCCGCCTATTTTAAGCACTCTACCACGCAAGGTAACCTCACCCGTCATAGCAATATCACGTCTTATTTTTCTGCCGCTTAAAGCCGAAACCAAAGCGGTAACCATAGTAACACCGGCAGACGGACCATCTTTTGGAACTGCGGCTTCGGTAGCGTGGATGTGTATATCTTTTGTTTTGTAAAACATACTGTCTATGCCGAATTTTTGGGCATTAGCGCGCACAAAACTAACCGCCGTCTTTGCCGATTCTTTCATAACATCGCCCAAAGAACCTGTTAGTTCAACCTTGCCTGTTCCGTCCATAACCGAAACTTCAAGTTGCATAATCTCACCGCCTACACTGGTCCAAGCAAGTCCGTTAATTATACCTATTTCGTGGTCTGACAATATAACTTCGGGTGAATATTTATGTTTGCCAAGCATTGCTAAAATTTCCTTTTCGGAAATGTTCACACGCTTTTTTTCTCCACTTGCAATAACCTTTGCACTCTTGCGACAAAGAGATGCTATCACGCGTTCAAGTTTACGTACACCCGATTCGCGTGTATAAAAATCGATAAGCGCATAAAGTGCCTCATCATTAAACTTGATTTGTGACTTTGCAAGACCGTGGCGGGTTATCTGTTTTGAAACCAAATGCTTTTTGGCAATTTGGAATTTTTCCTCACGAGTATAACTTGAAACCTCGATAATTTCCATTCTATCAAGCAAGGGAGCCGGAATAGTATCAAGCGAATTTGCAGTAGCAATAAACACAGCCCTGCTTAAATCATAAGGAATTTCGATAAAATGGTCAACAAAAGTGTTGTTTTGCTCAGGGTCTAATACTTCAAGTAACGCCGAAGCAGGGTCACCCTTGTAATCTTTACCAAGTTTATCAACTTCGTCAAGCAAAATAACAGGATTACCGCTGCCTGATTGCTTTATTGCATTTATAATTTTACCTGGCATAGCGCCGATGTATGTCTTTCTGTGACCACGAATTTCCGATTCATCGTGAACACCGCCCAAAGCTACACGGGCAAATTTTCTACCCATACACTCGGCAACAGTTTTACCGATTGAGGTTTTACCCACACCGGGAGGACCTACAAGGCATATAATTTGCCCCTTAATATCGGGCGACAAAGCATAAACCGATAAAAGCTCCAACACACGCTCTTTAACCTTTTTAAGGCCGTAAATATCGCGTTCAAGTATCTTTTCCGCCTTGATTATATCGGTATTGGTTTTTGTATATGCATTCCACGGAAGTTCAATACAAGTATCAAGATAACCCCTTTCAACTGTACCTTCATGTGAGCCTTGTGGCATCTTTGCCAACTTATTTACGTGACTGTGAAGTTTTTCTTTAACCGAATTATCGGCAGTCAATGATTCGATTTTAGTATGATATAAATCAATCTCTTCTGCCCCATCATCACCATAAAGTTCGGATGAAATTATTTTAAGTTGCTCACGCAAATAATACTCTTTTTGATTTTCGTCAATAGAAAAACGGGTTTTTTCTGCAATACGCTTGTCAATTTTGTTGATTTCGTGTTCTTTCTTTAAAAGTTCAATCAAAATTTTTGCGCGTTTTACGGGGGAAAGTTGCTCTAAAATATACTGTTTATCATCATAAGGCGCATTCATATTAAACGCAATATAGTCTGATAAAAATCCTAAATCTTCGGTATTTTCAACTGTCATCTCTATATCGGGTGACGGATTAGGCAAAAGCGACATATACTCTGCAAACTGCGTTCTGATGCGGCGCATCAAAGTTTCTTTGTATATTTCGCGGTTGTTAACTGGCAATTCCTCACACTTTGTAACCTTGGCGGTATAAAAATCTGGCAAGGCGTAAAAATCGGTATATGTAGCGCGGTATAACCCTTGCACCAAAACTTTAGTAAGGTTATCGCTGACACGTAACACCTGTTTAACCTTTGCGACACAACCAATTTTATACAAATCGCCCTCTTCGGGTTCATCAATAAAACAATCTTTTTGTGCTACAAGAAAAATCAACTGATTTTTCTCCATAGCGTATTTGAGCGCATTTGCAGATTTTTTTCTGCCTACATCAAAGGATGCCATTGTATTTGGAAAAACAACCATTCCCCTTAGTGCCAAAATGGGCATTTGCTTTGCGCTATTTTCTATAACTGTGGGCATATTTACTCCTTAATTATTCCAATTTGCATAATAAATTGCAGTTGCAGACAAGGCGTTTTCCTGGAAAACAAAAAGTATCACCGTACCGTCAAAATCTGCACTTAAAACTGTACCGTCAAAACCTTGTGTAGCAAAAAAGGCATTTTCTTCGTTTAACGTTTCTTCCTTAAACTCAACATCGGCACACATTTCTTTGACTTCGGTAATCAGTGTTCCAAGTTTTATTCCAAAAGCATCGCCATAATTAACTATATAAGAAACACCTTTTTCTTTGTTTGCTTTATTATAATAATAACAAATATCACCATTATCTAAAAGAACGTTTTTTTCGCCTTCAATACGCTCGAAATAAAACATTTCTTCTTCGTGACCATGCGCATGATTAGGGTCTTCTTCTTGATTATTCAAAAAGTCTTCCATTTTAGCGGTTTGTTCTTTCACAATAGTATCAACATCTGCACCTAAAGTATATTCCGCTTCCGGCATTTGACCTAACTCAGCATAATACTCTAAATCTAATGTTTTTACATCGTTTTCATTTTCTTCTTGCGAACAACCCACAAAACTGAAAATCAAGCACATACAAAGAAATAAGCCAATAATTTTTTTCATAACTTTTTCCTTCAAATCAATTTTTATTTAGTTTGGTAAGCATATCATTACGCAAATCCCACAATTCCTGTGACAAGTCAACATAATAAGTATGTGGATTTTCAAAGCGCTTAACCTCATCCCACATAGAGTCAACCTGCCCTGCTCTGTAATCTGATATTTCTTGAACTGTGGGATTTTCATATACAAGTTTACCTTTTTCAAAAACCTTAACCTGCAACTTTTTAGCCACAAAATTAGTTACAACCTTGCGTTTCCAAGTATGCACAGGGTCAAAAATTTCATAAGGCTCACTGCTATCAATTTTTTCGTGACCAAGGGTGATTACATCGGCAATAGCCTTGCCTGTTTCACGGTCATAAAGGCGCCACGGAATTTTCACACCGGGTAAAGTGATTTTAGCGGTATTTTCGCTAATTTTGATTTTTGGTATAATTTTGCCCTTATCTTCAACTGCGGAAAGTTTATAAACACCGCCAAAAACCGCTTCGCTACGCGCGGTAATAAGGCGTTCACCTACACCGTAAGTATCAACCTTTGCGCCTTGCAAAATCATATCGCGGATAAGATATTCATCCAAAGAGTTGGAAATACAAATCTTACAATCACTATAACCTGCTTCATCAAGCATTTTTCGCGCTTTTTTGGTAAGGTAAGTAATGTCACCGCTATCAATACGGATACCCAAAGGTCGCTTACCCAAAGGCTTTAACACCTCGTCAAACACTTTTATAGCATTAGGTATACCCGATTTTAAAACATTATAAGTATCAACAAGTAAAAGACAACTGTCAGGATACTTTTCGGCATAGGTCTTAAAAGCGGTATATTCATCGGGGAAAAGTTGCACCCAACTGTGCGCCATAGTGCCGCTTGCCTTTACACCAAAATCTTTTGCGGTAATAACACAGGATGTACCTGTACAACCGCCGATTATAGCCGCTCTCGCTCCATAATAAGCCGCGCCGTTACCGTGGGCTCGACGGGCGCCGAATTCCATAACAGGTCTACCCTCTGCCGCACGGACAATGCGGTTAGCCTTGGTTGCTATAAGCGACTGATGGTTGATTGTAAGCAAAATCATAGTTTCAAGCATTAAAGCCTGCATTGCGTTACCGCGTACAGTAACAATAGGCTCTTGCGGGAAAATAGCCGTGCCTTCTGGTACTGCCCAAACATCACAGTCAAACTTAAAATTCTTCAAATAATTAAGAAATTCATCCGAAAACAAATTAAGATTTTTAAGATATTCAATATCGTCATCTTCAAAATGTAAATCTTGCATATATTCGATAAGTTGTTCTAGTCCCGCCATTATTGCAAAACCGCCATTATCGGGCACACGGCGGAAAAACATATCAAAATAAGTGATATTATCCTTCATATCGCTTGTGAAAATACCGTTAGCCATAGTAAGCTCGTATAAGTCCATAAGCATTGTAAGATTCATTTTACTGCGCTTCATTTTAACATCTCCTACATTTTTTCGGGCGCTTCAATTTTTAGAAGTGTCAATACATTTTTAATAACGGTAGCGCAAGCCTCGCAAAGGGACAGACGCGCTTGCATTAAATCGTTATCTATTCCCTTTACCCTACAAGCGGCATAAAACTTGTGGAATTTTGTTGCAAGTTCTTGCACATAATGTGTGATTTTAGCAGGGTCATAAGCCTTGGCAGAAGCCACAATCTCATCGGTGAGAGCGGCAATGTGTAAAATAAGTTCCTTTTCTTCGGGGGCTGTTAAAAGTGACAGTTGTGCCAAACTGTACTTCTCATTTTTAATGCCCTCACTTTCAAGGTTGCGGATAATACTGCAAATACGCGCATAAGCGTACTGAACATAATAAACAGGGTTACTGTTAGATTCGTTAACCGCCAAATCTAAATCAAAATCAAAATGACTATTTGGCTCGCGAAGATTAAAGAAAAATCTTGCCGCATCAATCGGCACTTCGTCAAGAAGTGTTACAAGAGTGATAGCCTTACCTGAACGCTTTGAAGCCTTAATAACCTCTCCATCACGCACAAGACGAACCATCTGCATAAGAACCACATCTAAACGAGAGGCATCCACACCCAAAGCGGTAAGCGCTGCTTTAAGACGCGGTACATAGCCGTGGTGGTCGGCGCCCAAAATATCAATAGCCTTGTCAAAATTACGTGTAACAAGTTTGTTATAGTGATAAGCAATATCGGGTACTACATAGGTGGGTACACCATTAGCACGAACAAGCACAAAGTCTTTATCACAACCAAAATCGGTAGCCTTAAACCACAAAGCATCTTCTTGTGTATAGGTGTGACCGCTCTCTTTTAAGAGTTCAATTATACGCATTGCTTCGCCGTTGTTGTGAAGCGTACTCTCACGGAACCAAGTATCGTACTTAATACGATATTTTAAAAGGTCACGTTCTAACCCCTCTATATTTTTTGGAAGCGCAAATTCTACAAGCGCTTTTCTTCTCTCTTGTTCACTCTTTTCCACAAAACTCTCACCATGAATATCGGCAAAAGCCTTTGCGTGGGCAATAATATCTTCACCGTGGTAAGAGTCTTCGGGCATTTCAATTCCGTCTTTGTAAAGCTGTAAATATCTCAAATCAAGCGAAAGACCAAACTTGTTAATCTGATTGCCTGCATCGTTTATATAAAACTCACGCTCGGTGTAATAACCTGCTGCCGACATAACCGCCGCCAAACAGTCACCCAAAGCACCACCACGCGCATTACCGATATGCATAGGTCCTGTGGGGTTAGCAGATACGAACTCAACCAAAACTCTTTTACCTTCGCCGTAATTGCTCTTACCATAGTCGGCACCTTTTTCCAAAGTATCGGCAACTATTTCGGCATAATATTTTTGTGAAAGATAAAGGTTTATAAAACCCGGACCTGCAATTTCACATTTTTCTATATAACTATCTTCACAGTTAAGGTGATTTACAATCGCCTCGGCAATTTGGCGAGGAGCGCATCTGAAAACGCGCGACCAAACCATAGCCGCATTTATAGCATAGTCGCCATGTGCACGATTACTGGGTACTTCGATTGTAAAATCGGTAAGTTCTGCAGTCGTTAGACTTCCGTCATTCATAGCGCTTTTAGTAGCGTCTATTATAATATTTTTAATTTGTTCTTTTGCTTTTGTTACTATTACTGACATTTTTTAATTTACCTCTTTAACTGTTATATTAACCCGATTGCGACTAAGCAGTTTTAAATCGGTATCTATTGTGTAATTCATTACCAAATTTCCGCCGTTTTCGGTAAGACTGCTCATTACCTTTTCACCGAAAATACCGAGCGAAAGCTGACCCATGGGTGTTGAGTAAAAACAATTACTTCGCACACCCTTTTCTATAACCATACGGCTATTGTACGCGCCGTTGCGTTGCATAACCACCGAGTTGTCGGGCTTTATAAAAACGGTTGTTTTAACCTCACCATCTACTTCCAAAAGTCGGCTTTCGTCATAAGAAATAAAGAAACTGCCGTCTTTTATACCAAACCTGCCGTCGGTAGTAAATTGGATAGTATCGGTATTACCGTCTACCGTTTGCTCGGTTTTAATATCAATTATAACATCCTTTATCATATTTTACTGATATCCACCTTTTGAACCTTACCGTCATCAATATCCTCATCAAGCAAAATTGCGGCTTGTGTTTTAAAGAAATCAGGCTTATCACTAACATAAAAACTGCTGTTTCCGCCGTCTTTATTTTCCATGCCGTTTTGCTTTAAATACTCTGCAACCGCATCTGCAATTGCAGTACCTGCATTTATAAGTGTTACACCCTTAAAGACTTTAGTAATTGCATCGCTCAAAACGGGATAATGAGTGCAACCTAAAATAAGCGTATCTGCACCGAAATCTATAATAGGCTTTAAATACCTTTTAACCGATTCGGTAACTACTGTATCGTCGGCGCTATACCAACCCTCTTCTACAAGCGGTACAAACAAAGGACAGGAACACGACAACACCTGCATATCAGGGTTAAGTTTTAAAATCTCCGCCTTGTGCTGACCGCTTTTGACCGTTGCATTAGTACCTATAACACCGATTTTACCGTTTTTGGTAGTTTCTACCGCCGCTTTACAAGCGTGGGATACAACCTCAAAATAAGGCACGGGCAAAGTTTCTGCCACATCTCCCGCCACCGAAGAAACAGTACCGCAAGCCGCGATTATAAGTTTCACGTCGTGGGTGAGCAAAAACTTTTCATCTTCCGCCGCATATTTTTTTATTGTTTCAACACTTCTTGTACCATAAGGTACACGGCCTGTATCACCAAAATAAACTATATCTTCATTTGGGAGTTCTTTTTTTATCTCTTTTACAACTGTAAGTCCGCCTAAACCCGAGTCAAAAATACCAATCGGACGCTTATCAGCCACAAAACCCACTCCTTAACATATTTATTCAATATATAATACCATATTTAAGGAATTTTTTCAACTAAAATTATAAGATTTTTGGGTGAAATACAATGTAAATTGATAAAAAAGCCTTCTCCTGTGGGAGAAGGTGGAAGATTTCCCCACGGTGTGGGGAAAATGTCGGCAAAGCCGACAAAAGGGGACGGGTCCGTCAGACCGAGCAAAGCGAGTGACGGATGAGGAGTCAATAAAATCAATTTAAAACACCTCATTCACCAACCTTTCGGTTGGTCCCCCTTCCCCTTCTGGGGAAGGCTTTCTGACGATACAATCAACTCCCCGATAAACTATAATTTAATCACATAATAATTACTAATTCCGCATTAAAAAAGACTCCTCGAAGGGAGTCTTTTTTGCTATTTTACTATACCTTTTTTAACTGTATAAGTTTTACCTGAAATCTTTACTTTGCCAGAGAAAGAAAGCTGAGCGTAACCTTTCTTAATATAATATTTTTTACCGCTAATCTTTACAATGGCAGTAGTGGTATTGAAATAGCCCTTATTGATATAAGCCTTTTTACCGCTAATGGTAACGAGACCGGAAGCGCCTGTGAAGTAGCCCTTGTTGATGTACATCTTCTTGCCTCTTATGGTAACGAGACCGGAAGCACCTGTGAAGTAGCCCTTGTTAATGTACCTCTTCTTGCCGCTAATGGTAACAAGACCAGAAGCGCCTGTGAAGTAGCCCTTGTTGATATAAGTCTTCTTACCGTTCAAGGTGACAAGACCAGAAGCACCAAGGAAGTAACCGTTACGTACATATAACTTCTTGCCGTCTACAGTAACAATGCCTGTTTTGCCAAGGAATCTACCCTTATTGATGTACATCTGCTTACCTTCATATTCTACAAGAGTTGTAGTCTCTTCAAAGTAACCTTGGTTGATATACAACTTCTTACCACTTATGTTTACAAGACCTTTAACTGTACTATCCCATTGACCATCTTTGATATATAACTGCCGACCGTCATATTGTACAATTGCGGTTTGTGACTTCCATTCACCATTTTCAATGTATAACCACTTATCATATACAAATAGATGATTTCCTCGATACTTAATAAGGATGGTTTGTTCAGACCACTCACCGTTTTGAATAAAGAGCCACTTATCGCCTATCTTGATAATTTCGGTAAATTCGGTATCACATTTACCTTGTACGATATAGTAATGCTTATCGCCTATATTAACTATTCCTGTAGTATCACAACTCCAAATACCGTTTTCTACATAATAAAATTCGCCTTCATACTCAAACAAACCGGTAACTGAAGCATCCCACTTACCATTTTTTATATAATACAATTGATTATCTACAAAAGCCATATTTGTATATGTAGAAACCCATATTCCACCTTGTATGTAATACCATTGATCTTCTTTATTAACTATTCCTGTAGTTTCAGTTAAATAACCATCAACAATATAATAATTTGTTGTACCAACAGTTACTATTTCTGTAGCTCCTGTAAAATAGCCTTTATCAATGTACATCTTCTTGTCAGAAATAATTACTATCTCCGAAGCTCCGGTGAAGTAGCCGTTTTCAATATATATCTTCTTACCGTCTATTGTTACAAGACCTGAAGCGCCTATAAAGTAACCGTTACGTACATATACCTTCTTGCCGTCTACTGTTACAAGACCGGTAGCACCTAGGAATCTACCCTTGTTGATGTAAATCTGCTTGCCATTGTACTCAACAATACCTGTTGCGGTAGATTTAACACCATCATAGTAGTAGTATGTTACTCCGTTTTCTTCAATAAGTTGTGCGCCAAGTTGACGTACGTGACCGCAACCGTCTACATTACAAGTAGCGTCGGTAGCATCATCGTATACGTGTTCGGTTACGCGAACATCGCCACAAACGTCACATATTTTGTCACAATCGTTATCGTACGTATGACCATTGGTTTCACATGACACAAAATGCCATTTTGCATTTATAAGCGATTCATTACCCGACTCAATAATTATTGTATTTTTTTCTTCTAATGTTCCGTTGTAATAAACGTCAGAAAGAGATGTGCATCCAGAAAATGCTCCACTGTATATATTAGAAATTGATGCACTTAATGAAATTTCTTTGAGATTAACACAATTATTAAAGGAACCCGCATGAATATCGACAATGCCATTTAACTTTACTGATTCCAACGTGACACACTCTGAAAATGCATTGTTTTCTATTTCCTTTACTCGCAAATCAATATTTTTTAGACTCGTGCTTTCCATAAAAGCGCATCTTAAAATAACTAAATCAGATTTACCACCTTTAATTTCAGTAATGTTTTCACAAGACTCAAATGCATATTCTTCAACACCAAATACTGAATAATCTCTTCCGTAAGTCACAGTTGAAGGTATAGATAAAACTCCGTCAACACCAAGATACTCAACAATTCTAGCTTTGGTATTAGTAACAACAAAACTTATATTTTGCGCTCTGTCAGTAAACACGGAGTCGGCATTGATTGTGAAATTGAAAAAAGAAAAAATCAACATGAGAATCACAATCATAGTACTCCATTTTTTGATTTTGTTTTTCATTTAAAACACCTCAAATAATAAAAAATGCGCCCACCGAAGCAGACGCACAAAAAACGCAAACTCCGATAGTCGCGAAACTAATTTAATGTGAAATGGGGCGTAAACGCTCGCATTTATACATGTTGCCGGAATTTGCATTTTTATCAAATTCAAAACAACACATACAACGCAAAACAAAGCGTAATTTCCACCCATAAAAAGAAAATACACCCTATTTCACACATATTAAATTAGTTTCGCACTATTATTATACAACAATGTTTTTCATTTTTCAATACAAAATTATTCTCGCACTATTGAAAACATATAAAATTAACAGCGTATAAAACCGTATCCTTTATTCATTCTACGATATAAAATTTTTTTGTCAAAATTAGTCTTTTATTTATCAAAAAAATATGTTATACTTACTCTGGGTGATGATTTTATGAAAAAAACAGTAATAGTTACAGGCGCTTCAAAAGGCATAGGCGCGGCAACCGCAATACTATTCGCACAAAAGGGCTATAATGTTGTTATAAACTACAACGAATCTTATGAATCTGCAACCCTTCTTGCCCGTTCTCTTTCGGAAAACGGCTTTTCGGTAACCACACAAAAGGCTAATGTTGCCAATCGTTTAGAAGCCGAATTACTAATAAAAGAAACACTTTACAAGTTTGGCAGAATTGATGTTTTGGTAAACAATGCGGGCGTTGCTTTCGAAGGTCTCATTTCCCAAACTGATGAAGTTGAATATGACCGCATTATGGATATAAACCTTAAAGGTGTGTTCAACTGCTCAAAGGCAGTAACACAGGTTATGGTTAATCAGCAATCGGGCAAAATTATCAATGTTTCCTCTATGTGGGGTGAAACAGGTGCTTCGTGTGAGGTTGCCTATTCTGCCTCAAAAGCGGGTGTTATAGGTCTTACAAAAGCATTGGCAAAGGAATTAGCACCCAGCGGTATTACCGTAAATGCTGTCACCCCAGGCCTTATTGAAACCAGTATGAATAAAAACATTTCGGTGGAAGACCTTAACGATTTTGTTGAGTCCATACCGCTTGGCCGTATGGGTACCGCTGACGATGTTGCCCACGCAATTTACTTCCTTGCAAGTGAAAACGCCGACTACATAACAGGTCAAATTTTAGGGGTAAACGGCGGATATGTAATCTAATATAAAATATATTTTTTTAATTAAGAACTTTCAAATAAATCAGGCTAAACTAAAAACCGTGAAGAAGATTAACTTCTTCACGGTTTTATATTACCTTTTTTAACATTTTGCTCTACAATCTTTTGAGATTCTTGCCAAATAAATTCAGAGCCTTTTTCAGAGCCTTTTTGCCTGTTATATACTTGATTATAGCAAACACCGTGTGAGCGCCAATCACCGCCGTTATTAGAATCATTTAAAAGCAACGGTTGGAAATTGTCCATAGCATGAACAAACTGCGCTTCGGGTGTTTTATTTTCCTCAAACTCATAAAACAGTGCCTTTAATTCTTCACCCTGTTCTTGCGGCAAAAGTGCGAATATACGCTTTGCGGCGGCATCTTCGCGCTCTTTTTGATGTTCGAGTGCTTTTTCGTCATAAGCATAAGCATCGCCTGCATCAATCTCAACCACATCGTGGATAAGTGCCATCATCATAGCTTTTGCTAAATCAAAATCTCTGTTCGCATACTCTTTGAGCAACCACACCATAACAGCCATGTGCCAAGCATGTTCGGCATCATTTTCGCGTCTTACATAATCGGTTATATGAGTTTGACGCAATATATTCTTTTCTTTATCGATTTCTAAAATAAAATCAATTTGTTTTTTTAGTCGCTCGTTATCCATATTTATACCTTATTTTTTAAAAACTTTAATAGTTCGCTGAACGGCAAAATAATCGCCGCAAGACCTAAGGCTATCAAGAATTGCGCAAAGCTTAAAATTTTTAAACCAAAAATATGGCCTACAGGTGTAAACACCAAGAAAACAACCACGAACAACACAGTAAATACTGCCTTGTTCATAAAACTATTAGAAAAGACTTCTTTATTGAAAATACTGCCTTCTAACTTGTTGTTAAAGCAGTGTATACCCTGTGCAATACCAAGTGTTGCAAATGCCATAGTTGTAGCTACTGCCTGACTAAACAAAGTGCCTATACCGTAAGACACCAACACCAAAACTGCAATACACAAGCTTTGCAACAGTAAAACTGCCAAAGCTTTCCACTCTAAAATACGGCGCACTTTTTCGAAAGAACGCTTTTTCATAACCGAATTTTCTGCCTTTTCCATACTAAATGAAATTGCAGGAGCGCAGTCGGTAAGCAAATTTATAAGTAAAAGTTGTGCTGCTACAAGTATAGGATTGCCAAAAATTATAACACCAAAAAGCACAAGCAAAAGCTCTGCTATATTGCAACTAAGCAAGTAATAAACCGCTTTTTTAATGTTACTGAAAAATCCGCGACTCTCTTTTATTGCCGAAACTATCGAGCCAAAATTATTTTTAAGAATAATAATATCGGCATTTCCCTTTGCAACGTCAGTTCCATATTGACCAATTGCACAACCAACATCGGCAGTTGCTAGACTGTCGGCATCACTTAAATTGTCACCCGTTACGGTAACAACCGCTTTTCTTGTCTGCCAAGCCTTTACTATACGCAGTTTATCACTAGGTAAAATACGCGCAAAAACGGTGTACTTATGGATATTCTCCACTAGTTGTTCGTCGCTCATTTCTTGAAGTTCGGCACCTGTTATAGCCTGTGAGTCATCACTTAAAATTCCAAGTTGTATTGCTATAGATTTTGCGGTATTAAGATTATCACCAGTAACCATTACGGTGTGAATCTTAGCCGATTTACAAAGTTTTATTTCATCAATCGCACTTTTTCTTATAGATTCTTTTAAACTCAAAAGACCTATAAATGTAAGGTTACATTCAATCTCATCCGCCTGCGGGTTAGCAGGTATTTCGCTGAGCGGTCGCATAGCGATACAAACATTACGGTATCCCTCATTCGCTAACTGCTCGTTAAGTTTTAAAATTTCTTCAGCGTTACAGTTGTTACATTTATGTGCCAAAATTTCGGGCGCACCTTTAACAATGGCATATGGTTTTTCGTTTATCATTGTGATAACGGTCATAGACTTACGCGCCGAATCAAAAGGAATATGGCTGATTTTAGGCATTAAACCCAAAAGGTCTGTTTCGGTAATTGAGTTGTATTTAAAACAAGCTTTTTTAATTGCCTTTTCAGTTGTATCGTTATAAAGAGTCGAGCAAACCGCCGCAAGTCTTAGCAAAACAGAAACGCTTTCATTCATAGGGTCTGCCCCTAAATCAAACATTTCTTTACCATCAAAAACCTTCACAAGTTCCATATCCTTGTGTGTTAAAACGCCTGTTTTATCGGTAATAATTACATTTGTTTTGCCTATGGTTTCAAAGGCTTTATTTTCTTTGACAATTATTTTATCCTTTAAAATACGGCCTGTACCAATTGCTATAACGATTGTAGCAATTGCGGGTAAACTTTCGGGAATAGCGGCAACAGCAAGTGCTAAAGCGTTTAAAACCACGCTAATGGTAGTAACAGCAAAGGGTGTTTGTGTAGAAACACTTAAATTTTGGATAAGATTGATTGCAAACACAAGCAAACAAACAACCAAAATAGAAATATTTATAAACTTGCCTATTGTATCAAGTTCCGATTCAATAGGTAATTTTTTACTGCCTATTTGCTCATTTATAGCAGCAGTTTTGCCGTTTTCGGTATCATAAGCGGTGGCCACAACAACAGCTTTTGCGTTACCATGCACAACGGTAGTACCTGCAAAAACCATATTAGAACGACTTTCAAAAGAAGTAATATCTTCTAAAATTGCATCCGCATTTTTTTCAACAGGCACTTCTTCACCTGTCAAAGCAGACTCATTACATCTGAGTTCGTGTGCCTCGATAAGACGGGCATCAGCCGTAACATAATCACCTTCGGAGAGTAATATAATATCTCCCCTTACCAAATTTTCAGAAGAAACTGTTTTTTCTATACCATCACGCAACACCTTAACCATTGGGTTGGTTATGCTCTTTATTCCATCAAAAGTAGTGTCGCACAAATGGAGATGGAAAGCGCTGATAACAGCATTTGCCACAACAATACCTATTAAAAGTAACGGCATAAATGCATTAGGTAAATCATAAAACAGCGATACAATAATTGAAACAACACTTATAATTATAAGGCAATTTAAGGTTTTGCTCTTAAATTGTGCTAAAAAACGCTTTATAAGTGACTTTTTTTCAACAGTATCTACTTCGTTTTTACCGTAGACTTCCAGTCTTTCAGCAGCTTCGCCGTTAGCAAGACCGTTATTCTTATCTACCGAAAGTTCATTAAGTACTTCGGTTAAAGATGCGCTGTGCCAAATCATACAGACACCCTTTCATAATAATCTTTCATAAGTTTAGCATCCACAGATTGAGTACCTGCGGATTCGCAAACAAATGTAGGTGAACAACCGTATTTAACGGTCAAATCCATCACAGGTTCAAAATCGGGACCGTATAATGTATCTTCAAAGGTTAAGTGACGCTTTTCGCCACCCTGTGAATATTCTATCTTTGAAAAATGTGAATGGAAATTTTTAAGGCGGTCTTCACCCAAAGCATCGCGAATATCTGTAAATATATTCTCAAAATCTGCCTTGGTTTTAAGAGCGCCCATATCACGCGCATTAAGATGACCAAAATCTATGCAAGGAATAAGTCTTTCGTCCAATTTACAAAGTTCCAAAACTTCATAAAGTGTGCCTAATTGATTGACTTTACCCATTGTTTCAGGGCAAATGTGGATATTTGAAAGACCTTCCATATCAAGTGCTTTTATAGAAAGTCGCATAGTATCCTTTGCAAGTTCCAACGCATCATTACGCGAAATTTTACCGCAAGAACCTGTATGAACTATAATTCTATCCCCGCCCATAGCATTAACCGCACGGGCAGAAGCTAAAATATAATTGACCGAATTAAGACGCTTTTCCTCTTCAATAGATGACATAGAAATATAATAAGGCGCGTGTAATGACAGGGTTATTCCCTTTTGTTTTGCTTCTTCTCCCAAAAGTTTGGCTTTATCAAGACCGATATTTACACCGCGTCCGCACTGATATTCAAAACAGTCTAAGCCCATTTTCACAATATATTCGGGCACTTGTAAACTATGCTTATAGCCTAATGATTTAAAGTTATCATCAGTACCTGCAGGACCAAATTTTGCTGCCATACTATACCTCCGTATTGGTAATTTTAAGCGCCCTTATTAAAAACGCTTCCAATTTACGTTTAAAACGGAAACGAAGCGATGTTTCCGGTTTAATTGGGGTTAATAAAATGGTTTTTATACCCACCAAATTACCGCCCATTACATCGGTGAAAATTTGGTCACCTACAATAGCGGTTTGTTTAAGTTTTGATTTAAGCCTTTTTTTAGCACGTAAAAAACCAAAAGGCAATGGTTTTAAGCCCATACTAATAAAATCAAGACCGATTTTTTTGGCAAAAGGCTCTAATCTTTTAGCCTTTGAATTTGAAAGAACGGTCATTTTTATACCACGACTACGCATTTTAAAAAGCCAAGTAGTAAGACCTTCGGTCAAAATCTGTCCGTGATGGGTGGATAATGTATTGTCTACATCCAAAATAAGAGCTTTAATACCATATTTATTCAAAATTTCAGGGGTAATATCTGTCACCCTGTCTAATTTAATATTTGGTTTAAACATAAGTCATTCCTCAAATAAAAAAGCGGTTGCACGCAACCGCTTTTTACACGAAAATATTAGCGGAACTTTCTTTTACGAGCAGCTTCCGACTTCTTTTTACGCTTTACAGAGGGCTTTTCATAGTGCTCTCTCTTGCGAACTTCCTGGATAACACCGTCTTTTGCGGTCTGTCTTTTAAAACGACGCAAAGCGTTATCGAGAGATTCGTTTTCTTTAATTCTAACTTGACTCATTATATTCCCTCCCTCCGCAGTAGTGCAGGGGTTTTATTAAGTATTTTTGGGGTTGTCCCCTAATTAAAAGGCGTTAACCTTTTAAAGAAATAGCATTTGCTACTATTGCGAGAATAAAGAAAAGTATAGCAACATACTTAGTCCAGCGTGCTAAAATAGCATCAACAGTTCTCGCCTTGTTTTTTGAAAGGAAAGTATCAGCACCGCCCGAAATAGCACCGTTAATACCGGCTCTACGGCCCTGCTGGAAAAGAACAGCAACGATAATAATTATCGAAACAATTATAACTGCTATTCCTAAAACAATTTCAAGTGCGCCCACCTGTTTCACCTCCGACTAAATATAACATACATAACCAAAATATATAATAGCACATATATTCAAGTTTTGCAACAATTTTTTTAATTTTTTTATTTCACAACAATATTTACTAATTTTTTGGGAACATAAAGCTCTTTAATCACATTTTTACCTGCAATTTCACCCTTAACTGCATCCTGTTTTTTTGCAAGAGCAATAGCATCTGTTGCAGAAATATCGGCAGCAACATTAAGACGTGCTCTAATTTTGCCGTTAATCTGAACAACTATTTCAACAGTAGCATCAACGCACTTAGCCTCATCAAATTCGGGCCATTTAGTTTGGTTTAGCATACCGCCGAAACCGCACATTTCCCAAATTTCTTCGGTGATATGAGGTGCAAAGGGGTTAAGTAATGTGATAAATGTCTTATATTCACCCTTTGTGATTTTACCGGTAGCCTGAATTGAGTTCATAAGTGACATAAGTGCCGCAATGGCGGTGTTCATCTTAAGACCTTCAATATCTTCGGTAACCTTTTTAATGGTGCGGTGGAATTCTGCTTCAAGTTCTGGTCTGTAGCCGTCGCCTTCTACCAAAATATCACCCAAAGCCCAAACCTTATCAAGGAAACGCTTACTACCCTTAATAGAAGACTGACTCCAAGGTGCTGCCTTTTCAAAGTCACCTATAAACATTTCGTAAACACGCATTGTATCTGCGCCGTAATCGTTTATAATCTCATCCGGATTTACTACATTACCGCGTGACTTAGACATCTTTTCGCCGTTTTCACCCAAAATCATACCGTGGCTTGTACGCTTAGCATAAGGCTCGGCATTGGGAACAGCGTCAATATCATAAAGGAATTTGTGCCAGAAACGGCTATAAAGCAAGTGCAAAGTAGTATGCTCCATACCGCCGTTATACCAATCAACAGGACACCAATATTGGAGTGCTTCTTTTGATGCAAATTCCTTGTCATTATGCGGGTCACAGTATCTTAAGAAATACCAAGAAGAACCTGCCCACTGAGGCATAGTATCGGTTTCACGCTTTGCGGGGGCTCCGCAGTGAGGACAAGTTGTATTTACCCAATCGGTCATTTTTGCCAAGGGTGATTCGCCATTATCGGTGGGTTCGTAAGATTCAACGTTAGGAAGTACCAAAGGTAATTCGCTTTCGGGCAGCGGTACCCAACCACACTTTTCACAGTAAACCATAGGAATAGGTTCGCCCCAATATCTCTGACGCGAGAACACCCAGTCACGAAGTTTAAAGTTGGTTTTAACCGAGCCAATGCCTTTATCAGTAAGCCATTTTTGAATCGCAACCTTTGCTTCTTCTACAGATAAGCCATCAAGGAAATCGGAGTTAACAAGTACACCTGTTGCACAGTCAGTAAAGGCTTCTTTTTGTACATCTTCCCCGCCCTTTACAACTTCGATAATCGGCAAATCAAATTTCTTTGCAAATTCCCAGTCGCGTGTATCGTGTGCAGGAACTGCCATAATAGCGCCCGTACCGTAAGAAATAAGCACATAATCAGAAATAAAGATGGGGATTTCTTTACCGTTTACAGGGTTAATAGCCTTAACACCTTGAAGTTTAACACCTGTTTTATCTTTGGCAAGTTCGGTACGTTCAAAATCAGACTTTTTAGCCGATTGTTCTTGATAAGCCACTACATCGGCATAGTTTTCTATTTTATCCGCCCACTTTGAAAGCAACGGATGTTCTGGTGACATTACCATATATGTAGCACCGAAAAGGGTGTCTGCACGGGTGGTAAAAATCTCAAAACTATCACCCAAAGTGGTGTTAAAAGTAACCTGTGTACCGTATGAACGGCCAATCCAGTTTCTTTGTTGGGTCTTTACACGCTCGATAAAGTCGACATCATTTAAGCCTTCAAGAAGTTTTTCGGCATATTCGGTAATTTTAAGCATCCATTGGCTTTTTTCCTTTTGGATAACCTCACTGCCGCAACGTTCACAAACACCGTTTACAACCTCTTCGTTTGCAAGAACGCACTTACAGGAAGTACACCAGTTAACCGACATTTCCTTTTTATAAGCCAAGCCTTGTTTGAAAAGTTGCAAGAAAATCCACTGTGTCCACTTGTAATAAGACGGGTCGGTGGTATTTATTTCGCGGCTCCAGTCGAAAGAAAAGCCCAAAGACTTTAACTGGCGCTTAAAGTTTGCGATATTATTTTCAGTAACGATTGATGGATGAATATGATTCTTTATAGCAAAGTTTTCGGTAGGAAGACCGAATGCATCCCAACCCATAGGATAAAGAACATTGAAGCCCTGTAAACGCTTTTTACGGGAAACAATGTCAATAGCAGTATATGAACGGGGATGTCCTACATGAAGACCCTGACCCGATGGATACGGAAATTCTACAAGACCGAAAAATTTAGGTAAAGTATAATCATTCTTTGCTTCAAAAGTATGGTTATCGTCCCAAATTTGTTGCCATTTCTTTTCAATTTCTGTGTAGTTGTAATTTTTTTGCATACTAGTCACCTATCGCTTCTTCTAATATATTTTCAAGGTCGATGTTTTCTGCATCTGCCCACATTTTATCAAGTGCATAAAACTCGCGTTCCGTTCTACCAAACACGTGTACTACAACCGAGCCGTAGTCAAGCGCTATCCAACCCGAAGCCTTACCTTCAATATGGTGCGGCATAACACCTTTTTCTTTAAGTTTATCCTCTACCTCGTCACACAAAGCGCGAAGTTGTGTAGATGAATTAGCAGTGCAAATCAAAAAATATTCACACAAAACTGTGAGTTCATCTACTTTTACGGCGTTCATATCGTGCGCTTTTTTAGAGTTGAGCGCATTTGCCGCGATTTTCAAAATTTCAAAAGATTCCAATTACTTTTCCTCCATAGATACAGCTTCGTTAAAAGCCGATAAAGTATCAAAATGTATCGCCTTTTTTTGGTCTGCCAAATCTTTAATCGTATACTGTAAAGCATAAATAAGCGCTTCGCTAAAAGATTTATCTACCAATCTTCTCATAACATCCACATCGGGATAATCGCGGTCAGACGATGTAAAATCTGCCAAATAAAGCACCAAACAAAGGGGTGACATATTAGTTTTTGCGGTTGTATGGAAACGCACCGCATCTAAAATTTCGGGGTCTGATAGACCTAAAATATGCTCTATATAAGCCGCACCCGACATAGCGTGCCACAACTTGTGAGCATTTTTTTCTATATCGTTTAAGATTATACCAAACTGTGAAAAAATTTGCAAGTGTTCTTCGCGAGGTGCATTTTTGGTAATATCGTGAAGCAACCCTGCAAGGTATGCTTTTTCGGTATCTACACCGATTTTCTGCGCTAATCTCACCGCTTCGTCCGCTACACATAGCGAATGGTTATATCTTTTTTCGTCCAGTCGGCTTTGCAAAATCTTTTTATATTTATCGTACACCGTAAATCGCCTTTTCCTTAATATAATCGTACACTTTTTGGGGTATTAGTGAAGCGTTTTTACTGTTTCTAAAATCGGTTGAAGAAATGTTGGGTATTACTGCATTATTTAAAATAATTCTCATACCCATATCACCAAACTGTTTTACACACTCAAAGAACTCTGTTTTTTCAGTGCTTACGCGTGTAAAAACATAAAACGGTAAAAGCTCCATTAATTCTTCATATCTGTACCACTTTGGGAAATATACAAACATATCCCCACCGCATACAAACACAAAATCTTTATCGGGGTATTTTTTTTGTAGTTCCAACACGGTATCGTAAGAATAACTTTTACCCTCACGTTCAAACTCTATAAGACAAAGTTTTGCTTTTGAAAATTCGCTTACAATGAGTTTACACATTTCTATTCGGTCACTGTCACTCGGCATATAATCGCACACTTTATGTGGCGGTATCCTATCAGGCATAACAAATATTTCACTAATAGAATCGTCACACTCTAGTGCTTTAAGCATTTCGTAATGTCCATTATGAAAAGGGTTAAAAGTTCCGCCGAAAATAGCAGTATAGCCCATACTATTTCACCAATTTTATGACTTTATTTTCTTTGCTTTCGCGGTATAAAATAAATTTTCTTCCAATTACCTGCACAACATCGGCTTTAACCATAGGCGCCAATTCGTCAGCTACTTCGCGTGAAGTTTTTTCACAGGTTTCCAAAACCGACATCTTTATTAGTTCGCGTGCTTCCAAAGCATCGTCTACCTGTTTTACGGTATTTTCGCTAATACCCATTTTGCCAACCTGTAAAATGGTTTCAAAATCGTTAGCCATACCACGAAGTTGTGCTCTTTGTCTGCTATTTAACATTATTTTACCTCAATATATTCCATAAGTTTTTCTTTAAATTTTATAAGCGCTCTGCCCCTGTGGCTTACAGCGTCCTTTTGTTCATCAGTAACCTGTGAAAAAGGACCGATTTCGCTTATAAACAATGGGTCGTAGCCGAAACCACCAGGTCCCTCTTGTTCAGAGAAAGCGATATGTCCGTGGCACTCACCGCGAACGGTGAACTGTCTGCCATCAGGGAAAACACAAGCAATTGCCGCCACATAGTAAGCGGTACGCTTTTCCATAGGCACATTTTTAAGTTCTTTAAGCAACTTGTTATTATTATCTTTATCATTACCGCCCGAATATCTTGCCGAATATATACCGGGGGCACCGTCTAAATAATCTACACAAATGCCCGAATCATCCGCAACACTTATATATCCGGTTTGCGCAAGACCCGATTTTGCTTTAATAAGCGCATTTTCTTCAAATGTGGTGCCATCTTCCACAGCATCTAAAAGAGGTTTGTCCAAGTCTTTTTCACACAGCACTTCAAAACCCATAGGTTCTAAAATGCGCTTTAATTCCTTAAGTTTTTTTGCATTTTTGGTAGCAATAAATACTTTCATTACTGTTCCCCGTTTTCAAAAATTCCTTCTACAAACTCTTTGGCATTAAAGGGTTGTAAATCGTCAATCCCCTCACCTACACCAATGTATTTAACAGGGATTGACAATTCGTTATGAATTGGTATTACAATACCGCCCTTTGCTGTGCCGTCGAGTTTTGTAAGCACTATGCCTGTAATATCGGCAACATTTTTAAACTCACGCGCTTGATTTACAGCGTTTTGACCGGTAGCAGCATCTAACACCAACAAGGTTTCAAGTGAAGCATCGGGTAGTTCGCGTGATATTACACGGTAAATCTTTGCAAGTTCGTCCATAAGATTTTTCTTATTATGAAGACGACCCGCGGTATCGCAAATAATAACATCCGCACCCTTTGATTTAGCCGATGCTATTGTATCAAACACAACAGATGCAGGGTCAGTACCCTCTACACTTTTAACCATCTGAACACCTGCGCGGTCTGCCCAAATGCCCAACTGGTCTATTGCGGCGGCGCGGAAAGTATCTGCCGCACCTAAAACAACCTTTTTACCGTCTGCTTTTAATTGTGCCGATAATTTACCGATTGTTGTAGTTTTGCCAACACCGTTTACACCTATAACCAATATAATTGACGGTTTGGTATCAAGTTTCAAGCCACAATCGTCACCCAACATTTCTGTGACAATTTCCTTAAGCAAACTGCGTATAACAACAGGGTCTTTTACACCCTGTTCCTTGATTTTTTGGCGTAGCATATCACAAATTTCGGTAGCGGTATTAACACCGATATCTGCCATTACAAGTATTTCTTCCAATTCTTCAAACAGTTCTTCATCTATTTTAGTAAAGGAATTTAAAATACTGTTTACGCCGTTTGAAAGTGAATCTCTGGTCTTTTGAAGACCTTGCTTGATTTTGCTAAAAAATCCCATTAAATCACCTAATTAGTTTCAAGTAATTTCTTTTCGAGTTCTGAAACATTAAGTTCCAAAAGTTTTGTAACACCCTTTTCTTGCATTGTAACACCATAAAGCATATCTGCCGCTTCCATAGTGCCGCGACGGTGGGTTACGCATATAAACTGTGTTGCAAATTCAGATGAACGCATATACTCTGCAAAACGCTCAACATTGATATCGTCAAGCGCGGTATCAACTTCGTCAAGGAAGCAGAAAGGAGGAGCATTTACACGCATAATTGCAAAATAAATCGAAAGCGCGATAAGTGCCTTTTCACCGCCCGAAAGACCGTCAAGACTGGGTACATTTTTACCGGGCAGTTTTACATTGATGTCTATACCGCTTTCGAGAATATTCTCGGGGTCGGAAAGGCTAAGAGAAGCCGTACCGCCGCCAAAAAGTTCACTAAATGTTTTAGAAAAGTTTTGGCTGATTTTCTGGAATCCTTCGGTAAAGATTTCCTGCATTTGACTGGTAAGTTGATTTATAAGTTTATTAAGTTGTGCGCGTGAAGCCTCAACATCATTTATCTGTTCGGACAAGAAATTATAGCGTTCACTTACCTCTTTATACTCCTCAATAGCCGAAACATTAACATTGCCGAGAGAGCGGATTTTGTTCTTAATATCGGTCAAATCTTTTTTAGCGGCAGTGGGATTTTCAATCTCAATACCAATTTTTTCGGCTTCGCTTCGGGTGAGTTCGTACTCATCGTAAAGACGGCGGATAACATCGTCATACTCACGCATCATAACCTCTTTACGCTCGGTAAGACGGGCTAATTCACCGCCTATTTTCTCGCGCTGTAATGTGTTTTCGCGTTCGCTGTTGCGAAGTTCAACACCTGATTTTTCGGTAAGATTTCGCTTTTCAATGTACTCTTTAATATTATTCTCGCTGTCGGTAATCTTATTTCTAAATTCCTCAATACCGTCGCCCACAGTTTCAATTTCCGATTTTAAGTTTTCGTTTTTAAACTGCAAAGCGGCAATTTCACTGTCAATAGCATTTACACGCTCGGTGCGTTCTGCGATTGATTTATTGATGTTTTCAGCACTAAGGTTAATAGTTTCGATATCCTTGCCAACCTCGATAACCGAAAGTTTAAGTTCGGTAATCTTATTTGTCAAGTCTTCTCTTGTAGCGTTAAGATTATCTCTACCGCCTGTCATTTTATCAATTTCGGTCTGAATTTCGGTCTTTTTAGCCTCAATTTCCGAAATTTCTTTAGCCGATTCTACCGAAGCGGTTTTTAACTGTTCAATCTTCTGCTCGTTAGCAGTACGCTCATTTTGAAGTTCTAAAAGTGCAGACTTCGCATTATCGCGCAATTCGGTAAGGCGTTTAACTTCTGCTATTGTGCGGATTTTGTCTTCGTTCACAGTTGTTAAATCTGCATTCATAGCAGTAATATCCGCCATTACCTCATTAACCGAACTTTGTGATTCGTTTAATTTTTGTGCTATATCTTCGGCTTTTTGTTTTAATTTTTCAATTTCTTGCTCAATAGCCTTAATATCATTAGCACGGCTTAAAAGGCCCGAATTTTTGCCTACAGAACCGCCTGTAAGCGAACCGCCGGGGTTTACCACCTGACCGTCAAGGGTTACCACTTTTACACGGTAACCTTGATTTTTAGCAATAGCGGTAGCATAATCAATATCTTCTGCCACAACAACCGCGCCTAAAAGATATTTAACAATTTCGGTATACTTTTTATCACATTTAATAAGGTCACTTGCAATACCTATGTAGCCTTCCATACTTTCAAAACCGTGTTCTTTAAACTCACGGGATTTAATGGTATTAACAGGCAAGAAGGTAGCACGTCCGCCCTTGTTACTTTTAAGGAAATTGATTGCCTTTTTAGCATCGCTTTCACTATCGGTAATAATATTCTGAATAGCGTTAGAAAGCGCCGCTTCTATTGCGATACTATACTTTTTATCAACATCAATAAGTTTAGAAACGGGGCCGCAAATACCGCGCAGTATACCCATTTCTGCCTTATTCATAACAAACTTAACCGAATGTGCAAAACCTTCCATATTATTTTCAAGGTCAGTAAGTATTTGTACGCGTCTGAGTTTTGCTTCGATATCCAAATTAAGGTTATCAAGTTCTGCCTTTAATTTATCGGCAGTTTCTTTTTTGGTGTTAAGGCGTAGTTCGTAACCTTTTAAAGAATTTTGTATACTCTGAGCATTTTCTTCCAACTTTTTAAGAAGCGCATCAGTTTCAGCAAATTCCCCATCTAAATGAGAAATTTCACCGTTACGCGCTGTGATAAGTTCACCTAAAGCGGTATTACGCGCAGTAATTTCCTCAATCGAGGTATCGGCAGTAACCATTTTAACACGCATATCTGCACTACTTGCAGATAAAATGTTAAGTTCTCTTATCTGATTTTCAATTTTACGGCTTATACTGTCAGAATCAGTAAGCAATTCAGCCAACTGATTTTCAAGACCATGTAATTTCGCTTCAAGTTCTGCCAAAGATTGCTTTTTAGCCTCTGCCGAAATATTTAACTGCTCAATTTGAGCAACTGCAGAATTATGCGAGTCACCCAAGTTATTCTTTTCTTCAGTAAGTCGCTCGATAGACTCGTTATTATGAGCAATATCGTTCTCTAAAACGGTAATAACACCCTCAGCCTTAACGATTTCTTCATTAAATGAAGAAATGTTAAGACGCTCACCCTCGATATCTGATGTGAGTTTTGCAAATAGTGAAGTATTTTGCTCGGTCTTGCGGTCAAATTCTTCCAAAGCTTGTTCTATTTCTCTATAAGAGAGTTGAGCCGCGGCGATTTTGCTTTCCTGATTGCGCAACGCTTCTTTGGAATTATTAAGTGTATAAAGCCAAAGACCTATTTCTAGTTCTTTCTTTTGAGAAGCCAACTCCAAGAATTTTTGGGCTTTACGGCTTTGCTCTTCCAAAGGTCCAACACGTGACTCTAACTCGTCTACAATATCGTGCAAACGAAGTAGATTATCTTCAGCGGCAGAAAGTTTTCTTTCAGCCTCTAACTTGCGGTAACGGTATTTTGAAATACCTGCCGCTTCTTCAAAAATATCACGGCGTTCTCCCGATTTGGAACTGATAATATTATCAATCTTACCTTGACCAATCATAGAATAACCATCACGGCCAAGACCTGTATCCATAAACAATTCGTGTATATCTTTAAGACGGACAGATACATTGTTTATAGCATATTCACTTTCGTGAGAACGATAATAGCGGCGAGTAATCGCCACAAAATCGTTATCAAAATTTAAAGAACGGTCGGTGTTATTGATATTAAGGGTAACTTCACAAAAACCGTGCGGACGGCGTGTTTCTGTGCCACCGAAGATAACATCTTCCATAGACTGACCGCGAAGACTTTTGGTAGATTGCTCACCCAAAACCCAACGCACCGCGTCAGAAATATTACTTTTACCGCTTCCGTTAGGGCCTACAACCGCAGTTATACCCTTGCCGAACTTCAAAACTGTTTTATCTGCAAAAGATTTAAAGCCCTGAATTTCAATCGAACTTAAAAGCAATTATAACACTTTCCTTTCTATCCTGAATTCTAAATCGTCCAAACTGTTGTCAACCTTTACTTTACAGTCAAAGCCGCGAGTTTTTAAATATTTTATGTTGCTCTTTTTCTGACCTGTCATTTTTGAAACATCACTTTTGCCAACATAGATAATATATTCACCCTCTGTAAAAAGATGTGTTAAAACCTTTGTGAGCATTATTTGTGACTGACACAGTTCACTAAATGCCGGATGCCACGGACCTGCAAGATATGCTTCCTTCTCTATTGAGTGAAGACCTAAACGGATAACATTTATGCCTTCTTTTGTAAGCATCATATAAAGTTTTGTGCAAATCTTTATAGCATCGGGTAATGTTTGCGGTTTATAAATACCGTCAATATAAAGTGCCGCCAAATCGGTGTCTTTAAGCACAATAGTTGGGTAAATGCGCACTGTGTTGGGCTTTATTTCGATGATTTTCTTTACAGTACGCTCTAACGACTCGTTATCATCGGTATAAAGGCCTGTCATTATTTGAAGACCGAGTTCAAACCCGTGCTTCTTTATAAGTGCCGATGCCACCTCAATATCGCGCGAATTATGACCGCGGTTATTCATTTTTAAAACGTGATTGTTGAAACTTTGTGCGCCAAGTTCAATAGCGGTTACATTATATTCTTTTAAAAGCTCTAAAATCTCATCATCAATAGCGTCGGGACGGGTAGAAATTCTGATACCCTTTACAAGACCTATTTTAACAAAAGATGATGCCGCTTCCAAAAGGCTAATCATATAATTGTGGTTGATTGCAGTAAAACTACCGCCAAAAAAGGCTATTTCGGTAGTGTTTGGGTCATATTTTTTAGACTTTACCGCCGTAATTACTGCTTTTTCAACATCGCCGGCATTTGGTGCTTTACAAGTACCTGTTATATAACGCTGATTGCAAAAACTACACTTATTAGGGCAACCGATATGTGGCACAAAAATAGAAATATTAGAATGTTTTTTACTCATATTTTAGTACCCATAAGCTCAAGCGCCTGTTTTGCTGCCATTTGCTCGGCTTGTTTTTTATTTTTACCTTTACCCGTGCCTATAACATTTGAATTTAGATGTACCTCAACCTCAAAAACCTTGTTATGGTCAGGACCGCTCTCGCTTTTAAGTATATAACTAACCGATTCTTCGGGATTACGCTGAATTATCTCCTGTAATACCGTTTTATAATCTTTAAAGCAACCATCATCCCTGTGCTCAAGTTCGGGTAAAATAAAGCGTAACACGTGTTTTTTGGCAACATCCATACCGCCATCAAGATAAATCGCGGCAAGTACTGCCTCAAAAGCATCGGCTAAAATAGAATCTCTTTTTCTGCCGCCGCTTTTTTCTTCACCTTTTCCGAGCCTTAAAAATTCACCCAATCCTAACTCACGCGAAAAAGCGCAAAGAGATTTCTCACATACTAATGAAGCGCGGAGTTTTGTAAGTTCACCTTCAGGTATGGATTTGAAATTTTGGAATAAATATTCAGCCACAATAATAGATAAAACAGAATCACCCAAAAACTCTAATCTTTCGTTAGAGGTGATACCGTTTCTCATCTCATTAGCATAAGACGAGTGTGTCAAAGCATTTTCGAGTAAAGCAATATTATTAAATTTGTAATTAAGTTTTTTCTCTAAAACTTTCATTATAATTTAATCCTTAGTCCTTAATTTTAGCAAGTGCTTCTGTTATGTTACCGATAACATTAGCTTCTGTAAATTTAACCGCTTGTTTAATAGCATTTTTAAGAGCCTTAGCATCCGAATTGCCGTGAGCCTTAATAACTGTTTTGCGTACACCTAAAAGGGGTGCACCGCCAACTTCACTGCTATCCATCATACTTTTAAGTGCATAAAGGTCTTTCTTTATAACAAGCGCCGCAAGTTTGTTGAATATATTTTTATATAAAGCATTTTTTATTAGTTTGAAAAGTGTAATCGAAGTACCTTCTATAAGTTTCAAGGCAATATTGCCTGTAAAACCGTCGGTAACAACCGCATCACACACGCCCTTAGGCATCTCGCGTGATTCAATATTACCAACAAAGTTTATGGGGGCTTCCTTTAAGAGTGCATAAGATTCTTTTTGAAGTTCGCCACCCTTGGAATCTTCTGTACCAATGTTCAAAAGACCTATTGTGGGGTTTTCTCTACCCTCTACACCTTTCATATAAGCACTTGCCATTATACCAAACTGCGCAATCATTTCAGGACGGCATTCGGCATTTGCGCCCATATCCATAAGCATATAATGGCCATTTGGTGAAGGTATCATACCTGCAAGTGCGGGACGCTTTACACCCTTTATTCTCTTAACAAGCAATGTACCGCCAACAACCACCGCACCTGTAGAACCCGCCGATACAAAAGCGTCTGCCCTGTCTTCGCAAAGTTCAGCGAATGCCATAGCCATAGAAGACTCTTTATGAGCCTTTAAAAGTGTTGTAGGGTCATCATGCATATCCATAACATCGGTACAATGCACAATCTTTAAATCACCGTAAAATTTAAGGTTATTGTCCTTTATAACTGCTTCGATTTTTTCCTTATCACCTGTAAGGGTTATATCAATCTTACATTCGTTAGATGCAAGACAAGCGCCTTTTACAATTTCTACAGGAGAATTATCTCCACCAAAAGCATCTACTACAACTCTCATAACTTACTCCTTATTTTTAAACCAATCAAGTGACCGTTTGGCTAAAGCCATATAACGCTCTCTTTTATCCTTGATTTTATCAATCAATGGGGGTAATATGCCAAAGTTTGCGCCCATAGGTTGAAAATTTTCAACCGTATTATCGGTAATATAACCGAGCAGTGCGCCTATCATTGTAAATTTAGGTAAAACCAAACCCTGTTCGCCTTTTAACCGTTTTACCGCGTTTATACCTGCTATAATTCCGCTGGAAGCCGATTCCATATACCCTTCCACACCCGACAGTTGACCTGCGAAAAAGATGTTTGGGTATTTTTTAAGCGACAAATCATTATTTAACAATCGCGGTGAATTTATAAAACTGTTGCGATGCATAACGCCGTAACGCATAAATTCGGCATTTTTTAAAGCAGGGATAAGCGAAAACACCCTTTTTTGTTCGGGAAATTTTAAATTAGTCTGAAAACCAACCAAATTAAACAAAGTTCCGGCGGCATTCTCACGTCTTAGTTGTACCACCGCCCAAGGTCGGTGCCCTGTTTTAGGGTCACGAAGTCCCACAGGTTTTAAGGGGCCAAAACGGATTGAGTCTTCTCCCCTTTTAGCCAATACCTCAATGGGCATACAACCTTCGTATACGGTAAGCGGTTTATCAAATTCCGAAAGTAAAGCACTCTCGGCATTTATAAGTTCTTTATGAAAAAGTTCATACTCTTCTTTGTTTAAGGGGCAGTTAATATAATCGTCTGTACCCTTGCCGTAACGCGAAGCAAAAAAAGCCGAAGAAAAATCAACACTCTCTTTTGTGACAATAGGTGCTGCCGCATCGTAAAAACTTAAATTTTCACTTTCACACATACGGGCTATACTCTGTGCCAATTCGTCATCGGTCAAAGGTCCTGTTGCCACCACCGTAACAGAGTCGGGGTCGAGCGATTTTACAATTTCATTTTTAACCGTAATATTGGGGTGGTTTTTAACTGCCTCGGTAATAAACTGTGAAAAAATATCACGGTCTACCGCCAAAGCACCACCTGCCGCAACCGAGCATTTTTCGGCCGCTTTCATACATATAGAACCAAACTGTCGCATTTCTTCCTTTAAAAGCCCCGCCGCGGAATCGACACGATTGGCTTTTAGGGAGTTTGAACACACAAGTTCGGCAAAATTATCGCTTTTATGGGCGGGTGTTTTTTTGTGAGGTTTCATTTCATAAAGTTCCACCTTAACACCCTGCTCGGCAATTTGCAAAGCCGCTTCACAACCTGCAAGACCGCCACCTATAACAGCAATTTTTTCCATCTTATTTTTCCTTTTTCTTATTTGCCCTTGACGGGCACTCTGAATTCATACAGTATTTTCTGCCGCGGATGCCGTTAATTATATAACTTCCGCAATCGGGACAAATGTCCCCTGTGGGTATACCGGGGGATGCAAAATCACACTTAGGGTAATTTGAGCAACCGTAGAACTTTTTACCCTTTTTAGAAATTCGTTTTACAAGTTTCTGACCGCACTTGGGACAAGGTTGTGTAACCTCATCTTCGGGTACAGGCTTTGTATTTTTACATTCGGGATAACCGGGACAAGCCAAGAATTTACCAAAACGGCTTGATTTAACCACCATTTTTCTGCCGCATTTTTCGCATACCACATCGGTTTCAATATCGGGTACTTTAACCTTTTTGCCATTGAGCGAATTTTCGGCTTTGGAATAATAATTATCAAATTCCTTATAGAAATCAGCAATGGTTTCGGTCCAGTTAAGGTCACCTGCGCCGATTTTATCAAGTTTCACTTCAAGCCCTGCGGTAAATTTAACATCAAATATCTTATTAAAAAACTCAACCATCAAATCGGCAACAACTTTACCGAGTTCGGTAGGTTTGAACGCCTTCTTTTCACGCTCGATATAATCGCGATTCATAATGTTTGAAAGAATAGGCGCGTAGGTTGAAGGTCTGCCGATACCGTTTTCGTCAAGCGCTTTGATAAGCGTTGGTTCGGTATAACGAGCGGGGGGTTGAGTAAAGTGCTGAGTATCAACCAAATCGCGAAGTTTAAGCACATCATCTACCATCATTTCGGGTAAATCGCTTTCCTTTGCTTCTTCCTCGTCCTTACCCTCAACATAAAGCACGGTAAAGCCGTCAAACTTAACCGAATAACCGCTTGCTTTAAAGAGATAATCATTAGCGGTAATATCAACATTTACAGTATCCTGTACACAAGCCGACATAAGGGATGCTATAAAACGCTCCCAAATGAGCTTATACAATTTATACTGTTCGGCTGTGAGAGAACCCTTAATATTATCGGGAGTAATAAACACATCGGTAGGACGGATTGCTTCGTGAGCATCCTGTGCCGAGTTTTTAGACTTATAATATCGCGGTTTACTTGGTAAATACTTATCACCATAAGTGCCCACAATATACTTATTAGCCGCAGCCCTTGCTTCTTCAGAGATACGAAGCGAGTCGGTACGCATATAGGTTATAAGACCAGTAGCGCCGATACCGGGAAGGTCGATACCTTCATAAAGCTGTTGCGCTATACGCATAGTGCGTTGACCTGTAAAACCGAGTTTACGCGATGCTTCCTGTTGCAAAGTAGATGTAATAAAAGGCGGAGCGGGTTGCTTGTTGCGTTTGCCTTTCTTAATATCAGTCACTTTATATTCTGCATTTTCAAGGTTGTGTAAAATTTCACTTGCAGCCTTTTCATCGGGGATAAGGTCAATCTTACCATTTTTATCACCGTAAAGTTTTGCAATAAAAATTTTTCTGCCTGCGGCAAGTTTGGCTTCTACTGTCCAATATTCACTTGCTACAAACTTTTCAATCTCGCGTTCTCTTTCAACCACAAGACGAAGCGCAACTGTCTGTACGCGTCCGGCAGACAAACCGCTTTTAACCTTTTTCCACAAAAAAGGACTTAACTTATAACCTACTATACGGTCAAGTACACGACGCGCCTGTTGAGCATCAACTAAATCCATATTTATCTTACGCGGAACTTTAATACCTGCCTGAACGGCTGACTTTGTAATTTCATTAAAAGTAACACGGTTAGCGCTATTCATATCAAGCGCCAAAATTTGTGCCAAATGCCACGAAATCGCTTCACCTTCTCTATCAGGGTCGGTTGCGAGATATACTTCGTCGCAGTTTGCCGCCGCTTGTTTTAAAGACTTGATAAGGTCTTTCTTATCAGTCATATTTATATACTGCGGTGCAAAGCCATTTTCAATATCTACACCAAGTTTTGATTTTGGCAAATCTCTTATATGTCCTGCCGAAGCCATTACTTCATATTCACTGCCCAAGTATTTCTTAATGGGTTTTACTTTTGTAGGTGACTCCACTATTAAAAGCTTTGACATAAATTACCTCCGTTATTTACATATCTCATACTGACCGCCGGGCAAAGCACGTATAATAAATTCCATTTCAAGTTCTGTTAAAGCCGAAAGCAATTTACCAGAGTCAAGACCGGTATCCAGTTCATCAGGATAAAATTTTTGTGTATCTAAACAATTATATACTATTTTTGCTTCATTTGAAAGAGTTTCATTCAATATTTTTTTATTTTTTTGCAAATTTTCTGATTTAGGCTCTTTTTTAAAAGCTCTTTCAATATCGATTTTATCAGGGAAAAGTGAAATATATTCGGAAAATATATCACCCGCATCCAAAAGCGGTTTTGCACCGTCACGCAAGAGCGCATTTGAACCCTTATATTCCTGCGCGTTAGGATTTCCGGGAATTACGAAAACATCCCTACCCTGTTCTATTGCGTGATTTGCAGTTAGTAGCGCTCCGCTTCTTGCACCCGCTTCTACAACTACCGTTCCCAAAGACAAAGCCGAAATCAGACGGTTTCTCACAGGGAATGTATATCGGGTTATGGGTGTATCGGGCGGATATTCACTTATAAGACAACCATTATTTTCAATATGCTCTCTCAAAGCGCGGTTTTCTTCCAAATAACTCACATTAAAACCGCAACCCATAACAAGCACGGTTTTACCCTGTGCTTTCAAGGCGCCGATATGAGCATAAGTGTCGCTACCCACAGCACCGCCGCTTACAACGATAAACCCTGCTTTCGAAAGACGGTAACCCAAAGAATAAGCCGCCTTTTTACCAAATTCTGATACTTTACGCGGTCCAACAATTGAAATAACGGGCGTATTATCAAAATCGGGGAAATCACCCTTTACATACAAAACCATAGGCGGAGTGTTTATATTTTTAAGGATTTCAGGGTAAATTGCGTCATCATATTTTACAAGTTGTATTTTGTTCTTATTGCATTGCTCTATGATTTTTACAGCATCTTCGATTGGGGTCTTATTGATACGCTCAAGTTCACCCTTTGAAAAAACACCCAACTGCTTACGCTCACTAAAATTCATTGAATAAATATATTCGGGCGAAAGTCCCTTTTCTAAAAGTTCCAAAAAGGTTTTACTGCCCTGCCCTAAACAAAGTTGCAACCAAATATAATATTTCATTTCATCATTTCCCAAATAGCAATTGCCGCCGCAACCGAAGCATTAAGCGACTCGGCTTTACCGCTCATTTGAATGGTAATATGTTCACTTGCCACCACTTTTGCTTGTTCTGTAAGCCCATTAGCCTCATTACCAATCATAACAACCGAGCCGTCACAAAAAGCAGTATCAGTTATAGATTTGGCATTACTATCCACCACACAAGCGAAAGATTTAAGACCGCTTTCGCTAATACCACTCGCAAAATCTTGGAGTACAATAATCGGCATACGAAGGAGTGTGCCCATAGAAGCGCGAAGCGACTTTGGTGAATATGGGTCACAACCACCTGGCGATAAAATCATACCGCTAACACCCAAAGCCTCGGCAGTACGGCTTATAGCACCAAGATTTGACGGGTCATTTATGTTTTCAAGCGCGATATATCTGCCGTTTTTGTTAATTTGGGTATCTTTTTGTGGCATTTTCGCCAGTGCAATTATCCCCTGCGGAGAGGTTGTATCGCTAATTTTTTTAAACAAACTGTCGGGTATTTTATAACACTCTACCGCATTATGCGCAAAAGATTGCACCGCATTTTCATACTTTGAAAAAGCAGTTTCGCTGACAATTAACTTATCAAACTTAATCCCACATTCACTTGCATCATCGCAAATTCTAAGCCCTTCAAGCACAAATAAATTATGCTCTTTACGGGCACTCGCCGAGCCTTGTAAAGCACAAACAAGTTTGATAAGTGAATTGTCTTTACTGGTTATAATTTTAAAATTTTCCATTTTTTCACCTTCTTTAAAAATGAAAAAGTCGCCCGAGAGAGTTTTCACTCGGGCGAAAAATTATTACTTTTCAAGGGCTTTTTTAGCAGCCTTTACAAGAGTAGCAAAACCTTTTGCATCGTTTACTGCAAGGTCAGCAAGCATCTTGCGGTTGATTTCAATACCAGCCTTGTTGAGGCCATTAATGAATGAAGAATAGTTAATATCATTCATTTTGCAAGCAGCAGAGATACGGGTAATCCAAAGACGACGGAAATCGCGCTTTTTAAGGCGTCTGCCGATGTAGGCATAGTTGCCAGATTTCATAACTGCTTCTTTAGCGGTTTTAAAAAGCTTAGATTTAGCGCCAAAGTAGCCCTTAGCAAGCTTTAATACTTTATTTCTTCTTTTGCGTGTTGCCAACGCACCTTTAATACGTGCCATTTACTTTTCCTCCTATTTAAAGTCTTTCCTTATTTATAAGGAATGAGTTTCTTGATTGTTGCGGTATTTGTTACATCAGCAACAACGGTTTTACGAAGATTTCTCTTACGTTTTGTGGTTTTCTTGTTAAGAATGTGCGACTTAAAAGCATGAGCACGTTTAACATTACCGTTTTTTGTGAGTTTGAAACGCTTTTTAGCGCCACTGTGAGTTTTAATCTTAGGCATTTTAGTCCCTCCAAATATTTTTTACAACATTATTTTCCCGATTTCGGGGCCAAGAACATTAGCATATTGCGACCTTCCATTTTAGCAGGCTTTTCAACCGTGCAATAGTCAGCGCAGAAATCTGCGAAACGCGACATTAAATCAAGAGCGATTTCAGGATGACCCATTTCTCTACCACGGAAACGAACAGAAACCTTTACTTTGTTACCTGCTTCCAAAAACTTGATAGCATGTCTTCCTTTGGTTTCAAAATCGTGGGTATCAATACCCAAACCGATAATACGAATTTCCTTAGTTTCGATAATTTTTTGGTTTTTCTTGGCTTCTTTTTCACGCTTAGCCTGTTCAAAACGGTACTTACCGTAGTCCATTATCTTGCAAACGGGGGGCTGTGCGTTAGGAGAAATGCATACCAAGTCTAAATCTTTTGCGTATGCGGCTTCCAAAGCCTTATCAACCGGAATAATACCGATTTGTGAGCCGTCGTCCGAAATAACACGAACTTCCTTAAATTTAATACCTTCGTTTATTGCGAGTTCTTTACTGCTGATGTGAATACACCTCCGAAAAAGTTTTGAGATAAATATACAAAAAGCGTGGACGCAATACGCCCACGCATAAGAATACCAAAGACTAAAGTTTGGAAACTTATTAACCCTTTAGAACGAAATCTTGGGGTGAGGACGGCATACGTACTACTTTGTTGTCATATCAATTATACACTTTTTTACGCGTTTGTCAAGCATTTTTTTAAAATTTCTACTTTATCGGTCTTTTCCCACGGTAAATCTATATCAGTTCTGCCCATATGACCGTAAGCCGAAGTTTGTCTGTAAATAGGACGGCGCAAATCAAGAGTGTCAATTATAGCAGAGGGTCTTAAATCAAACACCTCGTTTACTGCTTTTGCAATTTCACTATCACTGTAAACACCTGTGCCGAAAGTATCTACCATTACAGACACGGGTTTTGCCACGCCGATAGCATACGCCAACTCAATTTCACATTTTGAAGCCAAACCTGCGGCTACAATATTTTTAGCAACATAACGGGCGGCATAGGCGGCACTGCGGTCAACTTTTGTGGGGTCTTTACCCGAAAATGCTCCACCGCCGTGACGGGCATAACCACCGTATGTATCAACAATAATTTTTCTGCCAGTAAGACCTGTATCACCCTGCGGACCGCCCACAACAAAACGACCTGTGGGGTTTATATAAATCTTGGTATTTTCATCAAACAATTCGCTTGGAATAATAGGTTTTATAACCTTTTCGAGTATATCACAGCGCAAGGTTTCGAGTGTCACATCTTCGGTGTGTTGGCTTGAAACAACAACCGCGTCCACCCTTTTGGGTGTGCCGTTTTCATACTCAACAGTAACCTGTGTTTTCCCGTCGGGGTTAAGATATGAAAGTTCGCCCGATTTTCTAACATCGGTAAGGCGCTTTGCCATTTTATGTGCCAAGGATATTGCCAAAGGCATAAGTTCGTCTGTTTCATCACAAGCGTAACCGAACATCATACCCTGGTCACCTGCACCGTGAAGATTGTAACTGTCTTCTTCACCATCTTTAAGTTCCAAAGACTTATCAACTCCCATTGCAATATCAGGCGACTGCTTGTCAATAGCGGTCATAACCGCACAAGTATTACCGTCAAACCCTGCTTTTGCGCTATTATAACCGATATCGCATACTGCCTGTCTTACGATTTCGGGTATATCGATTTTAGCGGTGGTGGTAATTTCACCCATAACGGTTACAACACCCGTAGTACAAAAGGTTTCACAAGCAACACGGGCATTTTTATCCTGTGCTAAAATTGCATCCAAAACCGAGTCGGATATGCGGTCGCACACTTTATCAGGATGACCTTCTGTTACTGATTCAGAAGTAAATAAAAAGTTGTTCATTTAAAATTCCTCCGTTTTAACATCGTTATCCTTAACAAGTAAAAAACCGCTCAACGAAAGAGCGGTTAAAGTTTATAAAACCTCATCTTTCGGTAAAACCGACGGATTTAGCACCTTGAAAAACAGGTTGCCGGGCTTCAACGGGCCGTGTCCCTCCACCACTCTTGATAAGGAAAATATTTAGTTTGCTTACGTATTATATCACAAATTCAAAATTTGTCAACTGTTTTTTTGAATTAGACTCATTTTAATTCCGAATTACGCATTACGCATTATTCAATCTCACTAGCCATTTGGTTGAAATTATAGTAAATACCTTTTAATTGTAACAGTTCAGCGTGTGTTCCCTGCTCTACAATACCGTCTTCGGTGAGTACCATAATTCTATCGGCATTACGGATAGTAGAAAGGCGGTGCGCTATAGTAATGGTAGTTCTGCCAACCGACAGTTTATTGAGTGATTTCGCAACCTCAAATTCACTCTCGTTATCGAGTGCGCTTGTGGCTTCGTCGAGTATTATAATCGGCGGGTTTTTAAGGAAAACACGAGCAATACTTATACGCTGTTTCTGTCCGCCCGAAAGTTTAACTCCTCGCTCACCTACATAGGTATCGTAGCCGTCTTTAAGGGCGGTTATAAACTCATCCGCTCCCGCTTTTTTAGCGGCTTCTATTACCTCTTCGCGTGTAGCACCGGGTTTGCCGTAAGCGATGTTTTCATAAACCGTCCCCGAAAACAAATACACATCCTGCTGTACCATACCAATGCTCTTGCGTAGGCTTTTAAGGGTGTATTTTTTAATATTTTGCCCATCAAGGAAAATTTCTCCGCCCGTTACATCATAAAAACGCGGAATCAAATTACAAAGGGTGGTTTTACCACCGCCCGAAGGACCGACAAAGGCGATTTTTTCACCCTTTTTAATACTGAAATCAAGGTCTTTAAATACACGGTTGTGGTCGTCGGGATATTCAAATGATACATTTTTAAACACAATATTTCCCTGTGGGTTTTCCAAATCTTTAGCATCGGGCTCGTCAAAAATCTCGATATCGGCATCCATTATCTCGGCAAAACGCTCGATACCTGTCATACCGCGTTGAAACTGCTCGGCAAACTCGATAATACGGCGGACAGTAGCAATAAATGTGGTAACATAAAGCAAATATGCCACAAGGTCACCCGCATCTATTTGTCCTTCTATCAAAAACAGGCTACCTGCAATTACTACTGCCGAGTACATAATACCGTCAAACAAACGGGTTGTGGTAGAAAAAGCGCCCATAAACTTGTAAGAAAGTTTCTTTATAGAAAAATAGTTTTGATTGTCTTTTTCAAACTTTTCTTTTTCAATATCTTCGTTAGCAAAAGCCTTTACCACTTTTTGACCTAAAAGTGAGTCTTCTATTCTTGCATTAAGTTCACCAATGAGTTGACGCTGTTTACGGAATGTAGCGCGCATTTTAGCGTTGAGTTTACGGCAAACAAAAAACATTATAGGTATTATAACAAAAATTATAAGGGTGAGCGGTATATTTATATTCATAAGAATTATAAACGAAACTATACCCTTTACCCCTGCTATTAAAAATTCTTCAGGGCAATGGTGTGAAAACTCGGTAACATCAAAAAGGTCGTTGGTAATGCGACCCATAATCTGACCTACTTTTGTGTTGTTAAAATAGGTGTTAGAAAGATTTTGCAAATGCGAATAAGCGTCGCGACGCATATCGGTTTCAATATGCGTACCCATAACATGGCCTGTATATGCCATATAATAAAACGCCAAGCCGTCTACTATGCGCAAAAGGAAATACAAAAGACCGGCACGCAAAACAAAGGTTACGGTAAGTAACGCTTTATCGTCGATTGCAGTATTTGTAATTTCACGCATAATAAGCGGTAAAACAATCTCGCATATAGTTGTAAGAGAGGCGCAAAAAAGATCTATTACCAAAGTGCGCCAGTATTTTTTATAATAAGGTAAAAAACGCTTTATAAGCGCCGACGATTTATATTTTCTTTTTTCTTCCATAAAATCACTTCCTTATCGCTACTAATTATATCTTAAAAAAGTTTAAAAAGCAATACAAAACACCCTTTTATTGACAAAATTTCCATAAAGTATTATACTATACCAGTAATCTTTAAAAACGGAGTAACTTTATGAAAAAACCATTTGTAGACAAGAAACTTTTAATCCCTTTTATTATAGCACTCGTAGGTGCAGTTTTAGTAGTGCTTTGCCTGTTTCTTCCCTATGCTTCGGCAACAGACGAATTTGCCGCCGCTTTGGATAGTTCACCAAACAGTATTATTAGCCAAGATTTAAGAATCAGCACTAATGATATGAAAAATGTTTCTGTTGTAGATTTTTCTTATATGTATAGTGCATTATCATATTCGCTTTTTGGTGGTAACGACGGTTATTTCTACATAGGTATGGTAATAGCAATCGGATTATTCGGCTTGTTGTGTACTCTATTTACTTTAGTTAAAAAGGCCACACCTATTATTGTTTTTTCGTTTCTTAATCTTTTAATAGTAGCGTTTCAAAACTATGATTATTATTTACGCGGTGTTATAGGTAATGAAGTATACGATTGGGGTATCGCCGTGTACTTATTCTATATAGCCGCTGCTTTATCACTTATAGGTGCTATATGGATGCTTGTAGTAAAAATTAAACTTAAAAAACAGAATGTTGTAAAATTTTAGGAGAAAGAAAAAATGAAAAAATTATTAGCAATCATTCTCACACTTATATTTGCATTAACACTCACTGCTTGTGGTGCCAGTGAAGTGGATAAGGTTTTAGATGAATTCGAAGTTTGGGCAGACGAATGTGTCGAACTTATGGAACAAATCAAAAATGACCCCACCAACGCAGAACTCATTGAAGAATTTGAAGCATTGGCTAGTGAAGGCGCAAAATTTGAAGAAAGAATGGAAGAACTTAAAGATACAATAGTAACCGAAAAACAAGCAGAAGAATTTGCCAAAAGAGCCGAAGCAGTTTATGAAAAGATTGAAAAGGCTACTGAAGGTTTGAATTAATAAATACACAATAACCGACCATTTATGGTCGGTTATTTTATTTGACTATATACTATGAAAAGATATTAATTATTTTGCGTATAAGTTTGAACTCTCACAATTCAATAAAACCGGCCGCAAAACGGATACCTTTACTTCTTCACTATTCACTATTACTTATTACTTGCAAAAAAATCGACAGTAGACAATAGTGAAAAGTGAAGAGTTAATAGTGAAAAAGTAAAAACGACAAGTTTCTGTCGAAACTTGTCGTTTTTCTGGCTGGGGTGGCAGGTGACGTCGCGAGCGCGTCCTGTGGACGAAGAAGCGAGCGTAAGGAAGCGCCGCGGTCGACGATTGCGCCGCGCTCCAAGCGTGCGCAGAGTCGGGCACCGCAAGAGGAAACGAACCGTAGGTTCGAATCCTTTTTTTACTAACAAAAATTTAGGAACCAACCTAAAGGCTGATTCCTAAATTTTGGCTGGGGTGGCAGGATTCGAACCTACGAATGCAGCAGTCAAAGTGCTGTGTCTTACCGCTTGACGACACCCCAATATTAAGTTTTTATTTAGTACTTACGGTACGCTTTCGCGTACCGTAAAATGTGGGGTGGAAGATGGGATTCGAACCCACGGTCTCCAGTGCCACAAACTGGCGCTTTAACCAACTAAGCTACATCCACCATAGAACAAGAATTATTATACCATAATAATTTATTTTGTCAACAAAAATTTTAATATTTTTCAAAAAAATATCGGGTGGACCTTTTTACCACCCGATATTTACTATTTTATCTCTTTTAAAAATTCTTCAATTCTCAAAAGTGCTTCCTTAATATGCTCTACAGAGTAGCAGTAAGATGCGCGGATAAAGCCTTCACCGCTCTCGCCAAAAGCGGTACCCGGTACTACTGCAACCTTTTTTGAATATAGCAATTTTTCGCAAAACTCATCGCTTGTCATACCGGTCGACTTAATACTCGGGAAAGCGTAAAAAGCGCCCTTTGGCTCACGGCAGGTAAGACCTATTTTATTAAAGCCCGACACTATCATTCTGCGGCGCATATCGTACTGACGCATCATATACTCTACATCACTGTCACAGTTTTTAAGCGCCTCAATAGCAGCGTACTGACTTGTTGTGGGTGAAGACATTATCGCAAACTGATGTATCTTCGTAATCTCGTCAATAATCGGCTTTGGACCACAAACGTACCCTAATCGCCAACCTGTCATAGAAAACGCTTTTGAAAAGCCGTTTACTGTAATAGTGCGCTCCCACAAACCGTCTATAGATGCGGGAGAAACATGAGATTTGCCTGAAAAAGTAAGTTCGGCATAGATTTCGTCCGAAAGCACCATAATATCGGTGTTTTCTAACACCTTTGCAATTTCAACAAGGTCTTCCCTTTCCATTATAGCACCTGTAGGGTTTGACGGGTAAGGTAAAATTAAAACCTTTGTTTTATCTGTAATAAGTGCCTTTAATTCTTCTGCAGTAACCTTAAAATCATTTTCTGCCTTGGTATTTAAAATCACAGGCACACCGCCTATGATACGGGTCATAGGCTCGTAACAAACATAACTCGGTTGCGGAATAATAACCTCGTCACCAAAATTTACTAAAGCGCGTAAAGCCGCATCAATAGCCTCACTACCGCCTACCGTTACTAATATCTCATTATCGGGGCAATATTTTATAGAAAACTTACGCTCAAGATATTTTGAAATCTCGCGACGTAGTTCAACAAGACCCCAGTTAGAGGTGTACTTTGTTTTTCCTTTTTGTAATGACTCTATACCTGCTTTTCTGATAGCCCACGGGGTTTGAAAATCAGGTTCACCAACACCTAAAGAAATAACATCGTCCATAGTAGCGGCAATATCAAAAAACTTTCTGATACCCGACGGTTTAATGTCGGTCACAGTTTTATTTAGAATTTTGCCGTAATCTATCATACAAATAACTGCCCCCTATCGTCATCTTCGTCGGTAAGGAGTTCAACATCCATTTCTTTATAACGGCGCATTACAAAGTGGGTTGCCGTAGATGTTACCGAATCAATAGTAGCAAGTTCTTTAGCCACAAACCAAGCAATATCTTGAAGAGTTTTGCCCTTTACAATAATGTTAAGGTCGTAGTCACCCGACATAAGGTAAACAGCCTCTACCTCGTCATATTTCATTACCTGTTCTGCCACCTCTTCAAAACCAAGACCTGCTTTGGGCACAACATTAAGTTCAACAATAGCCGAAACATACGCGCCGTCTAACTTTTCCCAGTCGATAACTGCTTTATAACCGCGGATAACATTATCTTTTTCAAGTTGTTTTATAATATCTTCAACCTGTTTTTCTTCTATACCAAGCATAATTGCAATATCTTCTGCGGTATATTTAGCGTTCTTTGCCAATAATTTTAATACTTCATATTTCATAACAATTCTCCTTTTTATTTTAAATTAAATTTTCATCATACTGCGCTCGTGCGCCGCCTATAAATTTTGCACGGCTACGCGCCGCTAAAACGGTAGCATTGCCGATTTTGTTGTTCTCAAGCCTTACGGGAACGGCAACAGCTTTAATGTGCATACCTATCATAGTAAAACCTATATCAAGCCCTGCTTGAGCTTTAATTTGCTCAACCGCAACAGGTTCTTTGAAAGTTTGGTAAGCCGCAGTCGCAAACGAGCCACCCGCTTTGGGTTGCGGTACAACATTAACTATATCAAGTTGCGGCACTGCCGCTCGTTCTACAATAATCGCACGGTTTAAATGTTCGCAACACTGTGCCGCCAAAAAAATTTCCTTTTCTTTTGCGGCTTTATAAATACCTTCAAATACCGCTTTTGCTGTATCCGGAGAGGAATTTGTTCCTATTTTATCACCAAGTATTTCACTTGTCGAGCATCCTACAACCAAAATATCATTTTTATTAAGTTTTGCAATATTTATTATTTCTAAGGCCGAATTATAGCCTTGTTCGATGAGATTTTTAAGCATTTTTATCCCTTTTTTCACATATTTGCTATATTATACCACATTTTAGCGCAAAATAAAAGAAAAAAATACTTGCAAATTAGAAAAAAAGGTGTTATTATTGATTTTGTAAATGCAAAGACGAAGGAAAGTAAGGTTTTACCGCCTTTCAGAGAGTATCCGCCAAGGCTGAAAACGGATATAAGTGTCAGGTTCTACCCGAAGTTCCCTTCCGAGCAGCGATGTTGAAAATTACAGTAGGCATCGACGGTGAACCCCGTTACAGGTTACAAGAGTGTTTGCTTTTGCAAAAATACGGGTGGTACCGCGGAGATTTTTATGCTTCGTCCTGTTATTATAGGACGGGGCTTATTTTATTTTTTGGAGGTTTTTAAATGAAAGCGCAACTTGAAGCTATTCGCAATCAAGCAAAAGATGCTATTGCAAATGCCAAAGACAGTACCGAAATTGAAAATTTAAGGGTAAAATACTTGGGTAAAAAGGGTGAACTTACCGCCATTTTAAAGCAAATGGGTGGTCTTTCCCCCGAAGAACGCCCCATTATGGGTCAGCTTGTAAATCAGGCTAAAGCAGAGGTTGAAAGCCTTATTGCCGAAAAAGCAGACCTTATGCAAAAGTTAGCTTTAGAGCAGAAACTAAAAGATGAAACTATTGACATCACACTCTCTGCTACCGAAATTAAAAAAGGTAAACTTCATCCCCTTAACACCGTACTTAATGATATGATAGACATCTTCACATCAATGGGCTTTGATGTGGTAGACGGTCCGGAAATTGAAACCGACCACTATAATTTTGAATGTCTTAATGTTCCTGCCGACCACCCTGCACGCGATATGCAGGACACTTTCTATTTGGCAGAAAATCTTCTTTTGCGTACACAGACTTCTGCCGCGCAGATAAGAACAATGGAAAACCGCAAACCGCCCATACGCGTTATTTGTCCCGGCCGTGTTTTCCGTGCTGACGAGGTAGACGCTACCCACTCACCTGTTTTCCACCAGATTGAAGGTCTTGTAGTTGACAAGGGTGTTACTATGTGTGATTTAAAGGGTGTTTTAGAACAGTTTGCACGTGAAATTTATGGTAAAGATGCCGCAGTTAAATTCCGTCCGTCCTTCTTCCCCTTTACAGAGCCGTCGGTTGAGGTTGATGTTACTTGTTCTGAATGCGGCGGTAAAGGTTGCCGCGTTTGTAAAGGCAGCGGTTGGATTGAAATCTTAGGCGCAGGTATGGTACATCCCAATGTGCTTCGCAGTTGCGGTATCGACCCCGAAGAATATTCAGGCTTTGCGTTTGGTATCGGCCTTGACAGACTTACAACTACACGCTATAAGATAAGCGATATCCGTTTATTATTTGAAAACGACAAACGCTTTTTAGACCAGTTTTAAGGAGGGTAAAAATGAAAATTTCACTTAACACTTTAAAATATTATGTTGATATAAACGTACCTGTTGAAGAACTTTGCGATAAAATGGTTATGGCAGGTTTTGAGGTTGAAAGCATTGAAAAAGAGGGCGAAAATCTTCAAAACGTGGTTGTGGCAAAGATTGAAAGTATTGCTCCCCACGAAAACAGCGACCATTTGCAAATTTGCCAAATGAACATAGGTAAAGACGAACTTGTGCAAATCGTAACAGGTGCGCAAAATATCGCCGAGGGTGATTTAGTTCCCGCCGCTTTGGACGACAGCCACCTACCCAATGGTATGCACATTGTAAAGGGTAAACTCCGCGGTGTAGAATCTAACGGTATGCTCTGTTCGGGTGAAGAACTTTGCCTTACCGAAGCCGATTATAAGGGCGCATCGGTAAACGGTATTTTAATACTAAAAGACACCGAAGTTATCGGTACCGATATGCGCGATGTTTTGGGTCTTAACGACTATATTATCGACTTTAAAATTACTGCCAACCGCCCCGATTGCAACTGCTTTATTGGTGTTGCAAAGGAAATCAGCGTTGTGCTTGGCACAAAGTTTAAAGCTCCGATTCCCGAATATAAAACAGTCGGCGGAGATATTAAGGACTACATTGATGTTATAGTAGAAGATTATGACCTTTGCCCCGTTATATAGGCCGTGTTGTTAAAAATCTTCGCATTAAAGAGTCACCTGTTTGGATGCAAAAATCCCTTTTGGCATCGGGTATGCGTCCCATTAACAACATTGTTGACATTACAAACTTCGTTATGCTTGAAACAGGTCAACCTATGCACGCTTTCAACTATAACGATTTAAGCGATAAAAAGATTATTGTTAGAACTGCAAAGACAGGCGAAAAAATCACCACTCTTGACGGCAAAAATTATGATTTAACCACCGATATGCTTGTAATTGCTGACGGTGAAAAGCCATCTTGCCTTGCAGGTATTATGGGCGGTAAGGAAAGCGAAATCGAAAACGATACTACCGATTTATTCTTGGAATCTGCTAAATTCCGCCGTGACAATGTTCGTCACACAGGCAGAGCCTTGGGTATCCGTACAGAAGCAAGCGGTCGTTTTGAAAAGGGCGTAGATATTGTTAATGTAGAGTATGCTATGGAACGCGCTTTGCAACTTATTTCCGACCTCGATGCAGGTGATATTATTGACGGTGTACTCGACCGCCACAACGGTTTACCTGAAGAGCGTGTTTTAAAGGTTACTACCGATAGTATTATTGAACTTTTGGGTGTAGATATCCCCACCGACCGCATTGTGGAAATACTAAATTCGTTAGAACTTCCCACCACAATCGACGGCAATATGCTTACAACAAAAGTTCCGTCTATACGTGACGATATCGAAGGCAGAGCAGATTTGGCCGAGGAAGTTATGCGTATTTACGGATATGACCATATTGTAGGCACTAAAATGAAAGGCGCGGTTGTACGCGGTACTAAACTCCCCGAAAGAATTAAGACCGATAAAATCAAGGCCTTGATGCTAGGCGCTAATGCTTTTGAAATCGCGACCTATTCATTTATTGCGAGTAAGGCTATTGACACCCTATTACTTGACCAAAACGACGAAAGAAGACAACAGGTTAAGATTATTAACCCATTAGGTGACGAATATTCTACAATGAGAACTCAACTTACAACCAGTATGCTTACTGTTCTCGCTACTAATATCAACAAAAAGATTACCGACGGTAGATTTTTCGAAATCAGCAAACGCTTTATTCCAAAGGCTCTCCCCCTTACCGAGCAACCGCTTGAAATTCCGACTATGTCTATCGGTATTTACGGCGAAAATGAAGATTTCTTCACCTTAAAAGGTATGATTGAAGCAATTTGCAATTTGCTCGGCGGTCACACACAGTATGAGCGTAGTGCAGAGCCCTATCTCCACCCAGGCAGACAGGCGCTTGTTAAAGCCAATAATAAGGAATGTGCTGTTTTCGGTCAGGTACACCCTGCCGTTGCCGAAAGTTACGGTATAGACTGCCCCGTTTTCGTTGCAGAAATCAAACTTGACGTTTTACTCGCAATCGAAAAGCGCAAAACAGTTTATAAACCGTTACCTAAATTCCCTGCTGTTGAGCGCGACTTTGCTTTCCTTGTTGATAAGGATGTACCGGTTGGTACACTCGAAAAAGCCATCTCATCGGGTGCAGGCAGATTGCTCGAAAAAATTAAACTTTTCGATATTTATGAGGGCTCTCAAATACCCGAAGGCAAGAAGAGTGTAGCATTCAATGTTTTCCTGCGTTCAGCAGACAGCACCCTTACTGATACACAAATTGAGGACGCAACTGCTAAAATTTTAAAGAAATTAGAGCAAGCAGGTGCAGAACTTAGAAAATAATACTTGAAATTTGCAAAAATTTGTTATACTATAAGTATGTAGTATTAAAATATAAATGATATAAAGAGGTGTTATTTATGGATGACAAGACTATGAGATTTTCGGTAGGCGACCAAACCGAGCAACAAATCCGTATGATTTTGGTAAGCGTATACGATGCGTTAAAAGAAAAAGGCTATAACCCAATAAACCAACTTGTAGGTTATATACTGTCCGAAGACCCGACATATATCACCACTCATAATAACGCCCGTAACCTTATCAGAAAAATCGACCGCGACACATTGTTGCAGTCCCTTGTAAAGTATTATCTTTCAAACTAAACTTTAAAACCTCCGCTTCGGCGGAGGTTTTGTTTTTATATTGATTCTTCGTACGGTACGGCCCCCCTACAATATTTTTATATTGCCTGTTCGTAGGGGACGGGTTTCCCGTCCCGAAAACCTTATACTGACGGGAGAACACTGTTCTCCCCTACGATGTGTCTATAAAGGTGATTCGTAGGTGCAGGCGTCCCGACTGCCCGTTTAATTACATCAAATATTGTGGACAGTCCAGGAGTCCTGTCCCTACGATGTTTCTATATAAGTTTATCTTATTCCGCATTACGAATTACGCATTACGCATTGAAAAAAACTCCCCGAAGGGAGTTTTTTAACTATTTAAGCACTTTTTTAAGGAACTGGCCTGTGTATGATTTTTCGCATTCGGCTACTTTTTCGGGAGTGCCTGTAGCGACCACGGTACCACCCTTATCGCCACCCTCGGGACCTAAATCTATAATATGGTCGGCGGTTTTGATGACATCAAGATTATGCTCGATTACAAGCACGGTGTTCCCCGCATCCACAAAGCGTTGCAAAACATCAATCAATTTATGAACATCGGCAGTGTGAAGACCTGTTGTAGGCTCGTCAAGAATATATATGGTCTTACCCGTACTGCGTTTTGAAAGCTCGGTAGCTAGTTTCACACGCTGAGCCTCGCCACCCGAAAGGGTTGTGGCAGGCTGACCGATTTTGATATACCCAAGACCTACGTCGTAAAGGGTTTTAAGTTTGCGGTGAATTTTTGGTATGCTTTCAAAGAAGTACATACCTTCTTCGACCGTCATTTCAAGCACATCAAAAATGCTCTTACCCTTATACTTAACGCTTAAAGTTTCGCGGTTGTAACGGCTGCCGCCACACACTTCACAAGGCACATAAATATCGGGTAAAAAGTGCATTTCTATCTTTAAAATGCCGTCGCCTTGACAGGCTTCACATCGGCCGCCCTTAACATTAAAAGAAAAACGACCTGCATTATAACCGTGCATTTTGGCATCTTTAGTAGAAGCAAAAAGTTCGCGTATATCACCAAAAACACCCGTATAGGTTGCAGGGTTTGAACGCGGTGTTCTGCCTATCGGTGCTTGGTCAATATTGATAACCTTGTCAAGATTTTCTATTCCCTCAACCGACTTATATTTACCTGCAATAGTCTTGGCACGGTTAAGTTTATTTGCTAAAACATTATAAAGAATTTCATTAACAAAGGAAGACTTACCGCTACCCGAAACACCTGTAACGCAAGTGAAAGTACCAAGCGGAATTTTTACATTTATATTTTTAAGGTTATTCTCTGCCGCGCCCTTTACCACAAGCGAATTGCCATTACCCTTACGGCGTTTTTGGGGTACGGGTATTTGCTTTCTGCCGTAAAGATAGTCAGATGTAATCGACTCGGTACAGTTTTCAAGTTCACTGAGCGGACCCGAAAATACCACCTTACCGCCGTGTATACCGGCACCAGGACCAATATCTAACACATAATCCGAAGCACGCATAGTGTCCTCATCGTGCTCAACCACAATAACGGTATTACCAAGGTCGCGAAGCCTTTTAAGAGTATCAATAAGTCGGTCATTATCCCTTTGGTGAAGACCGATGCTCGGCTCGTCAAGGATATACAAAACACCCATAAGCGAAGAGCCGATTTGGGTGGCCAAGCGTATGCGTTGACTCTCGCCACCCGAAAGCGTACCCGACGAGCGCGAAAGATTGAGATAATCAAGCCCAACACTTTGCAAGAATGTAAGTCTTTCGCGGATTTCTTTTATAATCGGTTTTGCAATCATACCGTCACGAGTGCTGAATTTTAGGCTTTCTATAAACTCAAGTTCGGCGCTTACCGACATATCGCAAAACTCGATAATATTCTTACCGCCAACCGTCACCGCCAAAAATTCAGGTTTTAAACGGTTTCCGCTACATTCGGGACAGGGTGATTCTGTCATATAACTTTCAATTTCGTTTCTGGCATAATCACTTGTAGTGGTTTTGTAACGGCGCTCAAGGTTGTTTATAACACCCTCAAACTCGGCATAATAAGTGCCTCCACCATAATCACTGTTGCGAACAAGTTTTATCTTTTCCCCGTTTGTACCGTATAAAATCGCATTCTTACCCTTTTCGGGGATATCCTTAAACGGCATATTTATATCAAATCCGTAATGCTCGGCAACACCGCGGTAATACATCTCGGCAATGGTGGAAGAATCAGGATTAAACCAACTGTTAACCCCCCAACCCGAAGCCTTGATAGCACCGTCGAGCAAAGATGCATCTTCATCATTTATTACAAGACGGGGGTTTACTTTCATAAAAATGCCAAGCCCCGTACAATGCGGACAAGCACCAAACGGACTGTTAAATGAAAACATTGTAGGGGTGAGTTCAGGTATGCTTATACCGTGCTCGTCACAGGCATAGGTTTGGGAGAACTGCATTTCTTCCCCGTCTATTACATCCACGGCAACAAGACCGCCCGAAAGTGCAACTGCGGTTTCAATACTGTCGGTAAGACGGGATATAATGTCTTCCTTTATAACAAGGCGGTCGACTATAACCTCTATCCAATGCTTCTTATTCTTTTCAAGCTTTATATCATCCGCCAAATCAAAAATATTACCGTCAATACGGGCTCTTACATAGCCTTGCTTTTTAATGTTTTCGAGTTCTTTTTTATACTCGCCTTTTCTACCCTTTACAATGGGAGATAAAATTTGAATTTTACTGCCAACGGGGAGTTTCATTACCGCGTCTACAATTTGGTCGGTGGTTTGTTGACTGATTTCCTTACCGCAAACAGGACAGTGCGGTACACCCACACGGGCGTACAAAAGACGAAGATAATCGTATATTTCGGTAACTGTACCAACAGTCGAACGCGGGTTTTTAGAGGTAGTCTTTTGGTCTATGGATATCGCAGGAGAAAGACCCTCAATGGTTTCTACATTCGGCTTTTCCATCTGCCCTAAAAACTGACGGGCATAACTCGATAACGACTCTACATACCGCCTTTGCCCCTCGGCATAGATAGTATCAAAAGCCAATGAAGATTTACCGCTACCCGAAAGTCCCGTAAAAACTATCAGTTTATCACGGGGTATTTCGACATCAATATTCTTTAAATTGTGCTCATTAGCACCCTTTATAATAATCTTTTCGTTAGCCAATTACTAACCCTTCCTTAATTTGTTGATTTTATCTCTAAGCGTTGCAGCATATTCAAATTCGAGTATTTTTGCCGCTTGTTTCATTTCAGCGGTCAGTCGCTTAATTTCGGCTTCACGCTCTACACGTGACATCTTGGAAACAGGCTTGTCCTTAACCTTTGTGCCGATTTCCAACACTTCGTGAACACCCTTCTTGATGGTCTTGGGCACAATGCCGTTTTGCTCATTATACCGCATTTGTATAGCACGGCGGCGCTCGGTTTCACGGATAGCATTTTCCATAGAACGAGTAACACTGTCGGCATACATAATCACCTTGCCTTCAGCATTACGGGCGGCACGGCCGATGGTCTGCACAAGCGAAGTTTCACTACGCAAAAAGCCCTCTTTATCGGCGTCGAGTATTGCCACAAGCGACACTTCAGGAATATCCAAACCCTCGCGTAAAAGGTTGATACCAACAAGTACATCAAACTCGCCAAGTCGCAAATCACGAATAATCTCCATACGCTCAATGGTGTCTATATCGTAGTGCATATATCTAACCTTTATTTCAAGTCCCTCAAGATATTCAGTAAGGTCTTCTGCCATTTTTTTGGTAAGCGTGGTAATAAGTACGCGTTCTTTTTTAGCCACACGCATATTTATCTCACTCACCAAATCGTCAATCTGTCCGTCAGACGGGCGGACCGATATTTCAGGGTCTAAAAGACCTGTGGGTCTTATCACCTGTTCGGCAATTCGGGTGGCTTTTTCTTTTTCAAAGTCACCGGGTGTTGCAGACACAAACACCGCTTGATTTATGTGACTATAAAATTCATCAAAATTAAGCGGACGGTTATCAAAAGCAGACGGCAAACGGAAACCATATTCCACAAGATTTTCCTTTCTCGCCCTGTCACCGCCGTACATACCGCGCACTTGCGGTAAAGTCACATGCGATTCGTCCACAAAAAGAATAAAATCATCGGGGAAATAATCTAAAAGCGTTGACGGTGTACTGCCGGGTTTACGGCGAGAAAGCACACGCGAATAGTTTTCAATACCCTTGCAAGTGCCGATTTCACGAAGCATCTCAATATCATACTCGGTGCGTTGGCGGATGCGCTGTGCTTCCAAAAGTTTTTGGTTATCAATAAACCACCGCTCGCGCTCTTCCATTTCCTCTTTAAGTTCCGTTAGTGCTTCCTCCAACTTGTCCTGTGGCACAATATAGTGTGATGCAGGATAGATAGCAATATGCGAAAGTAACGCTTTCACCTCGCCCGTTACGGTATTTATTTCGCAAATGCGGTCAATTTCGTCACCAAAAAACTCAATTCTCACCGCATTTTCCATAGAATATGCAGGAAAAATCTCCACCGTATCACCGCGTACACGGAACTTGTTCCGCACAAAATTTATGTCGTTACGCTCGTATTGTAAATCTACAAGTTTAGCAATAAGCTCGTCACGGCCTTTTTCCATTCCTTGGCGCAAAGATATAACCATATTACGGTAATCAATAGGGTTACCGAGCGAATATATGCACGAAACCGAAGCCACGATTATAACATCACGCCGTTCCGACAAAGCACAAGTAGCACTGTGACGCAGTTTATCAATTTCGTCATTTATGGAAGAATCTTTTTCAATATAAGTATCACTACCGGGAATATACGCCTCAGGTTGATAATAATCGTAGTAGGATACAAAATACTCCACCGCATTCTCAGGGAAGAATTCCTTGAACTCACTACAAAGTTGTGCGGCGAGGGTTTTATTGTGAGCGAGAACGAGGGTTGGACGGTTCACTTTTTCAATAATATTCGCCATAGTAAAGGTTTTACCAGAGCCGGTTACGCCTAATAGCACCTGCTCTTTTAAGCCATTTTTGATGCCTTCGCTGAGTTTTTCAATAGCTTGTGGTTGGTCTCCAGTTGGTTTGTAATTTGAATGCAAAATAAACTTATCGGGCATGTTCTCACTCCTCTCTTTTTTGATTATTTTCTGTCATTTTCTTGTTTTAAATTCACTGGGATCTTGCTCATAAAGTTGGCGAATAGTAAATTACACGAATTTAGGTCACAAATTTGTAGTCGTATGTGGTTACAAAATATTCAGCTGAGTATTAATTCTAGTCATAATCATTAAATTACAACAACTGAAACTCCATCAGGAATAGCTGTTATTGTTGCATTATCTTTTACTAATATTTTTTTCGCTAAGTTTATAGCTTCACTTAATGTACTTGCAGGAATCATATGCATTTTTTCAACAATTTCAGGATCTAAACTCGACACATAGATAACCTTGGCTTTCATCAAAATCCTTAATAGAATTTGCGACATCCATTGGTCGGTTGCAGTTTCGTTTCTTGAGCGTGAAAGAAAAATATCCATAGTTTTATTCATATCAGGCTCATCTGCAAGTTGATGGTAAAAATGTTCTCCGCCAATACCATCATTAGCCTTTGCAAGCATTATTATAATTCCGCCCTTTTTAACGGTAGCCTCTGCAGCAGTCATTCCCTTAACCGACTGATATACATTTTGGTCAAGCGGATAACCACCATTAGTAGATATAACTATATCTGCCAAAACCGACTTGACACCACAAAGCGAAGATATAAAATCAGTCCCCTTTTTATGTGCTTTCTCTAAGTCACCTGCAACAGCAAAAATAGGTTGTTTTTCCGAATTCAATACCACATTAACTATAAACGCAAGTTTAGCCTGTTTGGCTGCCCAAACCATATCTTCGTGTATAGGATTATCCTTTAAAATACCTGTTCTTGAATTTGGATGAGCAATAAACTCCGAGCAGTGATTAGCAAGTACAGTACTTCTGCCTGCAACACCCGGCAAAACACTTTTTCTTCCGCCCGAAAAGCCTGCAAAAAAATGTGGCTCTATAAATCCTTCTGCAACAAGCAAATCAGCCTCTACTGCTATTTTGTTAATTTCACACTGTCCCCCAGACGGCAAAACACCTATGTTTACAAGCTTTTCTTTTTCATCACAATCGTGAACATAAATCTTTTCGTTTGCAACTATTTCCTCGCCGAATTTATTTATAAGTTCTTGCTTGGTGGTTCCTCTATGACAACCTGTTGCAATTAGGATGGTTATATCCGCATTCGGATTTCCCTTCCTTATCTCACTTAGCATTTGTGGAATAATAATCTTACTCGGCACAGGGCGTGTATGGTCACTTGCTATAATAACAATTTTTTGTTTTCCACGGCTCAATTCCGAAAGTTTTTGACTTCCTATAGGAGATTCTAACGCCCTTGCTACAAGTTCGTGCCCATCGCCTTCGGGAACATATTTCTCAATAGAGGATGTAAGTACTCCTACAAGTTCTTTTTCATCAAATTCATACTCTAAATGTGTTTGTCCATATGGAAAAAAAAGTGTTTTCATTTAAATATTCTCCTTTTATTTAATATTAACATAATCGACGGAATCAACACAAGTTGAAGAATTATCCCTGGAATGGCATCGACAAATCCACCTACTATAAACATTGATACAGTAAAAGCCTTACCATTTAATCCCAATAAAATAGTCTTGCTTATACCCCACGCCAGTCTGCCTGTTATCATAGCTGATACTAAACTTATGTATACACTTTTTGTATCTTTTGGGTTAATGCGAAAGTACAAAAATCCAATAACAAAACCATATACAGACAACTCAATTGCCATCCAAACAGCATTTGGATATATTGGGGGCATTCCAAACGCAAACCCTCGAAGCAGCGGTAAAATCAAGCCCACAAAAAAACCGTATCTCTTACCGCAAATAAGACCACAAAGCATGACGGGGATATGCATTGGAAGTAAGGAGTCGCCGATTTCTTTGATTTGATTGGTAAATATCGGTAATATAAAGCCTATGCCTAAAAACATCGCCGCCAATACCATAGTGTTAATTTCGTGTTTTTTGTTTTTCATTTTAATCAACTTCTTTTTTTAAAATATGCCTATTTTGTATTACACGAATTTAGGTCACAAATTTATTTGGTTCATATAGTGTTATTACGTGTTATCCTGTGTTAATAAGCCCCTAAAAATAGCGTTTTATCACGATTTTTAGTGCAAATCTTGTGTTAGGATACAAAATATTCCACCGCGTTTTAAGGAAAGAATTCGCGGAACTCCGAGCAAAGCTGAGCGGCGAGGGTTTTATTGTGAGCGAGAACGAGTGTTGGCTTATTAACATTAGCGATAATATTTGCCATTGTAAAGGTTTTACCCGAACCCGTAACGCCAAGCAAAACCTGCTCTTTATCGCCGTTATTTATACCCTCAACCAATTCGGCAATAGCCTGCGGTTGGTCACCTGTAGGTTTATATCTTGAATGTAAAATAAACTTATCCACCGTTCTCACCTCACAAAACAAATTCTCACAAATATATTATACCACATATTTTTTTATAAGTAAATAAAAGAGCAGATACTTTTTGTACCTGCTCAATAGTTTATGTAATTATAACGTCGAATACAAATAAATGAAAAACCAATTATTATTCCATTAGAAGTTGTTGGGCAACCTCGAATGCAACAAAACTATCGCCACCGTTTGTAATCGCTGTTGTTTGGAGAGCGCGAAAGCAAATTTCTTCCATAGCGATTGCTCTTTTAACGGTCGAGTCAGAATTCTTGCCCCAGACAATTGCACTATCATTTTTGATAATTATTGCCCCTAGAGACTGTATCCCTTTATGCTGTAACCTTGAAAGCACGCTTGCACCAATTGATTCATAAAGTTCTTCACCTGGTTCAAGAGTAACAGAACCAGTCGCAAGAGTCTCCCCGACTAAATTTTCGCAATAAAAGAACGAGTTGGGAACAAGCGACCTGCCAAGAGAAGCCCAAATAGAGTTATAACGGGAACGAGGATTAATGATAGTTGTTATTTCCTCATTTTCATTGTAGATAACTTTATGAACCACAAAATAAGGGTCTATCCCTGAAACATCGCCTTCAATAACATTACCATCAAAGCCAACAATTATAATATTGCTTTCAGAAGCTTCACTTAAGGGAATTTTGTTATTGTTGAGAGCATAACACTGTCCTTTAGAATCTTTTATTGAAATAAAAGCACCATTAGGAATAACATTGCTTTCTGCCAGATTTTTACAGGCAACACAAAGACGATTTTTAATATTGTTGTACATTTTATTACCTATCCTCCTTTGGTACTACTTCCCACAATCTTTCGATATGAGTGGCACGTTCTGAAACGGGTGGAAGTTGCAAAAAGTTGTTGTACATATGTTTAAGGACAAGATTATAGTGAGGTGGAACAGAGCAAAGAATACCCTCAAAATATAATTTCTTTTCTCCATCAGTAAAGTAATAACTAGGCATACGTTCTTTGCGTCCATATCCTGCCATAACCGAAGCAATATATTCGGACGTGTCAAAATTATAAGTCGCACCGAATTCATTTAATTTCCTAGCATAATAAATATAACCATTCATATGAATCTTGTAATTTTTGATTGCACGGAGAACTCTCATTATACCACCTTTTTTAAAGGGATGCAAGGGAGTTCTTGAAATTTTCGAACCTCGTTTGAGAATATTAACTGCATCCCAATATTTGCTATTTTCAACAGGGTCCGCAGGAAGTCCATCAAGAGCATGAATATCTAGCCATGGCGGAATAAAAGGTTGCTCTGCCTTTACATTCACCTTTGCCATATAACGTGTGTCAACAAGACGGTCAAAAGGTCTTGTGTGAAGTTCAGGAGTGTGAATATATGAACGAATATCGTAATTGCCAAGTTTTCCATCCTTTGTCAATTCACGAAAACGTTCAAAATCTTTTCTTGGCATTGAAACATCCATATCATCATCCCAAGGAATAAAACCTTGATGACGAACTGCACCAATAAGGGTACCACCTGCAAGGAAATATCTAAGATTGTGTTTATCGCAAAAATCAACAAAAGTTCTTAAAATATCAATTTCTATATCTTGAATAGCAGTAATAGGCAATTCTTCCTTAATTATAAAATCTTTTTCAATATGATACTTCTTTTTCTTCATTTATATTCTCCTTCATACATTTTGCCTAAATTTCTAAAAATGTAAAAACTACCCTCCTAAAAATAAAAAGTGCGGCTACCGAAGCAACCGTACAAAAAATGCAAACCCCGATAGTCACCAAACCAATTCAATATAAAGGGCAATAACACACCAACACATTAAAGTAATTTGCGTTTTTATCAAATTCTCCTGTGTTAGTATGCACAAAAGATAACAATCTTGTAAAAAAATAAAAAAATTGCCCCTTTTTCTATATTCAAATGGTTGGCATATTTATTATAGCACAATAGATAATCTATTGCAATAAAAAAAGACCCAAAATTTTCATTACACGAATTTGGGTCACAAATTTATTTGATTTATATAGTGTTATTACGTGTTATCCTATGTTAAAAATTCCTTAAAACGGCGTTTTGTAGCGGTTTTTGGTGCGAAACTTGTAATAGGAAACAAAATATTCCACCGCATTCTCAGGGAAGAATTCTCTGAACTCCGAACACGGTTGTGCGGCAAGAGTTTTATTGTAATTATTATAGGCGCTGTGGATGTTGAAAATTCTAGTATTTTCAACAATAACATCACATAAATACAAATGACACAATTTTTTCAATTAAATATTATATCACAAAATTTTTCATAAGTAAATATTTGAAGTCATTACTTTTTGTCTATATTATACAACAAGTGGCAAATTAATTGAATAAAATTTGAAAGGGCTTTTTGTGTTTTAAATCCTAATTATGTCAATCTAATTTTTACTTGCAATTCCGCCCTAATTATGGTATAATCACACAGAAGAAATTGGATAATAGGTGGTTGCGTGAGATTTCTTGTTTTAAAAATTTTAATTACAAGTCTTAATATTCTTTATTACCTTTTTAAACCTTTAAAAGTACAAGAGAAAATTGTTATGATTAGCCGTCAATCAAACGCTGTTAACGATGACTTTAAGCTTTTGGGCAGTGAGTTGCAAAAACATGTTAAAGTTGTATATTTATGCAAAACACTTGATGGCGGAGTTAATTCGTCTTTTTTGACAAAAATTTCATATAGTTTACATATGTTGCGTCAGATGTATCATTTAGCAACTTCAAAAATTTGTATTCTTGATTCTTATAGTCCTGTTGTTAGCATATTAAATCATAAGAAAGATTTAAAAATTATTCAACTTTGGCATACAGTAGGCAAATTAAAAAAATTTGGTTGGCAAATAATTGATAAGAGTGAAGGCACTTCACAATTAGTTGCATCTATAATGAAGATGCATAAAAATTACGACATCATCTATTATTCCGGTGAAGAATACAAAGAAGTGTTAAAAGAAGGTTTTAATGCCGACGATAATAAATTTAGAAAATTTTCTTTACCTAGAATAGATTTACTTAACGACGAAAAATACATAGAATCAACCAGACGTCAGATTTTTGAAAAGTATCCGGTTTTAAACGAAAAAATCAACGTTTTATATGCTCCAACATTTAGGAAAAATGAAAAAGAATTTAAAAAATATTTTGCAAAACTTATTGAAGCTTTTGATTTTCAAAAATTTAACCTCATTGTAAAGTTGCACCCTCTTACAAAAACAACGGTTGATGATGATAGAATTTTTCTTTGTGAGGAATTTTCAACCTTTCAAATGCTTACATGTACCGATAAACTTGTTAGTGATTATTCGTGCATAATTTATGAGGCCGGTATAAAAGGTATTCCTATATATTTTTATAACTACGATTTTGATAATTATGAAACAGCACGAGGTTTAGCTATTGATTATAATGAATTGCCAGGATTTCAAGAGAAAGATGCTTCTAAATTAGTTGCAAATCTTGAAAAATTATATAATTATAATTACTTGCAAAACTTTATAAGTAAAAATGTTGAGAATACAAAAAACTGTACACAAATAATGGCAGAAGATGTTTTAAAGATATTATCTAACGTTCAGGAAAAGGAGTTACTAAATGAAGCAACTAGTTATAAAAACTGAACAAATAATGATTAACAACACACTAAGAGGTTTGTTCAGAAATTCTAAAACAAACAAAGACTTGTCTAAATATAAAAACGTTTTCTTTGTATCTGACGATAATTTCATTTGTGATTATTTGATGTCAGGCGTATATGCTAATAACAATAAAGTATATGATTCTGTTACATATGTAAATTCTGGTGCCAAAAGCCAATACAGACAGAACACTTTAAATGAATTTGAAATTCCCGAAATTACAACAGATGAGTTTTTAAAAATAAATACAGATAATAATTTGGTCTTTTTTTTCGTTGATACTACCTCGCTTCAATCTGTTCAAAATACATTATCTGCTTTACAAACTGTAAAAACGGTACTTTCTAAAAATAAAAAATCCCGTTGTATCGTAACAGCTCTTTTACCAAAAATAGAATATTTCCCTACCGAAGCAACCTCACTTGCAGAACGTGAATTTAATTTTTTTATTGAAAAAGAATGTGAAACAACTCCGGAAATTGACTATTATCTCCAAATTGAAAAAATTTGTCGTGGTTTTGTACGTGATAACGATTTAAACCTTACATTATTAAGATTTGATAATGTGTTTGCTCCTGACCGTTTTCATACACCATCATTTGACCTTGAAAATTTGATTGATGAGTGTGTAAATAGCAAGGAGGTAAAAATTACCGACGACGACGATAAATACGTTTCAACTATTACCTATATTCGTGACGCCGCCTATTCAGTATTCCACTCAGCATTTAAAGGTGTAAAAGGCCATACTTATAATATTGCCCAACATAAAAAGACAAAAGCTGATATAAAACGCACAATTTTTTCATGTTTCCCAGAAGATTTTTCAATATCTGAAAAATTGAGTGCAAAAAAATTCAGAAAATATAACTGCTTAAATTGTTTAGTTTTTTCTAAATTGAAAATTGTAAATGTTTCTTCTTTTAATATAGCTATGAAACATACCGTTTCATATCTATCAAATAATGTTAATTAGCATGATTATATGAGTGAAATGCTAAAACAATGTTAGTTTTATCTATATAATCCACTTTTAAATTTAATGTTTTTTCAGTTTAAAGATATTTTAACCTTTAACTGTTTTTTAAGGAGTATTTTAATGCGAAAACTAGTTGTTGAAGACGAACAAATAATGATTGCTTTTACACTGTGTGTTTTTTTTAAAAGATGTTCCAAAAATAAAGATTTGTCAAAATACGAGAAAATTTATTTTGTTGGTGATGACAACTTCATTTGTGATTATTTAATGACAGGTGTTAAACTCTCAAATCAAAAATTCAATGTGTATAATTCGATTACATATATAAAATCAGGAATGGAAAGTGAGTATCGAAACAATACAATAACCTCACAAAATATTTCAACAATATCAATTGAAGATTTTTTACATATTGAAAACAGCAATAATTTAGTATTCTTTTTTGTTGATACTACTGATTTAGATAAGAAAAATCAAGTATTTGAAACCCTTGATAAAATACAATCTGTTCTTTCTAAAACAAAAAATTCGCGTTGTGTTATAACAACCCTTCTGCCAAAGATTGAATATTTTTCAAATAGTGTTACTTCCCTTTCAGAAAATCAATTAAATTTTTACTATAAAAATGTTTGCAAACCAAATCCTGAAATCGATTATTATTTCAATATTGAAGAAATTTGTAAAAATTATATTACTAAAAATTCTTTAAATTTAACTTTATTGCGTTTCGACAACGTATTTGCACCTGACCGTTTTCACACGCCTTCCTTTGATTTGCAATCTTTAATTCAAAAGTGTGCAGAAAATAATGAGGTTGTTATTACAGACGAAGATGCAACTTATAATTCAAGCATCACTTATATTCGTGATGCTTCTTATGCAGTTTTCCATTCAGCATATAAATGTGAAAAAGGACAAGTTTATAATGTTTCTTTTGAAAATGCTACAAAAGCTAAAATCAAACAATTAATATTTGAAAACTATCGAGATTATTTTTCTCTTTCAAAAACCATAAGTGCTGGAATTAAATTAGATTATAACCGCTTAAATTCTTCAAAATTTTGTAAAATGAAGATTAAGAAAGTCGTTTCGTTTAAAGATGCTATCAAACATTCGGTTTCTTTTTTGACTGGTTATGAATATGACACCTCTGACAATGTTGAATTTTATAGCGGTAAGATTAAAACTATTCAATCCCTTGAAATTGAAACGCTTAAAGAAATTGACAGAATATGTGTTAAACATAATATTAAATATTTCCTTGCTGGTGGCTCGCTGTTGGGTGCTGTAAGGTCTGGCGGTTCTATTCCTTGGGACGATGACCTGGATATTGGTTTTTTACGTGAAGAGTATGAAAAATTTAGAAAAGTTTGCGAATCGGAACTTGATGATAAATTTGAATTTTCTTCGCCGTTTAATGGTAGCGGAAGCCATTACACTATTGAAAAAGTCAGATTAAAATCGACTTATTTTTCAACCAATTATTCTAGCAAAAATATATATCCTGATGGAATTTTTATTGATTTGCTTATATATGACCAAACATCTAATTGTAAACTTTTACGTTATTTACAAACCCTTGTTTTAGCGATTATTTATGATTGTATTATTGTAAGGTGGTATAATCAAGCCAGAAGAAATTGGCATTATCACTTAACGAAATTTTTATTACCAATTTTAAGAATTTTTCCTTGGTGTTTTTATCACGGATTCTTCGAATTTTTTGTTAAGCTATTCAAAAACAAAAAGAATGCAACCTTGCTAATAGATAGTGTTGGTAAAAAATTAAAAGACGGTCCATTACCTAAAAAAGGTCTTGAAGATACCGTATATGTTGATTTTGACGGTATTAAAGCACCTATTCCTGTTGATTACACAGGATATTTAAATTACGCTTATGGACCAAATTATATGAATAAACCCAACTTATCTAACAGACGTTGTCCGCATAATTTTGCGCGAATAGATTTGGGAAAATACGTCTTTGATGTTAAAGGTAAAAAACCTTTCCGAGAAGTCAATCTTCTTGGCGAGTTGTATGAATCTGAAAACGAAATATAAATGAATTTTAAAGAGGTATATTATGAATTACGCAGGAATTCTCGCAGGAGGCATTGGTTCTCGTATGGAAAGCAAAATACCAAAACAATTTTTAAAAATTGCTGGTATTCCAATTATTGTTCGTACTATCAACGCCTTTTTGTCTTCAAAGTATATTGACAAGGTTATTTTAGCAATGAATCCACAATGGATGGATTATGGTGTAAATCTTTTAAAAGAATATGATGTTGATACATCTAAAATCATTATAATTTCAGGTGGTACTACAAGATTCTTATCAATGGTAAATATCGTTGATGCTTGTATATCTGATTCTGGCGAAGATAATTATCTTTGTATTCATGATTGTGCTAGACCATTTGTTTCGCAAAAAATTATTGCAGATAATTTTAACTTGCTAAAAGATTATGATATGGTTACAACTTCCATACCGACGATTGATACTGTAATAATTGCAGAAGATGGAAAAGAAAGCACTTGTGTTCCTGAACGCTCAACTATTTTCTGTGACCAAGGCCCACAAACATTCAACGTTAAGCAATTCAAGGATATACAGAACACCTTAACACAAGCTGAAACTGATGCCTATATGGAAGCGGGTCGTATGTATCTTGAAAAAGGATATCATGTTGGAATTGTCGAAGGCGACAGAATGAATTTTAAAATAACAACCGAGTTCGATTTAACTTTTGCAGAACTTCTTTTAGGAAATACAAAACAGAATTAAAATAAGGTGTTTAATTATGAAATGTGTAGCGATTGGAGATAATTTTATTACTCCTGATATGATGAAAATTGGTATTGAATCTAATCCTTTTATTCAATTTTCAGAAATACAATATTTTTTCTTTGGCGTCGATTCTCGTCATAAAATGAGAAATATAGTTAAAATTATTGAAACTGGCGGATTTGAAACAGTAGAACTTCCAGAAGGTTTGCTTGATGCTGTTGAAGATGCTGATGTAATTATGTGCCACCTCTGCCCTATTACTGAGACACTTTTAAAAAGAGCAAAGAAATTAAAGTTAATTCTTTGTAATCGTGGTGGTCACGAAAATATTGATGTAGACTCTTGCACTAAGAGGGATATTGCCGTTCTACTAAATCCAAGTCATAACGCTAACGCTGTTGCAGAATTCACGGTTGGGTTGATTTTTAATGAAACTAGAAATATTACTCGTTCCGCTATTGCGATAAATAATGGTATTTGGCGCGAAAAATATCCTAATACAGAAACAAAAATACACGAAATGTGCGATATGACAATCGGTTTAATTGGATTTGGCTCTGTTGCAAAACTAGTTTATGAAAAGATGAAGGTCTTTAACTGTAAATTTTTGATTTCTGACCCATTTTGCAATTACGATGCTATCAATAAAAATATTGCAAAATTTGTTTCACTTGATGAATTGCTACAAAATTCTGACATTGTTTCAATTCATGCAAGACTAAGCAGAAAATCTATCTTACTTGGTGAAAATGAATTCAAAAAAATGAAAAAAACTGCATATTTCATTAATACAGCACGTTCATATATGGTAGATTATGACGCACTAGCTAATGCACTAAAAACTGGTAAAATTATGGGTGCGGCAATCGATGTTTTTAATGAAGAACCGATTGAACCTAACAACCCACTTATAGGTATCGATAATTGCACATTAACCAACCATCGCGGCGGTGACACTATAAATTCTTATAGTGATAGTCCTGCAACAATGATTAAAGAAGCTCAAAAATACTTTGAAGGCGATTTGCCAAAATTCTGGTTAAATCCATCTATTAAAAGGCCTATATAAGATTTTTCCATCTAAATCCTGAAATATTAAACGACCAAAATTCAGAATATGAATTTTGGTCGTTTATATTAATAAAAATCATTTTATCATTTGATTAAATTCGTCTTCGTTAATAATCTTAATGCCTAAGGAGTTTGCTTTTTCAAGCTTACTGCCTGCCTCTTCACCAGCTAAAACATAACTTGCCTTCTTCGATACTGAGGAAGAAGTTTTACCGCCAAAACTTTCAATAATGGCTGACGCCTCGTTTCGTGAAAGAGTTGATAATGTTTCCGTTAAAACAAAAGTAATTCCCGCAAAACGAATATCTTTAACCTCTTTTAAGGACTTCATATTAAGCCCTAAATTTTTGAACTTTTGAATCATTTGTTTTGTATCTTCTAGTAAAAAAATTCATAAGCCGATTTTGCTAAAACACTGCCAAAACCTTCAATATTTTCAAAATCATCAATTTTTGCTTCTAAAATAGTGTCAATACCGCAAAAATGTTCGGCTAAAAGTTTACCAGATTATTAATCGAAAAGCAATAAAAAAACCAAAAACGGTAAATACACCAAATTGGATCACAAATTTATTTGGTTTATGTATTGTTTACATGTTATCTTGTGTTAAAAAGCCCCTAAAAACAGCATTTTATCACGGTTTTTGGTGCTATTTATGTAATATGAAAGAAAATACTCCACCGCGTTTTCAGGAAAGAATTCGCGGAACTCCGAGCAAAGCTGAGCGGCGAGGGTTTTATTGTGAGCGAGAACGAGGGTCGGACGGTTTACTTTTTCGATAATATTAGCCATTGTAAAAGTTTTTCCCGAACCGGTAACACCAAGCAAAACTTGCTCTTTATCGCCATTATTTATACCCTCAACCAATTCGGCAATCGCTTGCGGTTGGTCACCTGTAGGTTTATATCTTGAATGTAAAATAAACTTGTCCACCGTTCTCACCTCACAAAACAAATTTTCACAAATATATTATAACACAGAAAATTTAATAAGTAAATAAAAGAACAGATTTTTTAACTTGTTCTTTTATTGGTTAAGCAATATAATCGCTAAAAACTTGTACCGCATCAAAAGTGTATTATATTGTTTTGTAATTTGAATTTAAGTTAATTTATCAGTTTTCTTGCAAATATTTGTATAATTTCAGGAAAATTATTTGGTTTTTTCGTTATTTTTCTGTTTTTATGTGGTTTTAGTATTGACAACTGTGTGGTTTTATGCTAAAATGATGATAAATTAGTGTGAGGTATTAGCCTCAAATGAAAGTTCAAGCCTTTTTATTAGGAGGTATTACATATGAAACCTGTTTATAGTGCAAAAATCGAAAAGAGTGAACGTATCCCCAAACTCATTGAGCATTTGTTCGAAAAAATGCCTGAGATTGAGGCTGACCGTGCAGTTTTATTAACTGAATCCTACAAGCAAACTGAGAATTTGCCTATTATTTTAAGAAGAGCCAAGGCTTTTCAGAATATTTTGGAAAAATTGCCGATTACAATACGCCCTCTTGAGCTTATTGTCGGCAGTAATACAAAAGCTCCCAGAGGTTGTCAGGTTTTCCCTGAATATTCCTACACCTGGCTTCAGGACGAGTTTGACACCGTACAGACAAGAAGTGCCGACCCGTTTTACATTTCAGAGGAAACTAAGGAAACCTTACGCAAGGTTTATCCTTACTGGGCAGGAAAAACCACCAGTGAACTTGCTACCTCTTATATGTCACCGGAAGCTTTGTCCGCAATTGAGCACAATATATTTACCCCGGGCAACTATTTTTACAACGGCATTGGCCACCTTACCGTTGACTACGGCAAGGTTTTGAAAATCGGTTATAAGGGTATTATTAAAGAAGCCGAAGCCGCAATTGCAAAATTAAATGTTACTGACGGCGACTATTCAAAACGTTTCCAGTTTTTGCAGGCTGTAATCATCAGTTGTAACGCTGTTTGCGATTACGCAAAGAGATATGCCACCTTAGCTAAAAAACAGGCTGACACCTGCTCTGACGAAAAACGCAAAGCAGAGCTTTTACAGATTGCCGCCAACTGCCAAAGAGTGCCGACAAACGGTGCAACCTCCTTTTACGAGGCTTGTCAGTCGTTCTGGTTTGTGCAGATGCTATTACAGACCGAATCAAGCGGACACTCAATTTCTCCCGGTCGTTTTGACCAATATATGTACCCCTATTATAAGGCTGATTTAGAAAAGGGTGCAATCACCCGCGAGTTTGCACAAGAGTTAATCGACTGTATTTGGGTCAAACTTAATGACCTTAACAAGGTTCGCGATGCCGCTTCGGCAGAGGGTTTTGCAGGATACAGTTTATTCCAGAACCTTATTGTCGGCGGTCAGGACTCAAACGGTCAAGATGCCACAAATGACCTCTCTTATATGTGTATGAACGCCACTATGCACGTTCATTTACCCCAGCCTTCGTTCTCTGTTAGAGTTTGGAATGGCACTCCACACGAATTTATGCTCCGTGCAGCCGAGGTTACAAGAACAGGTGTAGGCTTGCCGGCTTACTATAATGACGAGGTTATTATTCCCTCACTTCAAAGCAGAGGTTTGACATTAGAGGATGCAAGAGATTACAACATTATCGGTTGTGTTGAACCCCAAAAATCAGCCAAGACTGACGGTTGGCACGATGCCGCATTCTTTAATATGTGCCGTCCTTTAGAATTGGTTTTCTCAAACGGTGTAGACAAAGGTGTGCAAATCGGCCTTCAAACCGGAGACGTCACCAAAATGACTTCGTTTGACGAATTCTATGATGCCTACAAAAAACAGATGGTTTATTTTATCGAACTGCTTGTTAACGCCGACAACGCAATTGACCTGGCTCACGCAGAGCGTTGCCCGTTGCCCTTCCAGTCCTGTATGGTTGAGGACTGTATCGGCAGAGGAAAGTCCTTGCAAGAAGGCGGTGCTATTTACAACTTCACCGGACCGCAGGGCTTCGGTATTGCTAATATGGCTGATGCTTTATATGCAATCAAGCGTTTGGTCTTTGAAGAAAAAAGCGTTACTATGGCGGACTTTAAAGAAGCGCTTGAAAACAACTACGGCAAGGATATGGACTCCAAGATGGCTGAAAACATCACCGCAAAGGTTGCCAAGAGTTTTGTAGAAAGCGGTAAGGTTCTCTCGCGTGAGGACGTTAAGACTATTTATGAAACCGTTGTTAAAAACAATTGTTCCGCCGAACAAAAGGCAAAATACGATGCATTATTAAACCGTATCAGTGAATTGCCTAAGTTTGGTAACGATATAATCGAGGTTGACAGTTTCGCCCGTGATGTTGCCTATACATACACAAAGCCGATATTAAACTACCGCAACCCAAGAGGCGGTCAGTATCAGGCAGGTCTTTATCCCGTTTCGGCTAATGTGCCATTAGGTGCACAAACCGGTGCAACACCTGACGGACGTTTGGCTAACACCCCCGTTGCTGACGGTGTCTCACCTGCCGCAGGTCGAGATGTAAAGGGTCCCACTGCTGCCGCTAACTCGGTTTCAAAGTTAGACCACTACATTGCCTCGAACGGAACGCTTTTCAATATGAAATTCCACCCGAGTGCATTGCAAGGTGAAAGCGGTCTTGAAAGCTTTGTTGCATTGGTCCGCGGTTACTTTGACCAAAAGGGTAGCCATATGCAATTTAACGTTGTCAGCCGTGAAACCTTGAGAGATGCACAGAAAAACCCCGAAAAGTATAAGTCATTAGTTGTTCGTGTTGCAGGATACAGTGCATTGTTCACTACGCTTTCACGCTCATTACAAGATGACATCATCAACCGTACCGAGCAGGGGGATTTCTAAATGGCAGATATATATAATGTAAGGGGCAGGATATTTGATATCCAACGCTTCTCCACCCACGACGGGCCGGGCGTCAGAACTATTGTGTTCTTGAAGGGATGCCCGTTAAGATGCCGTTGGTGTTGCAACCCCGAATCACAAAATTATGAAATTCAGTTAATGAAACAAAAGGGCAAAGTAAAAACGGTTGGCTATGACACCACCGTAAAAGAGGTTATGGAAGAAATAATGCGTGACATGCCCTATTACAGCCGTAGCGGCGGCGGTCTTACCCTTTCAGGCGGTGAATGCTTATGGCAACCTGATTTTGGAATTGCACTGCTTAAAGCTGCACACGAAAATGGTATCAACACCGCTATAGAAACCACCGGCTTTGCAGACTGGGAAGTTATCGAGCAATTTATTCCCGAGGTTGATGTGTTCCTTATGGATATAAAACACATAAACTCGGCTAAACACAAAGAATTTACCACAAGACCCAACGAGTTAATTCTTCACAATGCTCGTAAAATCGCTGAGAAAGCAAAACGCTTGATTATCCGAGTACCTGTTATCCCAGGATTTAACGGCACTGTCGAAGAAATCGGCGAGATTGCAAAGTTTACTGCATCTTTGCCTAATGTAAATGAAATTCACCTTTTACCTTACCACCGTATGGGTAAGGATAAATATGACGGGCTCGCTCGTCCCTACTTAATGGGCGATGTGCCGTCACCGACCACAGCCAAAATGCAGGAATTACTGGCAGTGGCCAAGTCATACGGACTGACTACACATTTAGGAGGTTGATTGAATGGATATTAAAGATTATCTTTCAGCCGAAAACAAAGCACGTATTATTCAGGAAATTGTCCCCGGTAAACAGATTACCTTGGCACACATTATCGCTAACCCTGACAAAGTGCTTTACTACAAATTGGGACTTGACCCTGCCGAGGAACATTCAGGTGCTATCGGCATATTGACTTTAAGTCCGAGTGAAACTGCAATCATTGCAGGAGACATTGCAATGAAGGCATCAGGTGTTGAGTTAGGTTTTGTTGACCGCTTCAGCGGTACGGTAATTGTAACCGGCACTGTTTCACAGGTTGAGGCGGCTTTAAGTGCCGTAACCGAATATGCAATCAACAAATTAGGTTTTGCCGTATGCGAGATAACCAGAACTTAAAACGTCTTTTGCTTATAGGCAGAAGCGGTTGCGGAAAAACCACTCTTACCCAAGCATTACGCGGTGAGAAAATTCAATACATTAAAACTCAAGGTATGGCGTTCAATAATTTTTTGATTGACTCACCCGGTGAATACGCCGAAAACCACGATTTGGGTGCCGCATTAGCGTTATACTCATACGAGGCTGATGTTGTGGCACTACTGATTGCGGCAAATGACGATTATTCCCTATTCCCGCCTAACATCACCTGTTTGGTCAACCGCGAGGTAATTGGTATTGTAACCAAAATCGACAAAGCAGACCCCAAAAGAGCCGAGCGTTGGTTAAGGCTTTCGGGTTGCAAAACAGTGTTTTTTGTCAATTCTAAGTCCGGCGAGGGCGTTTTGGACATAATCGAACACCTAAAACCACACAAAACCAACGAAAAAACAGAAAAATAAAGAAAAAAACAGATTTTTCTATTGACTTTTGTTATTATTTATGGTATTATTTATCCATAGAAATATAAAATCCAACCAAATTCAAAGGAGAAACAAAAAATGATTAATGAATTTGAAATCAAAAAACAGATTTGCGAAATCGGTAAACGCATCTATGACAAGGGCATGGTTGCTTCTAACGACGGCAACATTTCGGTTAAGATTAACGACAATGAGTTCCTCTGCACCCCTACCGGTGTAAGTAAGGGTTTCATGACTCCTGAATTCATCTGCAAGGTTGACCGTGACGGCAAGGTTATTCAGGCTAACCCCGGTTTTAAGCCTTCTTCTGAAATTAAGATGCACATGAGAGTTTACAAGGAGCGTCCCGACGTTAATGCAGTTGTTCACGCTCATCCTATGTATGCTACCGGTTTTGCTATTGCCGGTATTCCCCTTACTCAGCCCATTATGCCTGAAGCTGTTATAGCTCTCGGATGTGTTCCCATCGCCGAGTACGGTACTCCCTCTACCGAGGAAATACCCGATGCAGTTTCTAAGTACTTACAGTCTTTCGACGCAGTTTTGCTTGAAAACCACGGCGCTCTCTCTTTCTCTGATAGCCTCTTGAGTGCTTATCACAAGATGGAGTCGGTTGAGTTCTATGCTAAATTACTCTACATTTCCAAGCAGTTGGGCGGTCCGAAGGAACTTTCTGACAAACAGGTTCAGCGTTTGTACGAAATTCGCCGTCAGTTCGGTATGAAGGGTAAGCACCCTGCAGACCTCTGCCCGAATGCTAAAGACGGTAAGCCCAGTTGTCACGGTTGCGGCGGTAACTGCAGTCACCACAGCGATGCTGATTTGGTTGCTGAAATTACCCGTCGTGTTATTGAACAACTCGGCAAATAAGAGGTGTCAATGATGGACGCCAATGCTTTACGCGAAATAGTTGATACCGTTATCCGCGAGATGGGTGCTAAAAGTGATATATCTCTTTTGGATGCACGCATTTTAAGTGAAAAAGTTCGCGAAAAGGCAAAAGCAATGGGCGTTAACGCTGTAGTTGCTATCTCAAACAAGGCTGGTCACCCTATACTTGTTGAATGTATGGATGATTCGTTTATAGCAAGCTACGACATTGCAGTTAATAAAGCCTTCACGGTGGTATCACTTAAAATGTCCACCTCTGCTCTTAAGCCCTTAAGTCAGCCCGGCGGTTCGCTTTACGGAATACAGTTTACCAACAACGGTAAGATTGTTATTTTCGGTGGCGGAGAGCCATTATGTAACAGTAAAGGTGAAATAATTGGCGGTTTAGGTGTAAGCGGCGGTACAGAGGAACAGGACACCGCTTTAGCGGAATACGGAAAATTAGTTTTTGAGAAAGGCAGTAAGTAGTATGGATATCAATTCTTCTAATATTGAAGCAATTGTACGTCAGGTTTTGGGCGATATGAAGGGTACTTCGGCATCCTCTTCCGTCTCTTCCGGCGGTGCAATTCCTTCAACTGCCCACGTTGCAATGCTGACAGGTTTGGAGAAATTCGAAATTAAAGAATATCCCATGCCGACCGTTGGCGATGATGACATTCTCGTAAAAGTTGAGGGTTGCGGTGTTTGCGGTACCGACGCACACGAGTTTAAACGCGACCCGTTCGGACTTATTCCGGTAGCTCTCGGTCACGAAGGCACCGGTGAGGTTGTCAAAGTGGGTAAAAATGTTACTAAAGACTCTGCAGGCAAACCTTTGAAGGTTGGTGATAAGGTTGTTACCTGTATGATTTTCAAGGATAACCCCGACATTACAATGTATGACTTGAATAAGCAGAATGTTGGCGGTGCAGACGTTTACGGACTTTTACCGGACGACGATATTCACCTAAACGGTTGGTTTAGTGATTACATATTAGTTCGTGGCGGTTCAACCGTATTTAATGTAAGCGACCTTGATTTAGATTCGCGAATTCTTATTGAACCCTGTGCAGTTTTAATCCACGCAGTTGAGCGTGCAAAAACAACCGGAATTCTTAAATTCAATAGCCGCGTTGTTGTTCAGGGTTGCGGACCGATTGGTCTTATCTGTATCGCAATTTTACGCACAATGGGTATCGAAAACATTGTTGCGGTTGACGGCGAAGAGAAAAGACTTTCCTTTGCAAAAGAAATGGGTGCAGACCACACCGTAAACTTCAAGGAACATAAAGGAATTGAAGCTTTGACCGAAGCTGTTAAGGATGCTTTCGGCGGTTATTATGCCGACTTTGCTTTCCAATGCACCGGTTCGCCAATTGCTCACAGCAATATTTACAAGTTTATTCGCAACGGCGGCGGTTTGTGTGAATTAGGCTTCTTTATCAACGGCGGCGATGCAACCATCAACCCGCACTTTGATATCTGTGCCAAGGAAATCACTACTGTCGGTTCTTGGGTATACACTTTAAGAGACTATGCTACCACATTTGACTTCTTAAAGCGTGCTAAAGGCATCGGTCTTCCGATGGAAAAGCTTATTACTCATAAGTATCCGTTATCAGAAATCAACCAAGCACTCCAAACCAATCTTAAAATGGAAGGTTTGAAGATTGCTATTGTTAACAAGTAATCCGGGAGGTTTTCATTATGGGAAATGCAACCGGTATAGTTGAGGTTTACGGTCTTGTTGCGGCTTTTGTAGCGTGTGACGCCGGATGTAAGGCGGCCAACGTTACGGTTGAGCATTTTGACAAGAACAAACCCGGCAACCCCGATGGATTGGATGTTCCGCTAATTGTAGCAGTCAAATTCCGCGGGAATGTTGCCGATGTTGAAGCCGCTGTTGAAGCTGCAAAGTTCGCAGCAGAAAAGGTTTCAGGTGTTGTAACCTCACACATTATTACCCGCACGGAAGCGGATACTGAGCCGATGCTCAAACTCAATGCATTTGATAAAAATTAATTTTTATATTATCGGAGGAAATAAAAATGGCTAAAGAAGCACTTGGTATGATAGAAACTCGCGGTCTTACCGCAGCAATCGAAGCAGCAGACTCTATGGTTAAGGCTGCTGAAGTAGTATTAATCGGAACCGAGAAAATCGGTTCGGGACTCGTATCTGTTATGGTACGCGGCGATGTTGGTGCAGTTAAGGCTGCCGTTGAAGCAGGTTCAGCTACTGCATCCAGCTTAGGCGAATTAGTTGCTACCCACGTTATCCCCCGTCCTCACGAGGATGTTGAGAAGATTCTCCCCAAGTTTTAATTGATTGTTAGGAGAACGCACTATGAAGTCATTAGGAATGATTGAAGTATCGGGCGTTACCGGTGCGATAGATTGTTTAGACATTATGTGCAAATCGGCTGACGTTGAGTTTGTTACTTGGGAACGCAAATTAGGCGGAAGACTTGTAACAGTAATTGTTCAAGGTGACGTTTCTGCGGTTACTGCCGCAGTCGAGAATGCCGTAGCAAACGGTCTTGTAAAGCCTTGTGCCCACGCTGTTATTGCAAGTCCCCACGAAGAAACATGGCGTATTTTACAAATTAGTGCTGCCAGAATTGCACAGAAAGGCAGGTAATCTTTATGGCAGAAAAAAAGACCACTACAACCACAAAGACCACCACAAAACCCGTTGCGCAAACTACAGTAAAACCGGTTGAAACAACCGAAATTACAACACCCAAAAAGGAGGTAAAGAAAATGGCACTTGAAGCATTAGGCATGGTTGAAACCAGAGGTTTGGTAGCCGCTATTGAGGCTGCTGATGCAATGGTTAAGGCTGCTAACGTTCAGCTCGTAGGTACCGAGAGAATCGGTTCAGGACTCGTAACCGTTATGGTTCGCGGCGACGTTGGTGCAGTTAAATCTGCGGTTGAAGCAGGCTCGACTTCTGCTTCCCGTTTGGGTGAGTTAATTGCTACTCACGTAATTCCCCGCCCTCACGGTGATGTGGAGAAAATTCTCCCCACCTTGAAATAATTTGCAAATTATTACTAATTTAGGAGGAAACAAAAATGGCACTCGAAGCATTAGGTATGGTTGAAACCAGAGGTTTGGTAGCTGCAATTGAAGCTGCTGATGCAATGGTTAAAGCTGCTAACGTTCAGCTCATCGGCACCGAGAAAATCGGTTCCGGACTCGTATCTGTTATGGTACGTGGTGATGTTGGTGCAGTTAAGTCTGCTGTTGAAGCTGGTTCAGCTTCTGCATCTCGCTTGGGCGAATTAGTTGCTACCCATGTTATTCCCCGTCCCCATGAAGACGTGGAAAAAATCCTTCCTACTCTCAAATAATTGTAGGAAAATTGCTTGTTAACTTATGAGGGGGAGTTCCCTCCCCCTCGGTTAACCAAATTACACGAAAGAACAGGTGAAAAAGATGATAGTCGGAAAAGTTGTTGGAACAGTAGTTTCTACACGAAAAAACGAAAATCTTATCGGCTGTAAGTTTATGGTTATTGAGCCTATTGCTGAACTCGGCGGCTCAAGTAAAAAACTGGTTGCTATTGACAATATCGGTGCCGGCATCGGCGAAATGGTATTGGTAGCACAAGGCAGTGCAGCAAGAATCGGCTGTAATATGGCTGAATCTCCCGTAGATGCCGCTATTGTAGGTATCGTTGACGATGGTACAGGCCTCGGAGTGGTTAAATAATGAATTTGGAACAGTTAAAAACTGCTTTGCGTGAAGCAGGAGTTGTCGGTGCAGGTGGTGCGGGCTTTCCGACCTATGCAAAGTTATCCGAAAAGGCTGACACTTTGATTTTAAACTGTGCGGAATGTGAGCCACTCTTACGCTTGCACCGTCAGGTACTTAAACTTTATACTTATGAGATTTTAAGTACCCTTTATGAAATTTCGAAATTAACAGGAATAAAAGACATTATTATAGGCATCAAGGCTTCCTATAAAGAAACCGTTGATGCTATAAATGGTCAAATTTCTTCCTTTGAAAATATGAAGGTTTGCACATTGCCTGAAGTTTATCCTGCAGGCGATGAGGTTGTGCTTACCTATGAAGCGACCGGCAGGGTTGTACCTGCAGGTCAAATTCCTTTATCTGTGGGTGTTACGGTACTTAACGTTGAAACCGTTTACAATATTTATAAAGCCTTGAATAAAGAGCCGGTTACCCACAAATATGTTACCGTTATCGGTGAGGTTGAAAACCCCATTACCGTTTTGGCACCGATTGGTACACCTTTAGAAAACTTGATAAAAATGGCAGGCGGAATTACAATATCTGACCCTGCTTACATAATAGGCGGACCGATGATGGGTAGTTTGGGCTCTTCTTCACAACCCGTTACAAAAACCACAAATGCGGTTATCGTTTTACCCAAAACCTTGCCGCTTATTCAAAAAAAACAAACCAAGATTTCTGTGGATATACGACGTGCGATGTCGGCTTGCTGTCAATGTAATTACTGCACAAGTCTTTGTCCAAGACACCTTTTAGGTCACCCAATTGACCCAAGTGCATTAATGAACGCAGCAGCACATTCGGTCACAAGCGACACTTCGCCTTACCTTAACGCCGCTTTCTGTTCGGGATGCGGGCTTTGTGAGGCTTACTCTTGTAACCAAAATCTCTCACCGAGAGCATTACTTGGCGCAACCAAAGCATCTTTGAGGAAAAACGGCATTAAACCGCCTGAACACCCAAATATGCGTGACGTTGACGAGGTCCGCGATTTAAGAATGATTCCACTTTCCCGACTTCGTGCAAGATTGGGACTTGACCCTTACAATAAATCTGCACCGATTACCGAGGAAAATGTTTCGGTAAAACGTCTTATGATTCCCCTTTCACAGCACATAGGTGCCCCTGCTAAAGCAGTGGTTAAAAAAGGTGATAAGGTCACTGCAAATCAGCTTATTGCAGAACCTCAGGAGAACGCATTAAGTGTAGGCATCCACGCACCGCTTAACGGCACAGTGCTGAATGTAAGCGATAAAAACATTATTATATCTGTAGAATAGGAGGAGACTCTAAAATGAATAAAGCAATTGGTATGGTAGAATTTAAGACTGTTTCCTCCGGTATGCGTGCGGCTGACCGTATGGTTAAAACCGCAGAGGTTGAGTTACTTCAGGCAGACACCGTTTGCCCCGGTAAATTTTTAGCATTAATCAGCGGTGATTTAAGTGCTGTTAATGCCGCAGTTGAAGCTGCCGCAAACGCCGATAAAGAGCAGTTGATTGACACATTCTTGCTTGGTAATCCTCACGATTCAATCTTCTCAGCACTTTACGGTACAAGCAACATTGGAACACCTAACGCACTCGGTATACTTGAAACATTTTCAGCCGCTGCTGCAGTTGTAGCTGCCGATGTAGCTGCCAAAACCGCTTTGGTTGACTTGATTGAACTTCGCTTGGCACGTGGTATGTGCGGCAAGTCCTACTTACTGCTAACCGGTGAAATCGCCGCTGTCGAAGCCGCAATTGAACGTGCAAAACAAAGCACCGGTGATAAGGGAATGTTTCTTGACAGTGCCGTTATCCCCCGTCCGGATGAAAAATTCTGGAGCAAGATTCTATAAGCTTTAAAATTTATAAGGAGAGTATAAAAATATGCTCGCAATTGAACGTCGCAATGCCATTCTTGCCAAGTTAAACGCTGAAGGCAAGGTTATTGTTACCGATTTAAGCCGTGAGTTTGACGTTACTGAGGAAACTATCCGACGTGACCTTGAAAAACTTGACACCGAAGGTCTTGCAACCAAGACCTATGGCGGTGCAGTGGCAAACAGAAACCTGAATATTGACCTGCCTTACAATGTACGTAAGCGTTCAAATATTGAACGTAAGATGAAAATTGCAGAAAAAATTGCCAAAATGATACACGACGGCGACTATATAATGGTTGATGCAAGCTCTACTGCGATTTATGTTACTAAATGCATTGCCCACCTTAAAAATATTACTATTATTACCAACTCGATTGAAGTTTTAATGGAGTTGGCTGACAAGAGTGATTGGCATGTTCTTTCTACAGGCGGTGCCTTGAAAAAAGGTGCTTTGTCTTTAGTTGGCACCACTGCCGAACGTATGATAAAAGGCTTCCACGTTGACTTAGCAATCTGCTCATCAAAGGGTCTTGATATGAGTATGGGAGTTACCGATTCCAATGAAAAAGATTGCGAAATAAAACGTGCGATATTTGCTGCCGCCAACCGCAAAATTTTGGCGGTTGACGCTACCAAATTTGATAAAATTTCATTCGTTCACGTTTGCGGACTGGATGACATTGATACAATAGTAACCGATGAAGCTCCCTCTGAGCGCTGGGTTGAGTACTGCCGTGACAAAGAGGTAGAATTGGTTTACTAATAAAGGTGACTGGAGAAAACAACAAATGAAAATACTCGTTTTAAATGCAGGTAGTTCTTCATTAAAATATCAGTTATTCAATATGAACAACGGCGATGTTTTAGCTAAAGGACTTTGTGAATGTATCGGCGGTAAGGGTGGTTCTGTAACCCATAAGTATGCCGACAATAAACACGTTATCGAGACCGAACTCGAAGACCATGAAAAAGCACTTTCAATCGTTCTTGATATGCTCCTAAGCGACGAGCATGGTGTTATTTCAAGTATCGATGAAATCGGTGCTGTTGGACACCGAGTAGCCCACGGCGGAGAAAAACTAAAAGCTTCCTCTCTTATTGATGATGAGGTTGTAAAGTACCTCGAAGGCATTGTGCCGATTAACCCATTGCACGGACCTCCGGCTATCAAGGGTATCACTGCTTGTAGACGTTTGATGTCAAGCGTACCGCAGGTTGCCGTATTTGATACCTCTTTCTATTCTCAGATGGAGGACTTCCGCACAATCTACCCCATTCCGTATGAACTTTATACTAAATATCAAATTCGCCGTTATGGTTTCCACGGCACTTCTCACCGCTATGTTGCCGCTAAAGCTGCAGAGCTTTTAAATAAGCCGATTGAGGAGTTAAAGATTGTTACCTGCCATTTGGGTAACGGTTCTTCCATCACTGCAGTTGATAAGGGCATTGCTATTGATACTTCTATGGGCTTTACCCCGCAGGAAGGCTTGCCAATGGGTACAAGAAGCGGTTCTATTGACCCGACTGTTATACCTTATATTATGAAAGCTGAAAATCTTTCACCTGATGAAGTTGAAGATTTACTTAACCGCAAATCCGGTCTTTTGGGTATCAGCGGTGTTTCCAACGACTGCCGTCAGATTGCAGAGGCTGCCGAAAACGGCAACTACAGAGCAAAACTTGCTCAAAAAATTCTTGTTAACAGCATTAAGAAGATTATCGGTAGCTATGTTGCCGAATTAAACGGTATTGATGCTCTTGTTTTCACTGCCGGTATCGGCGAAAACGACGCCGCTTTGCGTGAAGCAGTTTGCGAAGATATGGACTTCTTCGGAATTAAAATCGACAAGGAATTAAATAAAACTTTACGCGGTGCCCAAAAGGATATTTCCACCGCCGATGCAAAGGTTAAGACAATGATTATTCCCACTAACGAGGAATATATGATTGCTTTGGATACTTTGAAATTTTGTAAGGAGTAATTAACAATGCCTAATATTTCTGAAAGTGAAATTCGTGAGGTTGTTAACCTTGTTTTAAATAAAATGAAAGCAAGCGACACTTCTGACTGGGACAGCACACATTACGGCCCCAGAAAGTTTGTCGGCGTTTACTCAGATATGAATGACGCTATCTCAGCCGTTCAAGAAGCATACTTAAAGGTACGTGCTATGTCGGTTGAGCAGCGTGAAGCAATTATTACCGAAATCCGCCGTTTAACCCGTGCTGAAGCCCCCATTATGGCACAGCTCGGTGTTAGCGAAACGGGTATGGGCAAGGTTGAGCATAAACGCTTAAAGCATATTTTGGTTGCTGACAAAACTCCCGGTACTGAGGATATTGTTTCTAACGCTCGCACCGGTGACAACGGTTTGACCTTGGTTGAAATGGCTCCATTCGGCGTTGTTGGCGCTATTACTCCGAGTACCAACCCCAGTGAAACCATAATTTGCAACAGTATCGGTATGATTGCCGCAGGTAACGGTGTTGTATTCAACCCCCACCCCAACGCAATTGCTACTTCTAACTACGCTGTTGACCTTGTAAACCGCGCTTCTAAAGCCGCAGGTGGCCCTGAAGTTTTGGTTTGCTCAATGGTTAAGCCTACTTTGGAATCTGCTGCAATTATGCAGTCACATCCGTTGGTACGTTTACTCGTTTGTACAGGCGGTCCCGGTGTTGTAAAGGCAGTACTTTCTTCGGGTAAAAAGGCTATCGGTGCAGGTGCAGGTAACCCTCCTGTTATCGTGGACGATACTGCTGATATCAAGAAGGCAGGTAAAGACATTATCGACGGTTGTACTTTTGATAATAACCTTCCTTGTATTGCTGAAAAGGAAGTTTTTGCATTCCGCAATATTGCAGACGAACTTATCTCGGCTATGCTTAAGAACGGTGCTTATATGATTACATCTGAGCAGGCTGACGCATTAGCTAAAATAGTTCTTGTAGAGGCCAAAGATAAGAAAGGTAACACAAGATTTGTTGTTAACCGCGACTGTGTCGGTCGTGATGCGCATGTATTACTTGCAAAAATCGGTATTAACGTAAGCAGTGATATCCGTTGCATTATTTGTGAGACCGATTTCAATCACCTCTTCGTTCAGGAAGAGCTTATGATGCCCATTTTGCCTATCGTTCGTGTTAATAACATTGAAGAGGCTATTGAACTTGCTGTTAAGGCAGAGCATGGCAACCGCCACACTGCTCATATGCATTCCAAGAATATTGACAATCTCTCGGCATTTGCCCGCGCAGTTGAAACAACAATATTCGTTAAAAATGCTCCCTCTTACGCAGGTATCGGCTTCGGCGGTGAAGGTCACGCAACATTTACTATTGCAGGTCCTACCGGTGAAGGTATTACCTCAGCAAGAAGCTTCACCCGTCAGCGTCGTTGTGTAATGGCTGACAGCTTCCGTATCATATAAGAGGTGTGAATTATGGCTTATGATGAAAAATTAGTTGCCGAGATAGTTAACCGCGTTATGGCTCAATGCTCAAACGGTTCAACTTCTACTAACGATACAGTTCCGGTTGGTGTTTCTAACCGCCATATTCACTTAAGTAAAGAGGATTTGGAAACCCTTTTTGGTGCGGGTTATCAGCTTACACCTATTAAAGATTTGTCACAGCCAGGACAGTTTGCTTGTAAAGAGCAGTTAACTATTATCGGTCCCTCGCTTCGTCCTATTGAGGGAGTAAGAGTTTTAGGCCCCGTCCGTAAAGAATCTCAGGTTGAGATTTCACGTACCGACTCATTTACATTAAAAGTTAAACCCCCTGTACGTGAGTCTGGCGACATAAAAGGCTCTGCACCTATTACAATCATTGGGCCGAAAGGCACTGTAACCTTGAAAGAGGGTTGCATCATTGCTAACCGCCACATTCATATGAGTGACGAGGAAGGTAAAGTCTTCGGACTTAATGACGGCGATTATGTAACGGTTGAGATTGACGGTGAGCGTAGAACAACCTTCTATGATGTTCAGGTTCGCGTTAATAAAGCATTCCGTTTAGAGATGCACATTGACACCGATGACGCTAATGCCGCAGGCATAGGTAACGGTTTTAAAGTTAGAATAGTAAAATAATTAAAAACAATATTAAATCACCCCGAACTTAATGCGGGGTGATATTTTTTTACTTTTTATAATATTTCTATTGACATATGCTATGCTTATGTGTTATACTAATTTTAAACTAAAATTATATATTTTCTTATTATTTATTTGATTTATTTGTTATTAGGTCAAGGTGGTGAATTAAATGTCTGAAAACTCTATAAAAATGGTTTCTATATCAAATTCTATCAATAGTTTTAATATTTCTCACAATACTTTAGATTGGCAAATGTTATATTTACATAGCGGAACTCTTACTATTACTGTAAATAGTTCAATCTATCTTCTTTCGCCCCCAAATTTGTTATTTATTTCCCCTAATGACTTCTATTATATTAACCAAAACAATTCTGCACAGTATACCACCGTGCAATTTAAATCGAACCATTTATATGATTTTAGTTCAACTGATAAAATCTTCGCGTTGGATTCAACTCTTATTGATTTGGCGGATGCTTTACTAACCGAGCAAGACCAATTTCAACAAGAATTAATACTTCAACTGCTATTAAACAAATGTAGTAAACTTGATTCTAATCCAACTGCACTAAAAGATGAAAAAACTCGCATATTTTCAAAGGCTATAATTATTATGGAAAGATATATCACCTCAACAATTACTGTTGATGATTTGGCCAAAATGTTGCGAGTTAGTATTTCATATTTGAAGCGCATCTTTTGGAAATTTACCGGCATTGGTGTTCACGAATATTATCTGATGCTGAAAATTAATAAAGCAAAACAACTCTTGCTTTCGGGGTACAGTATAACTCGTACTGCTAAGGTGCTGCGGTTTTCAAGTCAGCCTTACTTCTCTACCACATTTAAACGTGTAACCGGTATCTCCGCAAAGGCATTTTCAAAAGGTATTGATACTTATACATCACCTCGCCGTCAGCTCCAACAACCTACCACAACCAAACCTGCAAATACATCTGTTCCCTCTCCCCACCGTTCAGACTTGCCTGACTACTTGTTATAAAACTTTATCGCGTGCTTCCTTTCGGAAGGTCCTGGCGATTTTACAACATTGTTTTGAAAATAATTGTTTTTGACTACAAAAAAGAGCGATATCTGGACTTTTATCCAAATATCGCCCTCATCATTTGATTTGAGAAATCTTTTTCATTCATATATTGTTAAAACAACCACATAAACATAAAAAATTGGACACATCACAGAGTAAAACTCTGAATGATGTGTCCAACTGTTATTTGTTCTTGTTTTTTGAATAGGTTAGTTTATGAGGTCCCTAAAAACCACATAAATCCTTACTTATTAAGTGCTTCATTAACTGCAACTGCACATGCAACAGTCATACCAACCATTGGGTTGTTACCTGCACCGATAAGACCCATCATCTCAACGTGAGCAGGAACAGAAGAAGAACCTGCGAACTGAGCGTCAGAGTGCATACGGCCCATAGTATCGGTCATACCATAAGAAGCAGGACCTGCAGCCATATTATCGGGGTGGAGTGTACGACCTGTACCGCCGCCAGAAGCTACTGAGAAGTATTTTTTGCCCTGTTCGATACATTCTTTCTTATATGTACCTGCAACGGGGTGCTGGAAGCGAGTGGGGTTGGTGGAGTTACCTGTGATGGAAACGTCAACACCTTCTTTGTGCATGATTGCAACACCTTCGCGAACATCGTCTGCACCGTAGCAACGAACCTTTGCGCGTTCGCCGTTTGAGTAAGCAATTTCTTCTACGATTGCAAGTTCGCCTGTGTAATAGTCAAACTTAGTTTGAACATAGGTAAAACCGTTAATTCTTGAAATAATCTTAGCAGCATCTTTACCAAGACCGTTAAGAACAACGCGGAGAGGTTCTTTACGAGCTTTATTAGCGCTACGAGCCAAGCCGATAGCACCTTCAGCAGCAGCAAAAGATTCGTGACCTGCCAAGAAAGCAAAGCACTTAGTTTCGTCGCGGAGAAGCATAGCACCCAAGTTACCGTGACCAATACCAACCTTACGGTCGTCAGCAACAGAACCGGGGATGCAGAAAGACTGAAGACCAACGCCGATTTTTTCAGCAGCTTCAGCGGCACTCTTTACTTGGTCTTTGATTGCGATAGCGCAACCTACAACATAAGCCCAAGCAGCATTTTCAAAACAAATGGGTTGAATACCCTTAACGATGTTATAAGCATCAACGCCTGCTTTGTCGCAAATTTCCTTTGCTTCTTCAATGGAAGAAATGCCGTGTTTGCTGAGTTCAGCGTTGATTTGATTTATTCTTCTATCATAAGATTCAAATAATGCCATTATTCATTTCCTCCTTAATTATTCTTCACGTGGGTCGAGAAGCTTAGCAGCGTCATCAACACGACCATATTGTCCACTAGCCTTTTCCAAAGCTTCGTTAGCATCCATACCCTTTTTAATCATATCCATCATTTTTCCAAGATGAACGAACTTGTAACCGATAATGGTGTCGTTTTCGTCAACAGCAATCTTGGTGATGTAACCTTCAGCAAGTTCCAAATAACGGGGACCCTTTGCAAGAGTTGCATAGGTTGTACCGCATTGTGAACGAAGACCTTTACCCAAGTCTTCAAGACCTGCACCAATCGGCAAACCGTCTTCAGAGAAAGCGGTTTGTGTGCGGCCATAAACGATTTGTAGGAAAAGTTCGCGCATAGCGGTGTTGATAGCATCGCAAACAAGGTCGGTATTAAGTGCTTCAAGAATGGTCTTGCCAACTAAAATTTCAGAAGCCATAGCAGCCGAGTGAGTCATACCCGAACAACCGATAGTTTCAACCAATGCTTCTTGTATAATACCCTCTTTAACGTTGAGAGTAAGTTTGCAGGTACCTTGTTGAGGTGCGCACCAACCGATACCGTGGGTAAGGCCCGAAACGTCTTTAACTTCCTTAACCTGAACCCATTTGCCCTCTTCCGGAATGGGAGCGGGACCGTGATATGTGCCTTTAGCTAAAGGACACATATTTTCTACTTCATGTGAATAGTTCATATATGTACTCCTTTCGGTAATATAACAATATTATAACAAAATACTACAAAAAACACAATAGTATAAATGACAAAATTTTAACACGTTTGGGCAATTATACTGTCAAAATAATCGAAAGCGTCTTCCTTTTCCTGTTCTATCATTTTTTGTTTGAGTTCAGAATCTGCTTCGCTTTGAACAATGTTAAGGACTTGAGATTTAAAAACTTCGCTTCTGCCCAGTGCCAAATTTATTAGTTCTTTCTTATTAAGGTCGTTGCTACCCTTAAGTTTATCACAAATTTTAGAAACTTCCACAACAACCTTTCCAATAGCCGAAGCGGCACACTGCATATCATTTGAAAACTCTGTCGGTGTTTCTTTTTGTATTTCTTCGCTAGTGGTTACAAATATTTCTTCCATAAATTCCTCTTCCATTTCAACTATTTCCGGCAGTGTTTCGATTTGTGCGATTTGCAAATCAATTTCTTCTTTTAAAACAACAGGTTCATCTATTTCTGCCACGTGCTTTTCAATTACTCTTTCAAGCAACGCATCTGCACCTATTCCTGTAACCGCAACCACTTTTTTAGGCAGAAATGCCGTTTTTCTGCGCCAAGTCCCGATTGCTTTAACAAGACCAAACCAAAACAGTAATGACACAGTTATTCCTACCGCATCTATCAAAAAATCGCGCAATTCGCAACTGCGACCTTCAACAAAATGCTGATGAATTTCATCACTTGCGGCATATACCAACGATACGACTGCCGCCAACATTATACGAGCCCAAAATCGTAAATGAGTATAACTTATAAATGTTAAAAATGCGAAAAAGCCCAATGTCGCAAATGCCGCTAAATGCGCCCCTTTACGCACAGCAAACTGAAAAGAAGCCACAACTTCTTCTTTTTCGCTTTGGCTTAAATTTTCAAAATCGGGGTATAATTTTTCGGCAACCATTTCTATAAAGCCACCACTAATATCCGAAGACTCTTGTGCTGTTTGGTGCGAGAAAAAGAAAATAACACCCATCCAAGCAACCAATAAAATTATGCTGAAGACTCTTAAAAAAGAACGCATATAACCACCCTTTTTGTTTTAAGAAAACCGCCACAAATTTGTGGCGGCTTACTGTTATTTTACTTTTTTATAGTACTTCATCGGGTTAACCCAACTGCCATTTATCGCAAGACCAAAGTGCAAGTGCGCACCGGTAGAACGTCCGGTAGAACCGATATAACCTACAACCTGACCCTTTTTAACCTTTTGTCCTTTTGATACTGCAATAGTAGCCATATGGGCATAATATGCTACATAGGTTTTACCGCTTTTAGTACCGTGGTTAATGGTAATATAGTTCCCGTAACCATTACCGCAACAAGTTCTAACAGGCTTTTTACCGTAGTTGTGTTTGCAACTATTCCAATATGTTGTAACAACGCCATCAGCAATTGCTACTATCTTATCGCCCCAGCAGTTACCGTTAGCAATATCTATACCATTATGATTTCTGCCCCAACGCGGACCAAAATAAGAAGAAATACGACTTACTGTAGGTGTGGGCCACAAGAAATCTTTACCATCATATACAAGATTTGTGTTACTGTTACCTGAAGCGTTAAGAATAGCGTCAAGTTCTTTTTGCATTTCTTTCAATTCTTTTTCAACCAAAGCGTTATCGTGTTTTACCTCGTTTTGGTCTTTTTGAATAGAATTTATTACAGACTGTATCTGGCTTTCATCTTTTGCAAGTTCAGACTTTTTAGATTCAATGGTTTTTTTAACTTCAAGCTGTTCTTTCAAAAGTTCTTCATTTTCTTTTTGCTTTTCTTCAAGTTTCTTAATTTCTGCAACCAATTCTTCTATCATTTTCTTATCACGAGCAGATATAGAAGTAGTAAGTTGTGAAAACTGCAACGACTCTGAATAGTCATCGGCATTAAGCAAGAGCAACATATTGCTACCCGAATTGTTCATATAAATAGCGCGTAAACGCTTTTTAAATGCCAATTTATCAGCTGCTATTTGCTCATTGTTTTTCTTTATTTCAGCCTTATTAGCACTGATTTTATCATTGATAGAATCAATCTGCTTATTGTAAGCGCTTATTTGGCTTTGAACATTTGCCATTTTGCGTTCAATAACATCTTTGAGTTTTTCTTGCTCATTGATTTTACCTTGAAGACGTCTGATTTCTTTTTCAAGTTCTTTAGATTCTTTTTCAAGTTTGCTAATTTCTGATTTGAGTTGTGATTTAGAAGCCGCACCCACATCTGCAACAAAAAATGCAGAAAAGGCAAGGGTTAAAACCATAACAAGAGAAATTAACTTGATATATTTTTTATACATTACATACTCCTATTAAAAATTGGTTAAATAGCGGCGAATTCGCTGCCCTCTTTACGCAGATATTTACTGATGATTATTACACTACCTATAATACCGGCTACAACACCTATACCTATAAACAACAACAATAATGTCCACATCGCATCTCCAAATGGTACTACTGCACCAAAGGTACTTACAATCTTTTCAGTAGCAATGCGATAACAGAAATACAGCAATCCCTCTGCAAGTAAAGCCGAAACAATACCTATAACCATACCCTCTACTACAAAAGGTAGTCTTATAAATGCATCGGTAGCACCAACTGCTTTCATAATACTGATTTCAAGCTTACGGGTATACATTGTCACGCGGATTGTATTTGAAACAATAACAAGTGAAATTATCATAAGTATAGCAATAAGCCAAGCGCTGGCAGCCGCCAATCCATCTTTAATTGCTAAAATTCTTTCAGCATCTTCACTACTTGATTGAATAGTGTCTATGCCGTTAAGTTTTTGTATTTCGGCAACTGTTTTATCGAAATATTTCATATCTTTCATAGAAATCTTTGCGGCGCACGAAAGCGGATTCTCACCCTCTTCGTTTAAAAATGTGAAATACTCCCTTTGTTCTTCGGTCATAGACTTTATTGCCGATTTGAGACCTTCTTCGCTTGAAACAAAGGTAACCGAATCGACATTATCTAATTCCGAAATTTTATCACAAAGTGCTTTAGCTTCATCTTCATTATGGATTACATAGTCAGATGGACGAATTCCGTTTTTGTCAGCCTGTTCGGTAGTATCTTTACCCAACTGACTATTACCATTGCCGTAAAGCGCCCAGCTGTAATCTTCCATATAAGCCATTATAACATTTTGCTTTTCAAGATTACCCATTGCCATATCTGCATTTTGGGATATAAGTACGAAAATGCCCATAATAACCATACAGGCGACCAAAACACCCACAGATGCAATTGTCATAAGGCGATTAGTCCAGGTATTTTTAAAACCTTCGCCCACTAAATATCTTACACTGTTAAGTTTCATTATAGGTCACCTCCCGCATTATCGGCAACAATCTTACCGCCGTCAAGCATAATAACACGGTGATGGAAATCACGCACCAAATTATGGTCGTGTGTTACCATTAAAACGGTTGTTCCGCGTTTGTTAATTTCGGTAAGTAATGAAACTATTTCATAAGACATATTGGGGTCTACGTTACCGGTAGGCTCGTCTGCTATAATTAAATCTGGTGAATTTACAAGAGCACGAGCAAGGCCCACGCGTTGTTGCTCACCGCCCGATAACTGATTTGGCATAGAACGCGCTTTATGTCCTAAACCTACGAGCGAAAGTGCCTTAGATACCTCACGACGGATTTTTCTGCCGTCGGCACCTACAACATGCATTGCAAAGGCAACGTTCTCAAAAACATTCATATTTGGAATTAGGCGAAAATCCTGGAAGACTATACCCATAGTACGTCTGAGTATCGGCACGGTTTTACGCTTCATTTTGGTAAGATTAAAACCATTAACCACAATTTTGCCTGTATTGGCCTTTTCTTCACGCATAATAAGTTTCATAAATGTACTCTTACCTGCGCCTGAAGAACCTACAACAAATACAAACTCACCATTGTTGATTTTTATATTAACATCTTCCAAAGCGTGTGTGCCTGTTTGGTAAGTTTTTGAAACACCGCGAAATTCAATAATAGGTTTGGCGGTGCTTACCTTAACCTCATGTTCCATCAAAAAAATCCTTTTCTATAAAATATTAGTATTTAATGGGTTTACTCTTTAAATATTTATTAACCATAAGCGCAATTTTGAAGATAATTGCGTGGTCAAACTCTCTTAAATCAAGACCTGTTATCTTTTTGATTTTTTCAAGACGGTAAACCAATGTGTTACGGTGAACGAAAAGTTTACGTGAAGTTTCTGAAACATTAAGATTATTTTCAAAGAAACGTTGAATGGTAAACAAAGTTTCTTGGTCGAGATTTTCAATAGAGCCACGACGGAAAACTTCTTTTAAGAAAGACTCACAAAGGGTTGTGGGCAGCTGATAAATAAGACGTGCAATACCAAGATTATCGTAAGATACAATAGTCTTTTCGGTATCGAACACCTTACCTACTTCCAAAGCCGCCTGCGCTTCCTTAAAGGAACGAGCCAAATCTTTAAGATTATTTACAGTAGTACCTATACCGATTACCACATGTGCATAAAATTCACCCGAAATGGTATCTGCAATTGTTGAAGCCATTTTTTCGATAGTCTTTGGGTCTATGCCCTGTGCGGTTTCTTTAACGAGTGCTATATCATTTTCGTTTATGTTGATAATAAAATCTTTAGACTTGTCCGGGAAAAGATTTTGAATTATATCATAAATAGAAACATCACTTGATTCAAGTGAACGAATTATAATTACAGTACGAGAAACATCGCTATTAAAATATAATTCTCGCGCTTTAATATAAATATCACCGGGTAAAATGTTGTCAAGAATTATATTTTTAATAAAGTTACCGCGGTCATACTTTTCGTCGTAATAAAACTTAATATTAGAAAAAGCCACCGCCAAAACATTTGCATATTTTGTAGCGAGTAAATCATCACCATCTACAAAAACCGCATATTTGGCACCTTGAGTGGAAGAAATTGCCTTATATGTACATCCATTACTTGTTTGAGTTTCCAAAGAAGGCATAAAATCAATTACTGTCTCGCCTATTTTACTAAGTTCGCTTGAAGCAATAATTGTGAGATTCTCATCAACCACACCAAAAGTACGGTCAATAGCGTCTTTCATTTGATGAATTACACCTTGGAAAAGTCGATTTGCCATTAAATAAACACATCCTTTTAAAGAATATAATATACAGACATAATATACTGATTATATTGTACACTTTTTTTGTCTATTTTGCAAGGGGAAATATCGAAAAAGTTACAAAAAAATTACAATTTCCTATATTTGCATACATAACACCATAAATTATGTTAAAATTAGGCGTATTTTGAAAGGATGGTGGCAAATTTTGAAAAATCGTAAGCATTTTTTAGGTATTTTATGTGCCCTTATGGCTAACATTATATTTGGCTTTAGTTTTATTTTTTCAAAAATGGCACTCTCGGTTTCCGAACCACTTATTATACTAGCCGTGCGCTTTACCATCGCTTTCCTTTTTCTTAATGTTTTTCTGTGCCTTGGTGTTTTTAAAATGAAGTTTAAAATCTTTAAAAATCCTACAATCTGGCTTATGGCTTTGGCTCAACCTTTTTTATATTTTATATTCGAACTTTACGGCTTGTCACTTGTATCCTCTGCCCTTTCAGGAGTTATTATAGCGTTAGTACCTGTCGCTGTTATGCTGATGTCCGCACTTATTTTAAAAGAAAAGCCAACCTTTCTTCAATGGTTTTTCACCATTATTTCTATAATAGGCATTTCAGTTATAAGCATTATTTCAAACGATGGCAACAAAAACCACAGTTTAGGTATTATCTTGCTTATTGTTGCAGTTATTTGCGCGGCTATTTTCAACATTTTAAGTCGTAAACAATCTTCTGCCACTTCCCCTTTTGAACGCACCTACGCTATGTTTTTTATAGGGTTTGTAGGTTTTAATATTATTGCCATTATGCGTTATAACACTAAGTTCATCCCACTTGTTTTAAATAGTTTTAAGCATAGCGAATTTATATTTGCAATTTTTTATCTTGCGGTCATTTCATCGGTTTTAGCATTCTTAATATACAACTTTGCCACAACCAATATAACTGTTATTGAAGCATCATCTTTTTCTAATATAATCACTGTGGTCACTGTACTTGCAGGTGTATTTGTTTTAAATGAGTCACTAAGCCTATGGGAATATATACTCTGCGGTATGATAATTATCGGTGTTTGGGGTGTAAATTGGTTTGTTTCACCTGTCAAAAACCGAAAAAAATAATTTTTTTAAAATTTACTATTGACAAAAGCGACTAGTTTCGATATAATATACAAGTCGCTGAAAAATATGGCTGTATAGCTCAGTTGGCTAGAGCATGCGGTTCATACCCGCAGTGTCATTGGTTCAAATCCAATTACAGCCACCATTCGGCCCGTTGGTCAAGAGGCCTAAGACACCGCCCTTTCACGGCGGTAACACGAGTTCGAATCTCGTACGGGTCACCAACAAAAAGACCTCTTTTGTCTACTGGACAAAAGAGGTCTTTTTGAATGATGTTTGCCTTCGGCAAATGATGATGGCTTCGCCTAATGATGTTCGCTTCGCGAATGATGTGTGGCTTCGCCACATTTTATGGCAAACATCGCATCATTGTAAAACGAAGTGGAGCAACATCATATTTGCGAAGCAAATGCATCATATCGCCGTAGGCGATGCATCATTGAAATATCCTGGTTTTTATGATATAATGTCTTTAAAGGAGGCGATTACGTGAAGGAAAATAAGCTGGCAGAACTGTCAATGGAATTCTCTGTGGATATTATCAACCTTGTAAAGCATTTAAAATCTAACCACGAATCTATTATTTCTAACCAAATCGGCAGAAGCGGAACGAGCATCGGTGCCAACATCTATGAAGCACAGTACGCACAAGGTAAGAAAGACTTTGTTTCAAAACTTGAAATTGCCTTGAAAGAAGCAAGTGAAACAGGTTATTGGATTGAGTTGTTGCACAGAACCAACTACATTGACGAACAATTATATAAAGCTCTTTCTGCAAAATGTACGTCGTTGCGTGTGATGCTGATCGCTTCTTGTCGAACCGCTAAGGAGAATGCAAAATGAAAAGATATACTTCTCGGGCAACAAAGGTGCTTGCGATAGTGGTCTTGATTTGTGTAGCAGTAGTACTGATTGGCATTATTCTTGCTTTTGCAGGTGCCAAAAATATTGGGTTGCCTTTTGGTTTTATATTATCGGGTGGATTGTTGGGCGTCATATTTCTTGCTTGTTTTCTCGCCGAAAAAAGCAGAGCATTGATAATAGATACAGACAAGATTATTTTCCCAAGAGGCGCAGAGAGAAACGGAAAAACTGTTTTTCAAAAAACTGTTGTCAGAATATGTGATCTCAGTTCCGTTGAAAGTAAATTTCACAAAGGTGATAAGATTATTTCTGATGATTGTTTTTTCTATACATTCAGACTGAAAGACGGAACAAGCATCACCATTACACTTTATGCGTATGGCAAAGAGGCGGAAAAAGAAATTTTGAAAACCATCAAAAGCGGTATGGTGTAATTTACGCACCTTTTCGCTTTTCTTTGCCACATTTACGCACCGTTATACAGCTCTTTCGCAAGAAAAAACCACTTCGAAAGAAGTGGTTTTTTCAATGATGTTTGCCTTAGGCATAGCATCATTACATAATATAGGTTATTACACCACTTTTTTAAAATATTATAATATTTTTTATTTTCCAAATTTATACTTGCATTTTTTATAACTATGTATTATAATGCTTTAGTGACATGTGCAGAGATGGCTGAGCTGGTCTAAGGCGCACGACTGGAAATCGTGTAAGTGCTAATACCACTTCGGGGGTTCGAATCCCCCTCTCTGCGCCAAAATAAAAGAGTTCATCCGTAAGGATGGACTCTTTTGTTTTTATATAAAAAAGGGGGATTCGAACAAGGAGGGAGAAAGCCGCCAGGCTTTTGGAAGAAAACAACCTAAATGGTTGTTTTCGCCGACGGGGCAACGAGCGTTAGCGAGGCGATAGGCGCGGGAGCGCCGGGACAAAATCCCCCTCTCTGCGCCAAAATAAAAGAGTTCATCCGTATGAGTTGTACTCTAAAGGATAGCAAAAAAGGAATCACGAAAATTTCGTGATTCCTTTTAATTTTGTCTCATACCGTAACAAGCAGGACATTTAGGCGTCCAAAATGTCACTTGTTAGGAGAACCTAAAACAATTTTCAAGACAAACATCATCTATTCGAAATATTGTAATTGGCTTACTTCTTGTCTTTTCGAATTCTTAAAAAACCGATTGCAAATAAAACGACACTGATAAACAGCATTGCTGTTATAACAATCAAGTGGACATTTCCCGTAACACACTGTGTCCAGTTGTGAAAATCCACTTCAT
>SVPC01000017.1 GCA_015066095.1 Oscillospiraceae bacterium | reverse complement strand
TAAAACCGCTAAAATACTTGATGACAGCAAAATGTATTATGTTGCTGAACTGCCCAAAGAAAACAGTGAGCGTTGTTTCGGTCTTGTAACCGATAAAAAACAGTTAGCGGTTTTTGAATATTCCGAAGGCGGTAAGGATAGCCAACTTATAATTTGGAAAAGGATATAAAAATGTCTTTTTGTAGTGAAGTTAAAAATGAACTTATAAACATAAGGCCGAGCGTCTGCTGTAAACCGTCATATATTTACGGGTTTATGCTGTTTGGACGGTCTTTTTCTATAAAGCGTATATCGCTTCAAACTAATAATGAAAATGTGGCAAAAGAATATGCTGAAATAATAAAACACACCTATAAAGCGCAGGTGGACATAACAGTAGGGGGAACGGTCCGCCCGACATATAAAGCCGAGGTTAAAAGCGAAGCCGACCGACTCAAAATACTGGCGCTTATAGATTTTGGTATAAGCGAAACGGTTATAGACCGAAGTTTGTTTTTGCGTGAATGTTGTGTACCGTCTTTTATTCGCGGCGCTTTTTTGGCTTGTGGTAATATAAACGACCCTGAGAAGGAGTACCGTGCCGAATTTTGTGTTAAAAATGAAGCTTTGGCAGATGATTTTAACACCATTTTAGCAGAGTATGGTATAAATCTAAAAAAAACAATACGCGGTAAAGTTACGGTGCTTTACACCAAAGATAGCGGAGTGATTGAAGATTTACTCACCCTTATGGGTGATACTTTGCGTACACTCGATGTTATGGATACTAAAATAATGAAAAGCGTTAAAAATAATATCAACCGCGCAAGAAATTGTGATAATGCAAACATTTCAAAAACGGTGGAAGCCTCTATAAAACAACGGACGGCTATTGAATTTTTACAAAAAACCGACCGCCTTTATAGTTTGCCGCAGGAACTTTTGGAAGTGGCGCTTTTACGACTAGAAAACCCCGAAGCCACTTTAAAGGAACTTTGTAAAATTTCACCTACGGCAATTTCTCTTTCGGGTATAAACCACCGACTGAAGAGAATTATTGAGATTTATGAGAATGAAAAGACTTCTCATTAAGAAAAAGTCACATAAAATGGTATATTTATGAATAAGACAAATAATCCGAAATTAACCGAGAATTCTAAATTTCTTAGAAAAAATATGACTAAGCAAGAAAGACACTTGTGGTATGATTTTTTAAAAACATTACCAATAACTTTTCATAGACAAAAGGTTCTTGGCAATTATATAGTCGATTTTTATTGTGCTTCTAAAAAATTTGTCATTGAACTTGATGGTTCGCAACATTTCGAAAACACGGGAAAATCCAAAGATGAAATTAGAGATAAATATTTAGAAAATCTTGGTATAAAGGTTTTAAGATATTCGAATTTAGATATTGATAGAAATTTCTATGGAGTATGTATAGACATATTAAAAAATATAGCACAAAAATAGGCTTCTCCTTGAGGAGAAGCTGTCACCGTAAGGTGACTGATGAGGTGTTTCAATAAATGATTTTAATTATTTCCACCTCATCCACCGCAAGCGGTCCCCCTTCTCCTCAAGGAGAAGGCTTTTGGGAATTTGAAAGGGGGGTTAGACTATGGATTTTACGCATTTGCATTTGCATACCGAGTATAGCCTTTTGGACGGGTGCGCCCGTATAAAAAAGGTTATTGACCGTGCGTGTGAGTTGGGGCAGACGAGCATTGCTATTACCGACCACGGCGTTATGTACGGCGTGATTGATTTTTATAAATACGCCAAAGAAAAAGGGATAAAGCCCATTATCGGTTGCGAGGTTTATGTGTCTACAAGAAGCCGTTTTGACAAGCAAAAGGGCCTGGATAGTTATAACCATTTGGTGCTTTTGTGTAAAAATTCTGTAGGCTATCAAAACCTTATAAAACTGGTTTCCAAAGGTTTTACCGAAGGCTTTTATTCCAAACCCCGTGTAGACAGAGAATTATTAAAACAACATAGCGAGGGACTAATCGCTCTTTCGGCTTGTTTGGCGGGTGAAATTCCGCAAACATTATTACGCGGTGACTATGAAAAGGCAAAGCAAACAGCTTTGTGGTACAAAGATGTATTTAAAGATGATTTTTATTTAGAAATTCAGGACCACGGCATACAGGAACAAAAACTCACTAATCCGCAAATTGTTCATATTTCGCGTGAAACCGGTATACCGCTCGTTGCTACAAATGATGTGCATTATATAAATGATACTGATTATAAAATGCATAAGGTTTTGCTGTGTGTACAGACAGGCAGTAAAATAACCGAAGAAAACGCGTTGGAGTTTAAAACTAACGAGTTTTATTTGAAATCTGCCGAGCAGATGGCAGAAATTTTCTCCGATTACCCCGATGCTATAAGCAACACCCAAATAATTGCAGATAAATGTAATTTAGAGTTTGAATTTGGTAAAATAAAGTTACCGAGATTTGATATAGGTAAGCGTGACCACGCCGAGTATTTCCGCGAAAAGTGTTACGAGGGGCTTTATAAAATTTTCGGTAATAATCCCCAAAAAGAGTATGTAGACCGCCTTGATTATGAACTTTCGATTATAAATAAAATGGGATATGTCGACTACTTTTTGATAGTTGCCGACTTTGTAAATTATGCAAAAACAAATGGTATACCCGTAGGTCCGGGGCGTGGCTCTGGTGCGGCTTCTTTGGCGGCATATTGTATTGGTATTACGGGTATAGACCCTATAAAATACGACCTTTATTTTGAGCGGTTTTTAAACCCCGAGCGTGTATCTATGCCTGACTTTGATATAGATTTTTGCTATGTAAACCGTCAAAAGGTGATAGATTACGTTATCGAAAAATATGGGCAAGACCACGTTTCGCAGATAGTCACCTTTGGTACTATGGCGGCGCGTGCGGCGGTCAGGGATGTCGGCCGTGCGCTTGATATCCCTTACGCTACTTGTGATAAGGTGGCAAAACTTATACCGCAGTCTCCCGGTATGACAATTGACCGCGCATTAGAGGGAGGGAAAGAACTATATTCCCTTTATGAGAATGACCCGTCGGTTAAAGAACTTATTGATATGGCGCGCAGTCTTGAGGGTATGCCTCGCCATGCTTCTACCCACGCGGCAGGTGTCGTTATTTCGGACAAGCCTGTGGAGGAGTATGTACCACTTGCTGTCAACGACCAATCGGTTGTAACACAGTTTACAATGACCTCTTTGGAAGAATTGGGTCTTCTAAAAATGGACTTTTTAGGTCTTCGCAACCTAACTGTCATAGACGAGACTGAAAAGTTTATAAGACGGCGCGGTATAGATTTTAGGGTAGAAAAAATACCACTTGACGATAAAGCGACATATACTATGATGGGAAAAGGTAAAACCGAAGGCGTTTTTCAGTTCGAATCTGACGGAATGAAGAATGTATTGCGGCAATTAGGCCCCGAAAGTATTGAAGATTTGACCGCGGTGTTATCACTTTACCGACCCGGTCCTATGGATTCCATACCGCGTTATATAAGCAACCGTCACAATCCGCAGAATATAGTATATTCCACACCGCTTTTAAAACCTATTCTCGATGTAACATACGGTTGTATTGTGTATCAAGAACAGGTAATGCAGGTGTTCAGGGCATTGGCAGGTTATTCGCTCGGAAGGGCGGATATAGTGCGCCGTGCAATGGCAAAGAAAAAACACGCCGTAATGCAAAAGGAAAAAGAAACCTTTATAAGCGGCGCAGTGGCTCAGGGAATCGATGAAGCGGCGGCAGAAAAAATGTTTTCTGATATGTCGAGTTTCAGTTCTTATGCTTTTAATAAAGCCCACGCTTGTGCGTACTCTTTTGTGGCTTACAGAACAGCATACTTAAAATGTCATTATCCTGCCGAATATTTTGCGGCTCTTATGACAAGTATGATGGATAGCGAAACCAAAATTTCGCTTTATAGTAATGAATGCCGAAAGAACGGTATAAAGGTTTTACCGCCATCGGTAAATAAAAGTAATAGTGGTTTCACACCTGACGGTAATAATATTCGTTTTGGGCTTATGGCCATTAAAAATTTGGGACAAGGTATTATTTCAAAAATAATAACCGAAAGAGAACAAAACGGCGAATATACCTCATTGTACGATTTTTGTATGCGTAATTATTCGCGTGAGTTTAACCGCCGTGCGCTCGAAGGTCTTATAAAAAGCGGTGCGCTCGATTGTGTGGGTTCTAACCGTCGTGAAATGCTATACAATATGGAAAATTTGCTTTCCAGTGTGGAAAATGAACACAAGTATTCGGGACAAGGTCAGTTGGACTTGTTTGAACAGATGGGTGCTTCAGTTCAGTTTGAAATGGAAAGCGTACCCGAAATGAGCCGTGAAGCAAAACTCGAATTTGAAAAAGAGGCAACAGGACTTTATCTTTCGGGACATCCGATGGATGATTATAAAGGCTATTTGCAAAATGCCCAAATACAGTCTATTGCTGATATTCAAGGCGGTAAATATCCCGATGGTAAGCGTGTATGTGTGGCAGGTATTATAAGCGGACTCAAAGTGCGTCAACTTAAAAATAACAATCTGCTTTGCAGCCTTAAAATTGAAGATTTTAATTCGTCTGTAAATGTAACTGTGTTTGGAAATGCTTATGAAATGTACAAGCCGATTTTGACCGCAAATAAACCTGTTATTATGACGGGCAGGGTTTCTGAACACGAGGACAGAGAACTGGAAATTGTGTTTGAAAAGTGTGAAATTATTGATGAAAATCTTAAAAACATCACACCTAGTCCTAAATATAAAAGTGGATTGTATATAAAAATTAAAAGCGCCCAGTCACCTGATTTTGGAAAGGTGAAAGAAGTTTTGTCACGGTATGAAGGCGATTCGGCGGTATACATTGTTTGCAGTGACAACAATAAAAAACTTGAAGCGCCACGTTCATTATATATAAATTACTCACAAGGCCTTTTTGATGAGTTGGCAAAAATTGTGGGCAATAATAATATTAAATATGTAAAATAAAAAAATGTTGAAAATTTGACAAATATGGTATATACTGTATCTTAAGCGACTATTTGGAGATGATAAAATGAAAACTATTGGTGTATTGACATCGGGCGGCGACGCTCCCGGTATGAATGCGGCTGTTCGCGCGGTTGTGAGAACTGCTGTTTATCACGGCATAAATGTAAAGGGTATCCGCAGAGGATATAATGGCCTTATGGAAGGCGATATAATAGATTTGGATTCACGTGCGGTTTCAGGTATTATTCAACTTGGCGGTACTATGCTTTATAGCGCACGTAGCCCCAAATTTAAGACTGAAGAGGGCATAAAGGAAGCGGTAGAAAACTGTAAAAAGCACGGAATAGAGGGTATCGTTGTAATCGGCGGTGACGGTTCTTTCCGCGGGGCTAGAGATTTGTCTTTGGCAGGTATCCCTTGTGTTGGCATTCCCGCTACTATTGATAATGATATTTCTTCGACCGAATATACAATAGGTTTTGATACTGCTATGAACACCGTTATTCAGATGGTTGACCGTCTTCGTGATACCTGTGACTCCCACGAGCGTTGCTCGGTTGTTGAGGTTATGGGCAGACACGCAGGTCATATAGCGCTTCGTACCGCTATTGGTGTAGGTGCTTTGGCGGTTATGGTGCCTGAACGCGAAAACGATTTGGATGCTGTTATTGAAAAGATTAAAGAAACCCAAAAAATGGGCAAAAAACATTTTATCGTGGTTGTGGCGGAAGGTGTTGGCGGTGTAACACAAATGGCTGAAAAAATTGAAGCCGCAACAGGCATTGAAAGCCGCGGTACAATTTTGGGTCACGTTCAACGCGGTGGCAGTCCTACTCTTCGTGACCGTCTCATTGCTACCCAAATGGGTTATGAAGCAGTACAACTTTTAAAAGAAGGCATAGGCAATCGTGTTGTTGCTTACAAACTCGGCAAGGTTGTAGATTATGATATTTATGAAGCGCTTAATATGACAAAGGAGCTTGAAGATAATCTTTGCCTTTTGGCTGATATCACAGCTATTTAATAATATTAAAGTAAAAAGGGTCGGTGAAAATCGGCTCTTTTTCTAAAAGGAGTATAAATTGGAAAAGATTTTGGTTGGTATGAGCGGCGGTGTAGATTCGTCTGTATGTGCCGCTTTGTTAAAACAACAAGGCTTCACCGTGGGCGGCGTAACCCTTAATCTTAATGACAGTTTTGATGTAAATAATATTGCCGACGCAAAAGCCGTTTGCGACAAATTGGGTATAGAGCATTTTTCTGCCGAACTTAAAATAGATTTTAAGCAAAAGGTTATAGATAACTTTATAAACGAGTATATAAACGGCAGAACACCCAACCCTTGTATAGTTTGTAATAAGTATATAAAGTTTGGTAAAATGCTTGATTTAGCGCAGGAGTATGGCTACCATAAAATTGCGACAGGTCATTATGCACAAATTCGTAAAGATGATAGTGGTAGATATTTACTTTGCAAGGCGGAAGATGTGACAAAGGACCAAACTTATGTGCTTTATTGCCTTACACAAGAACAATTGTCAAAGTCGGAATTTCCGTTAGGCTCACTTTCTAAAGTACAGGTGCGCGAGTTTGCAGAACAAAATAAACTTGTAAATGCCAAAAAGAAAGACAGTCAGGATATATGCTTTGTGCCCGACGGCGATTATGCTTCTTTTATTGAAAGAACGGCAAATTATATTTCACAAAAAGGCGATTATCTGAATAGAGATGGTCAAAAAATTGGTGAGCATAACGGTGTTATACATTATACAATAGGTCAGCGTAAAGGTCTTGGCATAGCGCTTGGCAAACCCGCATTTGTTATTTCTAAAAATGCTCAAGACAACACCGTTGTGTTGGGCGATGAGAAATTTTTGTTTTACAAGAAAGTTTTAGTGGGCGACACTAATTTCATTCCGTTTGATATTTTGGATAATGAAATGAAAGTCACTGCCAAACTGCGTTACAGTCAGAAAGAACAGCCTGCTTTAATAAAACCGCTTGAAAATGGAGAAGTTTTGGTGGAATTTGAAACACCGCAAAGAGCGCCGAGCGCGGGACAGGCGGCAGTATTTTACGATGGTGATATCGTCGTAGGTGGCGGCACCATAATCGGTGGAATAGAATAGTTTTTAAAGGCATATCCTTTTATAGATTAGTATAAAGGGATGTGCTTTTTTTGAAGAAATTTTTGAGTTTATTTTTAATTTTTTCTTTATTTTTTGGTATGGGTGTTTCAGCAAAAACTGTTTCAAGTGAGTGTGATATAACCGATATTGATAAACCCTTTGCTGAGGCTAATGCAGAAACAAAAACCGAAATAGGCGGAAAACTTGATATAAAGGCTAAATCGGCGATACTTTTAGAGCCATATACCGGCAAGATTTTATATGAACAAAATGCTGACGAAAAATTACCGCCTGCTTCTATTACAAAAATAATGCCTTTACTGCTTGTAATGGAAGCAATAAAGCGTGGTGACTTGGCGCTTGAAACGGTAGTTTATGCATCAGAACACGCCTGTAGTATGGGTGGTAGTCAGATTTGGCTTGAGCCGGGCGAGGGTATGACGGTGGATGAACTGCTGAAAGCCACTGTTATTGCTTCGGCTAATGATGCATGTGTGGCTTTGGGCGAAGCGATTGCCGGCAGTGAAGAAGGTTTTGTAGAACTTATGAACGAACGCGCAAAAGCGCTCGGTATGAATAATACACACTTTGTAAACTGCACAGGCCTTGATGCGGATGAACACTACACATCGGCTCACGATGTGGCTTTGATGTCTGCCGCGCTTATAAAATATCCGCTTATTAAAAAATATTCTACTGTATGGATGGATAGTTTGCGAAACGGTGAAAGCGAACTTGTAAATACTAATAAACTTGTGAGATTTTATAAGGGTACAACAGGGCTTAAAACGGGCACTACAAGTAAAGCCAAGTATTGCCTTTCGGCGACTGCTGAGCGTGACGGTATGGAACTTGTAGCGGTGGTTTTGGCAGGGGATAGCAGTGACGACAGCTTTTCGGGCGCTAAAAAGCTGTTAGATTACGGTTTTGCAAATTACAGTTTCAAAGAAATTTTGGGTGAGTTGGCAGAGGAAAGCGTACCATTGCAAAACGGTGTAGAAAAAACGGTGGGTGTTAGTTGCAAGGGCAAGGTAAATGTTTTGCTTCCCAAAAATTCCAAAGGTGAGATTACAAGGGAAACTATTTTGAACAAGAATATTAAAGCCCCGATTAAGAAAGATGATGTATTGGGCTATGTTAATATTTACAGTTCGGGTGAGCAGATAGGTAAACTCCCCATAACGGCTAATGAGGATGTGGAAAAATTGACTTTATGGGTTACGATGCGTTGGATTTTGGAAGGTATACTTACTTTGTAAACTTTTTTATAAATATGTGTATTTTTACTTGAAAAATCTTGTGAAATATTGTACAATAGATGTAAAGAAATTATACACAGGTGAAATTCAATGGCAATTAAGTTTAATTCATCATTTGCAGAGCCTTTTTTACGCGAAAATGACCTTTTAGGGTTACAGGCTCAAGTAGAAGCGGCTCACAAAATGGTAGAGGCAAAAAATGGTTTAGGTAACGATTTTCTCGGTTGGGTTAATCTTCCTACTGATTATGACAAAGAAGAGTTTGACCGCATAAAGAAAGCGGCTCAAAAGATTAAAGAAGATACTGATGTTTTAATAGTTATTGGTATCGGCGGCTCATATTTAGGCGCGAGAGCGGCTATCGAGTTTTTGAAAGGTCCGTTTTATAACGATTTGGCAAATGGTCCCAAGATTTATTTCGCAGGTAATAATATCAGCGGTTCTTATCTTGATGATATTTTAAAACTTTGCGAGGGTAAACGTGTTTCGGTTAATATTATTTCTAAATCGGGCACTACTACCGAACCTGCAATCGCATTCCGTGTGCTTCGCAAATATTTAGAAGAAAAATACGGCGAAAGTGAAGCCGCAAAGCGTATATACTGCACAACCGATAAGGCAAAGGGCACTTTGAAACAGTTGGCAGATAGCAAGGGCTATGAATGTTTTGTAGTACCCGATGATGTAGGCGGCCGTTTCTCGGTGCTTACAGCAGTAGGTCTTTTACCTATTGCTGCCGCAGGTGCAGATATTGATGCATTGATGTTTGGTGCGCGTGAGGCTTCAAAAGAATATGCGAAACTTCAAAATAACGATTGTTATACCTATGCGGCTCTCAGAAATGCTTTTTACCGCAAGGGTAAGGCTATAGAGTTGCTTGTAAGTTACGAGCCACGCTTTACTATGATGGCAGAGTGGTTTAAGCAACTTTTCGGCGAAAGCGAAGGCAAAGACAACAAAGGTCTTTTCCCCGCGGCAGTTACATTCTCGACCGATTTGCACTCTATGGGCCAATATGTTCAGGATGGTGCAAGAATTCTTTTTGAAACTGTTGTTACCTTCTCGGAAACTGACAAGGACGTTATAATTGAAAAAGAAGCCGACGACGGTGACGGTCTTAACTTCTTAGCAGGCAAGCCAATGGCGTTTGTGAATGAGAAGGCTTTTGAAGGTACTGTTTTGGCACATACCGACGGTCAGGTTCCAAATCTTGTTATTAGTGTTGATAAACCTGACGAAGAAAACCTTGGCAGACTTATTTATTTCTTTGAAAAGGCTTGTGCGATATCGGGTTATATGTTGGGTGTAAATCCGTTTGACCAACCCGGTGTTGAAAGCTATAAGAAAAATATGTTTGCATTACTCGGTAAACCAGGTTACGAAGCACAAAAAGCAGAGCTTGAAAAACGCTTAAATAAATAATTTTAGAAATTACTGCTATATGCAGTTAAAATAAGAAGGAGTGATACAAATGATTAAAATCATTATCGGAAGAAAAGGTTCAGGCAAGACCAAGTTATTGGTTGACATGGTAAACGAGGCTGCCAAAGTAAGTCTTGGCAACGTAGTTTGCATAGAAAAAGGCGACACCTTGACCTATTCTGTTACTCATAAAGCACGTCTTATCGATGCTGATGCATACGGCATTTCTGGTTATGGCGAATATTACGGTATGGTAGCCGGTATCAAATCGGGCAATCATGACGTTACACACATTTTTGGTGATGCAACTCTTAGAATCGGCACACGCGATTATGATGAACTCTGCACTTTCTTTGAAAGAATTGCTAAGATTGACGATGTTGAATTTATCTTCACAGTTTCGGCTGATAAAGACGAATTACCCAAGAAACTTTTCGATATCGCAGAAGTTTGCAATTAATCATTTTAACGGGTGGCAAAAGCCGCCCGTATTTTTTTGTAATTTGTAAAGAAAGTGCTTGACAAATGAGATTATAATATATATAATAGTCATTGTGACATTAGGAGTGGAAGTATGATTATTGATTTAAAAAGTATATTTGTTAATGAAAATTCTTCTCTCCCATTGGACTATTCGTTGGACATGTCAGACTTTGAACATTCGGGACTCTTTCCGCTCAAAAAGCCCGTTAGCATCAAAGGTACAATTTCCAACAAAGCAAGTCTTATAAGGTTTCTCGCACAAATTGTGTTCGAGTTTTCTGCTCCTTGCGACCGTTGTGGCAAACCAACTGCGGCGGTTGTAAAAATAGAGGTTGATAAAATCTTGGCCACCTCTATCGAGGGGGAGGACAGCGACACTATCCTCTTAGTTCCCGATATGAAACTGGATGTGGATGATTTTATTTACACCGAAACGGTGGTAAATCTTCCGATGAAGCATCTGTGTCGTGAGGACTGCAAAGGCGTTTGTTCTAAGTGCGGTAAAGACCTTAACGACGGAAAGTGCGATTGCCCCACAAAGGAAATCGACCCGAGACTTTCTGTACTTGCACAATTACTAGAAACTTAATTTTGATAATTGATTTAAGGAGGTGCCATAATGGCAGTACCAAAGAGAAAACATTCAAAAGCAAGAAGAGATAAAAGAAGAAATAACGTTTGGAAGATAAGCGCTCCCACATTAGTAAAGTGCGCTTGCGGTGCTTATAAGCGCCCTCACAGACTTTGCGCTGCTTGCGGTAAGTATAACGACCGTGAAGTTGTAGCAATTTCCGAATAATTCGCAAGATAAACGCAATCAGAGAGGGAGTATTCCTTCTCTGATTTTTTTCTAATTATAAAGGAGGGTAGAGTATGTCTGTAATAATAGATTCTGTAGAAAAGGGCAGTCCTGCATATAAGGTAGGGCTTAAAAGCGGCTTTACATTGCTTAAACTCAACGGTAATGAAATTATGGATGTGCTCGATTACCGCTTTTACCAGAACGGCGAAAAAATTTTGGTGGAATTTATAAACGAAAAGGGCAAAATAAAGCATAAAAAGGTTAAAAAGCGCGAAGAAGACGAATTAGGACTCGGCTTCCAGACCTATCTTATGGATAAACAACATTCCTGTCTTAATAAATGTGTATTTTGCTTTATTGACCAGTTGCCAAAAGGTATGCGCGACAGCCTTTATTTTAAGGATGATGATTCACGCCTTTCGTTCCTTTTCGGTAATTATATTACTCTCACCAATATTACCGAGCACGAGGTTGAGCGCATAATTAAAATGCACATAAGTCCTATAAATATATCGGTGCACACCACCAACCCTGAACTAAGGGTTAAAATGATGCGTAATAAAAACGCAGGTAAAGTGCTCGAACTTATAAAACGTTTTAATGATGCAGGTATAAAAATTAACTGTCAGTTAGTTTTGGTACCTGATATGAATGACGGTAAAGAACTTGAACGCTCGTTAAGTGATTTAACCGCACTCGAGAATGTAGAGTGTATTGCCGCTGTTCCTGTGGGACTCACAAAACACCGAGAAGATTTACCGAAGATTCAATCTTTTGATGAAGAACGCGCTCAAAAAACCATTGATATTATAGATGGTTTTGGTAATGAAACTTTGGAAAAATACGGTAATAGACGGTGTTATGCCTCGGATGAGTTTTATTTGTTGGCAAAACGTCAGATGCCCTCTGCCGAGTATTATGGCGAGTTTTTACAACTTGAAAACGGTGTGGGATTGTGGTCTTTGCTTAAAAGCGAAGCGGACGAGGCATTTTCGCTTTGTGACTATGAAATTGAAAATAAAAGGAAAGTCTCTCTTGTGACAGGTGTGTCGGCTTATCCGCTTATTAGGGAAATAGTTGACAAAGCGCTTAAAAAATGGGATAATTTAGAGTGTCGGGTATATGCAATTGAGAATGATTATTTTGGGTCTTCTATAACAGTTGCAGGACTTGTGACCGCTACCGATATTATAAAGCAATTAAGCGGTAAGGAGTTAGGGGATGAGTTGCTTATTCCCACTGTAATGCTCAGAAGTGAACGAGATATGTTTTTAGACAGCATAACCGTAGAAGAATTAGCAAAAGAATTAGGAGTACCTGTTACGATAGTTGAGGTTGACGGGTACGACCTTGTAAGTAAAATTTCGGGTGAAGAAATTTAAAAGGAGAAAATTATGGCAAAACCTATTGTTGCCGTAGTGGGCAGACCAAATGTAGGTAAATCTACTCTTTTTAATAAAATAATAGGCAAACGACTTTCTATTGTGGATGATACACCGGGCGTTACGCGTGACCGCATTTACGGTGACGGCGAGTGGCTGGGTAAAAAGATGATGTTTGTTGATACGGGCGGTATTGAGCCTAAAACCGACGATATTATTCTTAAAAGTATGCGCTCACAAGCACAGTTGGCGATTGATACCGCTTCGGTTATAATTTTGGTGACCGATTTAAAAAGCGGTGTAACTGCTGCTGATATGGATGTGGCTTCAATGCTTCAAAAAAGTGGTAAGCCCATTGTTTTGTGTGTTAATAAATGTGATAATATTGGTGATACTCCGCTAGAGTTTTATGAATTTTATAATTTAGGACTGGGTGAGCCTATAGCGGTTTCTTCGGTACATGGTCACGGTACGGGGGACTTATTGGATGCAGTTATAGAGAATATCCCCGAAAGTGAGTTTGAAGCAGAGGACGAAGATATTATAAACGTTGCTATAATCGGCAAACCTAATGCAGGTAAGTCTTCACTTGTAAACCAAATCGCAGGTGAAGAAAGGGTTATAGTTTCTAATATTGCAGGTACCACGCGTGATGCTATTGATACTAAGATTGAGCGTGACGGTGTTACCTATAACTTTATAGATACAGCAGGTCTTCGCCGTAAAAGTAAAGTTGACGATAAGATTGAAAAATATAGCGTACTTCGCGCTAAAATGGCTATTGAACGCGCCGATGTGTGCGTTATTATGATAGATGGTAAAGATGGCTTTACCGAGCAGGACTCTAAGGTGGCAGGTTTGGCACTTGAAGAAGGCAAGGCTTGTATTATAGCGGTTAACAAGTGGGACGCAGTTGAGAAAGACGGCAAAACAATGGACAGTTACCGCAAAAGCCTTATGAATGATTTTTCGTTTATGCCTTATGCGCCTATTATTTTCATTTCTGCGAAAACAGGCCAGCGTGTTGACAGGCTTTTCAGTCTTATAAAATATGTAAACGAACAAAATACCATGCGCATATCCACGGGTAAACTTAACGATATTTTGGCGGAGGCTACTGCGCGTGTACAACCGCCGTCTGATAAAGGTAAACGACTTAAGATTTATTATATGACACAGGCTTCTACAAAACCGCCCACATTTGTGTGCTTTTGTAATAATGCTGAATTGTTCCATTTTTCTTATCAGCGTTATTTGGAAAATCAAATACGCTCAACCTTTGGCTTAGAGGGAACACCTGTAAGGTTTGTAATTCGTGAAAGAGGCGATAAATAATGATTATGACTGTAATTGTTACGGCTTTTGCCGCCTATTTGATTGGTAGTATAAACTTTGCCGTTATTTTTGCAAAGGCTTTTCTGAAAAAAGATGTCAGAGATATGGGTAGCGGTAACGCAGGTACTACAAATGTTATGCGTAATGCAGGTTTTTTGCCTGGCGCTTTGACCTTTGTTTGTGATGTGTTAAAAGGGTTTCTTGCCTGTTATATGGGTCAGTATGTATTTGAATATATAAACAGTCAGTTGCATACCGACCTATCGTATCCGGCAGTAGGCGCATATCTTTGCGGTCTTGCTTGTATGCTCGGACATGTTTTTCCATTTTTCTTTGATTTTAAAGGAGGTAAAGGTGTTGCTATAAGCGTAGGTATATTTATTGTTTGTTGCCCGTGGGCTATGGTAATCGGTATTTCTACTTGGGGCATAACATTGCTAATTTCTAAATATGTTTCTTTGGGCTCTGTTTTCGGTGCCGTTGCTGTTGTATTGAGTGCTATAATAATAACATTGTCGGATGCCGCAGTGCCTGTAATATGGCCGCAGATTATTTTAAGTTTGGCTATGGGCACTTTGGTAATTGTAAAGCATAAATCTAATATCGAGCGTTTAATGGCAGGTACAGAGTCTAAGGTAAAACTCGGAGGAAAGTAAATGGCTAAAATTACAGTTTTAGGCTCGGGCGGATGGGGAATGGCTTTGGCAATTTCAGCATTCCAAAATCTTAATGAGGTGACATTGTGGTCGCCTTTTGAAGATGAAGTTAATATACTAAAAACCGAGCGTACAAACGAAAAACTTTTAAATGGCATATATTTACCGCAAGGAATAGAAATTACAACTGATTTATCTGTGGTAAAGGGTGACAATATAACTATTATCGCCACACCGTCTATTGCTGTGCGTGAAGTAGCTCATAAATTGGCGCAGTACAAGACAGATGGTATAATCGTAAACGTTTCAAAAGGTTTTGAAAACAGCAGTCTGAAGTTTTTATCTGATGTAATAAGCGAAGAACTGCCTGACGCTACGGTGGTAGTTTTGTCGGGTCCGTCTCATGCAGAAGAGGTTGCTCGTAATATACCTACATCAATTGTTGCTACTTCACATTCACTTGCGGCATCGCAAGTTGTGCAAGATATTATGTCAAGTGAAAATTTAAGGGTTTACACCTCGACCGACCTTATCGGTGTAGAACTTGGCGGTGCTTTAAAGAATGTTATTGCTATTGCGGCAGGTTTTTGTGACGGCTTGGGACTTGGCGACAACACCAAGGCGGCGCTTATAACACGCGGCTTGGCTGAAATGACAAGACTTGGTGTTTGTATGGGCGCTAAGGAATATACCTTTGCAGGGCTTACGGGTATTGGCGATTTGGTTGTTACCTGTACCTCGCGTCATAGCCGTAACAACCGCTTTGGTTATAAGGTAGGAAGCGGCATGGCAGTTTCGGATGCTTTGCAAGAGGTAGGCACAGTAGAGGGTTATTATGCCGCAAAAATGGCTTATGAATTAAGTCGTAAGTATAAAGTAGAGTTGCCTATAATAAGCGAATGTTATAATGTTTTGTATATGGGCGGAAATGTTGAAAAATCTGTTGTAAATCTTATGAATAGGCCATCAAGAAGTGAGCATTAAAAAAATATAAAAAAACACTTGATTTTTGGTATCAGATGTGATATTATATATTTTGCTATGCGGTCAGTTAGATTGACTGACAAAAAAGAAGGAGGTGCAGACCATGGCTAAATGTGATATCTGCAGTAAAGAAATTGCTTTCGGTATAAAGGTTTCTCACTCACACAGACGTTCTAACAGAACATGGAAACCCAACGTAAAGAAGGTAAAAGCAATCGTTAACGGCACCCCCCGTCGTATCAATGTTTGCACCCGTTGTTTGCGTTCCGGTAAAGTTACCAGAGCTATCTAATATTTCTTACAAACAAACCCTGAGTGATGCTCAGGGTCTTTTTGTATATCTTGGGAGGCATTATGATAAAGGCCGTTATTTTTGATTTAGATGGTACATTGGTTAATTCTTTGGGCGATTTGTGTGATAGCACCAATTTTGCTTTGAAGCAGTACGGTTTGCCTGAAAGAAAATATAATGAGTTTAATTACCTCGTGGGTGACGGTGTACCTAAACTTATAGAACGGGCAATCGATCCGCAAAAGTTAACTAAAGAACTACATAAAAATGTTTACAAAGCATTTATAAAGCATTATAGATTGCATTATCTTGACAAAACAACACCTTATGACGGTATACCGCAATGTTTAGAGCAGTTTGAAAAAACGGGTCTTAAAATGGCAGTGCTTTCTAACAAGGTTGACGAGATGGCGGTAAAAGTGGTAGAGAAATTGCTTACTTGTAATTTCTCGGCGGTTTTTGGCAAACGTGAAGAGTATCCTTTAAAGCCTGACCCAACCCTTACACTCAAAATTATAAAAAGTTTAGGCGTAAAGCCGTGCGAATGTGCCTTTGTGGGCGATTCGGGTATGGATATGGCAACCGCTAAAAACGCAGATTGCGTGGCGGTTGGTGTGCTTTGGGGCTTCAGAACAAAGGAAGAATTGCTTCAAAATGGCGCAGATTATCTGGCACAAACGCCCGAAGAATTGGTTTCAATCATTATGGCAATTGATTAAATTAAAATAAAGATTGCAAAATGTGACAAAAAAGTATAATATTATATTAGAGGTGACATAAATGAAAAGAGAAGATTATCTTACTTGGGATGAATATTTTATGGGTATTGCTATGCTTTCGGCTATGCGCAGTAAAGACCCATCAACACAGGTTGGGGCTTGTATCGTAAATGACGACAAGCGTATTTTGTCTATGGGCTATAATGGTATGCCGCGCTGTTGCAGTGATGACGAATATCCTTGGGAGCGCGAGGGTAATCCTTTCGATTCGAAATATCTTTATGTTTGCCATGCCGAGTTTAATGCTATTCTCAATTGCGCTGGCGGTAATGTTCGCGGTTGTACGGTTTATGTAACCTTATTTCCTTGCAACGAGTGTGCAAAGGCTATTATCCAGTCGGGCATTAAGGAAATTGTTTATAAAGACGATAAGTACGCTAGTACCGACAGTACAAGAGCGGCAAAGCGTATGTTCGACACAGCAGGTGTTAAGTACAGACAATACGTACCTACGAATAAAGAACAGACTTTGAAGTTTTAATAAAAACACCGTAGTTTCTATTATGAAACTACGGTGTTTTTGAATTTTTATAACAATTTCTTTCTTAAATTTTCGGGTGTGTCTGCCGATAAAAGGGCGGGGGGGATATCAAATACAGTCTTGCAGCCCTTTTCACCTTTTAGGCAAAGTCTATATGCCGCACGGGCGTAGGCTACAAGTACACTTGAGGTAAATTCGGGGTTGGAGTCAAGTTTGAGATTATATTCAATTATAGCGCTGTTTTGGTTATCAAACCCTGTTTTACCACTTCGAATAACAGTACCGCCGTGGGGAAGACCTTGGTGGTCGCGCTTCATTTCTTCCATTGTTATGAAATGCACGGTGGTGTCGTAATCGGCAAAGTAGTTTGGCATAGTAACAATTTCTTTTTCAATTCGTGCTTTGTCGGCACCGTCACTTGCAACCACAAAGCATTCACGTGTGTGCTTTTGGCGGGTGGTAAGTGAGGGTGATTCACCGTTTTTTACAGATTCAATTGCTGATGGTACGGGTATTGTGTACTGACGTGCATCAATAACACCCTCTATACGACGAATAGCATCTGAATGGCCTTGGCTGACACCTTTTCCCCAAAATGTATAATCTTGACCGTCAGGTAAAATTGCATTAGCATAAAGACGGGAGAGAGAAAACATACCTGGGTCCCAACCCACTGATATAATGCCGATTTTACCGCTTTGCTGAGCGTTTTTATCAACATTCTCAAAATGTTCGGGTATTTTTGCGTGGGTATCAAAACTGTCTATAACATTAAAGTATTTTACATATTCGGGGGTTTGGACAGGTAGGTCGGTAGCACTGCCACCGCAGATTATAAGAACATCAATTTGGGTCTTATAATCTAAAATATTGTCGATATGCAAAACCTTTGCGTTTTCAGTGTGAATTTTTACAGTATCGGGATTTCTGCGGGTAAAAACCGCAAAAAGTTCTGTATCAGGGTTTTGCTTAATTGCGGCTTCTACTCCGCGGCCTAAGTTGCCGTAGCCTAAGATTGCTATTTTCATTAAAATTACTCCTATTAGTTGATTTCAAGCGCGGCTCTAAAAAATGCGTTTTCCGCGCAAGTTTTGAATTTTTATAATATCTCTCACTTATATAATATAAAATTATAGTACAAACAATGTTTGTTGTCAATGATTTAGGTAGTAAATTATAGTTTGTAGGGGGTAAAAGAAACGTACAAACCAAAGCCTTCTCCTCGAGGAGAAGGTGTCACGAAGTGACGGATGAGGTGTGAATTTCTATTATCTTATAGCGTTTCCCACCTCATCCACCGCTATCGCGGTCCCCCTTCCCCTCAAGGGGAAGGCTTCCTGACGATACAATTTACTCCACGATAAACTATAATTTAAAAAGCGGTAGTTTTAAACTACCGCTTTGTTATAATTTTATTTGTGTTGCGTCTAATAGTTCGGCTTCTTCCTTAGAATGCGTTACAAGAATAATGGTTTTACCCTGTGCCACCCTTAAAATTTGTTCGACTGCTTTTTGAATATTTTCTTTATCAAGACCTGTAAACGGCTCGTCTAAAACCAAAAAATCAAAATCTGCAGTCAGTGCTCGTGCGATTGCTACACGACGGCACATACCACCCGAAAGCTCGCTTACGGGGGCGTTAATATAATCCGAAAGCCCGAGCGCCGAAAGGTTTTCGATTGCTTTTTGTGGGTCGTCTTTTACAAGCAAAATATTCTGCAATGCGGTTTTAAAGGGGAGTAGACGGTCTTCTTGAAAAACTACCGACGGCTTTGCACCTGTTATGTTTATAACACTGCCTTTTTGCGGTTTTAAAAGCCCTAATATGAGTTTTAAAAGCGTGGTTTTGCCGCAACCACTCTCACCGTAAAGCCAAATTTTTTCATTCTGTGCAATATCAAGCGAAAAATCTTTTAAAATGGTATTTTCACCGTATGCAAAGGAGATATTATCTATCTTTAACATAGTTATACCTCCTAAATGCTTTTTTTAGGACTACTTCCAAAAGTAGGGATAGTAAAGCCACCACGGCTGTTAGGGCAAAAACTTCAGATATTTCTAAATGCGTTTTAGAACGCTCTAACATATTGCCTATGGAAGCTGCAGGTTTAGATATAACTTCCGCCGCAATACCCGATTTCCACGCAAAGCCTAATGCGGTTAAAGATGAACTTATAAAAGTGGGGAATATAAGAGGTAGTTTGATTTTGAAAAATATATCCGCATTTGAAAGTTTAAATACCTTGCCCATTTCTATATATTTATTGTCTATACCCAAAAGGGCGGTTTCGGTTGATGACCATATTATAGGTAGCACCATAAGAAAAGCAATAAATATGGGAAGATAATTACTTTCAAACCAGAAAAACGCAAGAATAATAAACGAAGCCACGGGCACGGCTTTGGTAAGTTGAATGATGGGTGAAGTAAAGTCTTTGAAAAGTGTGCTCTTTGCCGATAAAATACCAAATAAAAAGCCCGTAACAACACCTAAATTAAACCCTACACAAATACGCATGAGCGAAGTTGCTACCGAAATATAAAATTGTTTGGTTTGCGCCAAATTGTATAATGCTTTTAAAGTACTTAATGGAGACGGAATTAAAAGTTCTTGCGCTACAAGCATAGAGCAAATTTGCCATACTGCAACCCAAAGGAGCAGTATGGCAATTTTTTTAAAAATTTTATTTGCCATAGTAGAAATCATCGGCAGGTAATTTTCCGCCTATGCTCTTTGGATTTTGTTTATACAAAAACTCAAGATAAGCAGAAAGGTCGGTTTTTAATTCTTCTCCGTCTTCATACACTATGTTGCACAAGGGGATTGCTTTTTTAGCAACGGCGGCAGGGGTAACAATGCCAAATTCTTCGCATAATGCGGCAGTGCCGTCGATATCCTTATTTGTTTTTTCAATAGATGCCTTGTAATCTTCCAAAAATGCTTCTACTGCTTCGGGGTTTTGTTCTACAAACTCTTTACGGGCAATAACGCAACCCATTACAAGTTTTGTATCGTTAAATTTTTCCCATTCGTCGTTTATGTTTATTAAAATTTTAGCTTTTTTATCTTTTACGGTAATCGCGGTAGCAACAGGTTGGGGAGCAATAACGATTGCTTTTTCATTGGTTACAACCTTAGAAACGAGTTCCTGCGGTTGTGAAACAAATTCTACCTTAACATCTTTGCCAACTTTAAGCCCATTGTTTTTAAGTACATTGTTAATTATATATTCGGGGTTTGCGCCCTGACCTGTTGTATAAATAGTTTTGCCCATAAGACTGGCGATTGTGGGCACTTGTACACCCTTGGCAACCACATTGAGTACACCTAAAGTGTTAACGGCAAGTACAACAACACCGCCATTGGTTTTATTGTAAAGGGTAGAAGCCAGGTTGGTAGCAACTGCCGCAATATCGGCTTCCTTGTTTGTGATTTTAGCCACAATTTCGTCATTGGAAGCGGCTAACTGCATATTGTAATCAAGACTGCCTTTGCCGTCTTTGGCATCTTTCATAAGATTTGCAAGACCAACACCTGTAGGACCTGCAATACCGTAAACATTTGCTTTTACTTCTTTTACATCAACACCGCAAGCGGTAAGAGATAAAAGTAATACGAGGGCTAATAGGATACTAATTAGTTTTTTCATTTTTTATCACCTTATATTTATTATTTTCCTTTAAAATACTGCCGTTTTGCATCAAAATGTCAAGTGCGCGGTAAAGACTTGCGCGGCTAAGACCTAACATTTTAGCAAACAAGGTCATATTTTTAGGAATTTGAGCGTAACCATCGTTGTCTTTTACGTTCGACAGATAGGTAAGTACCGTATCTTCGGCGCTCAAACAAGAGATTACGCATAGTTTATTATTTAAAAAACGCACCTTATCGGATAAAAATGTTATATAATTTATAGCAGTTTGGGGGAATTTTTCAAAAATGCTTTGTAATTCTTTTTCGGTTATAAATAAAATTTGGCAGTCACTTTTTGCGGTAATGGTGCTAACATAGTTTTTGTCACCGCCAAATACCGCCGCCGCACCGAAACACATATTTTGTGTGAAGGTTTTTAAAAAGGTTTCGTTATGGTTGTTAGAAACCGCAACGGCACTGCCTTCTATTATAAACCCGATTGCATTATTAAAAACCGTATCGGAATAAATAATATCACCTTTTTTAAAGTGGGTGACATCATTTAGATGCAGTTCCTCTATTTGGCTGTTTTCAAGCCCTTTGAAAAGGAATAAATCAGAATAGTTCAAACCGCACCCCCTAAACTGTCTTATTTAAGACACTTTTCAATTATATTATACTTATATTTACAAAAAAGTCAATAGAAAAGTTATTTTTGCATAAAAAACAGGCATCTTTTGATGCCTGTGGTTTGAATTATTTTGTAACTTTCATTTTAGCAGAAGAAACCGTGTACTCTATAACATCGGGAATAGTTTCGCCGTCGATTTGCAAGGTGGCGCTTTTATCAAGTTTTACCGAAAATTCGTGGCCTTCTATAACTTTAATCATACTTTTCATTTTGGTATGTTTGCCTTTCATAAGTAACAAAAGGGCAATAACAATTTTAAAGAAATTACGGCTGTGCATAGCTACAAGTGAAATAGTGCCGTCTGGGTTTTTACGGTCTTGCTTGGGCGCTGCCATAAAACCGCCGCCGAAAAATCTGCCGTTCATAGTGGGAACTAACCAGGTGTTTTTGAAAATATATTCTTTACCGTCGGCAATAACGGTTGCGGTGCAGGGTTTATAAGCATAAAGCAAGGCTTTGATTGCGGCAAAAAGATAGTTGCCTTTTTTATTAAGTTGGTTGCGTACGCGCTCAACCTCACCGCAGCAGTAACCGTCCATACCTGAGCCTATGCAATTTAAAAATTTATAGGTTTTACCCTTGATATTAGCGGTGGGGAGATTTTTTATGTAATCGTTTATAATAATAGGTTTTGTGTGTTTTTTCAAGCCAATATCACGGGCAAAATCGTTACCGTTGCCCGATGCGAAAAAGTAAATATTTTTGTCGGTTTCAACACTATTTACAAAACTGTTTAGACTGCCGTCACCGCCTGTGAGTATTATATCGGTGACAGGCGCGGTATTTGCGACAAAATCATTAAGATTTTCAATAGTAGTAAGGTCAAAATATGTATAATCGTGGTTGCCCATAAGCGGCTCGATTTCCTTAGCAATATCGAGTCCTTTACCCCCGTGTGAATAAGGGTTGTATAAAATAGCGTATTTCACATAAACCCACCTTTAAAATAAACTACTTATATTTTAAAACTTTTGTCTAATTTTGTCAATATAAGAAAAAACCGCCTTAAAAGACGGTTTTTTGGTCGCCCCTAAACGATAAATTTTCCGAGGGCAGTCGAGAACCTCGACACGCGATTCGCGTAGTTGAGGCTCTTCTTTTTTGCAATTTCAACCTCGCGTTTAAGGTTGGTTATGAACTTGGGGTGACAAGACTTGAATTTGTCACCTTATTCAAAAAACTTTAAAAGCGAAACTGCTTTTCCGTTTTCGTAAACTTCAATGTGAATATGGCTTTGGTCTGAACATTCACAGGGGATAGTAGTAACAGCGCCTATGCGGTCACCCATTTTTATAGGTGTATCTTTTTCTACCACAATATTTTTAAGACCGCAGTATTTAATAACAAGACCGTCACCGTGGTCGATTGTCACACACTTGCCATAGTCGGCAGTTTGTTCAATACTTTGAATTTTGCCGTCGGTCACACTGCTTACAAATGTGCCCTCCGAGCAAGCGATATCCACCGCCGCATGTATGCGCATATCGTTATAGGTTGCAGAAAATTGTAAGGTTTTAAGGCTAAAATCTTTTAAAATGTCGCCGTTTACAGGCATAGTGTATGATTTCGGCTTTTTGGTTGTGACCTTTGAAGATGTGTATTTCTCACCCTTGACATCTTGGTCAACAGGGTTAGAACCGTCGCTTGACGGTGTCTGCGGTACACTACTAATATATGAGTCGTTGCTACTGCTATATTCATTTATGCTGCTTTCCGGTTGATTTTTTGAAGATGTAGTATCGGGTTTTGTGTCGGTGCTTGTAAAGGCAACCCAAGCGGCAACACCGATTATTACAAGACAAACAGCAATAATGATATAAAAAGCGGAACTCCCTTTTTTGTTGTCGGAGTATTGCGTGTATTTCATAAAATCAATCCTTTCGAAAATATTATTGACGAAAGCGTGACTTTATATTCTTTAAAATAATTTTTTAATTTGTTAATAAAAACTTAATAAATTTGGTTTATTATATACTTGTACTCGGTAGGGAGCCGCACCCTTAGAGTATATTTTAAAACCTTTTAGGTTTAAAATTTTTTCTCCCCTTAAAAAGAAAAGAAGCCGTTTATACGGCTTCTTTTCTTTTGTTTATATTTATTCTTTTGCGGCTTCAATAACCTTTTGCGCTATTTGAGCGGGTACGTCTTCGTATCTTTCAAATGTTAAATTAAAGGTTGCGGTGCCTTGTGTTATAGAGCGCATAGCGGTTGAGAAATCTGACATTTCGGCAATCGGTACTTCGCCTATGATTTCCTGCATTTTGTTATCACAAGGGTTCATACCGATAATTCTGCCGCGACGTTTATTGATATCACCAATAACATCACCGAGCATTTCGTCGGGAACCAAAACTTTAAGTGTGCCGATAGGCTCTAACAATACAGGGTTTGCTTGTGGTATACCATCTTTATAAGCGATAGATGCCGCCATCTTAAATGACATTTCGGATGAGTCAACAGGGTGGTAAGAACCATCATAAAGTGTGGCTTTAAGACCAACCATCGGGTAACCTGCAAGAACACCCTTCTGACAAGAATCACGAAGACCCTTTTCAACTGCGGGGAAGAAGTTTTTGGGTACTGCACCGCCGAACACTTCTTCGCAGAATACTAATTCATCGCTGTCGCAAGGTTCAAACCTAATCCAAACATCACCAAACTGACCGTGACCGCCCGATTGTTTTTTATGTCTGCCCTGTACCTGAACGGTCTTACGTATGGTTTCGCGGTAAGCGATTTTCGGCTTTTTAAGTTCAACTTCTGCACCGAATTTTGATTTTAAGCGGGAAACGATAACATCAATATGCTGTTCACCCAAAGCCGACAAAATAAGTTCCTTAGTTTCTTTATCGTTGAAAACAGCGATTGTGGGGTCTTCTTCGGCCATACGGTTGAATGCGCCGGCAATCTTTTCTTCGTCACCCTTGGCTTTGGGGTAAACCGCAACCGAAAGGTTGGGGGCAGGGAAGTCTATCTTGGCAACAGCAACATCGCCCTTAACCGAGAGTGTATCGCCTGTCAATACATTGCCAAGTTTGGCAACTGCGCCTATGTCACCTGCGGTGATAGTAGAAGCATCTTCCTGTTTGGAAGCCCTGAGCCACATAATTTTTGAAAGGCGTTCTTCTTCGCCTGTGCGGTTGTTTATAAGGCGGATATCGTTCTTAATAGCGCCCGACAAAACTTTGAAATAGGAAAGCTTTCCAACAAACGGGTCAGCAATGGTTTTGAAAACGCATAAAGCGGCATTACCCGATGCGTCGAAAGCACATTCTTCGCCGTCGGCATTTTTATAGGTGCAAACATCGGTAGCGGGTAAAATCTGGAGAAGATTGTCAACCATCATAGGTACGGCGTCACCGTTTTGCTGAACACCGCTGTAAACGGGGCAAATATCACCGTTTTTAACACCTATGGAAAGCCCTGTTAGCATTTCTTCGGTTGTAAATTCTTCACCCTCAAAGTATTTTTCCATAAGTCCTTCATCTGTGGTGGCAATTGCTTCCAAAAGCATACTTCTCATATTGTCGATTTCTTCACTTACGGGAAGACGCATTTCTTTGATTTCAAGACCTGTACAAGCATAAGCCTTGTTTTCGATAAGGTTTATGTAGCATTTAACCTGTTCGTTTTCGAGATAGGGCACAATAACAGGACAAATAACTGCGCCGTATTGACCGGCAAGAGCCGAAAGTACGCGGTAGAAGTGTGCGTGGGAAGAATCGAGTTTACCAACAAAGAATGCCACACTCTTACCCAAAGCACGAGCCTTTTCAAAGCCCTGTTTAGCGCCTACTGTAAGACCTGATTTACCCGAAATTGTAACAATCGCGCTGTCGGCTGCTGTTAATGCTTCGTGCACACCGCCTGCAAAGTCAAAAAGACCGGGAGCGTCTATAATATTAAGTTTACTGTCTGCTATTTCAAGCGAGTAAACCGAAGTGGAAACCGATGTTTTTCTTTTCTTTTCTTCGGCATCAAAGTCCATAACCGTTGTACTGTCACTAATCTTACCTATACGGTCGGTTGCCTTTCCGTAAAAGAGAATAGCGTCAGCCAATGTTGTTTTGCCCGAACCGCCATGGCCTAAAATGGCTACATTGCGAACGGCATTTTGAGAATAATCTTTCAATTTGATGCACTCCTTTAAGTGAATATCTTTACAAAAAATAGTATAACACATCTTTTTGGTAAATACAACTAAAACTTTTTAAGTTTTTCTAATAAAATTATTTAAAAGTGATAAATTTAGACAATTTGCAGTAAACAAAGAGCTTCAATTTATTTAAAATTTCAAAGCAGTAACCAAAAGATTACAAAATGTTATTTTTTACACCGCATTTTTACTTAAAAAATTACAAAGGTGAAATAATTTGTAACTGAATTGTTTTTGGTATTTTTGGGACACGGCGTGTATAATTAAACTATACTAATAAAGGAGGCGGTATTATGCGTAAAAATATTGTGTTATCACTCATTATGACAGTTTGCGTCGTAGTACTGTCTTTTGCGTGTGTAAAAACCGATGCGGTTAAAGAAGCAACAGTTAATGCCGACAAAATGGACGTTGTTAATGTTGTTAATACAAATACTGCCGACGGTGTGCTTGAAGCACGTTTTTTGAATATGCTCAACCACAATTTTGTTTATAACGATGCTTTCTATAATGACAGTGCATTGGCAAACGATTCTATGTTGGCTTTGATTGACGCTGCGCCGGACGGCTTTGTAGACAGTGCAGTTTTAAGTGATTACATTTTTAATATGTATGGTAAGATTTATAACGATTTCGGATTTTTGGGTGATACCGAAAAAGACGGTTATGTTTATATAATTCCTCGTGGTTATAATATCTACACCCACGAAATTTCAAGTGTTACCGATAATAAAGACGGCAGCTACACAGTATTGACTGAGGTTGAAATTTCTTATGAAGACGGCAGCTTTGAAACCGCTTCTTGTGAAACCGTTTTCTTAGAAAATACCGAGTCTGCATTTGGTTACAATATTATGTATAGCATAATCGAAGAAGGTATTGTGGCTGACTCACAATGTTAATATTAAAAAGCAAACGCTCAGGGAAAATTCCCTGAGCGTTTTTTGTTTTAAAGATTTATACAATTTGCGCCTGTGTCTTTTGCGGAATCTATAAGTGATTTATGGCAGGTGAACATTATAATTTGTCCGTTTTCGGAGTATTTTTGTAAAAAGCCGAGAGCGGTTTTTGTACGGGTATCATCATACTGTGCCAACGCATCATCTAAAATCACAGGTAGTTTTTGCTCGTTGTCTGTAATAAGTTGCGAAAGGGCTAGTCTGAGACTTAAATACGCCTGGTCAACTGTACCGCTTGATAGATAGTCAAGTTCGTGGCTACCAAAGACATCGCTTTTTTCTACTGATATGCCAAATGTTTTGGAAATGGTCATATTTTTATAATTGCCGCCAGTAATGGCACCAAATATTTCACTTGCCTTTTGTTCTAATACCGAACTGTAGCTTTGACGAACTTCTGCATAAGCGTCGTTTAAAACCGAAAGTGCTAAATCTAAACTGTCAAGATATTCCTTTTGGCTCGAAGTGTTGTCTTTAAGCGCTAATAATTGGGTTTTTGTTTTTTCGGTATCGCCCGTGCGGGAACTTAAGTTTTTAACTTCGTTTACAATGGTAGCAAGAGTTGTTTTTTGCTCGGTAATTTGTTGTAAAAGCAGTTCATAATCAGCTTTAACCTTTTCAAAATCAACCGCATTATCGGTTTTAAGATTTTCAAGTTTTTCTTGGGCTTGGGTATAAGAAATATTGCCGACATCACGCAGAATATAGTTAATATTTTGCTTTAAATCTTTTTGTTTGATTGCGGTTTCTTTTATCCCTTGTAATTCGTGTTTTACTTCCGCTATGCTATCAACTGATTTGTAGCATTTGAAAAGGGTGAATAAAGTTTCTTCTTCGGATTTTATTTCGTTTTGCCAAGCCGAAATATCTTTAAAGTTTTGGTTTATTATTTCCTTTTGGTTTTTAATCATAGCCGAACTGCTTCCCAAAGCGGTATTTATAGCATTGAGATTGGAGTTTTCGCTCGCTATAAGTGAAAGTATGCGGTTTTCTTCAAGTTGTAAACTTAAAAGTTGGGTGTTTTGAGATTTAACCTTGGCTTTGGCTTTCAGGGTTAAAGCAATCGCTGAAATAAACAAAAGAGCGGTTAGCCCCAACCCTGCATAAGCTATCAAATTTGTAAATGAAAATGCTACCGCCGATAAAACACCTAAAATCAGCGCCAATACATACCATATTATATAAGTGGCTTTTGGTTTTTCGCATTTTTGCAGTTTTTCTATTCTCTCACCAATTGACGCTTTTTCTTTTTGCAGGTTTTGGATTTTTTCTTCCAATTCCTTTTTCTTTTCGGGGGTTGCATCACTAGTGGGGTTTAGTGCTAGTTTAAGATTATTTTCTAAAACATTGGTTTCGTTTTGCTTTGCAACAATTTTTGACTCAATATTCTCTATTTTAGAAAGGCAAAATTCCACTTTGCGGACAAACATTTCATCTGCAATTTTTCCGTTGTCCAAAGTCAAGGTTTGGTTTAATGCATCAAGTTGAGATTTAAGGCTTAATAATTCTTTTAATTTTTGTGCGTTGCGAATATCATTTTCCGCATCAATTTGTTGCTTTAAGCCATCGGCTTTTTCTTGTAATGATTTTATACAAGCCGTAAGTTGTTCTGCTTTTTCTTTAGCCGATTTTATGGTGGCTTGTTGTGCATTTTCTTCTTCCAGTTGTTTTTCAAGTTCAAAGCAAAGTTTTAAGTTTTTATCATAAATACCCGCTTTTCCGCTTTTGGAAGAAAGTTCGTACCTTGCGGTTTCCAATCTCTTTTTAACCGCTTCGTATGAAACGGTTTCATCACCGGTAAAGGCCATATTGGAAAGTTTGCTTTGCAGTTCCCCTTCTGCCAATGCGTTGTTTTCGGGGTAGCCGAATTGACCTATAAAAATACTGCGTTCAAAAGCGGGGAGAGTAAGGCCGAAAAGTTTTGTGCCTATATCTGGCGTAACGGTTTCGCGTTCACCTAAATTCTGGTCGATAAGTGTTACCTTATCAGTCGAGTTAGAACTGCCGAAAATTCGTTCAAGTCGGTAATTACGGCCGTTGTTTTCAAAATCAATACTACCCGCCATACTACTGCCGTCCCAAGGGGTGTACTTTTTACGGATATTTTTGTTGAATTCTTTACCCGACCGTTCACTACCGTAAAACATCATTTTAATAAAATTCATAATGGTGGTTTTGCCGTTTTCGTTATCGCCGTAAACCACATTAAAGCAACTGTCAAAATCTAAACCAAGGTTTTTTATACCGCCAAATGAGGCTATATGCAGTGACTTAATCTTCATTGTATTTCACCTCGTTACTAAATGCTTTAAGACCAATTTTAAGTGCGCGTTTTACGGTTTCTTTATCTTCTGCTTGTTCTTGTTTTTCAAGCATCTTTTTAACAAAAACACCTTTAAGCGAGGTTTCTTTTGCCAGAGTTTCAAAGTCTATCTTATACTCGGTAGAATCTTTGATTTTCACAAAATAAAGCGCAGTGGAAAGACGCGCCGAAAGTTCGGCACAGTTTATAGTGCTGTCGGGGTCCATTTCTCCTATTATTTCTATTTTATATAGGTGGTCACCAAAGTTTTGGTAGCGATCTTTTAAGGTTTCTAAAATAAAAGAAGATATATCTTCTACATTTGTAATATCAATTTTTTCGTGAATGTGTTTTCTGCGCGCTACGGGGATAAACTTCAAATCGGCACTACCTTTTCCGACAGTGCCCATATAAACACCCTTTTCGTCAAGTTCATCAAAACCCTGACCTTCGGGGCAACCGCAGTATGCAAAACTTACATTTTCAAGTTTTCCGACGGGTGTATGCTTATGTACGTGACCGAGTGCGATATAATCCATACCACTGTTTCTTATAAAACGCGGAGTTATGGCATTATAGTCAGAATTAAGGTCGCTTTTAAGTTCACCATGTTGTACCAAAATGTTTATATAATCGTCTTGCGGAACAGTTAGTGAAAATTCTTCTTCCCCTTGTAAGTGCGCCGAATCAAACGACCTGCCGTAAACACGCGACTTTATATCGTCAAAAACCAAACAGGTGTCTTCTGTTGGTAATACAAATAAGTTTTGCGGAAGTGTATTTATAACAAAGGGGGATTGTGCAATAAGTGGGTCGTGATTACCTGCACAGTATACCACCTTGAGATTGGGTGCTGATGCTATTTTGGAAAGAACTGGGTTTACGAATGCAGCATCAGGGGTTGGTGCATCAAAAAGGTCACCTGCAATGGCAAGTAACTGCACTTCGTTTTGTACCGCTAAATCTATTATGTTTTCAAAAGTGATAAGGGTTTCAAACATACGCGAATCGGCAGAGGAACCTAAAAATGCATCCGCCGCGCCTATGTGAATATCCGCACAATGCAGAATTTTAATGCTACTCACTAAAACACATCCTTGAACTTAATTCATCTGTATAAATATAATATCATAATTTGTCGTATTTTTCAATTAAAAATAAAGCGATTTAAAATTGACTTTAGCGCTTTTATGTGTTAAAATATTTATATATTTGATAAAAGAGGTGCCGTTATGGAAAAAAACAATTTTAACGATTTGCTGTTTGATGCGATTTTAACACTCAAAACCCGTGAAGAATTGTACAAGTTTTTTAGCGATGCTTGCACTCCAAAAGAAATTTCGGCAATAGCACAGCGCTTTGCGGTTGCTAAAATGCTTAACGAAAAGCAGATTTATAATGATATCGTAAAGGCAACAGGTGCTTCTACTGCTACAATCAGCCGTGTAAACCGCTCTATTAATGAGGGGTTTGAGTTGGCGTTTGAAAGGTTAAAATAATATGTACGGTAATTTTGCTTCGTTTTATGACGGGCTTACTTTGGATGTTGATTATAAAAAACGCACGGCATATCTTTTGAAACTTTTTAAAAAGTATGATAAAAAACCAACTTTGCTTTTAGATTTGGCTTGCGGTACAGGTAGTTTTTCGAACTGTTTTGCTGAGTCAGGAATAGAAGTAATCGGTGTAGATATGTCACAAGAAATGCTGTCTGTGGCGAGAGAAAAATCGGCAGAATCCAGCTGTGAAGTGTTATACCTTTGCCAAAAGGCACAAGAACTTGATTTATACGGCACGGTTGACGGTGCGGTGTGCTGTCTTGACAGTTTGAATCATATAACCGATTATAGAAACTTTTGCAAAGCAATAAGCCGTGTTTCCTTGTTTTTAGAAGAGGGCAGCCTTTTTATATTCGACCTTAATACCGAGTATAAGCACCGCAATGTTTTGGGTGACAATGTTTTTGTTATCGAAACTGAGGATGTTTACTGTGTGTGGGCAAATAAGTTTAAAGAGAAAAACTGCACGGTAGATATTTCACTTGATTTTTTTGTAAAAGACGGCGAAAACTACTATCGTGAGAGTGAACAGTTTTCTGAACGCGCATATTCTTTGGAAGAGGTTGAGAAAGCACTCCAAAAAGCAGGGCTTCAATTGGTGGAAATTTTTGATGACGGAACCGAAAAACCGCTTGAAGCCACAAGCGAAAGGGCAATTTTTGTAACAAGAAAGGTAAAATAATGGGCAAACTTATAAGATGTATAACAAGCGAAGGCGCGGTTATGGTATCGGCGGTAGACAGTACCGATATTGTAGCAAAGGCCGAGCAGATTCATAAAACTTCGGCGGTTATCACAGCGGCACTCGGCAGAATGCTTACCGCAGTTTCTATGATGGGCAATATGCTAAAAGGTAAGGATAATTCAATATCAATGAAGATTGACGGCGGCGGTCCTTCGGGTGCTATTACCGTGTCGGCAGACTCTACGGGTAATGTGCGCGGTTATGCACAAAACAGCGTTGTTGAAATTCCTTTAAAACCTAACGGCAAACTTGATGTTTCGGGTGCTGTTGGTACTGACGGCAGTTTGTTCGTGGTAAAGGACCTTGGTATGAAAGAGCCTTATAACGGCTTTGTACCCATTGTTTCGGGTGAAATTGCGGAAGATATCACCTCTTATTATGCGGTGAGTGAGCAAATTCCCACCGTTTGTGCTTTGGGTGTGCTTGTTGATACTGATTTAACGGTTAAAAAAGCAGGCGGTTATATATTGCAACTTTTACCATTTACCGAGAATGAGATTATCGAAAAAATCGAGAAAAATCTCGCCCGTGTAAAACCTGTCACACAACTTTTGGACCAAGGAATGGATATTGAAGATATCGTGCGCGATGTTTTGCAAGGCTTTGATGTAGAGGTTATATATGAGGAACAGGTAGAATATAAATGTAAATGTAGCCGTGAAAAAATCCAAGCAACCCTTGGGGGTCTCGGCAAGGGAGAACTTGAGGGAATGTATAGCGATTTACCCCAAGTTGATGTGAAATGCCACTTTTGCAATACCGATTATACCTTTACAAAAGATGATATAAAAGGCATTTTGAAAAAAATTGAAAAAAATTAAAAATTTTGCTTGACAAAGTTAATGTATTGTGTTAATATATTGCTTGTCGCCGGTGAGTTGCCATTGGCAAGCCAGCGCGGTCATCGTGGGAGCATAGCTCAGCTGGGAGAGCATCTGCCTTACAAGCAGAGGGTCACAGGTTCGAGCCCTGTTGTTCCCACCATGTGGCCTGGTAGTTCAGTTGGTTAGAACGCTAGCCTGTCACGCTAGAGGTCGTGGGTTCGAGCCCCATCCAGGTCGCCACATTTGCCTCTGTAGCTCAGTCGGTAGAGCAGGGGACTGAAAATCCCCGTGTCGTTGGTTCGATTCCGACCGGAGGCACCATCAATATGCGGATTTAGCTCATCTGGTAGAGCGCCACCTTGCCAAGGTGGAGGTAGCGAGTTCGAGCCTCGTAATCCGCTCCAAGGGTGCTTGAAAAAGCACCCTTTCTTTTCAAAAAAATGAATATGTATAAGGCACCATAGCCAAGTGGTAAGGCAGAGGTCTGCAAAACCTTTATTCCCCAGTTCAAATCTGGGTGGTGCCTCCAAAAAATAAAGGACTTCTTCGGAAGTCCTTTATTTTTATCCAATCCGAAAGATTGGTATGTAATCGCCGATAGGCGTATGTAATCCGTTTGCTTTGCAAACGGTATGTCATCAAGTCGTAAGACTTGTATGTTTCTTCCTTCGGATTGATTACATACCACCTGCGGTGGATTACATGCATTTCTTCGAAATGATTACATACCGACTTCGTCGGATTCCATACAAGGCTACGCCTTGATTTAGAAACGGTTTTCTGCTATACTATAAAAGAGGTGAGAGTATGAAAGATAATCCGTTGCTTAAAAATGCCGAACAGTTGGCGGTTGATATTGAATCTCTTTGTAAACATTTAGAACACAAAGGTAACTCAAATATTATTTTTCAAATTCGCAAATCTGCGTCAAGTGTGTTTGCCAACATAACTGAAGCACAATATCCTCAAAGTTTGCCGGATATGCTGTCAAAATTTAAAATTGCTCGCAAGGAATGTGTTGAAACTGAAAGTTGGTTAAAACTCTTATATTCTAATAATGCAATTGATGATATTGCTTTTAAAAAACATAGAAATCTTTGTGGTAGAATTCAAAGAATTTTAACAGCTTCTTGTATTACAATAGAAAAGAAAATTG
>SVPC01000028.1 GCA_015066095.1 Oscillospiraceae bacterium | reverse complement strand
TTATATTCAGCCTTGAACTGATTAGCAAGTTCTTTAAGGTCTTCAGCGGTAAGCTCAACGTCTTGAGTTACGCCTTTTTCTTCTTTCATTTTGTCGATAAGTTCTTCAAAATACTTCTTACCAACTTCCATAACTACGTCAGAATACATCTGAATGAAACGACGATAGCAGTCGTAAGCCCAACGAGCGTTGCCTGACTTTGCAGCCATAGTTTCAACAACTTCTTCATTAAGTCCGAGGTTGAGGATGGTATCCATCATACCGGGCATAGAAGCGCGTGCGCCTGAACGAACAGAAACGAGAAGGGGATTTTCCTTGTCGCCAAACTTCTTGCCAACAACTTCTTCCATCTTAACGATATATTCCATAATTTGTGCTTGGATATCGTCGTTGATTTTTCTGCCGTCTTCATAATACTGTGTACATGCTTCGGTAGAAACGGTGAAACCCTGGGGAACAGGAAGACCGATTTTGGTCATTTCTGCAAGGTTAGCACCCTTACCGCCGAGAAGTTCACGCATTGAAGCGTCGCCTTCAGAGAAAAGGTAAACATACTTGTGACTCATTATGAATCAACCTCCTAAAATTTTGTGGAACAAGTCCATTTTTAACATAATTATCTGACACCATTTCAGTATCCAAATAATTATAACAAAAAAACTCAAAAAAATAAAGCATTTTTTTACAATTTTCATATTTTCGGCAAAAAAACAGTATTTGGCTCGTTTTTGATGAGATTTTTTGTTTTTTTGTATAATTTTTTAATATATATTCTTGCGAAATGTGTTATGATGTGTTAAAATTTAAAAGTAAATTTTTTATAGAAAGAGTGAAAAAAGCATGGAATTTAGCGTAAACCATCCTATAATATTCGCTATGGTTGCTGTGGTTATAGCAGTGGTACTTGCACAATCTTTTTATTTTTTAGTTCGAGCATATCGCAGAGCACTTGTTATTGGCATGGAAAAGAAAAAACTTAAAAAGGTTATAATTTCGGCCGCACTTTTTACAATTGCACCGGCTGTTTCGATTCTTGTGGGTATTGTGGCAATTTCTAAATTTTTGGGACTTCCGCTTCCGTGGCTAAGACTTTCGGTAATAGGCTCGCTTTCTTACGAAACCATTGCTTCAACTAGTACAATAAACGAACTTGGCGGTTCTACAAGTGAAACCATAACCACCGCTTCGGCTTATGTTACGGTTGCTTGGGTTATGACGCTTGGTATACTTATTGGTTTGATACTTACGCCACTTTTAACTAAGAAAATTCAAAAGGGTATGAAGAAGATTGAACAGATGGACAAAAAGTGGAGTGAAATTTTTTCAAACGCTATGTTCATTGGTATGATTTCGGCATTTTTGGGTTATGTATTTTGGGATTTTGGGAGCGTATTTTCGGGCAATTCGACAGCTCTAATCCCTGTACTTGTAATGGCTTCGTCTGCCGTTATTATGCTTATATGCGGTTTGCTTACAAAGGTACTGAAAGCCAGATGGATTACCGATTATGCATTACCCATAAGTCTTGTGGGCGGTATGGCTTCGGCTATTCCGATTACAAACTGGTTATCTTAAAAAGGGGGCAGTATTATGAAAAAAGAAATGACTTATCTTGAAAGTGTACACCGTGACGGTCGTATATGGGGCTTTTCTATATTGGCTTTAATACTTGCGTTTCCGTTGTTACTTTGTATTATTTTTAATGCCGTGCCCGAATGGGAGGCTATGGGCAGAGCACTTTTGGCGGTTTTGCCTATGTATTGGGCGGTAGGAATTATAGAAATTTTCACCTATGTTCCTATGCTTGGTGCAGGTGGCTCGTATCTTTCGTTTGTTACAGGCAATATTTCAAACTTAAAACTTCCGTGCGCACTTGATGCTATGGAAAAAGCAGATGTTAAGGCTAACTCGGAAGAGGGTGAAATTGTTTCTACAATTGCTATTGCAGTATCGAGTATTGTTACTACTTTTATAATCATTATCGGTGTAGTGCTTATGATGGTTTCAAATCTGGATACTTTGCTCGAATCTCCGGTTTTAAAACCTGCATTTGACCAGCTTTTGCCCGCGCTTTTTGGTGGTCTTGCAGTTGTATTTGTTTCTAAAAACTTTAAAATTGCTATCGCTCCCATGATTTTGATGCTTGCGGCATTTATATTAACGCCTTTAACCTCGGGTGAGGTTGGTATTATGGCACCCGTAGGTGTGCTTTTCACCTTGGCGGTAGCGAGAATTATGTATAAAAAGGGTATGCTTTAAATGTGGTATGTGATTTTAATTATAGTGGTTGCTTTTATTACTTTTTTACTTATAAGAACGCTTAATTTTAAGCCAAAGTCAAACGCCCAAGTTGTGGAATGTAACGTAGAGTTTGATAAGGATAAATCGGTTGAAAATTTGCGTGAACTTGTGCGTTTCAAAACCGTTTCTTATAAGGAAAGCGAATTAGAAAACGAAAAAGAGTTTAAAAAACTTATTAAAGCTTTGCCTAAACTTTACCCTGCCGTTTTTAAAAAATGCACATTAAAGTTATCCGAAGAACGTGGATTACTGTTTTTGTGGGAAGGCAAAAAACACGATGCACCGTCGGTTATGATGGCACATTACGATGTAGTGCCTGCAGATGAAAACGGTTGGGACAAGCCGCCTTTTTCGGCAGAACTTGTAGATGGTATAGTTTGGGGCAGGGGTACGCTTGATACCAAGGTTACTATGAACGGTATTTTGTCGGCTGCTGAAGCGCTTATAAAAAGCGGTTTTGTACCTGAAAACGATATTTATTTTGCTTTTTCGGGTAATGAAGAAATAAACGGTCTCGGCGCTGTAAAAATTGTAGATTATTTTGAACAAAACAAAATAGAATTGGCGCTTGTTGTAGACGAAGGCGGTGCGGTTGTAGAAGGCGTTTTTCCTGGTGTTAAAACCCCTTGCGGACTTATTGGCATTGCCGAAAAAGGTATGCTTAATGTAGAGTATAAGGCGGTTTCCCAAGGCGGTCACGCTTCGGCTCCAAAGCCAAATTCTCCAATACCGTCTTTGGCAGAAGCGTGTTGCAAGATAGAAGAAAATCCCTTTAAAATGCACATTACAAAGCCTGTAAAAGAAATGTTTGACACATTGGGCAGACATTCGAACTTTTTATATCGTATGATTTTCGCAAATCTGTGGCTTTTTTCACCTCTGCTTGGATTACTTGGTAAAATACAGGGCGGTGAAATGAATGCGCTTTTGCGTACAACCGTAGCATTTACAAAAGCTCAGGGCAGCGATGCTTTTAATGTAATTCCTACACAGGCTAAATTAGTTTCAAACTTGAGGCTTAATCCAAGAGACACTATGGATAGTGCGATACAGTTTTTGAAAAAGACGGTGGACGATAAAAAAATAGAAATTACTGCTATTTCGGGTATGAATCCCAGCCGTATTTCACAAACCAATTGCGAAGCATGGGATAAGGTGGCAACCGCAGTGGCTTCCACTTGGGAAGGTGCGCTTGTATCTCCTTATCTTATGGTACAATGCTCGGATAGCCGCCATTATGGTAGAATTTCTGACAAAGTTTACCGCTTCTCGGCTATGGCACTTACAAATGAAGAAAGAGCCACAATTCACGGTAATAATGAGCGTATTTCTGTTGAAACCATTCATAAATCGGTAGAGTTTTATTTAAGGCTTATGAGCCAGTGCTAATTTTTGGTTGACAATGCCGATTGATTTTGTTATAATATTCGTAGAGATTTAGAGAATAGCAAAAGAATGGATGAGAGGCCTTTCTTTTGCTATTTTTGTTTTAAGTGGGTGAAATTATTGAAAAACAAATTGCTTACTGGGTTAGAAACCGCGCCTGTAATAGCGGCGGTGAGAGAACGCTTTTTCTTTGACGCGCTTGAATCTCCGTCAGAGGTTATTTTCCTTTTGGGATGTGACATTTTGACTATAGGTGACAAGATAAAACGCACACACGATAAAGGCAAATATATATTCGTACATATTGATTTGTGTGATGGTATAGGTAAAGATAAGAGCGGTATTAGGTTTCTTTCTAATCTCGGTGTTGATGGAATAATTAGCACAAAAAGTAATCTTATTAAATATGCGAAAGAACAGGGACTTTTAACAGTTCAACGCTTTTTTGCGTATGATTCCCACGGCATAGTGGGGATAGGTGAGGTGGCTATTACCACCGAGCCCGACTTTATAGAAATTATGCCGGGTGTTGTTGGTAAGATTACAAAGCGTTTTTCAAGAATAGGAATCCCACTTATTTCAGGCGGTCTCATAGAAATAAAGACCGAGGTTACCGATGCTTTAAAAAATGGCGCATTTGCTGTGTCTACAGGTAAAAAGGAACTTTGGTATATTTAATTTTAGGAGGAAAGAAAAATGGCAAAAACAAACATTGTAGATTGGAAAACAATAACCGATTTTGTGGTGGACTCTTTCGTTGGTTATGGAATTCCCAGAAAGGATGCCGAAATTTGCGCTGATGTTCTTTTGGAATCAGACAAGCGCGGTATCGAATCGCACGGTGTAAACCGCTTTAAACCTATTTATCTTGATAGAATTAAGGCTGGTATTCAAAAACCTGTTACCGAATTTGAAATTCTAAAAGAAACCCCCACCACCGCTGTTATTGATGGTCACCACGGCATGGGTCAGGTTATTGGCCACAAGGCTATGAGTATGGCTATTGAAAAAGCAAAAACCTATGGTATGGGTATGGTTGTTGTTCGCAATTCTTGCCACTATGGTATTGCAGGTTATTATAGCACAATGGCTACAAAAGCAGGTTGCATTGGTATGACAGGTACAAACGCACGTCCTTCTGTTGCGCCTACACACGGTGTTGAAGGTATGTTTGGTACTAACCCATTTACTATTGGTGTTCCTACCGATGAAGCTTTTGACTTTAATTTTGACTGTGCAACCTCTATTACCCAAAACGGTAAGGTTGAATATTATGAAAGAATAGGCGAAGATGTACACCCAGGTACTATCATTGATACCGATGGTAATGCCGTTGAAGGTGATGCAGGTGTAGCACTTAAAAAGATTCGCGGTGGTACAGCAGCGCTTACCACACTTGGTGGTATAGGCGAAGACCTTGGCGGTTACAAGGGCTACGGTTTTGCTTTAGCGGTTGAGTTCTTCTCGTCAATTTTGCAAGACGGAGCTTACGGTAAAGACCTTGACGGTAAAGATGAAAACGGAAATATCCGTCCTTATCAGTTAGGACATTGGTTTATCGCTATTGATACCGACCACTTTATGGGCGAAGACGTTGCTCGTAAAAAGGCTGGCGATATCTGCCGTAGTATGCGCGCTTCTAAAAAAGCACCCGGTGCCGAGCGTATTTACACCGCGGGTGAAAAA
>SVPC01000016.1 GCA_015066095.1 Oscillospiraceae bacterium | reverse complement strand
CATTAGGGGTTGCCATCTGTATTTTCCACTCCGTTACATCTTTTCTATTTCTTGCACTAATCTATCGAGCAATTCTTCTTCTTTCAATTTGCACACAATTTCGCCCTTTTTAAAGAGCACACCACAACCTTTACCACCTGCTATGCCTATATCGGCGGCACTGGCTTCACCTGGACCATTTACCACACAGCCCATTATAGCCACGGTTATGTTTTTATTTACATCTTTAAGGCGTTCTTCTGCCGCCTTTGCAATACCTATAAGGTCGATTTCGGTTCTGCCACAAGTAGGACAGGAAACAAACTTTATACCATCATTTCTGATACCTATCGCATTAAGCAATTTTTTACCTGCTTCAACTTCTTTACAAGGGTCATCAGTAAGGGAAACGCGAATAGTATTACCTATACCGCGAAGCAAAAGTCCACCTATACCTGCTGCAGATTTTATAACACCCATATTTTCAGTCCCTGCTTCGGTAACACCCAAGTGCAAGGGATAGCGGCACTTTTCTGCCGCTAATTCATAGGCTTTGTACATCTTAAATGTATCTGACGATTTAAGAGATAAAACTATATCGCAAAAATCAAACTTTTCAAGCAAAGATATGTGATAAAGTCCGCTTTCAACCATCGCTTCGGGAGTAACAGAACCGTATTTTGCCAAAATCTCCTTTTCGAGTGAGCCGGAATTTACACCGATTCTAATAGGCACACCTGCTTTTCTACAAGCGTCTGCCACCATTTTGACCTTGCTTTCATCCCCTATGTTACCGGGGTTGATACGCACCTTGTCTACACCCATAGCCACACTTTCGAGTGCTAAACGATAATCAAAATGAATATCTGCTACAAGCGGTATTTTAATATTTTCTTTAAGTGCTTTTACAGTTTTAAGGGCTTCTTTGTCGGGAACAGTAACACGTACTATGTCGCATCCCGCCTTCTCTAAACAGAGTGCCTGTTCAACATTTCCCTTTATATCGTGCGCAGGTACACAAAGCATTGACTGCACCGTAATGGGTGCGCCACCGCCTATATAAGTGTTACCCACTTTAACTTTTACTGTTTTATCATTTGTATATAACATCTTTTTCACCGGACTTTAATTTAAAAAATCAATCCCAAAATATCTTTTGCAACTATAAACAGCATAAATCCTATGAGTAGCACAAAACCTGCGGTATGCACCCACGACTCATACTTTTGGGGCACGGGGCGTCTGAAAATCATTTCAAACAAAATAAATAATAATCTCCCGCCGTCAAGTGCAGGGATTGGCAATAGGTTAAATATACCGAGATTTATACTGATAAACGCCATAAGCGGCAATAAATTCATAAGGCTTTGTTTTGCCGCATCGGCAATTGCAACAGTCACACCCACAGGACCAGAAACCTGGCTTATACCGTACTTGCCGCTCAGTAAATCTATAAAACTGCGCCAAATAACCGCACAATATGAAGCAGAGGTTTTAGCGGTGTATTTAATATAACTGCCAAAGGTTTTTTCTTCAGGTTCTACCTTAAAATCTACTGTCAGAAAATCAATACCCTCATAGGTTTGGGTAGCAAACTCGACATTTTTAAGTTCTACTTCTTGACCGTCACGCTCTACTACCATATCAATTTTACCGTCTTTGACATTAGTAAAAGCATAACTTAAATCATAAGTAGAAAAAATCGTTCTGCCGTCTACTTCTAAAATCTCGTCGCCCACCATAAGACCACTATTGGCACTTATAGAATTTTCGTCAAATTTAGCAACTTTAGTAGTAGCAAAAACATCGGTAGGCGCTAAAATAATTGCCACAATTATAACACCCAGTAATAGATTGAACACCGCACCCATTACAACAATCAAAAATCTGCGCCACGCCTTTTTATTACAAAAGGCGCGTGTATCGGTGCTACCTTCATCTTCACCTTCCATAGCACAATATCCACCCAAAGGTATAAGATTTAAGGCATATTTAGTTTCGCCCCATTTTTTAGAAAACAACTTAGGGCCAAAACCTATTGCAAATTCATTTACCCTGACACCTAAAGATTTTGCCGCAATAAAATGACCGAATTCGTGTATAACAATTAGTACCAAAAACAAAAGTATGGCTACAAGATAAGGCCAAACATTATTCCAAATTTCTAAAATTTCAATCACCAACTAATGTAAAATTACAAACTACTGAGAACACATTGACGCGCTTTTTTATCGGCTTCGAAAATATCTTCCAAAGTGAATTCTTTTTTATTATTAACCGAATGTAGTGCTTTTTCCACAAGTTCTGCAATTTGCAAGAATTTAATTTTACCTTCCAAGAAAAGTTTTACCGCCTGTTCGTTGGCACCGTTTACAACGGTGGGTTTAAGACCGCCATCGGTTATGGCTTCTATACATAACGGCAAACATCTGAAGGTGTCAGTATCCGGCTTTTGAAATGTAAGTGTACCGATATCCGCAAGGCTTAAATGCTCGAAAGCATAATCACTTCTTTGGGGGTAAGTAAGCGCATACTGTATGGGCAAACGCATATCGGGAGTGCCAAGTTGTGCTATAACCGCACCATCTGAAAATTCCACGCCCGAATGAACAATGCTCTGTCTATGCACAAGCACCTCTATTTTATCGGCAGGAAGCCCAAAAAGGTGTACCGCTTCGATAACTTCCAAACCTTTATTCATAAGGGTTGCCGAGTCGATGGTAATTTTAGCACCCATCGACCAATTTGGATGGTTTAGTGCTTCTTTTACTGTAACATTTTCGAGTTCCTTACGGGTCTTGCCAAAAAACGGACCGCCCGAAGCAGTTAGCAAAATTTTACTAAGGCTTTTTTCTGGTGAACCCTGAAGTGACTGAAAAATCGCCGAATGTTCACTGTCAACAGGTAAAATTTTAACACCCTTTTCCTTGGCTTTGGCGTTTACTATTTCACCGCCTGTTACCAAAGTTTCTTTGTTAGCAAGGGCTATATCCTTTCCGCTCTCGATAGCAGATAATGTAGGACGAAGCCCTGCAATACCAACAATAGCATTAAGCGCTATATCACCAGGAAGACTTGCAATTTCGCAAACACCATCTACACCCGATAACACCTTAATATCGGTATCTTTAAGTTTTATTTTAAGTTCTTTGGCTTTTTCTTCTTGAAAAACCGCAACCGCTTTTACTGAGAATTCACGCGCTTGTTTTTCCAAAAGTTCTATATTACTGCCTGCCGCCAAGCCGTTTACTTTATATCCGTCACGGCGGCAAACTTCAAGTGCTTGTGTTCCTATTGACCCTGTCGAGCCCAAAATTACCAAACTTTTCATTATAACCACCCGTAATAAAGCGATACAAACATAAAGGGGGTAATCATCAAAATACTGTCAAGTCTATCCATAATTCCGCCGTGACCGGGGATTATATCGCCGTAATCTTTAAGCGATACCGAGCGCTTAATCGCCGAAGCAAAAAGGTCACCTAGCATACCGAGTACGCAAAACGGAATTGTGAGTAAGAGTAGCGAAATGCTAAATTCATTAAATAAATAGGATACCACACCTGTGAATATCAAACTGCAAACTATACCACCAATTGCACCTTCTACTGTCTTCTTGGGGCTGATTTCAGGGCAGAGTTTATGTTTGCCGATTGTAACGCCCGTAAAATATGCACCCATATCGCAAACAGATGAAAAAATAAGTAATAGCAATAAATAGTATATTCCGTTATCGGAGGTTATTATACCGCAAAGGAAGCAAAACGCAAAAACAAAGGGTATGGGTAAAGCATAGGTGCTAACAATTTTACCTAAATCAAAAGATTTATGGTTTATAAGAATCATAACTACTGCATAAATGCAGTAAAAAATTGTGGGGATTATCATATTATCAAAATTATTATAATCGTCCATTCTGAAAACTGTTATTGCAGTATAAATACTAGCACCAATTAAAGTCAAATGGCTTTGCACACCTACCGCATTGTGTAAAAGTTCATATATTGCGGCTACTGCCAAAAGCGCTACTGCGATATTTATAAGAATAGGCTGCCATAAAAAACCGCCTGCCAAAATACCGCCGACAATCAAGGCCATTATAATACCTGAAATTATACGCGTTTTCATTCTTAAACTCCCCCAAATCTGCGGTTGCGCTTGTTATAATCATCAAGTGCCTGTTCCAAATGCTTTGGCAAAAAATCGGGCCATAGAACATCCGAAAACCAATACTCTGCATAAGCCGACTGCCATATAAGATAATTAGAAAGACGGTATTCACCGCTTGGTCTTATAATAAAATCAGGGTCGGGCATATCGCTTGTATAAAGGTGTGATGAAATAGTATCTTCGGTTATATCCTCTGCCTTGATACCGCTTTGCACTATTTTTTTGACCGCGTTTGTAATTTCGTCCCTGCCACCGTAATTTATCGCAATATTGACGGTAAGACCAGTAGCATCAGCACTATCGGCTTCATCTTTTACAATAAGTTCTTTTATATCGTCTGCCAAAGGCTCAAGATTGCCTATAAATTTAAGGCGGATGTTCTCCCCTTTAAAGTTCTCAGCATCTTTAAGATAATCACGAAGTAAATTCATAATACCGTCTACTTCTTTTTGCGGACGTTTCCAGTTTTCGGTAGAAAAGGCGTAAACTGTTAAATATTTAATACCTATTTTATTGCAATATCTTGCAATGGTCTTAAATGTTTTAGCACCTGCTACATGACCGGCACTACGCGGCAAACCGCGTTTTTTAGCCCATCTTCCGTTACCATCCATTATAATGGCTATATGTGTAGGCAAATTACGTTCTGTAACCTTTTTCTTGAAAAACATATTATCACCCTGCGTATAAAAGCGGTCTCACAAAAGTGGGACCGCAATACTTTAAATTTCTAAAATTTCTTTTTCTTTTAAAGCTGCTAACTCATCAATTTCCTTGCAGTAATTGTCGGTTAGTTTTTGAATTTTCTTTTCACCGTTTGTTTGGTCGTCTTCGGTAATAGCGCCCGATTTTTGAAGACCTTTAAGTTTTTCCAAAGCATCACGGCGGGTATTACGGATAGCCACCTTATTGTCTTCGGCGGTACGCTTTACATCCTTAACAATTTCTTTTCTGCGTTCTTCTGTAAGGGGCGGGAAAGAAAGACGGATAACACGGCCGTCATTTTGAGGGTTGATGCCGATATCCGAAACCAAAATTGCCTTTTCAATTTCCTTGAGTGTTGAAGCATCCCAAGGCTGAATCATAAGAATTCGAGGTTCGGGTACAGATACTGCCGCCATCTGCTGAATGGGTGTTGGAGCGCCGTAATAATCAACAGTTATTTTATCTAAAACTGAAACATTAGCACGGCCTGCACGGATAGACTTATACTCTCTATCTAAAACCGCAACGGTTTTTGTCATTTTTTCTTCAGTTACTTTCAAAAGTTCGTTCATAAATATTTCCTCCTATTTTACAACAGTGCCAATTGTTTCGCCAACCATAGCCGATACAATGTTCTGCGGTTTGTCAAGATTAAATACCAAAATTTCGATGCCGTTATCCATACAAAGTGAAGCGGCTGTGCTGTCCATAACATGAAGACCTTTTTGGAGAACATCCAAATGAGATAATACATCAAACTTTTTAGCATCGGGGTTGAGTTTGGGGTCACTGTCATAAACGCCGTCTACATTGGTGGCTTTAAAAATAACATCTGCGCCGATTTCAGCCGCACGTAAAGCCGCTGCCGTATCGGTTGAGAAGAAGGGGTTACCTGTACCGCAACCAAAAACAACAACTCTGCCCTTTTCAAGATGACGAACTGCCTTGTTTCTGATATAAGGCTCGGCTATCTGACGCATTTCAATAGCGGTCTGAACACGGGCGGTAACACCCAACTGTTCAAGCGCATCTGCAAGTGCCAAAGAGTTGATAGAAGTGGCGAGCATACCCATATGGTCTGCGCGGGTACGGTCCATCTTGCCGCTGCTTCTGCCACGCCAGAAATTACCACCGCCAACAACAATAGCAACCTCTACGCCCATATCAACGCATTCTTTAACGCTCTGGCAAACTTCCAATACCTTTTCAAAATCAATACCTACGCCTTTTTTGCCCGCAAGTACTTCGCCGCTAAGTTTTAAAAGCACTCTTTTATAGACAGGTTTCATATCAAGCACCCCTTTTATAGTCTTATATATATTTTACATTATAAAGAATATAAAGTCAATGCAAAATTATTCAAAATTACTCTTGAAAACTTATGAAAATGTGGTAGAATATAGTAGTAGAAAATTTACTTTAAGGAGAATTATTATGGCAAAAGAAGTTATGGTAGAAATTTCTGCCCGTCACGTACACGTTTCACAAAAAGATTTAGAAATTCTTTTCGGTGAAGGCTATGCTCTCACCCCTAAAAAGGACTTATCTCAACCCGGTCAGTTCGCTTGTGAAGAAAAGGTAACCATTATCGGCGAAAAGGGTCAATTAAAGGCTTCTATCTTAGGTCCTGTTCGTCCTGACACTCAGGTTGAAATTTCTCTCACTGATGCTCGTTCTATCGGTGCTATTGCCCCCATCCGCGAATCGGGTGATGTTGCAAACAGTGGCAAGTGCAAACTTGTTGGTCCTTGTGGCGAAGTAGAATTAGAACAAGGCGTTATCGCTGCAAAGCGTCATATACATATGACCGTTGCAGACGGTGAAAAATTTGGAATTAAAGACAAGCAAATCGTTAATGTTAAGATTGAATCTGACGGCAGAAGCCTTATATTTGGCGATGTTGTAGCGCGTGTTAGCGATTCTTATGCTTTGGCTATGCACATTGATACCGACGAAGCAAACGCTGCAAAAGTAGGCCCCGGTTGCATCGGTGAAATCCTTGACTAATTTAGGTCTTTACCTACATATTCCGTTTTGTAAACGTAAATGCGCTTACTGTGATTTTTATTCGGCTATCTTTACAAAAGAGGTTGCCGAAAATTACATAACAGCGTTAAAAAGAGAAATTAAACAATGGGGCGGCAAAATTAACCGCCCCATTGATACTATTTATTTCGGTGGCGGCACTCCATCGCTGATTGCCGAGTATCTTCCCACCATTTTGGAATGTGTAAGGTCTAATTTTCGCGTTTTAAAAGATACCGAAATAACGCTTGAAATAAACCCCCAAGACAATATTGAAGACATACTTAAATTTGCCAAAACGGCAGGTGTAAACCGTTTATCTATCGGTGCGCAAAGTGGTGACGATAGCGAACTTGCGACACTAGGCCGCACCCACACCGTATCTGATACATCACACGCTTTCAAAACCGCAAGAAAATTAGGTTTTTCAAATATCTCGCTCGATTTAATGCTCGGTCTACCCCACTCTACAACTGCATCTTTAAACAAAAGTTTAGACTTTTTGCTAACGCTGGGCCCTGAGCATATTTCGGCTTATATTTTAAAAATAGAGCCTAATACTGTGTTTTATAAAAATGAGCAATCGCTCGTACTCCCCGACGAGGACAATGTATGCGACCAATATCTTTTTATGTGCGATTATCTTGAAAAAAGCGGTTTTTCGCATTATGAGATTTCCAATTTTGCAAAATCGGGATATGAAAGCCGTCACAATTTAAAGTATTGGAACTGTGAAGAATATTTAGGACTCGGTCCATCTGCTCATTCATTTTTAGACGGCAAACGTTTTTACTATCCTCGTGACCTTAAAGGCTTTATTAGTGGTAATACCCCTATACCAGACGGCTTAGGCGGTGATAAAAACGAACAAATTATGTTAGCATTAAGGCTTAAAAACGGTGTAAAACTCGAAAAAATCAACCACAATAAAGCTACACTTTTCGCAAAAAACGGGCTTGGAATTATAGAAAACGGAAAATTTTCTTTAACCGATAACGGTATGTTAGTTTCAAATCAAATAATAACCGAACTTTTGGAGAACTAAAATGAAAACACTTAAAATTCACCTTATTCGCCACGGCGCTACAGATGCCAACTATAAAGGTCAATACATCGGTTGTAAGACCGATATACCGCTTTCGCCCGAAGGGCTTAATGAACTTCGTATGATGAAAGATGATGTAAATTATCCCGAAATCCAGCGCCTTTATTCAAGTCCGTTGCTTCGCGCTAAACAGTCGGGCTCGGTGCTATACCCCGATGTGCCGATGTTTCTGGTAGAAGATTTTAAAGAATATGACTTTGGCGAGTTTGAAGGTAAAACCGCTGCCGAACTCGAACTAAACCCTGATTTTAAAGATTGGGCAGCAGGTAAACTTGCAGCACCAAAGGGCGGCGAAGATAATACCGAATTTATCAAGCGCCTTTGTGTAGGTCTTAACACCGTTATTGTAGATATGCTTAATAACGATATCGAACACGCCGGTATTATAATGCACGGCGGTGCTATAATGATGCTCCTCGGCGCGTGTGCCGTACCACAAAGACGCTCGGTTGAATGGAGTTGCGAAGCGGGTCAAGGTTATTCGTTACTTGTAACCCCCTCCCTCTACCACAAAAGCGGTATAGTCGAAGTTTTCGGTGTGATATAAAAACAAAAGGCTTTGGGAAATCCCAAAGCCTTTTTCTTAACCATTTTTTAAATCTTTAATGCTGCGTTTTACAGGTTTATCATTTTCAATATATTGAAGCACCTCTTCGGGTGTGCCCGCACAGGCATAAATTTCTTTACAAACCTTGTTTATAAATCCCTCTTCCATAGAATATTCCATAAATTCTTCCAATTTATCGTAATATCCGTCAATGTCATAAAGGGCAATTGGCTTGGTGTGTCTACCCAATTGTTTAAGTGTCAAAACCTCGTAAAATTCTTCAAAAGTACCTATACCACCCGGAACAATTATAAACGCATCGGCTAGGTCTTCCATTTTAGCCTTGCGCTCTGCCATAGTTTCGGTATAGATAAGTTCGTCACATTCAGTAAAGATTACTTCAACACATTCTTCCCTAAAAAAGTGCGGAACAACACCGCAAACCTTACCGCCCATACGCTTAAAACCGCGAGCCGCTGCGCCCATAAGACCATTTGTGCCCGCGCCAAAAACCAAAGAATGACCTTTTTCACCTAAAAACTCGCCTAATTTTTCAACTTCCTTTATATATTTAGTGTCTATTAAATTACTTGCCGCACCAAAAATGCAAATTTTCATATATAAAATCCCTCCGTACTTGTTATTATATTTATATTATCATTATATCATACCGCAAATTATTTTGTAAATATAATTTTATAAACTATAATTTAATCGCTTAATAATTCCACATTACGAATTACGCATTAAAAAAACTCCCGTGTTTCCACGGGAGTTTTACTTTTTTATTCTTCGGCAGCTACAGTTTCAACTGTAACTTCTTCGGGGATTTCAATTTCTTCAACTACTTCGGGAATTTCTTCTTCGAAAAGTGAAGGATTGATTTCTTCCGATTTCATACCTGTACCTGCAGGTACAAGTTTACCGATAATAACATTTTCCTTAAGACCAAAGAGCGGGTCTGCCTTGCCCTTGATAGCGGCTTCTGTAAGAACACGTGTAGTTTCTTGGAAAGAAGCGGCTGACAAGAATGATTCAGTAGCCAACGAAGCCTTGGTAATACCAAGAAGAGTTACCTTGTAAGTAGCCTTAGTAAGACCTTCTTCACCTGCGTCGATACGAGCCTGAACGGCCGCATTAGCATCGGCAATTTCTTTATATTCGTAACTTGAATTCTGAATCAAATCGGTAGAGCCGGGTTCTACAATGCGAAGCTTCTTCATCATCTGACGAATGATAACTTCAATGTGCTTATCGTTAATATCAACACCTTGTGTACGGTAAGCGTTCTGAATTTCAGCGATGATATACTCCTGAACAGCTTCAGGGCCTTGTGCTTCGAGAATATCCTGCGGATATTTAGCACCCGGGATAAGCAAATCACCTGCTTTTACATAATCGCCATCATTCACAAGTTGACGGATACCATAAGGAATAGTAACCTTTTCTTCTTCCAAGGTTTCCTCATTTGTTATAACGATAACATTGCTCTTCTTTTCTTCGGTAATGCGAACCTTACCGTCAATCTTAGCAATAAGACCGCAACGCTTGGGACGTCTTGCTTCGAAGAGTTCTTCAACACGGGGAAGACCCTGTGTAATATCTTCGGTAGATGCGATACCACCGGTATGGAAAGTACGCATTGTAAGCTGTGTACCGGGTTCACCGATGGACTGAGCGGCAACAATACCAACTGCTTCACCTGTGGTAACAGGCTTAGCGGTTGCAAGGTTTTTACCGTAACACTTCTTACATACACCGTGATGGCTATGACAAGTGAGAACAGAACGGATTGTAATAGAGGTGATACCTGCATCTACAATCTTCTTTGCACCATCTGCAGTAACAATATCATCCTTAGACCAAAGAAGTTCGCCGTCAACATAAAGGTCTTCCATAAGGTAACGGCCTTCAAGACGTTCTTCCAACGGTTCGAGAATATGGTTGCCGTCTTTAATATCAGAAATTGTGAGACCTTCTTCAGTACCGCAATCATCCTCACGAACGATAACATCCTGAGCTACGTCAACAAGACGACGGGTAAGATAACCCGAGTCAGCTGTACGAAGCGCGGTATCAGCAAGACCTTTACGCGCACCACGAGAAGAAATAAAGTATTCCAAAACGTTAAGACCTTCACGGTAGTTGGCACGAATCGGAACTTCGATAACCTTACCTGCAGTATTTGCGATAAGACCACGCATACCTGCAAGCTGACGAATCTGGCTCATAGAACCACGCGCACCGGAGTCTGCCATCATAAAGATTGGGTTGAACTCATCAAGGTTGCCCTTAAGTGCATCGGCAACATCTTCGGTGGCCTTGTTCCAAATCTCAATTACGTGACGGCTTCTTTCGTCGTCATTAATAAGACCGCGGCGATAGTTCTTTGTAACCTTATCAATTTGCTCTTCAGCAGCTGCCAAAATATCCTTTTTAGCAGGCGGAATCACAGCATCGATAACCGCAACAGTAATAGCACCCTTAGTAGAGTATTTAAAACCAGTCTGCTTAACATTGTCAAGCACAATTGCAGATTCACTTGTGCCGTGAATTTCGATACATCTATCAATAATTTTACCGAGTTGCTTTTTACCCACCTTGTTTTGAATAATGTCATCATTATTTTCAACAAATTTCTTATTCGGGTCACGAAGAGAGAAGCACCATTCAAGTTCGAACGCATTCTCGGGGTTTGTTCTATCAACAAAACCTAAATCTTGCGGAATAGACTCATTAAAGATAATGAAACCAACAGTACACCAAACAAGCTTACTATTGCCGTTTTCATCAGTCATTCTAACGCGGATAGGTGCGTGAAGACCAACGATATCATCATTATAAGCCATTATTGCTTCGTTTTTGTCTCTAAATATCTTGTTAGTACCCTTTTCTTCTGCCTTAACAAGTGTTAAGTAGTAAGAACCGAGAACCATATCCTGTGTAGGAACGGTTACAGGCTTACCATCAGAGGGTTTGAGAAGGTTATTTGCAGCAAGCATAAGGAAACGTGCTTCTGCTTGTGCTTCTGCAGAAAGGGGTACGTGAACAGCCATCTGGTCGCCGTCAAAGTCGGCATTGTATGCGGTACATACAAGCGGATGGAGTTTAAGCGCTTTACCTTCAACAAGTACAGGTTCAAAAGCCTGTATACCAAGGCGGTGAAGTGTAGGTGCACGGTTAAGAAGAACGGGATGTTCTTTTATTACCAATTCCAAAGCGTCCCATACTTCGCCCGAAGCACGGTCTACCATCTTACGAGCAGTTTTAATATTGGTTACAACCTTGGTTTCAACAAGGCGTTTCATAACAAAGGGCTTAAAGAGTTCAAGTGCCATTTCCTTAGGAAGACCGCACTGATACATCTTAAGCTCGGGGCCTACAACGATAACCGAACGGCCCGAATAGTCAACACGCTTACCGAGAAGGTTTTGACGGAAACGACCTTGTTTACCTTTAAGCATATCTGAAAGAGATTTAAGCGGACGGTTGTTAGGACCTGTAACAGGCTTGCCGCGTCTGCCATTATCAATAAGCGCATCAACCGCTTCTTGAAGCATTCTCTTCTCATTACGAACGATAATATCAGGTGCGTGGAGTTCCAAAAGTCTTTTAAGACGATTATTACGGTTAATAACACGTCTGTAAAGGTCATTTAAGTCACTTGTTGCAAAACGGCCACCGTCGAGTTGCACCATTGGGCGCAAATCGGGCGGAATTACCGGGATTACATCAAGAATCATCCATTCAGGACGGTTACCTGACTGTCTGAATGCATCCAAAACTTCAAGTCTTTTAAGGATACGAATGCGCTTTTGACCAACGCAATCTTCAAGTTCTTTACGAAGTTCTTCACATTCTTTTTCAAGGTCAATTTCGCACAAAAGTTCTTTAATGGCCTCAGCGCCCATACCTGCTTTAAAGTCATCCTCATACTTTTCGCGCATATCATTATACTGCTTTTCGTTAAGGAGTTGTTTCTTTTCAAGTGGAGTGGTGCCGGGGTCTGTTACGATATATTGTGAGAAATAAAGTACCTGTTCAAGTGCTTTGGGGGTAACATCAAGTACTAATCCCATTTTTGAAGGGATAGTCTTGAAATACCAAATGTGAGAAACGGGCGCTGCCAATTCGATAGTACCCATACGCTCACGGCGCACCTTAGCACGGGTAACTTCAACACCGCAGCGTTCACAAACCTTACCCTTATAACGGATACGTTTATACTTACCGCAATGACATTCCCAGTCCTTAGTAGGTCCAAAAATGCGTTCGCAGAAAAGACCGCCTTGTTCGGGTTTTAAGGTACGATAGTTAATGGTTTCGGGTTTAGTAACCTCACCGTGTGACCAACTTCTGATTTGTTCGGGAGACGCAAGCCCAATTTTTATGGATTCAAATTCGATATCTGCCATTATATTGCCCTCCTTAAATTATTGGTCTTCAAACTCATCTGAGTTTTCGGTTTCTACAATGTCTTCGCCGTTTTCGTCCTGAAGAGTATATCCTTCAAGACCATCAACAATGGTTTCTTCTTGGAATTCGCTCGGTTCAGGTAATGTGGGAGTGCCTATACCTAAATCGTCATCATCAAAGGACTGTTTTAAGTCGATTTCTTCATCGTACTTGTCAAGCACCTTAACATCCAGACCCAAAGACTGCAATTCCTTAATAAGAACCTTAAACGATTCGGGAACACCGGGAGCCGGAATGTTCTGACCCTTAACGATAGACTCATAAGTCTTAACACGGCCGACAACATCATCCGACTTAACGGTCAAAATTTCCTGCAAGGTATAAGCCGCACCGTAAGCTTCAAGTGCCCAAACTTCCATTTCACCAAAACGCTGACCACCGAACTGTGCCTTACCACCAAGCGGCTGCTGGGTAACAAGTGAGTACGGACCGGTAGAACGAGCGTGAATCTTATCATCAACCAAGTGATGGAGTTTAAGGTAATACATATAACCAACGGTTACAGGATTATCAAACGGTTCACCTGTACGGCCATCGTAAAGTTGAGTTTTAGCATCTTCTGTAAGCGGAATGCGTGAGAAGTCGAGTGCTGCAGAATTCTTATACTTATAATCGTCTGCCTTAGTTTCATTTTCAGCCAAGCGGAAGCATTCGCGGATGTCTTCTTCGTGCGCACCGTCAAATACAGGTGTGCAGATGTGCCAACCAAGAGCCTTTGCAGCGTAACCCAAATGAACTTCAAGTACCTGACCGATGTTCATACGTGAAGGTACGCCCAAGGGGTTAAGCACAATGTCAAGCGGAGTACCATCGGGTAAGAACGGCATATCTTCGCTCGGTAAAATACGGGAAACAACACCCTTATTACCGTGACGACCAGCCATCTTATCGCCCACAGAAATCTTACGCTTCTGAGCAATATAGCAACGAACAACAACATTAACGCCGGGGGAAAGTTCCGAAGAATTTTCTCTTGTAAATACCTTTACGTCAACGATTGTACCATATTCACCGTGGGGTACGCGAAGTGATGTATCGCGAACTTCACGAGCCTTTTCACCAAAGATAGCGCGTAAAAGTCTTTCCTCGGCAGTAAGTTCGGTTTCACCCTTAGGTGTTACCTTACCTACAAGTATATCGCCTGCGGTAACTTCGGCACCTATACGGATAATACCGCGTTCATCCAAATCTTTAAGTGCGTCATCACCAACGTTTGGAATATCACGGGTAATTTCTTCGGGTCCGAGTTTAGTATCACGACATTCCATCTCATATTCTTCAATATGGATAGAGGTATAAATATCTTCTCTTACTAGGCGCTCGTTGATAAGAACCGCGTCTTCATAGTTATAACCTTCCCAGGTCATAAAGCCGATAAGCGCATTACGACCGAGTGAAATTTCACCATTTGCAGTTGCAGGACCGTCAGCGATAACCTGATTTTCGGTAATTTGTTCGCCAACTGTTACGATAGGTTTCTGGTTGATACAAGTGCCATGGTTTGAACGCAAGAACTTTATAAGATTATATTCATCAATTTCACCGTTCTTAGCACGAATCTTAATGGTATCTGCCGAAGCGTAAACCACTTCACCAGCGCGTTTTGCAAGAACTACAACACCCGAGTCAACTGCAGCCTTATATTCCATACCGGTAGCAACAAATGGGTTCTCAGGTTTGAGAAGCGGAACAGCCTGCTTCTGCATGTTCGAGCCCATGAGTGCACGGTTGGTATCATCGTTTTCAAGGAACGGAATCATAGCGGTAGCAACAGAAACAACCATCTTAGGCGAAACATCCATAAACTGAGCGCGAGTAGCTTCAACCTCTTGGAAACTTTCGCGGAAACGGGTATTTACCTTTTTATTAACGAAATATCCGTTTTCATCTAATGGTTCATTTGCCTGTGCTACAACATAATCGTCTTCTTCATCTGCTGTCATATAAACAACTTCATCCAAAACCTTGCCGTTTTCTACCTTGCGGAAAGGTGTTTCAATAAAGCCATATTTGTTAATTTTTGCAAATGTTGCGAGATAAGATATAAGACCGATGTTAGGACCTTCAGGAGTTTCAATAGGACACATACGTCCATAGTGGGTGTAGTGAACGTCACGAACTTCGAATGAAGCACGGTCACGCGACAAACCACCAGGACCGAGAGCCGACAAACGGCGCTTATGAGTAAGTTCGGAAAGTGGGTTTGTCTGGTCCATAAATTGTGAAAGCGGCGAAGAACCGAAAAATTCTTTAATAGCTGCCACAACAGGACGGATATTTATAAGGAATTGAGGAGTAATATTTTCAGCATCCTGTGCCTGTAAGGTCATCTTTTCACGAACAACCCTTTCCATACGGGAAAGACCGATACGGAACTGGTTCTGCAAAAGTTCACCAACAGAGCGGATACGACGGTTGCCCAAGTGGTCAATATCATCAACACAACCAACATTGTGGGGCAAACCTAAGAAATAACTGATAGAAGCAAAAATATCATCAACACAAATGCTCTTAGGAATAAGGTCGTCTGCGTTTTCGATAAGTGCTTCGCGCAATGCTTCCTTAGAATCACTGTTCTCAATCAATGTGTTAAGAACATTCAACGAAACCTGTTCATTTATACCAAGCTCGTCAAGTTCAGCCAATTCTTCAGCAGTAAAATCGGTAAAGTCACCAAGATTTACCATACCCGAAGACAAAACCTTAACCTCGCTAACATTACCTTCGTTATCCATTACATTAACATAAACATTGTTAACGCCCTTGGTTTCGATAATGTTTGCAAGTTCTTTGGTAACTGTGGTTTCGGCATCTGCCAAAATTTCACCTGTTGACGGGTCGATAACAGGTCGTGACAAAACTGCGCCAACTATACGAGCGCCGATTGAAAGCTTTTTATTATATTTGTATCTGCCTACGCGAGAAATATCATAACGATGGGGGTCAAAGAACAACTGCTCGATATAAGTCTGAGCGCCTTCAACCGTTACCGGTTCGCTCGGACGAAGTTTCTTATAAACTTCGATAAGTGCCTCTTCTACCGACTTTGTATCATCAACATCCAAAGTGGCAGCCAAACGCTCGTCCTCACCAAAAAGTTCTTTAATCTGCTCATTTGTAGCAACACCCAAAGAGCGAATAAATGTGGTAAGAGGCAACTTGCGGTTTTTATCAATACGAACATAAAGGACATCATTAGCCGATGTTTCATATTCAAGCCAAGCACCACGATTAGGTATTATGGTAGAGGAAAATAATTTTTTACCTGTTTTTTCGTCGATTTTAACGGCATAATAAACACCAGGAGAACGAACCAACTGGGAAACAACAGCACGTTCTGCACCGTTAATAACGAAAGTACCCGATTCGGTCATAATCGGGAAATCGCCCATTGAAACTTCGCTTTCCTTAATTTCGCCTGTTTCGTTATTGACAAGTCTTGCGGTTACGCGCAAGGGGGCAGCGTATGTTGCATCGCGTGCCTTACATTCAGTAACGTCATACTTCGGCTTTTCATCAAAACGGTAGTCCACAAAACTTAATTGAAGATTTCCGCTATAGTCGGTAATAGCCGACATATCTCTGAAAACTTCCTTTAAGCCTTCTGTTACAAACCATTTGTACGAATCCTTTTGGATTTCGATAAGGTTGGGCATATCAATTACTTCATTGATTTTGGAAAATGTTTGTCTTACATTTTTACCCAACGCAACCGGTTTTACCATTGAAGTTGATTCCATAGGTATTCAATCACTCCTCTGAAAATTTTACGATAGTAAACATATCGCAATAGGAACATAAATAATGGGCTTTTTGCACAAAATTTAGGCAATTTTCGCATTAAATTTCTCCAAATAACGCACAATACCCCATCATCATTGGTAATTTATAATTTTATACCAAAAAATCAATATTGTCAAGCACTTTTTTCCAGTTTTCAAAAAATATTTTTCATTTCGCGTTCGAAATAAAAAAAGACCTTATACTACGATAAGGTCCTTTGATATATTCTTATTTGCTAAAACTTATTCTTCGGGCATTTCCCAGTTGTGCCATACTGCCTGAACATCATCATTTTCTTCAAGCATATCTATAAGTTTTTCCATTTTCACTACCATGTCAGGGTCGTCTATAGTAGACATTGTCTGCGGTACATAAGCCACTTCGGCAGAAATGAAATTATAGCCCTTTTCTTCCAATGCGTCGCGCACAGCGCCTAAATCGTTAGGCTCGGTCGAAATTTCAAAAATTTCACCGTCAAACTCAAAATCATCTGCACCGGCTTCCAACGCGTCTTCCATAACTGCATCTTCTTCCAAGCCGTCTGCTTCAATAACAATCATACCCTTACGGTCAAACATAAATGTTACCGAACCCGATTGACCGAGATTACCGCCGCACTTATCAAAATAGTGACGCATTTCACCTGCAGTACGATTGCGGTTGTCGGTAAGCGTTTCAACCACAACTGCTACACCGCAAGGACCGTAACCTTCATACACCAATTCTTCATAGTTAGTATTGTCGCCCTCGCCTGCCGCCTTTTTAATAATTCTTTCAATATTATCATTAGGCACATTGGCGGCCTTTGCCTTGGCAATTACATCTTTTAACTTACTGTTTTCGTTGGGGTTAGCGCCGCCCTGTTTTACAACAACGGCAATTTCTCTACCTATTTTAGTGAAAACCTTGGCTTTTGCAGCGTCGGTTTTTTCCTTTTTACGCTTAATATTACTCCATTTACTATGTCCTGACATAATATCATTCCTTTCAACCACACAATTTTATCACAAATCTTTATTTTGTTCAAGTGCAAATTCGATAATTCTCTTTATATCATCCTCACTTGATATTTCACCGCACATCCGACGAATATTTGCCGCCCCTTTAAGCCCTGTCATATACCAAGCGGTATGCTTTCGCGATTCAAGAATAGCTACTCGTTCAGGCTTATATTTTTTCATAAGTTCTACCTGTTTAAGCAAAACCGCAAACTTTTCTTCCAAAGTGGGCGGTACATATCCCCTATTTTCCATAAAAGCATTTATTTGTTTAAAAATAAAGGGGTTTCCCTGTGCCGCACGTCCCACCATAACATAGTCGCAACCTGTAAGTTCATAAACCTTTTTTGCGGTTTTGCCGTCTACAATATCACCGTTTGCAACCACAGGAATTTTTACCGCTTTTTTCACCTTAGCAATAGTTTCATAATCAACAGGTGGTGCGTACATCTGCTTACGCGTTCTGCCGTGAACCGTTATCATCGAAGCACCCGCATTTTCACAACGCTTTGCCAATTCGGGCGCATTCAGGTTTTCACTATCCCATCCTGTACGCATTTTAACAGTCACCGGAATATCCACCGCTCCCACTACTGCTTTTACTATACTTTCAGCTAATTTTTCATCTCGCATAAGTGCGCTTCCGCAAAGATTTCCCGCCACTTTAGGCGCAGGGCAACCCATATTTATATCAATAAAGTCAGGCTCAAACTGCAAGGCGGTTTTAGCGGCAATAGCCATTGTTTCGGGGTCACGGCCAAAAAGTTGAGAAGCGGTAGGTTTTTCGGCTTGTGAACAACAAAGCAGTTCAAAAGATTTTTTATCACCCAATGATACACCTTTAGAACTTGTTAGTTCACCAACAGTAAACCCGGCACCGTGACTTATACATATTTCTCTCATAGCCCTATCAGCAACACCTGCCATAGGAGCGAGAGCAGCAAAACCTTTGATTTCAATATTTCCTATCTTCATAAAATGCATTATAACCAAAAATACTCTATATGTCAAATAATTCAGATTATACAATGTAATTTATACTTATAATATATTTTTCATTTATTACCCATTTTTACTTGCAATTAAAACGAGCGTGTGATATAATGCAAAAAAAGTGCTGAAAGGGCTGATTTTATGAAAAATCCAAACATTATAAACATTGAAAAAACCAATGAAATAGCACTTGCAAAGCTTCGTGCAAATTATGGTAATCCTGCCACGGGTTATTGCGAAGAAGAAGCAGATGCTTTACGTGCGAAAATATTAAACGCCCCCAACACCGAAGAAATTTATGAAATTAAAGGTACTAAATATTATGTTTCGGTCGACGGCGACGATAAAAATGACGGTAAATCACCCGAAAGCGCTATAAAAACACTTGACGGTATAAACGCACTCGATTTAAAACATGGCGACGCTATTCTCTTTAAACGCGGTGATACCTTCCGTTTTGCTGCAGAAATTCTCCCGCCCGACGGCATAACATATGGTTCTTACGGCGAAGGCGTTAAACCGCAAATTTTCGGCTCACCCGAAAACTTTGCTAAAAATGATACTTGGGAAGAAATAAAACCCAATATTTGGAAAATAGATTTCCCCTATCCCGAAGCCGGCGGTCTGGTGCTTGACTACGGTATGATAATAGGTGTACTGAAAAAAGCCAAAATGATAGAGGGTCTCCAAGAAAACGGTGACTACTGCCACGACCTTGAAAACAATGCATTTTATATGTACTGTAACAGCGGCAAACCGAGTGATACATACCACGATATCGAAATTATGCCTAACATAAAGCTAGTTCGATTGCTTAGTTCCAAGGATGTCACCATAGATAACATTTGCTTTAAATACTCAGCAAGTTTTGCTATCCACGCACCCGATACCGAAGGCAACATCAACATCACTAACTGTGAATTCGGTTTCTTGGGCGGTACATGGTTTAATGACCGCGTACGCTATGGTAATGCCATAGAATTCTGGGCAGGTGCCAAAAATTCAAAGGTGGAAAATTGCTGGTTCTATCAGACATACGATACCGCTCTTACCTGGCAAGGTAACTTTGGTAAATATGGTCAGTCCGGCATTGAGTATATTGATATTTCCTATCGTGAAAATCTTTTTGAATACAACAACTGCGACATAGAATTTTTTGTAGGCTACAATTTCCCAGTTGAAAACTTCCGTATGGAAAATAATATCATGCGCTTTACCAGTATGGGTTGGGGCACCCGTACAAATGACGGCGGTGTACGTGGTATAGAAGGTTGTGTGCGCGCAGTAACAAGCCGTGTGAGCGATAATTCATGCGACCTTCGCAGTACTTATTTTACCAATAACCTTATGGACTGCCCTGCAAGGCAAACCATTAACTGGAATATTCATCCCGACCAAAGAAAGAACATTCACGCATCGGGCTCACGTCTTTACATAAAAAGTGCATATCGCACATTAGAACCTTGCCTGCAAGGTCTTCAAACAGAAACAGACCAACCTTACGACCGCCGTTTTGCTAAAAACGAGCAAGAACTACGCGAAATGTTTACATTATTTGAACAAGGCGCAGATATCCATTGGGATGAAGACTAAATTAAAAGCCAAGCATTGCTTGGCTTTTATGTTTTTATAAGCGCCGTTATTATTAAATAGAGTGCCATTATGTAAAGTGATGTGTTAAATCTTCCGTTTAGTGAAAGAATTACCGCACCGACCAAAGCAAATATTCCCAAGCCAAAAGTCAACCGGCGTAAACACCTTAAGGCTTTATCGGGTGACCAAAATCTGCTTAAAACACTAAAAACAACCGTGCCTCCATCTAAACCCCTAACAGGCATTAAATTAAATATACCAATTATCAAATTCAATACCGAAAAAAACAATGTGGTTTTATTGCCAAAACAAGCATAGTTATAATAAAACACACCGAAAAACACAAAATTTACCACAGGTCCCGAAAGTGCCACCAAGATATCTTTTTTATAACCGCTCGAAAAAGATGATACTATCTGCACTGATGCAGGTATAAGCCTTATTCTTTTAGGCGTTTGACCTACAACCCACATCATAAATAAATGCCCAAATTCGTGTATAAACACCGCGAAAAGCGTAGGCAGAATAAACCCTGTTTTATCAAAACAAAGCATAAGGGTTATAACCCCCATAAAAAGAAATGAAATATAAACTTCCGTACCAAAAAGTTTAAATCTCATCTCCTATCACCTCGGCTATATATGTATCTGCCATTATATTTCCTTTATAAAATTCTGTCACCTTTAAAAACTGGTTTTTAAAAAAATATTTTATCGTCATAACACCCGCCAAAATTATTAAAACACATATTGTTTGTATTATCAGCACCTTGTAAAACCAATCAAAAAAAGTCAATTTCATTACTCCTTGTGTAAAGAGATTTTTTATGTTATACTTAATTTATATAGATTTACAGGGGGTAATTATGCCGTTTTTACCTATAACTAAAAAAGAAATGACCTCTTACGGTTGGGATATGGCAGATTTTATAATTGTAACGGGTGATGCTTATGTGGACCACCCGTCTTTTGGTACTGCAATAATTTCCCGTGTGCTCGAAAATGCAGGTTACAAAGTTTGTATTATACCTCAACCGCGATGCGATGAAGACTACAAACGTTTCGGCCTGCCACGTTTGTCATTTTTAGTAAACGGTGGCAACATTGACTCTATGGTGGCTCACTACACCGCAGCCAAGAAACGTAGAAGTGACGATGCCTATACCCCCGGCGGCAAAGCAGGAGCAAGACCTGACCGCGCTACCATTGTTTATTGTAAAAAAATTCGTGAAATTTACGGCAGCGTACCAATAGCAATCGGCGGTGTAGAAGCATCCTTACGCCGTTTTGCACATTATGACTATTGGGATGATAAAGTACGACCATCTATACTTATTGATTCTACTGCCGACCTTTTGATGTACGGTATGGGCGAAAAACATATTGTGGAAATTGCAAACCGTTTAAATGACGGTGAAAAAATAACCGATATTCACGATGTTTTAGGTACTTGCTACTGTGTTAGCACTAAAGATTACATCCCTATTACGAACAGCAAAGAATGTCCGTCATTCGAATCGGTAAAAGAACCTACAGATGCCGGCAAAAAGAATTATGCCGTATCCTGCAAAATACAGCAAACCGAAGCTGACGCCACACGTGGCAAAACTGTTATTCAAAAGCATGGTAGTAAAATTTTGGTGCAAAACCCACCAATGCCGCCACTCACCGAAAAAGAAATGGACGCCGTTTATGCCCTGCCCTTTATGCGTGACTATCATCAAAGTTATGAAAGCATGGGCGGCGTGCCGGGTATTGCCGAAGTCAAGTTTTCCATAATTCATAACCGCGGTTGCTTCGGCGCTTGTAATTTTTGTGCTTTGGCTTACCACCAAGGCAGACAAATCTCTGCACGAAGCCATAAATCAGTTTTAGAAGAAGCTAAAAAAATTACCAATATGCCTGATTTTAAGGGTTATATTCACGATATTGGCGGCCCTACCGCAAACTTTCGCTTCCCTTCTTGTGACAAACAATTAAGTCATGGACTTTGTGCCGACAAAAAATGCTTAGCACCTACTATGTGCCCTGCTGTCAAAGTAGACCATAGCGACTATCTCACCCTTTTGCGTGAACTTCGCAAACTGCCTAAAGTAAAAAAGGTGTTTATCCGTTCAGGTATACGCTTCGACTATCTTATAGCCGATAGTGATGAAACCTTTTTTAAAGAACTTATAACCCACCATGTTAGTGGTCAGTTAAAGGTGGCACCCGAACATTGTTCCAATAATGTTTTAAAATATATGGGTAAACCAAATTTCAATGTTTACCAAAAGTTTGAAAAGCGCTTTTATGAACTTACAAAATCGGCAAATAAAAAGCAGTATTTAGTGCCCTACCTTATGTCATCACACCCCGGTAGCACTATAAATGATGCTATTGAACTTTCACTTTTCTTAAAGCGTAATAATCTTCACCCCGAACAGGTGCAAGATTTTTATCCTACACCGGGTACTGTTTCTACCTGTATGTTCTATACCGAACTCGACCCCTATACAATGCAAAAGGTATATGTTCCCAAAACGACTAAGGAAAAATCAGAGCAAAGAGCATTACTTCAATATTTCAAACCCGAAAACCGCGAATTGGTACTTGCCGCTCTCAAAAAAGCTAAACGCTTTGACCTTATAGGCACAGGCAAAAACTGTCTTGCCGTTCCACCACGCGAACAAAAGGCTAGTTTCCAAAAACCCAAGAAAACCATCCGCAACATTCATAAAAAGAAAAAATAAGGGCGACCGAACGGTCGCCCTTTAATTATGAATTACGCATTTCAAATTATCCATTTGTCATTTTATAAGAAAGGCGGGTTAAACTGTCACCTAAGTGAACATTCTCCACCTTTGCATCGGGGTTATTTACTGCAATATCATAGTGACTAAAATTCCAAAAATTCTTAACACCCAATTTCATAAGTTGGTTTACAACCTTTTCTGCCGCTTCTTTAGGAATACAAAGAATCGCAGCTTTAGGTAAATTTTCACGGCAAAACTCGTCTAATGTATCAATATTTCTAACCGGCTGGTTTTTAACAATTTGACCCACAATAGACTCTTTAGAATCAAAAAGACCAATAAGATGAAAACCCTTTGATTCAAAATTCATATGCATAGTAACCGCACGGCCCAAATTACCTACACCAATTAAAATAATGCTCTTTGGTTTGTCAAGACCTAAAATATATGCAATTTCTTCCTGCAATATGTCAATATTATAACCATAACCTTGTTGACCAAATCCACCGAAACAGTTAAGGTCTTGCCTTATCTGACTGGCCGTTAGACCCATTTTTTCAGAAAGTTCACGCGAAGAAATCTTGCTCATACCTGCCGCGCGAAGTTCCCCTAAAAACCTATAATATCTCGGTAAACGTTTAATAACCGAGTTTGAAATTATACCTGCCATTGTGTTCTCCTATATACAAATGTGTAATTGCATACTTATTTTAACCTATCAGTAAAATAATGTCAATCTAAAAATATTTTAAAAAAGCAAAAAAAGGTTTGACATTATTGAAATGTTATGGTAAAATACTCTAGCGTGAAATATTATGCGAAATTATGTTTTCACATAATATCCATAGTTTTAAAGAAAGGAGAGATTGAATAGTGCCTACCTTTAACCAGTTGGTTCGCAGTGGTCGTCAAACTATCGAAAAGAAAGCTAAAGCTCCTGCTCTTTTGAAGGGCTACAACTCTATGAAGCGTAAGCTTACCGATAACGATTCACCGCAAAAACGTGGCGTATGCACTGCAGTTAAAACTTCTACCCCTAAAAAGCCTAACTCTGCTCTTCGTAAGATTGCCAGAGTACGTCTTTCAAACGGTATCGAAGTTTCAGCTTACATCCCCGGTATCGGTCACAACTTGCAAGAACACAGCGTTGTTCTCATTCGTGGCGGCCGTGTTAAGGACTTACCTGGTGTACGTTACCATATCGTACGCGGAAGCCTTGATACACAGGGTGTTGCAAACAGAATGCAGAGCCGTTCAAAATACGGTGCAAAACGTCCAAAAGCAGGTGCGAAATAATTAAAGTAGACTTAATCTCTGCTGTTTAATCAAGCAGCGGCTTATATATAATGTATAGAGCCTATGCTTGGTGCCACGGGGAAGTCAACTCGAGTACCTATGATATCATTACTATGAAGGAGGGAAGCAAAGTGCCAAGAAGAGGCTTTATTGCTAAACGTGATGTGTTACCCGATCCCGTATACAATTCAAAGGTAGTTACACGTCTTATCAACAACATTATGCTTGACGGTAAGAAGGGTGTTGCTCAGAAAATCGTTTACGGTGCATTCGACATCATTACCGAAAAAACAGGGAAGGACCCGCTTGAAGTGTTCGACGCTGCTATGGAAAACGTAATGCCCCAACTCGAAGTTAAGGCAGTACGTAAAGGCGGTGCAACCTATCAGGTTCCGTTTGAAGTTCGTCCCGAAAGAAAGCAAACTCTCGGTCTTCGTTGGTTAACAACATACAGCCGCACACGTTCTGAAAGAACTATGAAAGAACGTCTTGCAGGTGAAATTTTAGATGCTGTTAACGGTATGGGCGGCGCAGCTAAAAAGCGCGAAGACACCCACAAGATGGCCGAAGCAAACAGAGCGTTTGCACATTACAGATGGTAGTTTAAAAACTAAGATTAGATTAACCGCTTAAGCGGTATGGAGGTTTATATGCCAAGAAAGGTATCTCTTGAAATGACAAGAAATATTGGTATTATGGCTCACATCGACGCCGGTAAAACCACCACCACTGAGCGTATCCTTTTCTACACCGGTATCAACCGCAAGATGGGTGAAACTCATGATGGCGGCGCAACCATGGACTGGATGGAGCAAGAACAAGAGCGTGGTATCACCATCACCTCTGCTGCTACCACCTGTTTCTGGAATGACCATCGTATCAATATTATCGACACTCCCGGTCACGTTGACTTTACTGTTGAAGTTCAGCGTTCACTCCGTGTACTCGACGGTTCTGTAACCGTTTTGTGTGCAAAGGGCGGTGTTGAACCCCAGTCTGAAACCGTTTGGCGTCAGGCTGACGAATATCGTGTACCCCGTATGATTTATGTTAATAAAATGGACATTATGGGTGCCGATTTCTACCGTGTTCTCGGTATGATTAAAGAACGTTTTAATTGTAATGCTGTTCCGATTCAGTTGCCTATCGGTGCTGAAGACACTTTTAAGGGAATTATCGACCTTATTAATATGAAGGCTATCATGTATTATGATGACCTTGGTAAAGACGTAAGAGAAGAAGAAATCCCTGAAGATATGAAGGAATTAGCTGAAAAGTATCGTATGGAACTTGTTGAAAACATCGTTGAGCAAGATGAAGAACTTATGGAAAAATACTTCGAAGGTGAAGAACCTACTGTAGAGCAGATGAAGAAGATTATCCGTAAGGCTACTATCGCTAACGAAATGGTTCCGATTTGCTGCGGTACTTCTTACAGAAACAAGGGTGTACAACCCTTGCTCGACGCAGTTGTTGATTTTATGCCCGCTCCTACTGATATAGAAGCTATCAAGGGCGTAAACCCCGACACTGACGAACCCGAAGAAAGACACTCTTCTGATGACGAGCCCTTCTCAGCTCTCGCATTTAAGATTGCTACTGACCCGTTCGTTGGTAAAATCTGCTTCTTCCGTGTATATTCCGGTTCAGTAGATGCAGGTAGCGGTGTTTACAACTCGGTTAAACAAAATAGGGAACGTCTTGGACGTATTCTCCAAATGCACGCTAACCACAGAGAAGATATTGAAACCTGCTATGCAGGTGATATCGCTGCTGCTGTTGGTCTTAAGAATACCACCACAGGTGATACTCTTTGTGATGAAAAGCATCCCGTTATCCTTGAATCTATGAACTTCCCGGAACCTGTTATTCGTGTTGCTATCGAACCGAAGACCAAAGCGGGCCAGGAAAAAATGGGTCTTGCTCTTGCAAAACTTGCTGAAGAAGACCCGACCTTTAAAGCTTACACCGACGAAGAAACCGGTCAGACCATCATCGCAGGTATGGGTGAACTTCACCTTGAAATCATCGTTGACCGTTTGCTTCGCGAATTTAAGGTAGAAGCTAACGTAGGCGCTCCCCAAGTTGCTTACAAAGAAAGTATTAAACAGTTCGTTGACCACGAAACTAAGTACAAACGTCAGTCTGGTGGTTCAGGTCAATACGGTCACGTTAAGATTAAGCTTGAACCCAACGAAACAGGCAAAGGTTATGAGTTTATCAATGCTGTTACCGGCGGTAGCATTCCTAAGGAATACATCCCCGCTGTTGATACCGGTATTAAGGGCTCTCTCCAGGCCGGTGTACTCGCTGGTTATCCTGTAGTTGACGTTAAGGTTACACTTTACGATGGTTCTTACCACGAAGTTGACTCTTCTGAAATGGCATTTAAGATTGCCGGTTCTATGGCTTTCAAGGAAGCTTGTCGCAAGGCAGAACCCACATTGCTTGAACCTATTATGAAGGTTACAGTAATCGTTCCTGAAGAGTATATGGGCGACGTTATCGGCGACCTTAACTCTCGCCGTGGCGAAATCCAAGGCTTTGAAGACCGCGCAGGTGTTAAGCAAATCAATGCTCGCGTACCGCTTGGTGATATGTTCGGTTACGCTACCGACCTTCGTTCTAAAACACAGGGTCGTGGCCAATATGTAATGGAACCCGACGGTTACAAGGAAGTTCCGAAGAGCATTGCTGAGAAGATTATATCTTCCAGAGCTAAAAAAGACTAATTTAATACTTGAAATTTAAGTATTTATTTGGTAAACTATATTTATAAAATTATTATTTTAAATTTCTAAGGAGGAAATTTACAATGGCAAAACAGGCATTTGAAAGAAATAAGCCCCACGTAAACATTGGTACCATTGGTCACGTTGACCATGGTAAAACCACATTAACCGCAGCAATCACAAAGTACCTTTCTCTTAAGGGTCAGGCTTCATTCGAAGACTATTCAAACATCGATAAGGCTCCTGAAGAAAGAGAACGTGGTATCACTATCAATACCGCACACGTTGAGTATGAAACTGACGCTCGTCACTATGCTCACGTTGACTGCCCTGGCCACGCCGACTATGTTAAGAACATGATTACCGGTGCTGCTCAGATGGACGGTGCTATCCTTGTTATCGCTTCTACTGATGGTCCTATGGCTCAGACTAAAGAACACCTTCTCCTTGCTCGTCAGGTAGGCGTTCCTTACATCGTAGTATTCATGAACAAGACTGACCTTGTAGACGACGAAGAACTTCTCGAACTCGTTGAAATGGAAATTCGTGAAACTCTCGACAACTATGAATTCCCCGGCGATGATACTCCTATCATCAAGGGTTCTGCTTTCCAAGCTCTTGACAGTGCTTCTAAAGACCCTGCAGATCCAATCTATGCTCCTATTAAGGAACTTATGGATGCTGTTGACAGCTACATCCCCACTCCTGACCGTAAGGCAGACCTTCCCTTCCTTATGCCTATCGAAGACGTTATGACTATTTCTGGTCGTGGTACTGTTGTTACCGGCCGTGTTGAACGTGGTCAGTTAAACGCTGGTGATGAAGTTGAAATTATCGGTCTTACCGAAGAAAGAGCTAAGACTGTTGTTACTTCTATGGAAATGTTCCGTAAGACCCTCACATACTGTGAAGCTGGTGACAACGTAGGTGCACTTCTCCGTGGTGTTGGCCGTGACGAAATCGAACGTGGTCAAGTTCTTTGTAAGCCCGGTTCTATCAACCCCCATACAAAGTTCCATGGTCAAGTTTATGTTCTTAGTAAAGAAGAAGGCGGACGTCATACTCCTTTCATGAACAACTATCGTCCTCAGTTCTATTTCAGAACTACCGACGTTACCGGTGTTATCACCCTTCCTGCTGGCACTGAAATGTGTATGCCTGGCGATAACGTAGATATGGACGTTGAACTTATCACTCCTATCGCTATCGAAGAAGGTCTTCGTTTCGCTATCCGTGAAGGTGGCCGTACTGTTGGTTCCGGTGTTGTTACCGCTATCAATGGCTAATCCTTAAAATTTAAGAGTTGATAAACTTGCAAAACCCGAAGGTTAAACCTTCGGGTTTTCTTTTACATTAAAAAAGCGGCAGGATTTACCTACCGCTTCAAAACTTTATTTTTTAATGGGTCCAATCGGTTGCTTTTCGAGCACTGGTTTTACCTTCAGGTTTAATTTCTCCTGCTTTCATAAGTGAAATCTTTGTAAGGAAAGGACCTACAAGCTCATATATAAGTACCGAGAAAAGAGTTATATTGGCAACAATTGTGCCCTGCGTTCCTAATGTTTCCGCTTTAAGAGCCATACCAAGTGCAACACCTGCTTGTGGGAAAAGTGTAATACCTAAATATTTTACAATATTACTATCACATTTAACCGATTTTGAACTTAACCGCGCACCGAAATATTTGCCGAAACAACGGAAGATAATATAAACCGCGCCGACGAACACTATTATCATATCTGTAAATACCGATAACTCCAACTCACTACCGCTTATTACAAAGAACAAAATAAACAACGGAGTCGTCCATCTGTCGATACGGTCCATAAGTTCTTCAGAAAAATCACAAATATTACAAAAAACTGTACCAAGCATCATACAAACCAATAATGATGAGAAAGAAATATGCACTCCTTTAATATTAAATTCTAACATAGAAAGCGCAACAGTTAAAAACACGAAGGTTACCGACATTGAAAGTCGCTTTGAACGAGAATGGAAAAACCTTTCAAAGAAATTAAATGCAAATCCCATAGCGGCGCCCAACAGAAGAGAAAGCACAACTTCTAAAACCGGTTCTAATATTACCGAAAGCAAACTAACCTTTCCCGCCATAAGCGCTTTTGCAACACCAAATGAAACCGCAAATAACACAAGACCTACAGCATCATCCAATGCTACAATTGGGAGCAAGATGTCAGTAACAGGACCTTTTGCCTTATATTGTTTAACTACCATAAGGGTTGCCGCAGGTGCGGTTGCAGATGCTATTGCGCCCAATATTATGGCACTTGATAATGGAAGCTTATCAGGTATTATAAAGTGAAGACCTATAAGCACCGCATCTACCAAAAGTGTTGTAAAAACCGCCTGGAATATACCAATAACAGTTGCCTGTTTTCCGGTTTTTTTTAGTTGAGAAAGGCGAAACTCGTTACCTATTAAAAAAGCAATAAAGCCGAGCGCTGTTTCGGAGAGCAAACTATAGGTTTTTATGTCACTCATACTGACAAAACCCAACCCATCTATACCTAATGCACCAAGACAGTACGGTCCTATAAGGATACCCGCCACAAGGTAAGCAGTAACCGCGGGTAGTTTAACCAACTTTGCCAAACGCGATAACATTAGACCCGCAAAAAGCGCTACCGCCAAACTCAAAAGAACATACATTTTATATCACCCAAATTTCAAAAACTATAATACATTATACTCCTGCAAATTTAAAAAAACAATACCCACAACACAATTTTTTCAATAATTTTTAAACAAAATTCTGCTGACTTTTCTAAATAAATTTATATTTCTTTGCGAAAAAGTTTCGAAAAATTGTTGACGAATGTTGGTTATGATATTATTATATTTTAACAATTAGCATATGCTAATTCGCTTATGCATTATTCCTAACAAAAAGCTAAAAGACCGAGTTTATTTGACTCGGTCTTCTTGATTTTTTATAAATATTGTTTTATAATTGAAATATAGATTTATACATGCCACTTTGCGACATAGAAATATAATCATTGTTCGCAACTATAATATGGTCAAGCAGTTTTACATTTATTTCTTTGAGCATGTTGCTAAGTCTCATTGTCATAAGAATATCTGATTCACTGGGTAAAGCGTTACGGTTCATATGATTGTGCGATACTATAACTGCCGGTGCGTTATGCTTTAACGCAATTTTCAAAACTTCTTTAACAGTAACAGATACCATACTTTTATCACCCTTGCGTACTGGCTCACAGGCAATCATTGTGCCGTCTGTACCAAAAGAGGTTATGAGTAATATTTCTTCGCTGTAACCCCTATGCTTTTCGATAATAAATTTTCCAAGCAACTCAAAATTATCAAACTTTATCCTGCCTTTTAATTTTTCAATATTATACCTACGCGCAAGCGGTAAAATGAATTTTATCAAAGTGACTGCATTTTCGGTCATACCCTTTACTTGTAATAAATCAGCAGGGTTGGCTTCTAACACACCGCAAATTGAACCAAAACGTTCTAAAAGCTCGTGTGCTATCTCGTTTGTATCTTTTCGAGGCACTCCATAAAACAATAACGCCTCTAACAACTTATGTTCAGGTATGGTTTCGGCAAAATCCTGCGTAAGCAATTCTTGTTTTAGCCTTTTCCTGTGACCTGCGTGTGGATTGTCCGACATAATATACCCCTTTTTTAAAATTCCAAAATTCGACTTTGTTCGACATATTTATTATATAACAGGCTCTATAATATTTCAAGCATTTTAAAGGATTTAAAGAAATGAAAGAATTTACTATTTCAAAAAATGATTCCACACTCCGTTTGGACAAGTTTATAGTCAAGGTTTGCCCCACACTCCCCTCCTCACTTATGTTTAAATACATAAGAACTAAAAGAATTAAAGTAAATGGCAAACGTGCCGAAATTAGCACCAGGCTACAAGAGGGTGACATTGTTTCGGCTTATATAAACGATGAATTTTTTGTGGAAACCGCACCAAAATACTCTTTTTTGTCTGCTTCTAAAAAACTAGATATAGTATATGAGGACGAAAATATTTTGTTGGTTGATAAAAAGCAAGGTGTATTGGTACACCCCGATAAAAACGAGTATACCGACACGCTGATTGACCGCATACAGCATTATTTATATGATAAGGGTGAATATGACCCAAAACAAGAAAACTGCTTCCACCCTGCCCTTGCTAACCGTATAGACCGCAACACCGGTGGTATCGTAATAGCCGCTAAAAATGCCGAAGCATTACGTATCCTTTGTGATAAAATAAAATACCGTGAAATAGATAAGCGTTATCTTGCTGTGATACATGGTGTGCCAAAATCTAAAACTGCCACATTAGAAGGTTATCTTGAAAAAAATGAAGATAAAAACAAAGTGTATCTTTCAAACAAAAAGACCGTCAATAACAAAACCATTAAAACGAAATACACCCTGATTGCCACCAAAAGCAATCTCTCTTTAATAGAGGTAGAGTTAATAACGGGACGCACCCACCAAATAAGAGCCCACATGGCGTCTATCGGACATCCGCTTTTGGGTGATGGAAAATATGGCAAACTCAAAAACGATAAAAAAATAGGCTTTAATAAACAGGCTTTATACTCTTATAAACTCACATTCAAATTTACCACCGACGCCGGTATTTTAAATTATCTAAACGACAAAACATTTACTGTTAAGAATGTTTGGTTTGCAAACGAACTTTTTGATTACAAATAAATCGTTTTTCAACTTTTTAATAGATACAAAAAACCCCGAGTTTAAACTCGGGGTTTTTATTTACTATTAGTTGGTGATTGTAAGTTCAGTATCCTTATCAAAGATGTGAATCTTCTGGGGTTCAATAGCAATCTTAATCTTATCACCGGGACGAGCTGTGTTAGTAGGAGCAACACGAGCATTGATGGACTGACCTTCGCAGTTCATATAGAGATAGGTTTCAGCACCCATAAGTTCGGTAACTTCAACATCAGCTTCAACAACGCCTTCGGGGAATGCAGCAACGAGGTCTTCTTCGTTGTGTACATCTTCAGGACGGATACCCATAATAACTTCCTTGCCAACATAAGCTTCAAGGCAGTTATCCTTGTTTTTGCTTTCGGGAAGTTTGATTCTGTACTTAACGCCTGCGCGTGTTTTGGTGTCTTCTGAACCGAATTCTACGAAGTAATCTTTACCTTCTTTAACGATAACAGAATCGACAAAGTTCATTTGAGGAGAACCGATAAAGCCTGCAACGAAGAGGTTGCAAGGATAGAGATAAAGGTTCTGAGGAGTATCAACCTGCTGGATAACACCGCTCTTCATAACAACGATACGTGAAGCCATAGTCATAGCTTCGGTCTGGTCGTGTGTTACGTAGATAAATGTTGTACCAAGTCTCTGGTGGAGTTTAGAAATCTCGGTACGCATCTGTGCACGAAGTTTAGCGTCCAAGTTAGAAAGCGGTTCGTCAAGTAAGAATACCTTAGGTTCACGAACGATAGCACGACCGAGAGCCACACGTTGACGCTGACCACCGGACAAAGCCTTAGGCTTACGTTCAAGAAGATGTTCAATATCAAGGATACGAGCTGCTTCTTCAACACGGCGACGGATTTCTTCCTTCGGAGTCTTACGAAGTTTAAGACCGAAAGCCATATTGTCATAAACAGACATATGAGGATAAAGAGCATAGTTCTGGAACACCATTGCTATGTCACGGTCTTTCGGAGCTACGTCGTTAATAAGACGGTCGCCGATATAGATTTCACCTTCAGAAATTTCTTCAAGACCTGCAACCATACGAAGAGTTGTAGACTTACCACAACCTGAAGGGCCAACGAAAACGATAAATTCCTTGTCCTTGATTTCAAGATTAAAGTCGATAACCGCGGTAACGCCACCGGGATATCTTTTGTAAACATTGCGTAAAGATAGACTTGCCATTTGAGGCCTCCTAAAAATAATGATTTTTAACAATGCTATTATAACAAATTGGCACGAAAATTACTATGCATTATTCCGCCAATGTTATAGTCCACAATTTGTCTAATTTGACATTATTTATTAACACTTATGAAAAATTTGACCAATTTCTTGGTCATTTAATAAGATGCAGTCGCCCTCGCGCAAATTATCAGGTAATTTTAAGTCACCCATAGCGGTTCTTTTAAGTTCATTTACACCTAAACTAACCGTGCCAAACATACGCTTAATCTGGTGATATTTTCCTTCGCTTATCTTAATTTCCGCTCTGTTTTGCCCCAGTCTTTTAAGAATTGAACTATTACATTTTGTACCGTCGGCGAGTACTACACCTTTGCTAAAAATCTCTATCATATCATCGGTTATGTCGCCGTCAAGCAAAACTTCATAGGTTTTAAAAACATTCTTGTTAGGTGCTATGGCTCTGTGTGCAAAATCACCATCATCTGTAATTATCAAAAACCCTGTGGTATCCTTGTCCAATCTGCCTACAGGAAATAATCCGTTTCTATGCCACTCATTTGGTACTAAATCTACTACCGTTTTTCTGTTTTTATCACTCGAAGCCGACAAAACACCCTTTGGTTTATTCATCAAGATATAAATATATTTCTTATAATCTAAAGCCTGTCCGTCAAATACAATGTCAGCCTCAACCTCTACTATGGCGGACGGGTCGTTCAGAGTCATCCCGTCAACCGAGGCCTTACCCTTGCGTATAGCAAGTCTCGCTTCTTTGCGTGAAACATTAAATTGATTGGCTATAATTTTATCAAATCTTTCTTTTCCCATTTAACTACCTTTAAGCGGAAGCATTTGTCCGTCTATTTGCAAATCGCAAATGTCACCGCCTATTAACCTGCCTTTATAAACAATTAAATTTACAACTTTATATGTATCACAATTGTATGTGTATATAGTTACATTTTGTCCTTTATATCCACTCAAATCAAAGCCCGATTGCTTTTGCATGGTGTTATACTTATTATACACATTACCAAACTCCAAAGGAATAACAGTATCTTTTTTTGAATATTCATCATTTTGAAGTGTTATCCCCAAAGCAGTAATATACGCCACACGCTTTTGGTTAGTGGAAACATCGATATAATCTGCTTTTACCGAAAAAAACTGTATCAATATTAAAAACACCGATACTATAACACAAAGTAATATAAAAATTCGTTTTTTAGTAAGTGTAATATACATACAATAACCCCTTTGTATATTTTATTATACAAAGGGTTCTTTTATTCACCTATAACACACACCGCGTGGGCGCTAATCCCCTCTAAAGCACCTGTAAAGCCGAGCCCTTCTTCGGTGGTGGCTTTGACATTAACCGCACTTATATCCACACCGCAATCATTTGCGATATTCTCACGCATTTGTAAAATGTACGGTGAAAGCTTTGGCTTTTGCGCTATAACGGTAGCATCAATATTGCCTATTTTATAACCCTGGGCCCTCAAAAGTGCAACTGTTTTTTTGAGAAGCAGACGGCTATCAACACCTAAATATGCATTGTCAGTATCAGGAAAATGTTTGCCGATATCACCAAGTGCTGCCGCACCCAAGAGCGCATCACACACAGCGTGTAAAAGCACATCTGCATCCGAATGACCCAAAAGTCCCATTTCATAAGGTATTTCTACCCCACCAAGGATACACTTGCGACCATCGCAGAATTTATGCACATCGTAACCGTGACCTATTCTTATCATTCTTCTTCCTCACTTAAAAATACATTTGCCAAAGCCATATCTTCCTTGGTAGTGATTTTGATATTTTTATAACTGCCTTCTACCACCAAAACCGAATATCCCGCCGCTTCCATAATAGACGCATCATCAGTAAACACGGATACATCTATTTTTTGGGTTGCATCTAAATACTCTTTTACATTAACACCTTGTGGAGTTTGAACATATACTAAGCCCTCGCGCGGTATGGTGTCTAAAACTAAACCATCGCTATCCACACGCTTAACGGTATCTTTAACCTGTATAGCAGGTAAAACACCAGAGTGACTACTGAGCGCATCTATAACCGCACAAATCACACTTTCCCTTACAAAAGGTCGCGCGCCATCGTGTATAAGCACCTTTTCACAGTCCTTTGGAAGCCTTGAAAAGCCTTTCAGCACAGACTCCTGACGGGTATCACCGCCGCATACAATATCACTGATTTTTGAAATTTTGTACTCTTCACAAAGCATTTGCATTTGGAACAAATCGTCCGTTTTCACAACCAAAATAATATTGGAAATGCTATCGCAATTCTGAAACGCTTTAAGCGTTCTTGCTATAACGGGCATACCGCCAAGTTCTATAAACTGCTTATTTATACCCATCCTTGTAGACGAACCTGCCGCCACAATAATAACAGGCACTTTTTCGGTTGTTCTGCAAATACTGTAATCAAGTTTTAATTCAGTTTTAAGCATTTTTTATTACCTTTTTAAAAATAAAACTAAAGCAAATAGCCAATATAGCGCCTAAACACCAACCGCAAACCACATCACTGAAATAATGAACATTAAAGTAAATACGCGAAATGCCCATCATCAAGGGGAATGTAATCAATACGCAAAAGGTAATTATCTTTTGTAGGCGAGATTTGCAAAAAGGCGCAACACAGAAGAAAAGCATAAGATAAATTGCCATATTATTCATAGCGTGTCCACTTGGAAAACTAAAACCACTTGCCTCTACTAACCTTTCGACCGGGCGTTCACGCTCGATTATAAACTTAATAACCTTATTAATCATTGTAGAAGTTATGGCAGTACACGCAACGGGTATACCCACCCTTTTACAGGTAACCGGCAAAAGTACCAATGCCGAAATAATAATGACATCGGGAATAGTATCACCCAAAACGGTGAAAGAATAAAATAACTCCCCTACCTCACTGTTGGGGTTTATAAACTTAGGAAGCCACGCTTCAAAATTATCTATTACACCTGAAAAGCCTAAATATGCCGTTATACCAAAAATAGCGGCCAGTATAGTGATAATTATAAGTTGACTTTTTTTCATATTTAACCTCTTAAAACAAAAACCGCACCGAAAAGTGCGGTTTTAAAGTATTATTCCTCGGTTTCTTCTGTGCCGCAATCACAACAATCACAGTCGCAACCTTCAAAATCAAACTCAAGGTCAGTGCCACAGTTGGGGCATACCATACCTTCTTCGCAGAGCATATCTTCATCAAGATAAATAACATCATTACAAGCAGGACATTCGATTTCGTAAACCTCATCGTCACAGCAATCACAGTCGCAGTCGCAATCGTCCTCATCTTCATCATCTTCATAGATGAAACTTTCAAGGTCTGCCAAATCTTCATCTACTGCGTCGATTTGCTCGATAATTTCTTCGCAACCTTCTTCAATATCGCAGATTTCATCGGTAATATCACCGAGTAAATCAATAATAGCGGCAAGAATTTTACCTTCGGGTTTTGTTTGGTCAAGATTTAAACCCTCTGCCAAACCTTTAATATAAGCAATCTTTTCACAAATATCCATTATTAAAATACCTCCGAAAATTTATACGCGTTCCATATATTCGCCGGTACGGGTGTCAACTCTAATCATTTCACCTTCGTCAATGAAAAGAGGTACACGAATTTCTGCGCCGGTTTCCAAAGTAGCAGGTTTTGTAGCATTAGTAGCGGTGTCACCCTTGAAGCCGGGGTCAGTTTGAGTAACGGTGAGTTCAACAAATGTTGGGGGTTCTACACCGAAAACCTTGCCCTTGTAAGACAAGATTTTACAAATCATATTTTCTTTTACAAACTTAAAATTATCACCGAGTTCACTGCCGTTGATAGGTTCAAGTTCATAAGTTTCTTGGTCCATAAAATAATAAAGGTCACCATCGTTGTAAGAATATTCCATATCCTTTCTTTCAACAAAAGCGGTGGGGAATTTTGCTGTGGGGTTATAACTCTTTTCAATAACTGCGCCTGTAATAACATTCTTTGTTTTTGTTCTTACAAATGCAGCGCCCTTACCGGGTTTAACATGTTGGAATTCAACAACTTGAAGTACGTTGCCGTCTTCTTCAAATGTAACGCCGTTTCTAAAATCGCCTGCACTAATCATAATAATCCTCCAAATGTGCAAATTTTTACTTATTTATTATAAGGCTTTCTGACCATTTTGTCAAGGTTAATATGGCTTAATTTCGCTTTCGTGCAAAACCACACCATTATCAATAAGCACCTTTTGCAAATCGGTTATATTGAGTGCTGTCATATCATTGCTCAAAGCCGCCGCTGTACCTGCCGCCTGACCTGTAACTGCGCAGCAAGGTATTACACGCATAACATCCCAAAGGGTTTCAGTAACCGATGTGCAACGCCCTGCACACAAAAGATTTTTCACCTTTTTATTATATAAAGTACCAAACGGCACCTCCCACACAGGGCCGCGTTTTTTCCAGTTGGACACCATACCAATAGAATCTTCAAAATATTTGTGTTCTTCCAACTCTGAAAGCTCATATTCGCCCACTATTTTACGTGTCATACGAATTTGTGGAATAGTCGCCATCGTTACAGGTACAAAACTTTGGTCATTCTCGCGTTTTTTCAATATATTCTCATAGGAAGCTTGATGAGAAAGACACATCTGCTCGGAAAGTTCTTTTCCGTCAAGCCCGGAGAAACGACGGTTGATAAGCTTTTTAACCTTGTTATCCGCGGTTTTCTCATCATCGGGGATATCGGAAGCCCCCAGTAAATTAAGCCTATATCCGCTCTCACCTATTGAATAATACCAAGCAGCAAGGATATTCCCCTGCTTAAAGGTTTCGGTCGGAACATCGGCAAAGTAAGCTATGTCACAGTCCCCAGTAGCATCCACCACCGATTTTATTCTGTAAGCCTGTCTGCCGCTCTTGTTTTCGATGATAATGTGCTCGATTTTTTCGTTTTTAACATCCACGCCCACGGCATAGGTGCCGTAAAGGATTTCCACCCCTTCTTTAAGAAGAAGTTGTTCAGCCAAAATAGCGAATAATTGCGGATTATACTGCACCTCAAACCTTTTATCCTTTTCGGTGCGAGTTCCCTTATTTTCAAGCCAATTTTCGGGATACTTATCTTCCGCCCCGTGGGTTATCGAAAGACGCAAAAGTTCTTCTGCAATACCGAAAGATACTTGCTTGCCAAGACCATCACACAAAGGCAAATATATCGTCACAATACCTGCGGTACCCAAACCGCCAAGCATATATGTACGCTCAAAAAGTACCGTTTTAGCGCCCGTACGCGCCGCCGCCAATGCCGCCGCGATACCCGCGATACCGCCGCCACAAACAGCAACATCAAATTCATCTGCAATCTCAATTTTCAAATTTTCTTCTAAAAACATATCTCTTTCCTCAAACTTTTTCAATATTATAAGCCCGATTTTCTCTACCTGTTTCATATAATTGTTTGGTAAGTTTTTTATAATATTCGGGATATCTCTGTTATCAAAATTCTATAAAATTCAACCTTTAAATAAAGTATATATTTCCATAAGCGAAAAGTCAATAAATATATTGAAAATAAAACGAAATGTGGTATAATTAAAACATAAAGCAAAGGAGTATTGTTATGATAACAAAAGATATTAAATATATTGGTGTCAATGACCATAAAATAGACCTGTTTGAGGGTCAATATATAGTTCCCAACGGAATGGCTTATAATTCCTATATAATAAAAGATGAAAAAATCGCCGTAATGGATTCGGTGGATGTTAATTTTGCAGATGTTTGGCTTTCTAACATAAAAGCAGAACTCGGCGACACCGCTCCCGATTATCTAATAATTCATCATATGGAGCCCGACCATTCTTCAAGCATTACCGCATTTAAGGAGGCTTATCCTGATACTGTGATTGTTTCTACCGACAAAGCATTTGCTATGATGCTAAAGTTTTTTGAAAACGATTTTTGCGATAATCGTATTGTGGTAAAAGAAGGCGATACTCTTAACCTTGGCACACATACCCTTTCCTTTATAACTGCACCTATGGTACACTGGCCTGAGGTTATGATGACCTATGATAGTGCCGACAAGGTGCTTTTCTCGGCTGATGGTTTCGGTAAATTCGGCGCACTTGATTGCGATGAAGACTGGGCGTGTGAAGCCCGTCGCTACTACTTCGGTATTGTTGGAAAATACGGCGCACAGGTACAGGCTGTACTTAAAAAAGCTGCCAATCTTGATATACAAATTATTTGTCCGCTTCACGGCCCCGTACTCAAAGAAAATTTGAGTTACTATATCGGCCTTTATAATACTTGGTCTTCCTACGGTGTTGAAAGTGAGGGTGTGCTTATTTGCTACACATCGGTTTACGGCAACACCAAAAAAGCGGTAGAACTTTTAGCAGATGAATTAAAGGCTTTGGGTTGCGTAAAAGTAGCCATTAATGACCTTGCGCGTTGTGATATGGCAGAGGCGGTTGAAGACGCTTTTCGTTACGGAAAAATCGTACTTGCTACCACCACCTATAACGGCAGTATTTTCCCCTTTATGCACACATTTATAAACGAACTTACAGAACGCGGCTATAAAAACCGCAAAATCGGTATCATTGAAAACGGCAGTTGGGCACCTATTGCTGCAAATAATATCAAAAAAATGCTTGAAACTGCTAAAAATCTTACATTTACCGATACTACCGTTACTATTCACTCTGCGGTTAAGGAAGAAAATATTAAACAAATTAAAAATCTTGCAAAAGAAATTATTTAATGATATAATTTAAAAAAACATATAAAGGAGTTTTTACTATGGCAAACAAATATGCAGGTACACAAACCGAAAAGAATCTTGAAGCCGCTTTTGCAGGTGAATCTCAAGCAAGAAACAAGTATACCTACTACGCTTCAAAAGCTAAAAAGCAAGGTTTTGAACAAATTGCCGCTCTCTTTTTAAAGACTGCTGACAATGAAAAAGAACACGCTAAAATGTGGTTTAAAGAACTCCACAATGGCGTGGGCGATACAAGAGACAATCTTTTAGATGCAGCCGAAGGTGAGAATTATGAGTGGACCGACATGTACAGCGGTTTTGCAGATACCGCCGAAAAAGAAGGTTTTACAGAATTAGCTAAAAAGTTCCGCTTAGTAGCCGCTATTGAAAAGCACCACGAAGAACGCTACCGCGCACTTCTCAAAAATATAGAGTTAGCTCAAGTTTTTGAAAAGAGTGATGTTAAAGTTTGGGAATGTCGCAACTGCGGTCACATTGTTGTAGGCACTGCTGCTCCCGAAATTTGCCCCACCTGTGACCATCCAAAAGCTTATTTTGAAATACACGCCGAAAATTATTAATTTTTGGCAATACTAATTTTGGAGGTAATTGTTATGAAATATGTATGTGACATTTGTGGTTATGTTTATGACGAAGCCGAAGAAAATGTTAAATGGGAAGACCTTCCCGAAGACTGGGTTTGCCCACTTTGTGGCGTAGGAAAAGACAATTTTTCTGCTGAATAACTCATAAAAAAATCCGCCGACTTTGTCGGCGGATTTTTAATATTATTGTTCTTAACAATTTTTAACGCAAGGATGAAACTATAAATAAAGAAGTGCCTCAACTACGCGAATTGCGTGTCGAGGCACTCGACTGCGAAAGAGTAACCAAACGGAGCAGAATCGAGGTAAGAGTAAGCAAAAGTACACCAGGTTAAAGATGTTTATATAGCAAGGAGATTGTCGACTTAAAATACTGTTCTTGGAAATGTGTTAATTCCGCAATCTCTTCCTGCGTAAAAGTCATACCATCCGGTGCAAC
>SVPC01000015.1 GCA_015066095.1 Oscillospiraceae bacterium | reverse complement strand
GCTGGGCAGCTAAGTATGGATTGGATAAACGCTGAAAGCATCTAAGCGTGAAGCCAACCTCAAGATAAGATTTCCCATAGCATAAGCTAGTAAGGTCCCCGGAAGACTACCGGGTTGATAGGCTGCAAGTGTAAGCATGGCGACATGTGTGCTAGGCAGTACTAATAGACCGAGGGCTTGACCTATTTTTCATCCTCACGCGTTACTTGTTCAGTTTTCAGGGTGTGAGCCCAAAATAAAAGTTACCGAGATAGCACTTGCTATCTCGGTTTTTTTATGTTATAATATTTTCATAAGGTTATTTATAATGGAATAGAGTAGGCGAAACAAAGTTGTTTCGCCACAAAATCTTTGATTTTGTGACAAATTATTATTAAAAATTTGTCCTTTTCCATTGCAATAAGTGTTGTGCAAAATTAAATTATACAATTTAATTTTGCTAAAGCCACTTAAAAAGTGGCTTACCGAAACGCTTTTTAGGCGTTTCGACTAACTACAATCATTATTAACATAACAGGTGAAGATAATGAAATATTTACCTCAAAGCGAGACAATTTTCAATTTTTCAATTATATTATTAGCAGTAATGTTGGTTGTTTTGGCATTATTTACATACTTTTTGCTGAAACGCCTTAGAAAGTTGCGAGAATATGTTAAAAGTGAAAAGGTTGATTTAGCCGCCACGATTATTTCTATTATAGTACTTGCCATGTGCATAGGCGGTGTAATTGTTTACCTATTCTGTATGAATTCTATGGTGTTGTAAAATATCAAGTTTAAAGACGGGTTTCCCCGTCTTTTTTTATGTAAAAAGGGTTTACAAATATATAGAATTGTGTTATAGTAGTTTGGCAAAAACGGATTATGAATTTTTATTATTTTTTCAAGAATTTATTATATCTTGAAGTTAGATATATAGGAGAGTAAAATGCAAATTTCTAAATTAAAAAACAAACTTATCGGCACTCGTGGTTTTTATAATCGTGTTATTGCTATAATGTTACCAATGCTTATTCAAAATTTAGTAACTAATGTGGTAACTCTTTTGGACAATGTTATGGTTGGCCGCGTGGGCACTTTGCAAATGTCGGCGGTTGCAATTGTAAATCAGTTGATTTTTGTCTTTAGTCTTTGTATATTTGGCGGACTTGCAGGTGCAGGTATTTTTTCCACACAATATGCAGGCGCTAAAGATAATAATGGCGTTAGATACTGTTTCCGTGTTAAAATGATTATAGCGGTAGCGATGTTTTTACTGTCGTTATGCGTATTTTTGCCGTTTTCAGATTCACTTATTTCAATGTATTTAGCAGATGGTACGACTAAGTCTGAGGCTGTCGCTACAATGAAATATGCAACCGAGTATTTTAATGTAATGCTTATAGGTCTTTTGCCATTCGCGATTTCGCAAGTGTATTCAAGTACACTTCGTGAAATAGGTGAAACCAAATTACCTATGATTGCGAGTGTTACGGCGATTTTGGTAAACCTTGTATTTAATTATTTGCTTATTTTTGGTAAGTTCGGTTTTCCTAAATTGGGGGTTGTGGGCGCTGCTATTGCTACGGTTTTATCGCGTTTTGTAGAAACCGGAATAATTATGATAGTAACTGCAATAAAACGCAACAAGTATGAATTTATAAAGGGCGCATACAGAAGTATTTATGTACCTAAAGCGCTTTGTAAAGATATTTTTACCAAAGGTACACCATTGCTTATTAATGAATTTTTATGGTCGGCAGGAATGGCTGTAATGCTTCAATGTTACTCGGTAAGAGACCTTAATGTTGTAGCGGCACTTAATATATCAAATACTGTAAATAACTTGTTTAATGTTGTTTTCCTTACAATGGGTAATGCTGTGGCTATAATTGTAGGTCAACACTTAGGTGCTAATGAAATAAAGTCGGCTAGAGATTCTGCATGGAAACTTATAGCTTTGGCGGTGGCTACTTGTGCTGTTATGGGTGGTGCAATGGCTATTTCGGCACCATTTATTCCTGAAATTTATAATACCGAAAGTATTGTTAAATTTATGGCAACAGAATTTTTGTTCGTCGTAGCGGCACTAATGCCCATATATGCCTTTGCGCATAACTGTTACTTTACTATTCGCTCGGGTGGCAGAACAGGCGTTACTTTCCTTTTCGATAGTGCGTTTACTTGGGTAGTAGCAGTGCCATTTGCTTATATCCTTGCTAATTTTACCGATTTGCCGATTTTACCGCTATATATACTTGTTCAGTCTTTAGAATTTGTTAAATGTGTTGTAGGCTTTGTGCTTATTAAAAAGGGTATATGGGTGCGAAATTTAATAAAAGGGTGATTTTGTAAAGATTGAAATCATAGATAATATATCGTCTCATTTGTGACGTAATAGAAAAAGAAGACTGCTAATTAAATTCAATCTTTTCAAAAAATATATTTACAATCGAAAATTTGTCGAAAATATATTCCCATTCGCTTTCGCTATATATGGGCGGTTTGTTTGTTTCGTGGGCGGGGAGTACAAACAATGAACGGTTATGCTTGAGGTCAAAGAAACCGTATCCATTCAAAGCCGAAAGCAAAGGGCAAAGCGGTTTTAGCGGAGTGTCAGAACTTATAATAATACAGTCGTTTTGTGCTTTTATTTGACAGTTATCAGAATACTTTGCCATAACAATTAAAACAATTGAAAAAAGCATTTTGTTTATTCGGTGGGTTTTGGAAGCGGTAATATGAAAACTAAATGTAGGCTTTACAGATTTTACGGCGCTTAAAAGATTTTTGCAAAGTTTGTAAATGTCCACATTTTGTCTTGTGTTTTTATTATAAAAAGCTTCGGCTATCGTGATTTTTTTTAGCATTTTGAGGTGCTTTGGCTTTAAGCCGTGCTTTAAAACCGAAAGCGAAACAAAAATACGAAGCGAAGCGAGATATCGCTCAAATGAATTTGGCAAAACTATCACATATTTGACCCCCTAAATACTATATTATTATGCCATTTTATATAAAAATTAAAAAAATTGATAAAAAATTAACAAAGCACTTGAAATACGCATCAAAATGGAGTAAAATAGTAAGGTAAAAAATTTTTGGAGGTATATTCCCATGGTTAAAGTTGCAATTAACGGATTCGGCCGTATCGGTCGTCTCGCATTTCGTCAGATGTTCGGCGCTGAAGGTTACGATGTAGTAGCTATCAACGACCTTACTAAACCCTCTATGCTTGCTAACCTTTTGAAGTATGATACAGCACAGGGCGGCTACTGCGGTTACATTGGTGAAAATCTTCACACTGTTGCTGCTGATGACGAAGCTGGTACCATCACTGTAGATGGCAAAACTCTCAAAATCTATGCTGAAAAAGACGCTAAGGACCTTCCTTGGGGCGAACTCGGTGTTGACGTAGTTCTCGAATGCACCGGTTTCTACTGCTCTAAAGAAAAGAGCCAGGCTCATATTGATGCAGGTGCTAAGAAAGTTGTTATTTCTGCTCCCGCAGGTAACGACCTTCCCACCATCGTATACAGCGTAAATGAAAATACTCTTACTAAAGAAGACAACATTATTTCTGCTGCTTCTTGCACCACTAACTGCTTGGCTCCTATGGCTAAGGCTCTTAACGATTATGCTGCTATTCAGAGCGGTATCATGAGCACTATTCACGCTTACACCGGTGACCAGATGATTCTTGACGGTCCTCACAGAAAGGGTGACCTTCGTCGTGCACGCGCTGGCGCTGCTAACATCGTTCCTAACAGCACAGGTGCTGCTAAGGCTATCGGTCTTGTAATTCCTGAACTCAACGGCAAACTTATCGGTTCTGCTCAACGTGTTCCCGTTCCGACCGGTTCTACCACTATCCTTACCGCTGTTGTTAAGGGTACTGACGTTACTAAGGAAGGCATCAACGCTGCTATGAAGGCTGCTGCTTGTGAATCTTTCGGTTATAACGAAGACCAAATCGTTTCTTCTGACGTTATTGGTATGCGTTACGGTTCACTCTTTGATGCTACTCAGACAATGGTATCTAAGGTTGCTGACGACCTTTATGAAGTACAGGTTGTTTCTTGGTATGACAATGAAAACAGCTACACAAGCCAGATGGTTCGTACAATTAAGTACTTCGCTGAAATCTAATAATAGATTTGATAATAAAAAGCTATCCTACGGGATAGCTTTTTTTATGCTTGAAATATGACGAAAAAAGGTGTATTATGTAAAATGTTGTGCAAGGGGGGATTTGTGTGGTAATAAAGAGATTTCTTAAAAAGAATGCAGTGTTTTGTGTGGCAGCTGTAGCGGCACTTGTCACTTGCTTTTTTATACCGCCGGATAGGGAGTATCTTTCTTATTTTGATTGGTCAACATTAGCGTGCTTGTTTTTGACATTGGCGGTTATTTGTGCTTTTCGCAACATTAAGTTTTTTACAATAGTAGCGCGTAAACTTGTGTTGTTTGCCGGTAATTTACGTAGCCTTTTCTTTATGCTTGTTATTATTACCTTTATTGGGTCTATGATTATTGCAAATGATATGGCACTTATAACCTTTTTACCGCTTGGATATTTTGCGATTACCGTGGCAAAACAGGAAAAATATATACCTTATTTGTTTGTTTTACAAAATATTTCGGCAAACTTGGGTGGAATGTTAACGCCTTTTGGCAATCCACAAAACCTTTATCTTTATTCGTATTTTAAAATCCCTACTTTGGAATTTTGCGGTATAATGTTGGGACCGTTTTTATTGGCGGTGTTTTTACTGTCTATTTGTTGCCTTTTTGTTAGACCCAAAAAACTTAAAGTTAGTGAAAAATTCCCTGAGAAATTACGTTTTAAACGGGTGTTGCTTTATAGTATACTGTTTGTTTTTTCCATACTTATTGTTTTTAGAATAATTCCTTTTTGGATGGGGCTTATAGTTATTCCTATTGTTTTGTTTTTTGTAGATAAGGAAGCGCTTTATATGGTAGATTACGGTTTGCTTGGTACATTCTTCTTTTTCTTTATTTTTGCCGGCAATCTATCGAGAATAGAGGCAGTAAATAATTTATTATCAAACCTTCTACAAAAAGATACACTTTTGGTTTCTACATTGGCGTGTCAAGGGATAAGTAATGTGCCATCAGCTATATTGCTTTCGCGTTTTACAACTAATTATGAGGCATTGCTTATTGGTGTAAATATTGGCGGCACGGGTACGATTATCGCATCGTTAGCGAGTCTAATCACATTTAGCGAACACCGCATTTTATATCCCGGACATACCAAAAAATATTTGGCTGTGTTTACTGTTATGAACATTTTATTCCTAGTAGTAATGTTAATTTTTTCGAAACTTTTCTTCGTTTAAAGTAGTATTGAAAATAGAATTTTGGTGTGTTAAAATAATTATATACTGATATTATGAATAAATATGCTGCGCATTATATATTAAAAGCAGTTTACTCTTTTGCATTATAATCATAATGTAGCGAATGGTGGTTTACCAGAATGTCAAAACATTGCCAATTTTGTAATGTTGTAAATTTGTTTATAGTAAAACATCTTTTTGAAAGGGAAAATAATAAATGTTTGGAGATATTTTAGTTTTGGTGCTCGAATGTTTAGGAACGGTAGCGTTTGCTATTTCGGGTGCATTGGTGGCAATAAGCCACAAACTTGATTTGTTTGGTGTTCTAACAGTCGGTTCTGTAACCGCTGTGGGTGGCGGAATTATAAGGGATTTGCTTTTGGGCGACACACCACCGAGAATTTTCTCTAATCACTATATTTTCCTCTTGGCAATACTCACCGCTTTGATTGTTTTTGCCACAGCCTATATTAACCGCGAAAAGTTTAAAGATATAAGTCAGAAAATTGATAAAATCAATATCTTTTTTGACGCAGTAGGCTTGGCTGTTTTTTCGGTAACAGGTGTTGAATTAGCGGCAAAAGCCGGATTTGCTAAAAACATACTGTTATCGTTGGTGTTAGGCCTTATAACAGGTGTTGGCGGCGGAGTTATGCGTGATGTTTTTGTAAATGAAAAGCCGTATGTACTGACTAAACATATTTATGCGGTGGCTTCTCTTACGGGATGTGCAGTTTATTATGTGTTAGATATTGTGTTAGGATTCAAACTTTTAGGCACAGTTTTGGCAACGGTTATTATTGTGTTAATTCGTATGCTCGCGGCACATTATCGTTGGAAATTACCAAAGGTTAATATTGAATAAATAAAAAGACCGCCTTTTGGCGGTCTTTAATAATTTATATTCCTGTAAAATCATTATCAAATGTGATTACACAACGATAGGTGGGGTTGTATTGCTTTGCTTGTTCGTTAATTTGGCGGTTGAGTTCGTCATGACCTATTTTACAACTTGACGGAACAACCACATCAAAAATCAAATTGGTGAGTTGGTCACACTCGGGTGTCATACGAAAATCGTGCAAAGAAAGTTTTGGGTCGATATCATTTAAAATATTGCACAAATCAGTTTTAGCGGCGGCAATACTTTGATTATCTACATCAATCGGGTCCATATGAATTACTAATTGGATATTTAATCTTTCGTTTACAAGTTTTTCGCAAATATCAATTTGCTCGTGGCATTTTACGATATCAATATCCTGCGGCACCTCTACATGAACAGAAGCAAACTGTCTGCCCGGACCATAGTCGTGCACTATCAGGTCGTGTATGCCGACAAATTCGTCAAAAGATAAAACAATATTTTTAATTTCTTCAATAAGTTGTTTTTCGGGGGCTTTGCCTAAAATATTATCAAGTGTTGCTTTTGCAATACTTATTCCCGAAATCAGTATAAATATTGCTACGGCGATACCTAAAATAGCATCTAAATTAAAGGGGAGAGTTGCAAAATAAGAGATAACTGCCGCTATGAGAATTACAACTGTAGCAACCATATCGTTGAGTGAATCTTGAGCGGTGGCAATAAGCGAGTCAGACTCGATTTTCTTACCTATTTTGCGGTTGAAAAGGAACAACCAGAATTTGATTATAACCGATACTGCCAATATAACGATAGAAGCAATAGAATATGTCGGCGAGGGGGAATTGTTCCAAAGAGCACTTACTGATGATTTCATAAGTTCGAAACCGACAAGCAGTATCAGTACCGAAACGATAAAGGCAGACATATATTCCATTCTGCCGTGACCGAATGGGTGGTCGCTGTCGGCAGGTTTATTGGAAAGTTTAAAACCTATCATTGTAACAACAGATGAGCCCATATCCGAAAGATTGTTAAGACCGTCTGCCGTAATTGAAATACTGCCTGTAATATAACCTACGGTAATTTTCAGTACGCATAAAAGCAGATTGCAAAAAATACCCACAAAACTGCCTAAATTACCGTAAGCAGCGCGTACCAAGTTATCCTTTACATTGTCGCGGTTTTTAACAAATAGGCGGACTAAAAGAGCGGTCATTATATTTTTGCTCCTTTAGTACCCTTTGAGCCAAAAGAAACACCTGCAAGGATGTTTGTTTTGATTGTATAGGTTATGTTTTCGCGTACACGCGCTCTTTTGAAAGCAAGGTCAATAAGTTTATCGATAAGTGCGGTGTATTTAACACCTGTGGCTTCCCACAAATAGAAAGCGAGTGAACCGGGGATGGTGTTAATTTCATTTGCATACACGGTGTCTGTAGCTTCGTCAATCATAAAGTCGATACGAACAACGCCGTTAGCCCCTATTGCTTTAAATATTTTACAAGCGAGTTCACGGATTTCTTTTTCCTTATCCTTAGTCAAATCAGCAGGGATTTTTCTGCCCAAAGAAGCCATACCCTTACTGCCGCCCGAATTTTTACCGCCGCCCATATATTTATCTTTATAAGATAAAATTTCGTCATTGGCAATAGGTTCTTCGCAAACACTGGCTTCCTGTGAGTCATAGTCGCCCACAACTGAGCAGTTTATTTCGCGAAGCTTTGTGATTGCGTGTTCAACCAAAATGCGGTCGGTAAAAGAAAAGGCAAGGCTTATGGCGCTATCAAGTTCTTTTTCGGAATTAACCTTGGTAATACCTACGCTTGAGCCTAAATTTATGGGTTTTACAATAAGCGGAAAACCGATTTTTTCGCTTATTTGCTTTGCATAATCTTGTTTGTTTGCCATATATTCTTTAGCGCCGAAACTCATACAGTCAAGCACGGGAAGACCTGCGTTTTTAAGCACATCTTTAAAAACTGCCTTATCCATACCAACGGCAGAAGACACGATATCGCAACCAACATAGGGGAGATTCAAAAACTCAAAAAGACCTTGAATGGTACCGTCTTCACAGTTTGTGCCGTGTACAACGGGGAAAGCCACATCAATTGATACATCTTTTTGTTTGCCGAAGAGTTTTTGTTCTGCCGATTTCATCAAAACTTTGTCGCCCTGACGCGCAAAATAAACCTTACGACAGGTTTTTATAAGTTCGGGAAGATTGCGGTAGTTTTCTATATCAAAAAGCTTTTCGCCTGTAAACATTTCGCCGTTTTTATCAACATAAACGGGGGTAATATCATATTTTTGGCGGTTGATAGAGCGCATAGCCTGAACAGCCGAAATTATAGAAACCTCGTGTTCTACCGAACGGCAACCGTAAAAAACTGCAACATTTATTTTCATAACAATTCTCCTTAGTATAAGTAGTTATCGGGTAGGTCGTTTTCAAAAAGAACGGCGGTATCGCTATCTGCAAAACGCGAGTAAATATCCATCGCTTCCTTGAAACTTGCCGCAATATAAAGATTATTTTGGTTAAAATCGCTGTCGCGCACAGCGTCTGCCATAGGTTTAGAACGATTTGTACCCACAAGAATAATTATATCGCAATTCTTTGCGGCTTCGTGACCTAAAGCGTAGTTGCATTCATATTCCTTTTCACCAAGCTCTACAAGACCTGGGGTTACGATAACCTTTTTCATACCGTCGAAAGAACCGAGCACTCTTACTGCTTCAAGGCAACCTTCGGGGTTGGAGTTATAAGCATCGTCAATAAGCAAAGAGCCGTTTGTAAAAGGCTTCATCTGGAGGCGGTGTTCGGCAGGTTTAAGTGTTGATACCGCATACTGTAAATCGGGGATAGAAACGCCTAATGTATGCGCTAATGCCACCGCGCCGATAATATCGATAATACTGTGTAACCCTAAAAGACGGGTGGAAAACTCGACCTTTTGGCCATCAAGGGTAACTGTGAACTGTGAGCCGTTTCTGCCGTAGGAAAGGTTTTCACCGTAAAAATCAAAGTTTTTATCTGTACCGTAAATTTTATATTCACCGTTTATGCGGTTTATAATTTCTTTACTGTCACCGTTTACAAAGGTGATGCCGTTGTTTTCTTTAACAGCGTCTGCTAATTCAAACTTTGTAGAAAACACATTTTCAATTGACTTAAAGGTTTCAAGGTGCTGAGGCCCTACCGAAGTGATAATACCGTATTTGGGACTTGCAATATCGCAGTCTTCTTTAATATTGCCAACCTCTTTAGCACCCATTTCACAAACAAATATTTCGGTTTGGGGTTTGAGCAATGAGCGAATGGTTTTAACAATACCCATAGGTGTGTTGTAACTGTGTGGTGTGCAAACAACATTAAACTTTTCACTTAAAATACGGGTTAAAATAAACTTTGTAGTGGTTTTACCGTAACTGCCCGTAACACCAATAACCGTAAGGTCGGGGCGGAAAGCCAAGATTTTTTTGGCATCGTCGATATAATATTTGTTGATGCGCTTTTCTATCGGCAAAGTGATGCCCCACAAAGCAAATGTGGTGATTGGTGTAATGTAGCAAAGTAAGAGAAGTACCGCGGTAGAAATTCGACCCGCAAGACTTTTTGAAAAGAAAACATAAATTAAAATAAGTATTACATAGAGAATTGCGGTGGCAAGGTAAAGCCTTTTAACCCTGTCGGTAAATACAAGACCTTTGACCGAGCGTTTTTGAAGAGTTATTGCAGTTTTTATGTTGTAGCACAAAATGAAAAAGGTTACTATACATAAAACAAGGTTCAGTTTGAAAAAGTAAAAAACTGATACAAGTAAGTAGACAAGGGCGCACCCTAAAAAGCCGTCATTAAAACTGGTTTTAAGCCATCCAAAATAACGGGACGGGTAGTAAGAATTTTGTTGAAACATCTGGAATTGACGGGTAAGGGCAAAAAGTGCGCCTATACTTGAAAAAACCAGAGATAGCATTAAGTAAATGTTCATCAAATAACCTCTTTTATTTTATAAAACTGTTTATAATAGCGTGGGCTTCAAACGGGCGCTCACAAAATGAGAAGTGACCTGTACCTTTTATAACACAAAGGCCGCAGTCGGGGATAAGGCTTTCTATAATTTTGGCGTCTGCAAGCGGGGTTGCGGTATCGTTCTCGCCCCAAATAAGTAAAGTCGGGCAGGAAATCTTATGGATAATATCCCTAAGGTCGGTATTAACAAGCGAAACCATAGTTTGTCTTAATACCAAGGGAGCGGCATTATAATCTGCCGAGCCGTAGTGCCGTCTTGCCTTTTCTAAAAGACCGCCCGAAAAACTTTTGATAACGGGTAAAGTGAGTACGCGTTTTATAATTTTAAAACTTTTAGCGCGCCATTTTTGGCGGAAAGTCTTTTTAGGTATAAGCCCTGCCGAGTCAAGTAATACGATTTTAGGGGGAGAAACCATACCGTCGGCTACCATTTTCATAGTAACTCTGCCACCGTGGGAATGGCCGAACATAATGGGATTTTCTATATTTAAAGCCTTTATAAACTTTAAAACCAAATTGCAGTAATCGTCAAGCGTCCATGGGTTTTCCATAGTGTCCGAATTTCCGCAACCGGGGAAGTTAAGCGCAATCACCCTGTGTCGGTCTTTAAGGGTGTTTATTACACCGCGGTAGGTATCATACGAAGCACCCCAACCGTGCAGTAAAAGTACGGGATAACCCTCACCCTCGTCAAGGTATTCTATATTAAGATTGTCTACTTTTAAAAACATCAAAATACCCCTTATAATATGATTATAATTATTATAATGATTGTAGTTAGTTGAAACGCCTAAAAGGCGTTTCGCCTAACCTCTTCCATTATAACAAATTATAAAGAAAAATAGAAGAGTTTTTTCAAATATTTTACAAATAATTATTTAAATAAAAAACAGAACAGAAAAATGCTACACCCAAAAGCGTAGCATTTTACTATTTTTATTCAGTTCTTAGTGCTATTACAGGGTCTTTTTTAGCGGCGCTTCTTGATGGAATTAGACCTGAAATCATAGTAAGCAGTACGCTTATTGCAACCAAAATTACCGCAACAGGTAAGGGGAGTATGGCGTTAAGGTTATTTATACCTGTAACAGCGTGTAAAATAAGGTTTATGGGGATACATAACAGATAGGTTATAAGCACACCCAAAGCACCTGCGGTGAAGCCTATTATAACTGTTTCGGCATTGAACATTGTAGAGACATTTCGTTTTGAGGCGCCGAGCGCTCGTAAAATACCGATTTCTTTTGTACGTTCTTGTACTGATATAAGGGTTATTACACCAATCATTATTGAAGAAACAACCAATGATACCGCAACGAAAGCAATAAGAACATAGGTTATAGCGTTTATAATGGTGGTGATGGAAGACATCATTATACCAACGTAATCGGTATAGGTGATTTTTGAAAGTTCTTCAACGTCTTTGTTATAGTCGTTTATGGTTGCTTCTATAACATCTTTATCTTCAAAAGTGGTGGCGTAAATATTGATAGTAGCAGGGGATTCGAGGTCAACAAAACCGAGTTCACGCATATTTTTGTCGTATGTCGAATCGGAAAATTCCAAAACCTCGTCATAATAGAGTGCGCATTGTTCGGTAGTGTATTTCTTTTGTTCGGTTTCTAATGCCATAATCAGTTGTTCTTTTGGCATCATACTTAATTGTGCCATAACATTTTTGGCATATTCTGCCTTGTATTGCTCTTTAAGAATGGTGGTAAAGATTTCTTTTATATCTTCATCATTCATAGATGAAAGATAATCTTGCATTTCCTTTTCGGACATACCTGTTTGTGCTGAAAGCGCGGGAGTAAGGGTTTTTTCGATATCTTCACGCTCCATATTTTTAAGTTGCGATTTTACAAAATCATTTACATCTTCTGTAGCGGGCACACACTTGATTTTTACATAGGTTTCTGCTTTTTCTTTATCTGTAAGTGTGCCTAAATACTTTTTAAATTCGGTCTGCTTTTCTTTGTCGGTAAGGTTGGTACTGTTTTCGCTGAAAGGCAGATTTGTGAAAATATCAATATCTTTATTTTCAAGTTGCGCTTTAATTGCTGATGATTTTTCAGCCTTTTTAATAACGTGTTCCGTTAGCATACTGGTATATCCTATAGAGCCCTTAAGCATAGTAGAAACTGCATCTTCGTTGGGACGGATAATACCTGTTACTTTGAGTGTTATGCCGTTATCATAAAGGTACTTAAGACCCGCATCGGTTTCGCGCAGGTCGGTATAAATACCATTTGCTTTATCAAGTGTATAACAATCAGAGTTTAGAATAACCTTAAATTCACGGTCGCAAATTTCTTTGTAAGACCATTTTTTGTCTTCGTATTCAATAGTATCTTGAGTAATAGCGGCTTTGGTCATAGCGTCGATTTCTTCCTTGGTTTTAAGGCCTAAGGAGTAAAGAGCCATATCGTCAAGTTCGTTATTTTCGTCAAGCACCAAAACAATTTCGTTATAACTATTGGGCCACGAGCCGTAAATGACATCATACTGCTTTTTAAGAAGTGGGTTTATAGGGTCACCGTTTTCGCCCGAAAGCATCTGTTGCCAGAGTTTCATACCGCCCGACATACCCATCATACCGCCCATACCTGAACTTTGGGACATATCAACCATCGTAGACATATCCATACCAAAGTGTTCAAGAAGAACTTCTTGCATAAGTTCTTCAGAATCGGAACGAATGATTTTGCCATCTATATTTTCGGTGTAAACAAGCAGGTCAAAATCGTATGTGTATGAAATACCGTTTATAGCGTTTTTCAGTTGTTCGTTATTGTTGTTGCTGTCAAGTTCATTTTCAAGGAAAGTTTTAAAAGATTTAAGGTCGTTTTTATTTGTTTTGGTAGAATTTAGCGCGTTGACCATATCGTAAACCATAGATTTTTGGTATACAGCATCTTTTTTGTGCTCTTTGGAAGATTTGGCGGCGCCTATAAAGGTTTCAAGCAAGGAAGAAATATCCATAGATTGGTTTTCAAGTGTTATCGGATAAGAAGAAAGTGTATCTTCTTGTAAAACATCAATATATGTGGTCATACCTTGCGAAACGGCAAAAATAAGTGCGATACCTATAATGCCGATACTTCCTGCAAATGAGGTGAGCACTGTTCGACCTTTTTTTGTAAACAGGTTTTTAAGCGACAAAGAAAAAGAAGTGCCAAGCGACATAGAAGGCATTTTCTGTTTTTTCTTTTTTGTTTCTTTTTGGGGTTTGGGCAGAGATTCCGCGAGTTCCTGTTCGCTTAATGGGTTACTGTCGTTAGTTACAAGTCCGTCGAGCATTTTGATAATACGGGTAGAGTATTTTTGGGCAAGTTCAGGGTTGTGGGTAACCATTATAACAAGGCGGTCTTTGGAGATTTCTTTTAAAATTTCCATAACCTGAACGCTGGTTTCGGTATCAAGCGCACCAGTAGGTTCGTCAGCAAGTATAATATCGGGGTTGTTTACGATGGCACGTGCAATAGCAACGCGTTGCATCTGACCGCCCGACATTTCGCTCGGTTTTTTCTTTAACTGGTCCGAAAGACCTACCATTTCTAGCGCTTCTTTAGCGCGTTTTCTACGCTCACGCTTGGAAACACCTGAAAGCGAAAGTGCAATCTCTACATTTTGTAAAACTGTTTGGTGGGGTATAAGGTTATAACTTTGGAAAACAAAACCTACCGAATGGTTGCGGTAGTTGTCCCAATGTCGGTCTTTAAAATTTTTGGTGGAAATGCCATTTATAAACAGGTCACCTTCGGTGTATTTGTCAAGACCGCCTATAATGTTAAGCAGTGTGGTTTTTCCGCAGCCTGATTGTCCCAACACCGAAACAAATTCGCTTTTGCGGAAGCAAAGATTTATACCTTTAAGCGCCTTTACGGTTTCGCCGCCGGTCACGTAATCTTTTTTAATGCCTTTAAGTTGTAGCATCTGTCATTTCCTTTCATAAACTTATGATTATTCTATTTTTATTATATCAATAAAATGATGTTTTTCAAGTTATTGGAATAATTTTTAAGAAAAAATTTACAATTATAATAATAAAAAATATTTGCCTATTTGTGATAAAGGTGCTATAATGAAATAAATTTGTAGAAAGGAAGGGATAAAATGAATTTTAAAACCATCATTTCAAAAGCAGTAGAATATGCGAAAATTGCTTGGAAATATGCCAAAAAGTATTTCTTTATTGTTTTTGACTGGTTTAAGGCTTTGACTGTAAACGATGCTAAAAGATATGGTAAAAACATTTTATCTTGCCTTTTAATTGTAACAATATTTTATATAACCGCTTTTACAGGTGGCTATACAAAAAGCGAAAAATTTGATTTGTTTGATTCGCACGAAATTGCTGAAAATATCCGCAATCTTGAACTTAATATGACCTCGGTTATTTATGTTAAAAATAGCAAGGGTAAGTGGCAGGAATATAAGCGCGTACATGGGGATGAAAATCGTATATGGATTTCGCTTAAAAAGATTCCCGAAAATTTGCAAAATGCCTTTATCGCTATTGAAGACGAGGATTTTAGAAACCACGGCGGTGTCGATTGGCAGAGAACATTTATGGCACTTGCAAATCAGATTTTTGAGTTTAATACTACCGAATTCGGTGGCTCTACCATTACACAACAGTTAATTAAAAATATCACATCTGACAAAGCGCGTGATTATAAAAGAAAAGTGCGTGAAATTGTACGTGCTCTTTCAGTTGAAAACGAACTTTCAAAGGACGAAATTTTAGAGGCATATCTCAATACTATTGCGCTTGGTAACGGCATTAACGGCGTGCAGGTTGCGGCTAATAACTACTTTAGTAAAGAAGTGGATGAACTTTCTTTGGCAGAATGTGCCGCTATTGCCGCTATTACTAAAAATCCGTCTAAATATAACCCCATAAGAAGTATGGAAGAAAATACTGCGCGTAGGCGTGTTGTACTTAAAAAAATGTACGAGTTGGGATATATCACACAAAAAGAGTTTCAAGAAGCATATTTTGAAGAGGTAAAACTTGATTTTTCACAAAAAGAAGACCTTGATGCTGAAATTAACGACTATTTTGTAGATACACTTATTGAAGAGGTTATTGAAGATTTAGCAGAAAAATATGACTGTGAAAAGGATATTGCTTCACAGATGTTTTATAACGGCGGTTTCAAGATTTATTCTACTATGAATCCTGAAATTCAGTCTATAATGGAAGAAACTTACCGTAAAGAAAGCCGTTATTTCTATGAAACAAGACGTAACGAAGAGGGCAAACGCGAACGCGTACAGTCGGCGATGACCATAATGGATTACAGCGGTCATATTGTGGGTATTGTCGGCGGTACAGGTGAAAAAACCGTTAACCGCGGACTTAACCGCGCATACAATGTTCCGCGTCAACCGGGCTCTACTATGAAGCCTTTAGGTGTGTATGCCTTAGCTATTGAAAACGATATTGTAGATTATACTTCAACCGTACTTGATGAGCCTGTTAAAAATTATTATTCCTATGGAAAGCCCGGTCCTAAAGAGTGGTTTGGCGATTATATGGGTGAAGTGCCGCTAAATTATGCGTTGCGCCATTCGATGAATGCAGTGCCTGTTAGATTGCTTAAGAAGGTTGGCGTAGAAGAATCTTATGATTTTCTTACCAAAAAACTCAACTTTAAGCACCTTACAAAGACCGATAAATCGGCGGCTTCATTGGCACTTGGCGGTTGTACTTACGGTATAACACCTACTGAGTCGGCGGCGGCTTTTGCCATATTTGGTAACGGCGGTGTTTATTATGAGCCAACGACTTATTATAAAGTCGCAGATATAAACGGTGAAATCATACTTGAACAGGGCAAGGGTCAGCGTGCAATCGGCGAAGATACCGCTACTATTATGAATCATATGCTAAGAGAAGTAGTGTATAAAAAAGGCGGTACAGGTAATCTTGTAAGCAGTTTCAGTTATAGGATGAAAGCCTATGCTAAAACAGGTACTTCCAGTGACACCAAAGACTCTTGGTTAGTGGGCGGTACGCCTTATTATGTCGGTTCTGTATGGTACGGTTTTGACCATAACTACCGCGTTTATAATACAAACGCCGCCAAAACAATATGGCGTGATATTATGCGTAAAATTCATGATGATTTGGAAAAACGTGTGTTCGAAGACAGCGACGATGTTTATAAAAAAGGTGAAGGTTACTATAAAAACGGAACCAAACCCGGAAAAATCTTAAAGGAAGAAGATTATCTGCCCGAAGACGAACTTTCGTCGGGAACCAGTTCAACCGAATCAACTTTATCATCACTACCGTCTAATCCGTCTGATGCAACCTCGACCGAATCTACAGATTCTACAGGTTCGGGTGAATCGAGTGGCGGTGCGGCAAGTGACAGTTCGGGTGAAAATTCGGGAGATTCGGGGACTGATAATCCTTCGGGTGGCAGTTCGGGAGATTCTTCTCAAAACACATCTACCGAAGCGCCTACGCCATAAAATACAATAAACAGTTAATAAACACCTGTATTTGCTTAAAATACGGGTGTTTTCTTGTATTTTTATTTGACAACGAGTGTATTGTATAATATAATATATAAGTTAATTATATTATGGGGAAGTTTTTCTAGATGACAAGAATTGAAAATTTGCGCAATGTAGCTATAATAGCGCACGTAGACCACGGCAAAACCACTCTTGTAGACCAACTTTTAAAACAAAGTGGCACCTTCCGTGAGAATGAATCTGTGGACGAGCGTGTTATGGACTCTAATGACTTGGAAAGAGAACGCGGCATAACCATTTTGTCAAAAAACACAAGTGTTATGTACGGCAATATAAAGATAAATATTGTTGATACTCCAGGCCACGCTGATTTTGGCGGTGAGGTTGAGCGTATTTTACAAATGGTTGACGGTGTGCTTTTGCTTGTTGACGCATTTGAGGGTTGTATGCCACAAACCCGTTTTGTTTTAAAGAAAGCGTTGGCGCTTGGTAAAAAAGCGGTGGTTGTGGTTAATAAAATTGACCGACCTATGGCAAGACCTTACGAGGTTGTAGATGAGGTGCTTGATTTGTTTATAGAACTCGGCGCGGATGAAGAACAAATTGAGTTTCCTGTTGTATTTGCTTCGGGTCGTGATGGATATGCCAGTCTTTCACCTGATATTAAGGGCGAAGATATGCGTCCTTTATTTGATGCTATAGTGAAAGAAATAGAACCGCCTGCAGGTGACACAAAAGCACCTCTTCAGGTTTTGTTTACTAATATTGAATATGATGAGTACCTTGGCAGAATAGGTGTGGGCAGGGTTATACGCGGTTCACTTAAAAGCGGACAAACCGTAACCCTTTGCCATAAAGACGGCAGTCACCATAACTTAAAAATTGCAAAACTCTTTATGTATAAGGGACTAAAAAGGGTTGAGGTGGAAACAGCAACCGTTGGTGATATAATACAGGTGGCAGGCCTTGCCGATTTGGAAATAGGCGAAACTGCCTGTGATACCGAAAATATAGAAGCATTACCTTTTGTGAAGATAGACGAGCCTACTCTTTCTATGAACTTTATGGTTAATAATTCTCCCTTTGCGGGTCGTGACGGTAAGTTTGTAACATCACGTAATCTTCGCGACCGTCTTTTCAAAGAGGTTATGACCAATGTTAGTTTGCGTGTTGAAGAAACCGACTCGGCAGATACTTTCAAGGTTTCAGGTAGAGGTGAACTCCACCTTTCTATCTTAATTGAGACTATGCGCCGTCAGGGTTATGAATTTCAGGTGTCTCCGCCCGAAGTTATTTATAAAAAAGATGCTGACGGCAAACTTTTAGAGCCGATTGAACTTTTGATGATTGAAGTTCCCGAAGAATATGTGGGCGCAGTTATGGAAAGACTAGGTACCCGCAAGGCAGAAATTAAGAATATGGGTACGCGTGACGGCGGTACATCGCATTTGGAATTTTTGATTCCTGCGCGCGGACTGCTCGGCTACCGTTCACAGTTTTTGACCGATACTAACGGTAACGGCATTATGAACCATGTGTTTAATAGTTATGAGGAGTACAAGGGCGACATTCAGCAACGCACTACTGGGTCTATTATCGCTCACGAAACAGGAGAATCTACAGGCTACGGTCTTTTTAATACTCAAAGCCGAGGTAGACTTTTTATAGGTCCTTCGACCGAGGTTTACGAAGGTATGATTGTAGGCGAAAACCCCAAGAATGAGGATATTGTTTGTAATGTGTGCAAGAAAAAGCAACTTACAAATACCCGTGCTTCGGGGTCAGATGATGCTTTGCGTCTTGTACCGCATAGCGTTTTAAGCCTTGAACAGTCACTTGAATTTATAAAGAATGATGAACTTGTTGAGATTACTCCCAACAATATAAGACTTCGCAAGAAAATTCTAGGAAAAGAAGAAAGAATGAAATACGAATCGAAGAGAAAATAATGAATTATGTTATTCTTGATTTAGAGTGGGACAGCACCTTTTTTGTAAAGCAAAAGCGGTTTATAAACCAAATTTTGCAGATAGGCGCTGTTAAACTCGACCAAAATTTTCAAATAATAGATACATTTGAAATAACCGTAAAATCGGCAATTTCCAAAAGGGTGACGGGCAGATTTGCCCGTCTTACGGGTATTACATCTGATGTTATGCGTACGGGTGTACCGTTTGCACAGGCGGTTGAAAAATACAACGCTTGGGTAGGGGATGACACTGTTACTATGACTTGGAGTAATTCCGACCTTTATACCATCCTTGAAAACGAAGAAAATCTTTTAGACGGAGTTAAGTTTAAAATCGAAAAGTATATGGATTTGCAAAAGTTTATCCAAAATGAAATGAAACTTAAAGGCTATGAAGATAAAAATCAGGTGTCATTAGCACTTGCGGCAGAGTTTTTGGATGTTAAGACCGATGATATAGATTTTCATACCGCAAAGGATGATAGTCTTGTGGCGGCATATCTTTTAAAAAAGTGCTACAATGCCGAGCGGTTTGTACCGCTTATAAAAGATACTGCTAATCCTGAATTTTTTAAAAAACTTCGGTTTAAAAGTTATGCCATTTCAAATTTAAAGGACGAAAATGTGGATAAAGAATATCTGGAGTTTTCTTGTCCTAAATGTAAACAAAAAGCCAAAAAGGTTACTAAATGGAAATATTCCAACCGTTGGTTCTCGGCTAACTTTATATGTGACTGCGGTGAAAAATTTAACGGCAGGGTAACTTTTAAAAAGACTTATGATGACTTAATCGTAAGGCAGAAAATCTGCGAATTTAAAGAAAAGAAAAAAGAAAATAAAGAAGTGACGGTGTAAATTATGTCAGATACAAAACGTTCAACTTGGGGTTCGAGTGCCACATTCATTTTGGCGGCGGTTGGCTCGGCGGTAGGTCTTGGAAACGCTTGGCGTTTTCCAAATCTTGCGGCTAAACACGGCGGCGGTGCATTCTTACTTGTGTATCTTGCGGCAATGCTAATAATCGGCATACCGCTTTTGATGATGGAAATCTCAATCGGTAGAAAAATGCGCTCGGGTGCCCCCGGTGCTTTGAAAAAGTTAAATAAAAGGTTCGAGCCTATCGGCTGGGCGGCAACCTCTAACGCATTTGTAATTGTTACATATTATGCGGTGGTTTTTGCTTGGGTTATTATGATGGCTGTCTTTTCTTTTAAGTTCTTTGATATGACAGGTGATAGCGTAGCCGCAAGCGGGTTATGGTCAAATCTCATAAAGACAACAGGTACGATAAAAGGGTTTGATACTATCTCTATTCCTGTTATAATGTGTCTATTAGTCGCTTGGGGACTTATTTATTACTGTATCCGCAACGGTACAAAAAGTGTTGGTAAAATAATTAAGTATTTGGTTTTCTTGCCGGTTATTTGCTTGGGCTTTATGGCAATAAAGGGAATTACTATGCCTGGGGCCTTGGAAGGATTAAGCGCTTTCTTTATTCCGGATTTTTCGGCACTCAAAGACCCGATGCTTTGGGTTGATGCCGTAGGACAGGTATTTTATTCGATGTCGGTTATGATGGCTATAATGATAGCCTATGGCTCCTTCCTTGATGACAGCAGCAATATTGCACGCGACGGTTTTATTATAGCATTCAGCGATTTGGCGGTAAGCCTTTTGTCGGGTATTGTTATGTTTACTACAATGTACGGCACTAATCTTCAAGATATGCTCGCCCAAAAATCGGGTGTAGGCCTTGCTTTTGGGGTTTATCCCACGGCTATTGTCAATCTTTCGTCAAGTGGAATATTTAACGCCATATTTGCTTTTGTGTTCTATTTCTGCCTTTGCACTCTGGCAATTGACTCTGCATTCTCGCTTGTGGAGGGTATATCGACAGCTTTTTCTGATAAGTTTGGAACAAACAAGAAGAAAACTACCATTACAATATGCATTATCGCAGGAATCATTTCTATAATTTATGCTACTGGCGGTGGACTTGCAATCCTTGATATTGTAGATAATTGGTGCAATAGCTTTACACTCATTTTGATAGGTGTTATTGAAACGATTGCTATTGGTTGGTTCTGTAAATCTAAGTTTATAGTGGGAGAAATTAACCGCAACACTAAAAAAATTAAAATGCCTAAAATTTGGTTTGATATTGCCGTAAAGTTTGTAGCCCCGATTTCACTTGCTATTTTGTTTGTGTGGAATATCGTGGACCTATTTAAAAATAAGGGCGGCATTTACGGACAAAGTGACGGTTACAACTTGGCTTCAAACATCCTTGCCGGTTGGGTAGTGTTTGGTCTTTGTATGATAAGCGGCTTTGTTATCAATGCTGTCTATAAGAAAATCAAGGCTAAAAAAGGTCTTAAAGAAGAACAATAATATTTTTATTGTCGAAATTGCATAAAAACGCATAAACATTCTGTGAATATATGGTAAAATGCGAGAATTGTTGGAAAAGACTTGCATAAATATTCAAAATATGGTATGATTTATGCATAAATTCAAAAAACAAATGCATATTATGCATACGGAGGTAAAAATTATGAATAAAAATGAAATCAAGAAGGTTGTACTTGCCTATTCAGGCGGTCTTGATACTTCTATCATTATCCCTTGGCTTAAAGAAAACTACAACAATCCCGAAATTATTGCTGTATCGGGTAATGTTGGTCAGGCAGACGAACTTGAAGGTCTTGAAGAGAAGGCACTTAAGACAGGTGCTTCCAAACTTTACATAGAAGACCTTACAAAAGAATTTTTGGACGATTATGTGTTCCCGTGTTTGCAGGCAGGTGCACTTTATGAAGATTATCTTTTAGGTACTGCTTTTGCCCGTCCTCCTATTGCTAAGAGAATTGCTGAAATTGCAATAGCCGAAGGCGCAGATGCCATCTGCCACGGCTGTACAGGTAAGGGTAATGACCAAGTTCGTTTCGAACTTGCTATTAAGGCTTTTGCTCCCGGTATGAAGATTATTGCTCCTTGGCGTGAGTGGGATATTAAGTCGAGAGAAGAAGAAATCGATTATGCAGAATCTCACAATATACCGCTTAAGATTAACCGCGAAACCAACTACTCCAAGGATAAGAATATTTGGCACTTGTCACACGAAGGTCTTGACCTTGAAGACCCCAAGAACGAGCCGCAATATAATAAACCCGGCTTCCTTGAAATGGGTGTTTCTCCCGAAATGGCACCCGATAAGCCCACCTATGTTACCATTCACTTTGAAAAGGGTATCCCCACCGCAGTAGACGGCAAGGAAATGGATTCGGTAGGCATAGTTACCACTCTTAATAAACTTGGTGGCGAAAACGGTATCGGTCTTCTTGATATTGTAGAAAACCGTCTTGTTGGTATGAAGTGCCGCGGTGTTTACGAAACTCCCGGCGGTGCTATCCTTTATAAGGCTCACAATGTGCTTGAAACCATTACCCTTGATAAGGATACCGCTCATTATAAGGCATTGGTAGCACAAAAGTTGGCAGAAAATGTTTATAACGCTCTTTGGTTTACTCCTTTAACCGAGGCTATCTTGGCATTTGTTAAGGAAACCCAGAAGACCGTTACGGGTGATGTTACATTGAAACTTTATAAGGGTAATATGATTAATGCAGGTGTATCTTCACCTTACTCACTCTATGACCCTGAAATCGCAACCTTTGATGAAGATGATGTATACGACCAAAGCGATGCTACAGGTTTTATCAATCTTTATGGTCTTGCTACCGAAGTTAATGCTAAAATGAAAGCTAAAAACGGCTTGAAATAATTTTAATTTAAAAATCGCTCACGGTATCCCTTGATGCCGTGGACGATTTTGTCGCTAAATAACAGCACTCTTATTTTGCTGAAAGGATGTTTCTTTAATGGAAAAAATGTGGGCAGGTAGATTCCAAAAAGCCCTTGATAAGCAAGCAGACGATTTTAATTCGTCGATACATTTTGACCACAGAATGTATAAACAGGATATTGAAGGCTCGATGGTACACGCTTTGATGCTTTCTAACCAAGGTATCATATCCAAAGCCGAATATGAAGATATTTTAAATGGCTTGAGTTCAATACTTGAAGATATTGAAAGCGGAAACCTCCAAATTGATATGGATGCCGAAGATATACATATGTTTGTTGAAAGCGAACTTACAAAGCGTATAGGTGATAACGGTAAAAAACTTCATACCGCCCGTAGCCGTAACGACCAGGTGGCGCTTGATGTAAGGCTTTATTTGGGTGCAGAATGTGAAGAAATCGGCGCACAGGTATTGTCGCTTATCGAAGTTATAAAAGATAAGGCAAAAGAAAATACTGATGCTATTTTGCCAGGTTATACTCATCTTCAAAGGGCTCAACCTATTTCCTTTGCTCACCATCTGTTGGCGTATGCTTTTATGTTAAAGCGTGACTATGAGCGTATAGAGGATGCACTCAACAGAATGAATGCACAATGTCCGATAGGCTCTTGCGCACTGGCAGGTACTACTTATAATACCGACCGAAAGTTTGAAGCAGAACGATTGGGTTTTACCGGTATTTCGCTTAACAGTATTGACGGCGTATCTGATAGAGATTTTTGTCTTGAATTAATGTCAGCGTTTTCTATTCTTATGATGCATCTTTCCCGTTTTTCGGAAGAAATCATCCTTTGGTCAAGTTGGGAATTCAAGTTTATAGAACTTGACGATAGTTACACCACAGGCTCCAGTATAATGCCCCAAAAGAAAAATCCCGATATGGCAGAACTTGTTCGTGGTAAAACGGGTAGGGTATACGGTGATTTGATGGCACTGCTTACCACCCTTAAAGGTTTGCCTTTGGCATACAACAAGGATATGCAAGAAGATAAAGAGTCTATTTTTGATGCGGTTGACACCGTGAAAATGTGCTTGGGTGTTTTTACACCTATGCTTGCTACTATGTCTACCCTTAAAGATAATATGTACAAAGCCGCACAAAAAGGCTTTATAAATGCGACCGACTTGGCGGACTATCTTGTTAAAAAAGGTATGCCTTTTAGAACTGCATATAAGCATGTTGGTGAAATTGTGGCTTATTGCATTAAGGAAAATTTGGTGCTTGAAACATTACCTATTGAAAAATATAAAGAATTTGATTTATCTTTCGAACAAGATTTGTATAATGAAATTTCACTCGAAACCTGTGTTAATAAGCGTATTTCGCAAGGAGGCACAGGACCCCAATCAGTAAACAAACAAATAGCATTTTTAACGGAGTTTTTGAATGAAAAAGGTATTCATTGATGGCAGTGCGGGTACTACGGGTCTTCGCATTGTAGAGCGACTTAAAAACAGAAAAGACATAGAACTGATAATTTTATCCGAAGAAAAACGCAAGGATATAGAGGCGCGTCGCAAGGCACTTAATTCGGCAGATATTGCTTTTTTGTGTTTGCCCGATGTGGCTTCGCGCGAAGCGGTAGCACTTACCCAAAACACAAACACAGTTTTGCTTGACACCTCTACTGCTCACCGCACATTAGACGACTGGTCATACGGTTTTCCCGAATTGTCGGCAAAACAAAAAGCGAAAATTGTAAATTCCAAGCGTATAGCAGTACCGGGATGTCACGCAAGTGGTTTTATAGCCCTTGTGTATCCACTTGTTGAGAGCGGTATCTTGCCAAAAGACGCGCTTTTGTCTGCTTTTTCGCTTACGGGTTATAGTGGCGGCGGTAAGGGAATGATTGCCGATTATGAGTTGGCAGAGCGTGATAAATTACTCGATGCACCCCGTCAGTACGGCATTACCCAAAACCATAAGCATTTACCCGAAATGGTAAAACTTTGCGGAATAGATAATGCCCCTGTTTTTATCCCTGTTGTAGGTGATTTTTATAGCGGTATGGAGGTAACAATTCCGCTTTTTGCGTCGCAAATAAACGGTACTACCCAAGATATTAAAAATGTTTATAAGACAAAATACAACGGCCCTGTTGTTAAATATACAGAAGATTTTGCCGAGAGCGGTTTTGTATCGGCTAATAAACTTTCGTTTAATGACGGCATGGAAATTTCAGTTTCGGGTAATGAAGAGAGAATTTTACTTATAGCCCGTTATGACAATTTAGGCAAAGGTGCTTCGGGCGCGGCAATACAATGTATGAACTTGGTAATGGGTATCGACGAAACCGAAGGATTGGATTTATAAGGAGTTACTATGGAAATAATATCTGGCGGCGTATGTGCCGCAAAGGGATTTAAAGCAAACGGTATACATTGCGGTATCCGTAAAAATAAAAGTAAAAGAGATTTAAGCCTTATTGTAAGTGAAAATGTGGCTAATGCCGCCGCAGTTTATACTACAAACCTTGTAAAAGGTGCACCGCTTTTGGTTACAAAGAAAAATATTGAAAACGGAAAGGCAAAAGCCATTATTTGCAACAGCGGTAATGCTAACACCTGTAATGCAAACGGTGTGGAAATTGCTGAACTTACCTGTGAAATTTTGGCAAACAAACTTGGCATTGAAAAAGATGATGTTGTGGTAGCGTCTACAGGTGTTATAGGTCAACCGCTTGATATCACACCCATAGAAAATGGTATCCCCCAACTTATTGAAGGTTTGGGCGACGACAACAGCGTCATCGCCGCAGAAGGTATTATGACTACCGATACAAAACTAAAAGAAGTTGCGGTTAGTTTCACTATCGGCGGAAAGACCTGTAAAATCGGCGGTATTGCTAAGGGCTCTGGTATGATTCACCCCAATATGGCAACAATGCTTGTTTTCATTACTACCGACTGCGCTATCAGTAGCGAAATGCTAAAAAAAGCACTTTCAACCGATATACAAACCACTTTTAATATGGTAAGTGTAGACGGTGACACCTCTACTAACGATATGGTGGTAGTACTCGCTAACGGACAGGCGGAAAATACCGAAATTACTTGTGACGGTGATAATTTCAATACTTTTATGAAAGCACTTAACACCGTTTGTGTAAATCTTTGCCGTAAAATCGCTGCCGATGGTGAGGGCGCTACAAAATTACTTGAATGCAAACTTACAGGCGCTAAAACACTCGATATTGCAAAAACTGTTGCAAAATCGGTTATTTGCTCGTCTCTTACAAAAGCGGCTATGTTTGGCTCTGATGCTAACTGGGGTCGTGTGCTTTGTGCAATAGGTTATTCGGGTGTCGAGGTTGATATAACAAAAATTGATGTTTCGTTCCGCTCACAGAAAGGCGAAATTCTCGTCTGCAAAGACGGCGCAGGTGTAGATTTCTCCGAAGAAAAGGCAAAGGAAATCTTGCTTGAAAGCGAAATTGAAATTTTAGTAGACCTTAATGATGGCGAATTTTCTTCCACCGCTTGGGGTTGCGATTTAACTTACGAATATGTGAAAATAAACGGCGATTACCGCACATAGTTTGGATTAAATTGCCCGCCGCACCGTTTCTTGCTCGCAGTAGTATAAAAATACGACTTTGCTCGCAGAAAACAGCACTGTGAACGATTTTCTCTCAAACTAAAATAATGTAAAATTGCCCACAGCAAAATAAAAAGAAAGGCTTTAAAAGTTATGTCTTTAAATATTACCAACGCACAAAGAGCAGAAGTGCTTACCCAAGCGCTTCCGTACATTCAAAAATATTACGGCAAAACTGTTGTTATTAAATACGGCGGTAATGCTATGATTAACGAAGAATTGAAGCAACAGGTTATGCAGGACACCGTGCTTTTGCATCTTATCGGTGTAAAGGTGGTGTTAGTTCACGGTGGCGGTCCTGAAATTACCGATACTTTAAAGAAAATCGGTAAAGAATCGGTTTTTGTGGATGGTCTTCGTGTTACTGATAAGGAAACTGCCGAAGTTGTACAGATGGTTTTGGCAGGTAAAATAAATAAAACACTCGTTAATATGCTACAAATCCGCGGTGGTAAGGCTATGGGTATATCAGGTCTTGACGGTCATCTTATAACCGCCGAAGTAAAGGACGAGCGTTTGGGCTTTGTAGGTAAAATTACCGATGTTAATGTTGAACCTATTACCGACCTTTTAGAGCACCATTATATTCCGGTTGTTTCAACTGTTGGTTGTGATAACGAGGGTAATGTTTATAACATAAATGCCGATACTGCGGCGGCTTACATAGCAGGTGCTTTGAATGCCGAATGTCTTATTTCTATGACCGATATAGCGGGTCTTTTGGCAAATAAAGACGACCCCGATACATTAATTTCTAAAATTACCGTAAGCCAGGCGCAAAAACTTTTTGAAGACGGCACAATTTCGGGTGGCATGATACCTAAAATTGAATGTTGCTTAGAAGCGATTGAAAAAGGTGTTAAAAAGGTATTTATTATGGATGGCAGAGTACCGCATTCACTTCTTATTGAAACTCTTACCGATGAAGGTGCGGGTACAATGGTTGTAGGTGACTAGGATGAATATTTTCGAAAAGGACAGCGAGTTTATAGCAAATACCTATGCGCGTTTCCCGTTAGCATTGGTATCAGGCAAAGGCTCACTTGTTTACGATGAAAATGGCAAAGAATATATAGATTTGTCAACAGGTATTGCAGTTAATACCTTTGGTATAGCGGATGAAAGTTGGATTAAGGCAATAACAAAACAACTTGGTGCTATTCAACACGCATCAAATCTTTATTATACCGAGCCTTGTACCGAGTTGGCAGAACTTTTATGCGAGAGAACGGGTCTTAAAAAGGTCTTCTTTTCTAATTCGGGTGCAGAGGCAAACGAATGTGCTATAAAAACTGCGCGTAAATATGCGTGTGATAAAAAGGGTAAAGATTATAATGTGATTATCACCCTTAAAAACAGTTTTCACGGCAGAACAATTACTACTCTTGCGGCAACAGGACAGGATGTTTTCCATAACGATTTTTTACCGCTTACCGATGGCTTTGTTTACTGTGAAGCAGGGAATATTAAAGAACTTGAAAGTTTAGTAGCCAATAACAAAGTTTGCGCTATTATGTTTGAGTGTGTACAGGGTGAGGGCGGTGTGCTACCGCTATCAAAAGAATTTGTAAATGCGATTTTCGATATTGCAAATAAAAATGATATTTTAACAATTTGCGACGAAGTTCAAACAGGTAACGGTAGAACAGGTGCGCTTTACGGCTTTATGAAATACGGCGTTTTGCCTGATATTGTGTCTACCGCAAAAGGTTTGGGCGGAGGTCTTCCGCTTGGCGCTACAATGTTGGGCGAAAAGGTTAAGGATGTTTTAACCCCGTCTTCACACGGCTCAACATTCGGCGGTAATCCTGTGGCTTGTGCAGGGGCAGTTGATATACTTAAAAGAATAGATGAGAATTTGCTCTTGCAGGTTAATAAAAAATCTCAATTTATTGTTGATTCACTTAAAAACGCAAGTGGTGTTAAATCGGTAAGCGGTATGGGATTGATGCTCGGTATCGAAACCGAAAAGGATGCTAGTGAGGTTATAAAATACTGTATGGATAACGGTGTTTTAGTAATAAAAGCCAAAAACAAGGTAAGGCTTTTACCCGCGCTTAATATACCGCAAGAACTTTTGGAAAAAGCGGTAGATGTTATCAAGAAAGGTTGCGCTTTATAATGGATTTTAAAGGTAAGAGTTTTTTAAAACTGCTTGATTTTTCTAAGGCAGAGATTGAATGTCTTATAGATTTAGCGGCAGAACTTAAATATAAGAAAAAAGCAGGCATTCCTCACAGATTATGCGAAGGCAAAAATATTGCGCTTATTTTCGAAAAAACAAGTACCCGAACACGATGCAGTTTTGAGGTTGCGGCGTACGACCTTGGTATGGGGGTTACATATTTAGACCCCAAAGGTTCGCAAATCGGCAAAAAAGAGAGTATTGCCGATACCGCAAGAGTGCTCGGCAGTATGTATGACGGTATTGAGTATCGCGGTTTTGGTCAAGAAATTGTGGAAGAACTTTCAAAATATGCAGGTGTTCCTGTGTGGAACGGCCTTACTAATGAGTTTCATCCAACACAGATGTTGGCAGATTTTTTGACCGTTAAAGAGCATTTTGGGAAAATCGAGGGTATAAACTTTGTTTATATGGGTGATGCGCGTTACAATATGGGTAATTCTTATATGGTGGCTTGTGCAAAACTGGGTGTAAACTTTACTGCCTGTGCACCCCAAAAGTATTTCCCCGACAAGTCGCTTATAGAAGAATGTGAAAAGATAGCCATAGAAAATGGTGCAACCCTTAAATTTGAAACTGACCCCATAAAGGCAACAAAGGGTGCCGATGTTATTGCTACTGATGTTTGGGTTTCAATGGGTGAGCCCGAAGCGGTTTGGGAAGAAAGAATTAAAGATTTAATGCCTTATCAGGTTAATAAAAAAATTATGGAAAATGCGGGTAGCAACGCGGTATTTATGCACTGCTTACCCTCTTATCACGACCTTAAAACCGAAATAGGTAAAGAAATCGGCGAAAAGTTCGGTATAAGTGAAATGGAAGTTACCGACGAGGTTTTTGAAAGCGAACAGTCCATTGTATTTAGGGAAGCCGAAAACCGTATGCATACAATAAAGGCGGTTATGGCGGCTACATTAGTATAAGGAAGTATAAAAAATGCGTGTTGTAATTAAAATTGGAACATCTACTTTGGCGCATAAAACGGGTCTTTTAAATATTTTGCGTGTGGAAGAACTTTGCAAAATTATGAGTGACCTTAAAAATGCAGGTAACGAAGTTATATTGGTGTCTTCGGGTGCTATCGGTATGGGTGTGGGCAAATTGGGCCTTTCAAAAAAGCCAACCGATATCCCTACAAAACAGGCGGCGGCGTCTGTCGGTCAGTGTGAACTTATGTATACATACGACCGTTTATTCTCTGAATATAATCATACCGTGGCACAAATACTGCTGACAGGGGATGATATTGAACACCAAGACCGCAAACAAAATTTTGTCAATACTATGCAACGTCTTTTAGAACTTTCGGCTATACCGATTATCAATGAAAATGATACTATTTCTACTAATGAAATTGAAATTGGCGATAACGATACTTTGGGCGCTATTGTGGCAACCGCTGTGGATGCCGATTTGCTTGTTATTTTATCGGACATTGATGGTCTTTATACCGCAGACCCCAAAAAAGACCCTAATGCCAAACTTTTACATACAGTAAGCGACATTACTCCCGAAATTGAGAGTATGGTTGGCGGTGCCGGAAGCAGTCTTGGTACGGGCGGTATGTTTACCAAACTTAAAGCGGCAAAAATGGTTACAGAAAAAGGTATTGATATGGTAATTGCCAACGGTGAAAATCCGCTTTTGCTTTACGATATTATATCGGGCAAAGAGGTTGGCACACGCTTTTTAGGAAAGGGTAAATAATATGACTACCTTTGAAATTTTAGAGAGAGCAAAAGCGCTTTCACGAAAAGGTGCTCTTACAACTGAACAAAAAAATAAAGCACTTCGCAATATGGCGAAGGCTTTGTTATATAATAGTGACAATATTTTAAATGCTAACAAGATAGATATCGAAAACGCAAAGGGTAAAATCAGCGATGTTATGCTCGACCGCTTAACCCTGAATCACCAAAGAATAGAGGGTATGGCAAAGGGTATTACCGATGTTGCAAATTTACCCGACGGTGTAGGCTCGGTTCTATCTAGCAACACTTTGGATAATGGTCTTGTCGTTAATAAAGTTTCGGTGCCTTTTGGCGTGGTGGCTATTATTTACGAAAGCCGACCTAATGTAACATCCGACGCGGCGGCACTTAGCTTTAAAAGCGGTAATGTTTGTGTGCTTCGCGGCGGTAAAGAGGCTTATAATTCTTCCAAAGCCATTGTTGATGCTTTAAAGCAAGGTCTAATAGAAAGCGGTCTTAATGAAGATTATGTTAATTTGGTGGAAGACACTACAAGACAAAGCGCTAATGAGCTTATGACCGCTGTTGGGTATGTTGATTTACTTATTCCGCGCGGTGGTAAAGGTCTTATAAAGGCTTGTACCGAAAATGCAACCGTGCCTTGTATTGAAACAGGCACGGGAATATGTCATATTTTCGTGGAAAAAACTGCCGATATAGATATGGCGCTTAATATTATAAATAATGCTAAAACAAGCCGTCCGTCTGTGTGTAATGCGATGGAGGTTTGCCTTGTTGACAAAGAAATAGCAAACGAATTTTTACCCAAACTCTATGATATGTTTAAAGATAGGGTAGAACTTCGCGGTGATAGTGCAGTTTGTGAAATTATAGATGCCGTACCGGCCGCTGATTCCGATTATGATACCGAATTTTTAGATTACATTATGGCTATAAAGGTTGTAGATGGGGTAGATGGTGCAGTAGAACATATATCCGCTCATTCTACGCATCATAGTGAGAGTATTATAACCCGCGACCAACAAGCGGTAGATACTTTCACATTACTTGTTGACTCGGCTGCGGTATATGTAAATGCTTCAACTCGTTTCACTGATGGTGGTGAGTTTGGTCTTGGCTGTGAAATGGGTATCAGTACCCAAAAACTCCACGCGCGTGGACCGATGGGTCTTATGGAACTTAATACTTATAAATATATTATTAAAGGCAACGGACAGGTGAGATAATGGAAAAGATTAAAGTAGGTTTTATCGGTTGCGGTAATATGGGCGGTGCTTTGGCAAAAGCGGTTTCTAAATCTGGAATTTGTGAAATTTTGCTCACCGATGTAGATACCGACAAAGCAAATGCATTGGCAGTATCTACAGGCGGTAAAACAGTTTCTTTAGAGAAAATCGCATTTACGGCTAAATACATCTTTTTAGGTGTGAAACCGCAAATGATGGCCGATTTAATAAACAGTATAAAAGATTTGCTTAAAAGCCGTGAAGATAAGTTTATTTTAGTGACTATGGCGGCAGGTATTAAAATTGCTTCGTTTAACGATATGTTAGATGCAAAATTACCTATGATACGCATTATGCCCAACACTCCCGTTGCGGTAGGTGAGGGTATGATTTTATATGCGCCTTGCAGAGCAATTACAAAAGAAGACGAAATAGAATTTGCAGATATTTTAAAGTTTGCAGGTAGACTCGATAAACTCGCAGAAGAACTTATAGACGCAGGTTGTTCTATTTCGGGTTGCGGTCCTGCGTTTGTGTATATGTTTGCCGAAAGTATGGCAAAAGCGGGTGAAGAATTAGGGCTTTCGGGTGAAAAGGCGATAGAATATGCCGCGCAAACCTTACTCGGTGCAGCGAAATTAATGCTTACAAGCGGTAAAACTCCCGAAACCTTAAGGGTAGAGGTTTGCAGTCCTAAAGGTTCTACAATTGAGGGTGTAATGTCGCTTCAAAATAGCGATTTTGATAAAAATGTAAACCATGCTTTAAAGGCTTCATATAAGCGCACAAAGGAACTTGGTAAATAATATGGAAATCTGGATTAGTGTAAGTGTATCTGTTTTGTTAATTCCAATTATAATATTAATTATAGGTTTTTGGTTTTCTAAAAAGCCACCTGAAAATATCAACCATCTTTTGGGTTACCGTACAGCTCGTTCTATGAAAAACGAGCAAACATGGGCTTTCGCGCAAAAATATACAGGTAAAGTTTTTAAATTTTCAGGTATTATTATATTGGTTTTATCGATAATACTAATGCTTTTAGTGTTGGGTAAAGACGAAAAAGTGGTTGCTAATTGCGGAACGGTTATATGTGTTTTGCAAGTGGTAATGATATTGGTTTCTATAATTCCTGTGGAATGTGCGTTAAAGAAAAACTTTAATGATGACGGAACTAAAAAGTGATATTTTTTTAAAAATCTGTCGGGGCTTTTAGTATAAAAACCTGACAGGAATTTTTATATAATAAAAGTTATGAATTTAGTTCGATTTTTGAGAAAAATAGTACGATTTTTGAGGTTTACTTTTTAATGCTGTGATGTTATAATTAACGTGTGGGTGTAAAGTATCGCCCAAAAGCAAATTAAAGAGGTGCATATCATGACCGAAAAGCAATTAAAAGAGCTGTTGGCTGATTTATCCTTCCAAGAAAAATTGGGTGAAATACAGCAGATTACAGGGGCATATTTTGGTGACAGCGGTATTGTTACCGGCACAGACGAAGACCACATATTAAATGAAGACGAGGTTAATATGTCGGGTTCGGTTATTAACGTGGTTGGTGCTGCTAAAATTAGAGAAGTACAAGAAGAACACATTAAAAATCATCCGCATCATATACCTATGGTATTTATGCTTGATATAATTCACGGTTTTGCCACCAGTTTTCCCACACCTTTGGCGCAGTCTTGCTCTTTTGAGCCTGAACTTGTAGAAGCTATTGCCCATGAAACCGCAAGGGAAGCCAGTGTTTCGGGTCAGCATGTAACATTTTCCCCTATGGTTGATATTTGCCGAGATGCGCGTTGGGGACGTGTTATGGAGTCTTATGGCGAAGACCCGTATTTGACTTCGAAAATGGGTGCTGCCGCTGTTAAAGGATACCAAGGTGACGACCTTTCAAAAGAAGGCACTATTGCCGCTTGTGTTAAGCACTTAGCCGCTTACGGTATGGTTGAGGCTGGTAGAGAATATGGCACAGTAGACACTTCTGAACGCTTTTTGCGCCAGTATTATTTACCGGCTTATAAGGAAGCTTGTGATGCAGGTAGTGCGCTTTTAATGTCGGCATTTACTGCTAATGGTGGTGTTCCCGCAACCGCTGACAAACACGTTATGGTTGATATTTTGCGTGACGAATGGGGCTTTGACGGCGCAGTTATTACCGACTATGGTTCAACCCGTACTATGAAAAGCCACGGCGTACCCGAAACTGATGCCCAGGTTGCTAAACTCGCTTTGGAAGCACAGATTGATATTGAAATGTGCCTTTATTGTTATCATAACGGTTTGCCCGAACTTTTAGAAAAGGGCGAAATCACAATGGAACAAATCGACCGCGCAGTATATAGGGTATTACAACTTAAAAACAAACTTGGCCTTTTTGAAAATCCCTATCGTTATACCGATGAACAAAAGGCTTACGAACTTAAAAATAACCCAGAGGCTTTGGCTTTGGCACGTGAATCGGTTAGTCGTACCGTCGTTCTTCTTAAAAACGAAGAAAAGATTCTCCCGCTTAACGCTAACGATAATAAGAAGATTGCCTTTATTGGTCCGTATGTTGAAGAATGGGATATGTATGGCGGTTGGTCTATCCGCAACCAGCATAAAATTGATGTTAAGAATATTCACACCGCGGTTAGTGAAAGATACCCCGACGGCGACTTTGTATTTAACGATGGTTGTATGCTTTTGGGTGATGATGAAGAAATGGTTAAGTTCTCCCCGAAAAGAGCGCAACTTTATAAGGAATATATAGAAACCGACCATAAATCTCGTAAAGAAAGAATTGCTAAAGCGGTTGAGGATGCAAAGAATGCCGACACTGTTGTTATGTGCATAGGTGAACACACTAAAATCGGTGGTGAACTTTCTTCAAGAGCCAATATAGTAATTCCTAAAATTCAAAAGGAACTTTTTGATGCGGTGGCAGAAGTTAACGACAATATAATTGTGGTACTATTCAATCACCGTCCGCTTGATATAAGTGATATTGCAGAAAAAGCAAAGGCAGTAATTGTCGCTTGGTTCCCCGGTATTATGGCAGCAGATGGTATTACTGATGTGCTATTTGGCGATAAGGCACCCACAGGCCGTCTTACAATGTGCTTCCCACACACGGTTGGTCAATGCCCGATTTACTATGCGCAGTTGCCTACCGACCATTCACCCGTAACAGAAGATTACTATGTAACAGGCTTTATTGACTGTCCGCTTACTCCTTTATATAGTTTTGGTGAGGGTCTTACATATACTGAATTCGAGTACAGCAATATTAAACTTTCTAAGGATACTTTATCCGAAGGCGAAACACTTATCGCTAGTGTAGATGTTAAGAACATCGGCGACCGCGACGGTGTTGAAACCGTACAACTTTATATACGTGACCCGTATGCCGCTGTATCCCGCCCGCTTAAAGAACTTAAAGGTTTTAAGAAGGTGGCTATAAAGAAAGGCGAAACTGTTACTGTTGAGTTCCAGCTTACTACCGAAGATATGAAGTTCTATAATGTGGAACTTGAATATATTTGGGAACCGGGTGAAATTCAAGTGTTTATCGGTCCTAACAGTACCATTAAAGAACATATAGACTTTAAACTTGTATAATTAAAAAATCTCCTTGACCAGTCAAGGAGATTTTTATTATTTAATATAATTTCACATCACACCAAAGCATTTCATAATGCATACGAATTTCATCAGCTATATCGTGGTAATACTGAACTTTTGGTATATCCTTTTCGTCGGGATACAAAATTTCATTTTTATAGTAATAATAATCGGGGTTGTTTATTACCGCGGTATTCGGTGAAGCATAGCCGATATATTCTGCATTTGCGGTGGCAATTTGTGGTTCTAAAAGGAAATTGATGTACATAAGTGCCGCGTCATAGTTTTTGCAAGAACGGGGGATACAAATAGAGTCTATGAAAATATTAGTGCCTTCTTGCGGGTAGAAGAATGCCAAATCTTCATTAACTTCATACATTGTAAGATAGTCCCCTGCATAGTAAGGGGCGATAGCGGCTTCGCCGGTTTCCATTTTGCCGTAAACTTCATCCATCACATAAGACTGCAAATTGTTTTTGCCTTTTTTAAGTAGGTCTGCGGCTTTATCCCAATCTTTTTTATTGGTAGAATTAAGGTCTTGACCCAAATACATCTGCGCGGTCATAAATGCGTCACGTGGATTATTAAAATTAAGGGTCATATCCTTATATTTTTTATCCCACAAAACACCCCACGAATGGTCAATATCGTTTCCTACTTGCGCGGTGTTGTAGATAATACCTACCATGCCCACACTGTAGGGAACACTGTACTTATTTTTAGGGTCAAAAAATACATTTTTGTATTTTTCTTCAATTAAAGAATAGTTGGAAATTTTAGCAGTATCAATTTCTAAAAGTTCTTTTTCTTTGATAAGGCGTTCAATCATATAATCCGACGGGATTATAATATCATACGAAACGCCGCCACTTTTGATTTGGGAGTACATAGTTTCATTACTTTCAAAAGTAAGGTAGTTAACTTTAATGCCCGTCAACTTTTCAAATTCGGCATTGACATTTAACATATCATAACTGCCGTCGGAAATATATTCGCCCCAATTGTAAACAGTAAGCGATGTGCCTGCAAGGTCCTTTGTATATTTGCCTTTTAAATCAAGGTCGAAATACTGGTAAGAATAATAACTGCAACCGCTAAAAGAAAACAATAAAGTCAAACATAATAGGAATGTCAATATCTTTTTCATATCAAACCCTCCTTTTAAGCGCTTTTGATTCGTTTTTACTGCTTAACATATTGTAAAGAATAAGCAAAGCAAAAATAACAATGAAAATTATAGTCGAAAGTGCATAAGTATCAGGTGTTACCGATTTTTTGGTCATATTATAAATGATAATCGGTAAGGTCTGATAGTGTCCACAGGTGAAATAACTGATAACAAAGTCATCAAGTGATAATGTGAATGACATTATAAGACCGGTTACAATACCTGTGGAAATGGAGGGGAGAATAACCTTGAAAAATGCCTTTACAGGGGTACAACCAAGGTCAAGCGCTGCTTCGTGCAAATTGGCATCGGTTTGCTTGAGTTTGGGCATAACCGAAAGAATTACATAAGGTAAATTAAATGTAATATGGGCTATAAGTACGGTGACAAAACCCAAAGATTCAGAAAGACCGATAAGTTTGCCTATAAAAATAAACAAAAGCATAAGTGAGATACCTGTTACAATATCGGCATTCATCATAGGAATGTTGGTAGTACCCATAATTGCTTTCTTGGCGAATTTATTGCGAATAGCCATAATGCCAACTGCGGCAGCGGTGCCCAAAACGGTTGAAATAACTGCCGAAAGGGCGGCTATTATAAGGGTGTGTCCCAAAGCGGTAATCATTACATCGTCAGATAAAAGACCTGTATACCACTCGGTAGAAAAACCTTCAAACACCCATACACTAGAAGAAGAATTGAAAGAAAAAACAATCATAACAAGCACAGGTGCGTAAAGGAAAAACAAAATGAGACCTATGTAAAGGCGGGATAATGTTTTCATATTATCACACCTCCATCATCACTGTCTGAAAACTTGTTCATAACAAATAGGCTTACCATAATAAGCACCATAAGTATAAGTGAAATTGCGGAAGCAACATTGTAATAATCTGGACCTAAATTGAAGAAATATTCAATAGTATCGCCCACGAGCATTGTCTTGTTACCGCCCAATTTTTGGGAGATGTAAAAGGTGCTTACACTAGGTACAAATACCATAGTTATACCTGAAATTACACCCGGACGGCTTAATGGGAAGATAACCCTTTTGAATTTATTAAAAGCATTTGCGCCAAGGTCGTCACTCGCTTCTAAAAGTGAGTTGTCAATCTTACTCATAACCGAATAAATCGGCAAAATCATATATGGTAAAAAATCATAAACCATACCCAAAATTACAGCTCCGGGGGTGTTTATAAGTTTTACGGGACCTAACCCCAACTTTTGTAAAAATGAATTTATGATACCAGTGTTTGCAAGAATAGTTATCCAAGAATATGTGCGAATAAGAAAGTTCATCCACATAGGAAGCATAACTATGAGCATTATCATCTTTTGGGAGCGGATTTTAAGTTTTGTCATAAAATACGCCATAGGGTAGGCAATAAGCAAGGTTATAACCGTGGCAATAAGAGCATAAACGATAGAAATCGCAAAGGCTTTTTTATATCTGCCAAGTGAAGCCAAGTTAGCAAGGGTAAAGGTGCCGTTTGCATCGGTCAAAGCGAAATAAACCATTATTACAAGCGGTACTATGATAAAGATTGCAGACCAAACAATGTAAGGGCAGGCTATAAGTTTGTTGCCGAAAGATTTTTTGTTCACTCTTCCACCTCCTGATTTTCATTCAGAAGGTCCATTTCCTCACTAAAAGAAGAATAGTCGCCGTAAAGACCTGAATATTCACTCTTTTTCATAATATGTATTGCATCAGGTTCGATGTAAAGACCTACCTTATCATCGACAAAATGCTCGTCGGTGGTTTGTATCATCCATTTAAAACCGCCAATGTCTACAATTATTTCATAGTGAACGCCAAGGAAAGAAACAGATGTTACAACACCTGTAAGCATACCTTTATCAACGGGAACTATGTCAACATCTTCGGGGCGTACTACAACATCCACAGCTTCATTTGGCTCAAAACCTTTGTCTAAACAGTCAAATTTAGAGCCCGAAAACTCTACAAAATAGTCTTTAAGCATAATGCCGTCTACGATGTTTGATTCACCTATAAAATCGGCAACGAATGCGTTTTGGGGCTCGTTATAAATATCCTGCGGAGTGCCCACTTGCTGAATTTTACCACCGTCCATTACCACAACCCTATCAGACATAGTAAGAGCTTCCTCTTGGTCGTGGGTTACGAAAATAAAGGTAATTTCAAGCTGTTGCTGTATTTTCTTAAGTTCTTTTTGCATATCCTTGCGAAGTTTAAGGTCCAAAGCGGCAAGTGGCTCGTCAAGGAGTAATACCTTTGGGTGATTTGCAATGGCGCGCGCTATTGCGACACGTTGTTGCTGTCCCCCCGAAAGGGTGTCAATATGGCGCTTTTCAAGACCCGAAAGGTTAACAAGTTTTAACATTTCGGTAACCTTTTCTTTTATCTGTTTTTCGGGCATCTTTTTAACCCTAAGGCCAAAAGCCACATTCTCATACACATTAAGGTGTGGGAAAAGGGCATAACGTTGAAAAATGGTGTTAACCTGTCGTTTGTAAGCAGGAACACCATTGATTTTTTTACCCTCAAAGACAATATCGCCTGTGTCAGGTTCTAAAAATCCTGCTATTAAACGAAGTGTGGTGGTTTTGCCACAACCCGAAGGTCCTAAAAGTGTGATAAACTCTTTATCTTTAATGTCAAGACTAAGGTTATCAAGCACCTTTTCGCCGTCGAATGCCACCGAAATGTCTTTAAGTTGTACAATATTTTCTGTTTGCATAAAAAGCATCCCCCTTTGTTCAACACATAAGTGTCGAAACAAGAATTTAATCGCGGCAGTAAGAAAATGATAGAGCTACATTTTTTACTTGCCAATCTTGCTCGATACCCGCCGCTTCCTCGTAATATGCCCTGAACAAAGGGTTTTTCATAGTCTTCTCGCAAAAGTAAAGTCTTTAAACGGAAACTACGGCATAAAATCTGAAACAGCACTCTACACAAGATGCTTTGTCGACCGTAATCGACATATTTAGTTGTTATTAGATAACATTACAAATATATAATATATTTATAGAAAAGTCAAGTAGAATTATTTTACAATAAATGTTAAAAAATACTTGATTTTTGAGAACTTGTGTGGTATAATTTATCGGCTACTGGAAAAGTAGCGAAAATATAACACACACTTCGTTTAATAACGGCGAGTTTTCGCAGGTGTCATCCAATACTGTCGGGTGATTTCCAATCGGCGGGGTGGAGGAAAATTCTTAGGAGGAAAAACAAATGGCAGTAGTATCAATGAAACAGTTGCTTGAAGCAGGTGTTCACTTTGGACATCAGACAAGACGCTGGAACCCGAAAATGGCTGAGTACATTTTCACAGAAAGAAACGGTATCTATATCATCGACCTTCAGAAGACCGTTAAGAAACTTAACGAGGCTTACATGTTCGTTCGCGACATCGCAGCTGAAGGTGGCGACATCCTTTTCGTAGGTACCAAGAAACAGGCTCAAGATTCTGTTAAGGAAGAAGCAGAACATTGCGGTATGCCTTATGTCAACGCTCGTTGGCTCGGCGGTATGCTCACAAACTTCTCTACTATCCGTACCAGAATTGCTCGTCTTAACCAACTCCGCACTATGCGTGATGACGGCACTTTCGAGCTTCTCCCCAAGAAGGAAGTTGTAAAACTTAACCTTGAAATCGAAAAGTTAGAAAAGTTCCTTGGTGGTATCCAAGAAATGAAGAAAATTCCTGCGGCTCTCTTTATTGTAGACCCACGCAAGGAAAGAATTGCAGTTGCAGAAGCTAAGAAACTCGGTCTTCCGATTATTGCTATCGTAGACACCAACTGCGATCCTGATGAAATTGACGCTGTTATCCCCGGTAACGACGACGCTATCCGCGCAGTAAAACTTATTTCTGAAACTATCGCTGCTGCAGTTATCGAAGGCAGACAGGGTACCGAAATGGGCACCGCTGCTGTTGAAGAAACCGAAGAAGCAGAAGAAGTAGTAGCAGAAGAAACTGCTGACGCTGAATAATTATTATATTTGGAGGAAAATACAATGGCTTTTACTGCTAAAGACGTACAGGCTTTAAGAGAAAAAACCGGTTGCGGTATGATGGACTGCAAAAAGGCTCTTGTTGAGTGCGACGGTGATATGGATGCCGCTGTAGACTATTTGCGTGAAAAGGGTCTCGCTTCCCAAGCAAAGAAATCGACCCGTATCGCTGCTGAAGGTACAGTTGCTGTATATAATGCAAATGGCGTTGCCGCTGTTGTTGAAGTTAACAGTGAAACTGACTTCGTTGCTAATGGTGACGGCTTTAAGGCTCTCGCTGCTGAAATTGCTCAGGTTGTTGCTGAACAAAACCCCGCAGATGTAGAAGCACTTCTCGCTTGTGAGAAGGATGGTATGACCGTTGAAGCAAAGGTTCAGGAATTGTTCCTTGCTATTCGCGAAAACATTAAGGTTCGTCGTTTTGCTCGTTTTGAAGGCAAAAATGCTTCTTATGTTCATATGGGCGGTAAGATTGGTGTTCTCGTTAACTTTGAAACCGAGCTTGCAGGCGATAACGAAAAGCTTATGGAAGCTGGTAAGAATATTGCAATGCAAATCGCTGCAATGAACCCCGGCTTCTTAGACATTGCTTCGGTATCTCCCGAAGTTCTTGAAAAAGAAAAGTCTATCCTCATCGCTCAGATGAAGGAAGACCCCAAAATGGCTAACAAGCCCGATGCGGTTCTCGGCAAGATTGTTGAAGGTAAGATTGGCAAGTTCTACAAGGAAAACTGCCTTGTTGAACAGGCATTCATCATTGACGGTGACATTACCGTTGGTAAGTACCTTGCAAATGTTGCTAAAGAACTTGGCGCTGAAATTAAGATTGCAAACTTTGTTCGCTTTGAAAAGGGCGAAGGCATTGAAAAGCGCGTAGACGATTTCGCTGCTGAAGTTGCTGCAATGGCAGGTAACTAATAATTTTAAAACTAAACTCCCGATGGATTCCATCGGGAGTTTTTTGTCGAGTGCCTCGACGGGCAGTCACGCCTTTTCATTTTGCGATTTTGCAACAATTTACTCCGACCGTATAAACACATGTAAATTATAGTTTATCGGTTTTTCAAACCGATAAACTATAATTTGTATCTAAATGTTATAATAACATAATGAAAAAGCCCCCTTTTCAGGGGGCTAAACGTTTATTTTTTAATTATAAAATGAACAGGCATACCGTTTTTGGTTTTGATATTAATCTCGCCGTTTATAAGTGGTAGGAAATATTGAATAGCCTCGTGTGTAATGTTTGTACCATCATCGGTTATCCAGTCACATGGGAAAACTTTTTCGGCGTTGGCTACGAGTTTTGCGTCAACCATACCGATTTCAATTTTATAAGGGTTGTTTGAAACACGCTCAAATGTCATCATTTTGCCTGTTTCACCCGAAAGGGCGGCTTTAACACCTTCGCTACCTATAAGTGTGGCTTCTTCAATATCTGTTTTTGAACTTAAATGTGATGAGCAACGCTGCATAACATTAAGTTCAATAGAACGCACCTTACAACCGATTTTTTCGGTAATAAGATTTTCAAGTAACTTGCCTATGCCTGAAAGATATTCGTGACCAAAGTTGTCCACTTTACCTGAACGATAACTTGCATCATCGAGTTTTATGCCCTCGGATACGGCAACTATAACCGAATTGCGAATTTCGAGTTGCGCTCTGACATCATTTAAGAATTTTTCTGCCGAAAATTCGCTTTCGGGAAGATATATAAGGTGAGGCGCGGTTTCGCCATTTGCGTGAAGCACACCGCTTGAAGCAGTAAGCCAACCCGCGTGGCGACCCATAATTTCCACAACTGTTACAGATTTAAGGTCATACACCGCGCTATCGCGGACAATCTCTTGCATAGTGGTGGCCAAGTATTTAGCCGCCGAGCCAAAACCGGGGGTGTGGTCGGTATAGCATAAATCGTTATCAATGGTCTTGGGTATGCCTATTACTTTAACATCAATACCGTTTTGCATAGTGTATTTTGAAAGTTTGTCGGTGGTGTCCATTGAATCGTTTCCGCCTATGTAGAAAAAAGCACCGATATTGTGTTTTTTAAAACATTCCACAATCTTTTCATATACTTCCGGCTTGTCGTCGGGGGACGGCATTTTATAACGGCACGAGCCTAAAACAGTTGACGGGGTGGTCTTTATAAGTTCAATATCTTCTTCGCCTTTAACAAGGTCATTAAGCACCACAAGATTTTGATTTATAATGCCCTCAATACCGTTTAAAGAACCATAAACCTTATCAATTTCCACGCTTTTTAGCGCCTGCTCAAAAACACCCATAAGAGATGCGTTAATAGCAACGGTAGGTCCGCCCGATTGGGCAACTGCGATATTCATAAAAGTTCTCCTTAAAAATGGTCTTTAAGATATAATACCATTTATTACTCTAAAAATCTACATATTTTTTAAATTTTAAAAAGATAGTTTGTTGTGAGGTGTAAATTATAGTTTATCGGGGAGTTGATTGTATCGCCAGGAAGCCTTCCCCAGTGGGGGGAAGGGGGACCGCGTTAGCGGTGGATGAGGTGTTTTAAATCAATTTTCATTGACTCCTCATCCGTCACGGCTTACGCCGTGCCACCTTCTCCCGCAGGAGAAGGCATTGGTTTGTACGTTTCT
>SVPC01000014.1 GCA_015066095.1 Oscillospiraceae bacterium | reverse complement strand
CGGCGGTACTGTTAAGAAGGGCGATGTAGTAAAGGCAGTTGTAGTTCGTTCTGCAAAAGGTCTTCGCCGTAATGATGGCACATACATCAGATTTGACGAAAATGCGGCTGTAATTATCCGTGATGATAAGAACCCTCGTGGTACCCGTATTTTTGGACCGGTAGCCCGTGAGCTTCGCGAGAAGGATTATACAAAGATTCTTTCTCTTGCTCCGGAAGTACTTTAATGGGAGGTAATGGAAAATGAGTAATCTTCACATTAAGACCGGCGATACCGTAGTACTCCTCACAGGAGATAAAAAGGACCGCAATAAAACCGGTAAGGTTCTTGAGGTTAGCCCCAAAGAGGGTAAAGTAATCGTTGAAGGCATCAATATGGTTAAGAAGCACGCTAAACCGCGCAAGGCCGGTGACCCTTCGGGTATCATCGAAACCGAAAGTGCAGTATATGCTTGTAAAGTACAGGTTGTATGCCCCAAATGCAATAAGCCGACCAGAGTAGGCACAAAAGTTTACGAAGACGGCAAAAAAGACCGCATGTGCAAAAAATGCGGCGAGACTTTTTAGAGTAGGAGGAACTTATAATGTCAAATTTAGCTAATGAATATAAAGCTTCAGTTGCTCCTGCATTGATGAAGAAATTCGGCTATAAGAGCGTTATGCAGATTCCGAAGCTCGATAAAGTCGTAATAAATGTAGGCGCAGGCGAAGCAAAAGACAACACAAAGGTAATCGACGCCATCGTTAACGATTTAGGCAAAATTACCGGTCAAAAGGCTATTCCCTGCCGTGCAAAGAAATCCGTAGCGAACTTTAAGCTTCGTGAAGGTATGCCTATCGGCGCAAAAGTTACTCTCCGCGGTGAGCGTATGTATGAATTTGTTGAAAGACTTTTCAATGCAGCTCTTCCGAGAGTACGTGACTTCAGAGGTATCAACCCCGACGCTTTCGACGGCCGCGGCAACTATGCTATGGGCGTTAAAGAACAGTTGATATTCCCTGAAATCGACTATGATAAGATTGACAAAGTACGTGGTATGGATATTATTTTCGTTACCACTGCTAAAACAGATGAAGAGGCTCGTGAGTTATTAACTCTTATGGGCGCTCCGTTTGCGAAGTAAGGAGAAGGAATTATGGCTAAAACTGCTATGAAAATGAAACAGGCTCGTCCTGCAAAATTTTCTACAAGAGAGTATAACAGATGTAAAATCTGTGGTCGCCCCCACGCTTATCTTCGCAAGTACGGCATCTGCCGTATATGCTTCAGAGAACTCGCTTACAAGGGCGAGATTCCCGGAGTGAAGAAAGCAAGCTGGTAAGGCATAAAAGCTAAAGGAGGTTGACGGCATGCAAATTACCGATACAATCGCTGATATGCTTACGAGAATTCGTAACGCTTCTTCAGCAAAACACGATTCGGTAGCTATTCCTGCGTCTAATGTAAAGAAAGCTATTGCTCAGATTTTACTTGACGAGGGATATATACAAAGCTTCACCGTAGAAGAAGACGGTAAGCAAGGCGTAATTCAAATTGCTTTGAAATACGGCCAAAACAAATCGCAAATCATCACCGGCATTCGCAGAGTGTCGAAGCCCGGTTTGCGTATCTACACAAATGTAGAGGATATGCCAAGAGTTATGAAGGGTCTTGGTATAGCAATCCTTTCCACCTCTAAGGGAATAATGACAGACAAAGCAGCTCGCAAAGCCAATGTTGGCGGCGAAGTTCTCGCTTTTGTTTGGTAAGGAGGTGCTTGGGAAATGTCAAGAATAGGAAATAAACCTATTGCAATTCCTGCTGGTGTTGATGTTAAAATCGACGGTACAGTTGTTACTGTAAAGGGTCCCAAGGGCGAACTCAAAAACAGCTTCAACGCTGCTATGAATATCGCAATTGAAAACAACGAAATCGTTGTTACCCGTCCGAGCGATAACAAAGAACACCGTTCTTTACACGGACTTACCCGTACACTTATTGCCAATATGGTAGAAGGTGTTACTAATGGTTACAAAAAAGAACTTGAAGTAAACGGTGTAGGTTACCGTGCACAAAAGCAGGGTAAAGACCTAGTTATGAACTTAGGTTATTCACATCAGGTTATTATGCCTGAGGTAGATGGTATCACCATCGAAGTACCGAACAATAACTCAATTATTATTAGCGGTCCCGATAAGCAGAAGGTTGGTCAATTTGCGGCTGAAGTTCGTGAAAAACGTCCCCCCGAACCCTACAAGGGCAAAGGTATCAAGTATGTTGACGAACACATTCGCCGTAAAGAAGGTAAAGCCGCTAAGGGTGGTAAGAAATAAAGAAGGAGTGTATGAAAAATGGTTACTAAACCAAACACAAATAAGGCAAGACTTAAGCGTCATGCGCGTGTACGTGCTAAGATTAGCGGTACAGCAGCTTGTCCTCGCCTTGATGTATTCCGCTCCAACAGCAACATTTACGCCCAGCTTATCGACGATGTAAACGGCGTAACTCTCGCTGCAGCCGGTTCTAACGAAAAAGATTTTGAATTAAACGGCAGCAACAAAGAGGGCGCTCGTAAAGTTGGACAGTTAATTGCTGCTCGTGCCGCTGAAAAGGGCATCACCGAGGTTGTTTTTGACCGCGGCGGATATATTTTCCACGGCCGTGTAAAAGAGCTTGCCGAAGGTGCCCGCGAGGGCGGCCTTAAGTTCTAATAAGGAGGAATACTTTTGGCTACAAATATTGACGCATCAACATTAGATTTAAAAGAGCGTGTAGTTGCCATTAACCGTGTATCTAAGACCGTTAAGGGCGGACGTATTATGAAATTCTCCGCTTTGGTAGTAGTAGGTGACGGTAACGGTATCGTAGGCTTCGGTCTTGGTAAAGCAGGCGAAGTTCCGGACGCTATCCGTAAGGGCATTGAAGACGCTAAGAAAAACCTTATTAAGGTTTCATTAAAGGGTACAACAATCCCCCACGAAGTAATCGGTGCTTTTGGCGCAGGTCGCGTTCTTATGAAGCCCGCTGCTCCCGGTACCGGTGTTATCGCCGGCGGTGCAGTTCGTGCGGTTGTTGAAATGGTAGGTATTACTGATATCCGTACAAAGGCTTTACGTTCAAATAATCCTTGCAACGTAGTGCGTGCAACCATTCAAGGTCTTGCATCACTTCGCAGCGCTGAACAGGTTGCGGCTGTCCGCGGCAAGTCAGTTAAGGAAATCGTAGGTTAAGGAGGAGCAGCATTATGGCAACAAAGAAGGCTGCATGCCTCAAAGTAAAGCTCGTAAAGAGCACAATCGGTTCTAAAAAGGACCAAATCGCTACTGTTGAAGCTCTTGGTTTGCGTAAACTCGGCGACGAATCTATTCAGCCCGACAACGCATCTACCAGAGGTAAAATCAACAAAGTTTGTCACTTAGTTGAAGCAACAGAAGTTAAAGCGTAAGTTCGCTATAATGTCACTTTTTGTGACAACGCGGTTTCCCGCGAATTTAGCAAGGAGGTGCGAACAATGAAAATGCATGAATTAGCTCCTGCGCTTGGCTCAACAAAAGAGTCTAAGCGTATAGGCAGAGGTCACGGTTCAGGCCAGGGTAAAACTGCAGGCAAAGGCCATAAGGGTCAAAAAGCTCGTGCAGGCCGTGGTATCCGCGCAGGTTTCGAAGGCGGTCAGATGCCTTTGCAAAGACGCGTTCCGAAACGTGGTTTCAATAATATTTTCGCTGAAGAATGGATTGCTATCAACCTTTCCGCTCTTGAAAAGTTCGAGGACGGTAGCGTTGTAGACGCCGAGGCTTTGGCACAAAAGGGAATAATTAAGAAAGCTAACCTTCCTGTTAAGGTTTTGGCTAACGGCAAGCTTACCAAAAAGCTTGAGGTTAAACTCAATGCTTATTCCGCATCTGCTGCCCAGAAAATCGAGGCTTTAGGCGGAAAGGCTGAGGTGATTTAATGTTACAGACATTAAAAAACGCTTGGGTTATTAAAGAAATCCGTAATAAGATTCTCTTTACCGTAATGATTCTCTTAATTTTCCGTATCGGTTCGGTTATTCCGGTTCCTTTCGTTGATACCGAGGCTTTAATCGGCGCTTTTGATAGTACTGAACTTACTGCAACTCAGCAAGTTTTCAGTTATCTTTCAATTTTGACCGGTGGTAGTCTTGAATATGGTGCAATCTTGGCTTTGTCGGTTACACCGTACATCAACTCTTCAATTATCGTTCAACTTTTGACCGTAGTTTTCAAAAGACTTCAAGAATGGTCAAAAGAAGGCGAAGAAGGTCAAAAGAAGTTGGCTCAACTTACCCGTTGGGTAACAGTAGCTTTGGCTTTGATTCAAGGTACTGCATATTTTATCTACCTTGAAAACAACAAGTATTTGACCGATGGTGGCTTAGCTGCACCTTGGTTTGCAGGTATCACAATTGTACTTGCCCTTACAGCAGGTTCTGCTCTTGTAATGTGGCTTGGCGAACGCATTGACGAAAAGGGTGTTGGTAATGGTATCTCTATGATACTTTTTGCCGGTATTCTTGCTCGTGGTCCGCAGGCATTCGAAGCTTTGTGGTACTATGTTGCCGAATTGGGCAAGTATGTAGAAGTTATTGCAATCGTTCTTATTTTCTTGGCAACCATTATGTTCGTTGTATGGATGACCCATGCAGAACGCAGAATCCCTGTTCAATACGCTAAGCGTGTTGTAGGTAATAAAATGTATGGCGGCCAAAACACACATATTCCGATTAAGGTAAATATGTCGGGTGTTATGCCTATCATCTTTGCTTCATCTATTTTGATGTTGCCCACAATGATTATGGCATTCACAGGAGAGAGTGATTCCACTTTCTACAAGTTCTTGCAACTTTTCAGTGTGCAAGGTGCTCCCTACGCAATTGTTTATTTCTTGTTGATTATAGGCTTTGCTTATTTCTATTCAACAATCCAGTTCAATCCTGTTGAAATGGCAAACAACTTGCGTAAAAACGGCGGTGCTATTCCGGGTATCCGTCCCGGCAAACCCACATCTGACTTTATTCAAAAAATCCTTTCCCGTATCACACTTTTGGGCGCGTTGTTCCTCAGTGTCATCGCAATTCTCCCCATTATCATAAGCGGTGTAGGCGCTATCAATATTTCTGTTGGTGGTACTTCACTCCTTATTATGGTTGGTGTAGCTCTTGATACTGTACGCAGTCTCGAGTCTCAGATGATGATGCGTCACTATAAGGGATTCCTTGATTAAGGTGATTTAAGATGAAACTGATACTTTTAGGAGCCCCCGGTGCCGGTAAAGGCACTCAGGCGGAAATTATTTCCGAAAAATACAGTATCCCTACCATTTCTACCGGCAACATTATCCGTGCTGCTTTAAAAAACGGTACAGAAATGGGACTTAAAGCGAAAGCTTTCATAGACGCAGGAAACCTTGTTCCTGATGATGTTGTAATAGGCATCATTAAGGAACGTCTAGGTGAGGATGATTGCCAAAACGGCTACATTCTTGACGGTTTCCCCCGCACCATTCCCCAGGCAGAAGCCCTTGATAAATTAGGTTTCGATATCGATGTTGCGCTCTCTATTGAGGTGGCAGATAGCGAAATCGTTAAGCGTATGTCGGGCAGACGCGTATGTGAAAAGTGCGGTGCGAGTTACCACACCGAGTACAAGAAACCCGCTAAAGAAGGTATTTGTAATTTTTGCGAAGGCGCACTTGTAATCCGCAAGGATGACGAGCCCCAGACTGTTCTTAACAGACTTAATGTTTATCACGAACAGACCGAGCCTTTAAAAGATTATTACAAAAATTGCGGCAAGCTTGTAACGGTGGAGGGTCAAGATGAGGTTAAAGATACAACCCGTCTTGTACTCGAAGCATTGGGGAATTTATAATGGTAGTGCTAAAGACAAGCCGTGAACTCGGCATAATGAAAGAGGCTTGCTCCATCGCAGCCGGAGCACTACAAACTGTAGGCAACGCGGTTGAGGCGGGTGTTACCACTGCCGAGCTTGATGCTTTGGCAGAAAAATACATCCGTTCCCGTGGCGGTGAACCTAATTTTAAAAATTATCACGGCTACCCCGCAACCGCTTGTATATCTATTAACAACGAGGTTATTCACGGCATTCCGTCAAAATCGCGTAAAATTTGTGCCGGCGACATAGTAAGTGTCGACCTTGGCGCAAAGTTTCAGGGTTATCACGGTGACAATGCTGCCACTTTTGCTTGCGGAGATGTATCCGACGAAGCAAAGCGGCTGATGAGCGTGACAAAGGATGCTCTATATGAGGGTATCAAAGCGGCACGCGCAGGCAGCAGAATCGGCGATATCAGTAGCGCGGTTCAGCGGACTGTTGAGGCGGCAGGGTTTTCTGTTGTAAGACAATATGTCGGACACGGAATAGGAACCCAGCTGCACGAAGCCCCCGAGGTACCTAATTTTGGCACACAGGGACGTGGAATCCGCCTTTTGCCCGGAATGACTTTGGCGATTGAACCGATGGTAAATGTCGGTCACTACGATGTCAAGGTTTTGCCGGACGGTTGGACTGTTGAAACCAAGGATGGTTCACTTTCGGCTCACTTTGAGCATACGGTTGTTATCACACCTGACGGACCGAAAATTATGACAATAGTTTGAGGTATGTTATGATAGGTAGAATTGTGTGTTCTAAGGCGGGACGGGATAAAGACTACTTTATGGTGGTCGTAAAAAGCGAAGGCGATTATGTTTATGTTTGTGATGGTAAAGAGCGTCCGCTCGACCGACCAAAACGCAAAAATATAAAGCATTTGCAATTTACAAATACCGTTCTTGAAACTGACAGTTTTAAAACAAATAAACAATTAAAAAAGGCACTTGCAGCGTATAGAGATGCTGCAAAATTTAAGGAGGAACCGTAATGTCTAAACAGGACATGATAGAGCTTGAAGGCACCGTTGTTGAAGCAATGCCTAATGCAATATTTAAAGTAGAAATCCAAGGCGGACATCAGATTTTAGCTCACATTTCCGGCAAACTTCGCATGAATTTCATCAGAATTTTGCCCGGCGATAAAGTTACAGTTGAAATGTCCCCGTATGACCTGTCTAAGGGACGCATTACATGGCGTTCAAAATAACAGTCAAAATTTGAAGGAGGTATAATCCAAATGAAAGTCAGACCTTCTGTTAAAAAGATTTGCGAAAAGTGCAAAATTATTAAGCGTAAAGGCAAGATTATGGTAATTTGCGAAAACCCCAAGCACAAACAGCGTCAGGGTTAATAAGCGCTTTTAATAGCAATTTCGCCGACAAGAATAAAATGGAGGTGCTTTGATAAATGGCACGTATTGCTGGTGTTGACCTTCCGAATAATAAGCGAGTAGAAATCGGTCTCACTTATATATTTGGTATTGGTCTTACTACATCTAAAAAAATCCTTGCCGACACAGGTATTGACCCTGATGTTAGATGTAAGGACTTAACTGAAGATGATATCTCAAAGTTGCGTGAATATATCGACCACAACCTTCAAGTAGAAGGTGACCGTCGTCGCGCTATCGCTTTTGATATCAAGAGACTTATCGAAATTGGTAGCTACCGTGGTTTGCGTCATCGCAAGAACTTACCTGTAAGAGGTCAACGTTCTAAGACTAACGCTCGTACACGTAAAGGTCCTAAGAAGACCATCGCTAACAAGAAGAAATAAGTAGGAGGAAGAATTAAATGGCTACTGCTAAAAAGTCGACTGCTACACGCCGTCGTCGCGAAAAGAAAAATATTGAACGTGGTGCCGCTCATATCCAGTCTACCTTCAACAATACTATCGTAACCATCACCGATACACAAGGCAATGCTCTTTCATGGGCAAGTGCAGGTGAATTAGGTTTCCGCGGTTCAAGAAAGTCTACTCCTTTCGCAGCACAGTCTGCTGCTGAAACTGCAGCTAAAGCTGCTATGGAGCACGGTCTTAAAACCGTTGAAGTATATGTTAAAGGTCCAGGAGCAGGACGTGAAGCTGCTATCCGCGCATTGCAGACAGCAGGTCTCGAGGTAAGTATGATTAAAGACGTTACCCCGATTCCGCACAATGGTTGCCGTCCTCCCAAGAGAAGACGCGTTTAATCAAAAACATTTACCGCAGTTTTTACTGCAGAAATTATGGAGGTGTAATAGATGGCAAGATATACCGGTGCAGTTTGCAGACTTTGCCGCCGCGAAGGACAAAAATTGTTCTTAAAGGGCGAACGCTGCTATTCTGAAAAATGTTCGGTTGGTATCAGAGCTTATGCTCCCGGTCAGCACGGACAAGGTAGAAAGAAGTCATCTGAGTACGGCTTGCAGCTTCGCGCTAAGCAAACCGCAAGACGTTTCTATGGCGTTCAGGAAAATCAATTCCATCATTATTTCGAGATAGCTGAAAGAAAGCAGGGTATCACTGGTGATAACCTTCTCCGCATTCTTGAAAGCCGTCTTGATAACGTAGTTTACAGAGTAGGTTTCGCATCATCTCGTGCAGAAGCAAGACAGCTTGTAGGTCACGGTCATTTCGAAGTTAACGGAAGCCGTGTTGACATCGCTTCTTATCTTCTTAAAGCAGGTGACGTTGTAACTGTTTGTGAAAAGAGCCGTGGCAGCGAAAAGTTCAAGGCTATAATTGAAGCAAACGGTGCAAGACCCGTTCCGCAGTGGATTGATGTTAACCGCGACCAATTTAGTGCAAAGGTTATTGCTCTACCAAACAGAGACCAAATCGATGCACCAGTTGAAGAACAACTCATTGTCGAATTCTATTCAAAATAATAATTAGAATTCTCATGGTGCTTTCCGTACAAAGCGCTGTGAAACTAAAATTTACAGTACGGAGAAACGGAGCTTTTAAATGATAGAAATTGAAAAGCCCAGAATTGATATTGTCGAAATCACCGCTGACGGAAAATACGGTAAGTTCGTAATGGAACCGTTGGAACGCGGTTACGCTACAACTCTCGGCAACAGTATGAGAAGAGTTCTTCTTTCCATACTCCCCGGTGTTGCTGTAACAGGCGTTAAGATTGATGGCGTTGTTCATGAGTTTTCTACTATTCCCGGTGTTAAGGAAGATGTTACTGAAATCATCCTCAACATAAAGGGTCTTATTGCAAAACTTCACGCAGACGGCGCAAAGAAAATCTATATTGAAGCAGAAGGTCCTTGCGAGGTTACCGCAGCTTCAATCAAGGCTGATTCTGAAGTAGAAATTCTCAATCCCGAAATGCATATTGCAACGCTCGGCGAAGACGCTAAGCTCAATATGGAAATGACCCTTGAAAAGGGCAGGGGCTATGTTTCGGCTGACCAGAATAAGGGCAACCAGAACATAGTTGATATGATTCCCGTTGACTCAATTTATACACCTGTGCTTAAGGCAAACTTCTCGGTTGATAACACCCGTGTTGGTAATGTTACTGATAAGGGCAAACTTACTTTAGAAGTTTGGACCGACGGCTCTTTGAGAGCTGACGAAGCAGTTTCTATGTCTGCCAAAGTTTTGATGGAACACCTTGAATTGTTCCTTGACCTTGCAGAAGGCATTAGTGAAACTGAAAGCATTATGGCTGTTAAGAGTGATAACGAGAAAGAAAAAGTTCTCGATTTGACTATTGACGAACTTGATTTGTCTGTACGTAGCTTCAACTGCTTAAAACGTGCAGGTATTAATACGGTTGAAGATCTTATCTACAAGACCGAAGAGGAAATGATGAAGGTAAGAAACTTGGGCCGTAAGTCCTTGGAAGAGGTTATTGCTAAATTGAATTCATTTGGCTTTACACTCAAAAAGGAAGAGGAATAAAAACTTTGGCTAAGGAGTGAATTGAAATGCCAGGTACCCGTAAACTCGGAAGAACCAGTGACCACAGAAAAGCTATGCTTCGCGCTATGGTAACATTCTTGCTTGAAAACGGTAAGATTGAAACAACCGTAACACGCGCTAAGGAAGTTAGGTCAATGGCAGAGAAATATATTACACTCGCTAAGGAAAATACCCTTCACAATAAGCGTCAGGCTTTGGCTTTCATTACTAAGGAAGATGTTGTTGCTAAATTGTTCAACGAAATCGCTCCTAAGTATATGGATGTAAACGGTGGTTATTGCAGAATCGTTAAGACTGCTCCCCGCCGTGGTGACGCAGCTGAAATGGCTATTATCGAGTTAATCTAATTTCTCTGATTTTAGTGCTCACATTGTCAATGACGAAAATATCGTCAAGGCGCCGATGATGTGTGTACTAAAACGACAAAATATAAACCCACCGATTATTCGGTGGGTTTTTTAATTATGAATGCGAAATGCGTAATTCGGAATTATTATTAATGCAAATAAAATATTGTAGGGGTCGATGCCCTTCATCGACCCGATAGATTCGATAAAATTGGACGGGCTGATGTAGGCATCAGCCCCTACAATATGTTTATAAAATTTAGCGGATTTTCGGCTAAAATCTTATTTGTCATTATATTTATGTTATAATTTTTAAAAAACAATTGCTGCGATACAATGAGAGCTTCAGTTGAGCACCATGCAAACTAAAAGAAGATACCGAAAGGGAGACACTCCGTAAGGAAGTTGTCTCCCTTTTTTATTGCTTTTAGTATAATAAAAATGACACTTTCAAAATTGAAAGTGTCATAGTGGGTTGCATACTTTAAAAAATCACCTATCTCAGAAAGCAAAAGTTCTGTTATTATTATGAGATAAGTATTCTCTGTATTTTACAAAATGTACAATTATTTATCAAACTCAGCTTTTATTCGCTCGTTGATTTCAGCGTCCATCTTAGGAATAAGTTTCAAATCTTCCTTTTTTATAGCAATATCACCTATCGGGGCATGCTCGCCCCATAAATCAAAAAAGACATCCCAAGTTCCATCAATTGATTCTTCTAACCATATAACACCCTGCATCCCTTTGTGAACACCTTGTTTAGCGTATTCTTCTTTTTCTGCAATTACTTCTACACAATCAAGATACTTCATATTATTTCCCTCCATACGGTGTGTTTAATTGAATATGTCCATTAGGTTTTACCATCCAGCCGGTAATAAAGGATATCATACCATCACCGTTTTTGCGTGGCAATTCAACCCTGATACTTATTCTTTGTCCATATTCATTTAACTGTCCTAATTTATAATCTCCGTTTCTGTACTTTTCTAAACTTTGTTTTTGAATTTCTTCTTTTAAATAAGTTGAATCATGTATAGAATATCCCCAACTTTCTAACATAGCACTTTTTCCATGTTTGTAAAAATCATCGGGGTCAAACAAATACGGGTCAAACTTTTAGTAGGGGCATTTACAGGAACTTAAAGTTAACGCCTCGTTATATGGGATATCTTTTAATACACAGTGGCAAAATGAATGATGTGGCCATTTTGGAGTTTTCTCCTTTAAAAACCAACAACCATCTAACATTAAACATTCTGGGCAATGATTATCGCTTAAGTTTCTATGTATCCATTTGTTCCATTTTGGAGGCGAAGGTGTTTTATCACCCCAAACACCCGCCGAAAACAGTTCATTTAAAAAGTCCATTTTTATAATACTCCTTTCTTTTTTATTTTTCAATAATATTATATATGAAATAAGACCGACATTCACCGACATCTTTTAGAAGCATTATAATTTCATTGGATTATAAATGAATCCAATACAAAAAATCAAGGCACACTTCCTTACGGAGTGTGCCTCAAGGTATCTTCTTTTAGTTTTTATTGTTTTTATAATTTTTATAACAAAAATCAAATATTTCCTTTTTGACTGTGCCGAAAGATTTGTCTTTGTGGTATATGAGATAAGAATTTCGCGTGAATTCATAATCGGATACGGCAATTTTTCTAAGCCCACCGTTATTTAATTGACGGGTAAGAAGTGCTTCGGGCATAATTGTGACACCGAGATTTTGCACCGCCGCCGAGATAAGCGCTTGGTTACTTATAGATTCCATTACAGGGGTTACAACTATGTTTTCAAGCGCAAATATGTGGTCTAAAAATTCACGTGATACACTTTCATCTTCGCGTAGCAGTAGGTCATATTTACACAATTCTTTTAGTGTTACGGTGTCGGGCATATTGTATTTATTTCCACAAACGGCAATCAATGTGCTACAGTCAACTAGTCGTGATTTAATATTAGGGTCGGAAGGTTTGCCTTGTATAAACGCAAAATCTAACGTGCCGTTTGAAATTTTACTTTCAATTATGGCAGTTTGATTTATAGATATTTGAAAGTCTATATCAGTAAAGTTTTCTTTTAATTTGCGTAAAAGCCAAGGCAGTTTTTGTTTACCTATGGTTAGCGACGAGCCGATTTTTAAAAGCGGCTTTTTAGAGGAGTTAAGTGCCTGTTCTTCAAACTCGTCAAAGGCGGATACCGCTTCCTGCGCTTTGATAAGCAAAGTTTTACCTTCATCTGTTAAAAATAAGCGTTTATTTATCCGTTCAAATAATTTAACGTTATAGTTTTTCTCAATTTCGGCAATAGTATTACTAACGGCAGGTTGTGCTATGAATAGTTCTTCGGCGGCTTTGGTCATATTTCCGTGTTTGCAAACACAAACAAACACTTTTAAATGTCGTACTGTCATAAAATCACCTATATAACTAAATTGTTATGATAACAATAATATTATAGTATTTTACTTATGTATTGTCAATGGATATAATATAGTAGTATAAAAGAAAAGGAGAAAAATTATGTTATCATCAGAGAATTTGATGCAATTGATAGGTAGTCTTATTTGGTTACTCGCAGGTGTCGGAGTTTTTATTGTAGGTATGAACTTTATGAGTGATGCTTTGGAAAAGAGTGCAGGTTCGGGAATGAAGCGATTGCTCGGAAAAATTAGTAACAACCGCTTTTCGGGCGTAGGGATTGGCGCGGGTGTAACAGCAATTATTCAAAGCTCATCTGCAACATCAGTAATGGTTATAGGTCTTGTAAATGCAGGTGTTATGACGCTTATGCAAGCCACACCTATTATTATGGGTGCCAATATCGGTACAACAATTACGGGTGTATTGGTCGCGCTTAAAAATGATTATTTCAATATGGTAATGTATCTTCTCGCTTTTGCGGGTGTAATGATGGGCTTTTTCAAAAAGGAAAAGATTAAAATTGCCGGCAGTTTCTTCTGCGGTTTGGGACTCATTTTCGTTGGTCTTGAAGTTATGAGCAGTGAGCAGGCGTTTGGTAATACGCTTGTGGAAGAAATGTTTACTAACATTTTCCAGAAAATAGACTTCCCCTTGCTTTTAATTTTGGTTGGCGCTATCTTTACCGCACTTATCCAAAGCTCATCAGCTGCCAGCGGTGTTGTTATTACGATGGTAGGTGCAAATGTGCTTCCGCTTGATATGGCGCTCTTTATTATCCTTGGCGCTAACATTGGTACTTGTGTAACTGCGTTATTGGCTTCGGTAGGTGCAAATGCTAACTCTAAGCGTGTGGCGCTTATCCACTTCACATTCAACACAATAGGAACAGTATTCTTTACGGCAATAATCTGGTTCTTTAAAGAACCGATAGTAAACCTTTTGGTTTCCTTGTTTCCTGGCAGTGACCCAATGTCGCTTCAAATGAGAGTTTCCGCTTTCCACGTCATATTCAATGTGACCACAACCTGCTTGTTGCTTCCGTTTGTGAAGCATCTGGTTAAATATTCCTGCGCGGTAATCAAGGACAAGAAGGAACAGACCGAGTCGATGAGCCTGAAATATGTTGACGATAGGTTGTTGACCACACCTCCCGTTGCGCTTATGCAGGTAAAAAAAGAAATCGAATATATGCTCGGTTTGGTTGAAGAAAACATCCGCCTTTCTTTTGCTGCTGTTGATAGCGGCTCGACAGAGCGAGGTGAAGAAATTCGAAACAACGAAGAAATTATTGACTTCACCAACCGTGCTTTGACTCAGTTCTTAATCAAGCTTTCGGCTAATGTGGAGGAAAGCGACGAAAAGGTAATCGGTGCGTATTTCCATGTTCTAAATGACTTGGAACGCATAGGTGACAATGCTGAAAATTTCCATGAAATAGGGGTGGAAATGCGCCAAAAAGAGATTACGTTTTCCGATAAAGCACAGATGGGTATTACCAAAATGCGCGAACAAATTTTGCAGATGTTTACAATTTCCAAAGATGTATTTGAAAATCTGAACAAGCAAGAATTGTCCAAACTCACGGCTTTGGAAGAAGATGTTGACGGTATGAAGAAAGACCTTATAGCGAGTCATTTCGTGCGCCTTGCCGAAGGAATTTGCAGTGCGGAGGTGAGCCCCTATTATTCATCTCTCGTATCAGGGCTAGAGCGTGTTGCCGACCACCTTGTAAATGTAGGCTTCAGTATTATAAATCCCACAGGTTCTCAAAAGGTTGAAGAATAGCCTGTAAGCAGGTGTTAAAGGACTTTTGTATGTGTACAAGAGTCCTTTTTCGTTGCATATAATTTTTTTGCGGTGAAATAATACCATTGGTGATGGTATGAATAAATCTATATGGGAAGATGTGAGTTTGCCCAAATTCCCAAAAGCTAAAGGCGATATAAAAACCGATGTGTTGATAATAGGCGGCGGCATAGCGGGTATTTTAACGGCTTATTTTTTGCAAAAAGCGGGAGTGGATTATGTCCTTGCAGAGCAAAATGAGATTTGCAGTGGTGTCACATCAAAAACTACCGCTAAAATAACCCTACAACACGGGCTCAATTATCAAAAAATAGAAACTTTACGCGGTGAAGATGTTGCAAGGGGTTATTATCTTGCAAATAAAGAGGCGTTAGCACAGTATAAAAAACTTTGCAAAGAGATTGATTGCGATTTTGAAATAAAGGATAATTATGTTTATTCTTTTGATGATAGGAAACTCAAAAAGGAAATGGAAGTGTACAAAAAAATCGGTTGCGAAGCCGATTTTTCGGATATAAATCTTTTTCAGTTTGCAGTTAAAGGGTTGCGTGTTCCAAATCAAGCACAGTTTCATCCTTTAAAGTTTTTAAGAGAAATTGCAAAGGACCTAAATATTTACGAGCATACAAAGGTGCGCGAAATGATAGGAAATACCGCGGTTTATGACGGTGGTAAAATTTATGCCAAGCGCGTGGTGGTTGCCACTCATTTTCCGTTTATCAATAAGCACGGAAGATATTTTTTAAAACTTTATCAGCACCGTTCTTATGTTTTGGCACTTAAAGGTGCTATACAGGTTGACGGTATGTATGTGGATGCAGATGATAAAGGTTTGTCGTTTCGTAATTATGGTGACCTGTTGCTTTTGGGTGGCGGCGGACACCGCACAGGCAAAAAGGGTGGTAATTATAATGAACTGCGTGAGTTTGCACATCTTAATTACCCCTGCGCCAAAGAAGTGGCTGCATGGGCAACACAAGACTGTATAAGTCTTGACAAAATGCCCTATATAGGCGAGTACAGTAATTCGTCTTCTAAATTTTATGTGGCGAGCGGTTTTAATAAATGGGGAATGACAGGTGCTATGTGTGCCGCCCTTACATTAAGCGATATACTCTGTAAAAACGAAAGTGCTTTCGCCAAAGTTTTTGCGCCTGAGCGGGGAATTTTAACACCGCAACTCTTTGCTAACGGTTTTGAAACAACACTTAATCTTATTACTCCCACTAAAAAACGCTGTCCGCACTTAGGCTGTGCGCTTAAATGGAATGCGGCAGAGCACAGTTGGGATTGCCCTTGCCACGGGTCGCGCTTTGGTAGTGACGGTACGCTGTTGGATGGCCCTGCTACCGATGGGATAGAGATTTAATTCGTAATTCGTAATGCGAAATGCGGAATTGAACACACGGTAAACCCGTGTGTTTTTTCATAAACGGCAAAAAATACTTGACAAACCCCCCTTGTTCGTGGGATAATGTAAATATATTATGGGCAGTTTATATGCTTGAGTATTTTTTAGTTAAATTTTGGTGATATAAATGCGTGTAATCACAGGTATTGCCCGTGGTAAAAATTTAAAAACGCTTGAAGGCAACGATGTCCGCCCTACCTCACAAAAGGTTAAAGAGGCGGTCTTCAGCGCCATACAGTTTGATATTGAGGGCAGACGCGTACTTGATTTGTTTGCAGGTTCGGGTCAGTTAGGGATTGAAGCGTTAAGCCGCGGTGCTAAAAGTGCTGTGTTTGTTGATAACAGCGCCGCTTCAATTAAAGTGATAAAACAAAACATCGAAAATGTGGGCTTTTCGGATATTTCCAAGGTGTATAATGCCGATTATGCATCTTTTGCGGCTATGAGCCGTGACACATTTGATATTGTGTTTTTAGACCCACCGTACCTTAAAGGTTTGTTATTACCTGCACTTAAATCGGTGCTCCCACTTATGAGCGATTACGGTATTATAGTTTGTGAGTATCCGAATGAAGTAGAAATACCTGCCGAAATTGGCGGTTTTAAGGTAGCAAAAACCTATCGTTATGGAAAAATCAATGTTTCGGTTTATAGAAAAGGAATATAAAATAAATGAAAAATAGTATTGCTATTTGCCCCGGTAGTTTTGACCCTATAACTTATGGTCACTTAGACATAATACACCGCGCGGCTAATATGTTTGATAAGGTAATTGTTGTTGTAGCTCACAACAAGAATAAGGTTACCAGTTTTACCCCCCTGGAAAGGGTAAATATGATTAAAAAGTGCATTCCAGAACTTAATAATGTCGAAGTTGATACATTCGACGGACTTTTGGCAGACTACGCTAAGCAAAAGGGTGCAAAGGCGATTATTAAAGGACTTCGAGCCATGTCGGATTTCGAGTATGAATTCCAAATGGCTTTAACAAATAAGAAGTTAAATCCCGACGTTGAAACCCTCTTTTTAACCACAAGCGCACAGAATATGTATTTAAGCTCAAGTATGGTTAAGCAAATAGCTTCCATGGGCGGTGATATTTCTTCTTTTGTGCCCGAGGTTATAAAGGAAGATATTCTCGAAAGGATAAATTAAAAAATAATACCCTTAAGGGTTTATGGAGGAAATGAAAATGACACTTGACGAATTATTAGAACAGTTTGACGAGGTGCTTGACAGCGGTCTCAAAATCCCCGGCAAAAAGACTATCGTTGACATTGAAAAACTCAGAGCAGTTGTGGACGAAATCCGTCTTAATATCCCTGCTGAAATTAAACAGGCTAAGGGTATTGTAGCTGATCGCGCCGACATCATTACAAACGCTAAGCGCGAAGCAGATGCTATTATCCGTAATGCTGAAGAAAAAGCTAAAGCTATGGTAGCACAGGAAGAGATTGTTAAACTTTCTCAGGCAAAGGCTGCCGAAATTATTGCGGCCGCTCAGGGCAAGAGCCGTGAAATGCGCAAAGCAGCGCAAGATTTCGTTGACGATATTATGCGTCGCGCAGATGAAGGTCTTACTGCAAACCTCGGCGAGGTTCGTAAGACCCGTGCCGCTTTGAAACAGCAAATCCCCAGTTCTGCAAATGACTAATAAAAAACAATAAAAGTAAAATGCTTTGACGGAGACTGCGGTTTTTTATAAAAACCTTTAAGCGAGCAAGGGAAGGTGTGAGCCTTGCAGGTTTAAAAATCGGTATCACTCCCGAGCAGAGGGCTGAATAAAGTAGGCTTTTCCGTTTGTTTCACGTTACAGAAATCGCAAATGTTTGTTTGTCGTAATAGGTGGTTTAAAGCTAAAGTCCTTTGTCCTATTATGGGTAAAGGGCTTTTTTATCTTGAAAGGAGTATTGGAATGTATAAAAACATTTCACCCAATCTCAATTTTGTGGAAGAAGAAAAGAAAATCAAACAATTTTGGGATGACAACAAAATTTTTGAAAAGAGTATAGAAGAGCGCAAGGGCGACGCCCCCTATGTTTTCTATGACGGTCCCCCTACCGCTAATGGTAAACCGCATATCGGTCATGTGCTAACTCGCGTTATAAAGGATATGATTCCGCGTTACCGCACAATGAAAGGTTATATGGTACCAAGAAAAGCGGGTTGGGACACTCACGGTTTGCCTGTTGAACTTGAGGTTGAAAAACTTTTGGGTCTTGATGGTAAGGAACAAATTGAGGAATATGGTCTTGACCCATTTATTGACCATTGTAAAGAAAGCGTTTGGAAATACAAGGGTATGTGGGAAGATTTTTCCAAAACTGTTGGCTTCTGGGCAGATATGAACGACCCGTACGTTACCTATCATAACGATTTTATTGAGTCGGAGTGGTGGGCATTAAAGCAAATCTACGAAAAAGGCCTTTTGTACAAGGGTTTTAAAATTGTGCCTTACTGTCCCCGTTGCGGAACACCGCTTTCTTCACACGAAGTAGCCCAAGGCTATAAAAATGTTAAAGAACGCAGTGCGGTTGTCCGCTTTAAGGTAGTGGGTGAAGATGCATATTTTCTTGCTTGGACTACAACTCCGTGGACACTTCCGTCCAACGTTGCGCTTTGCGTAAACCCCGACGATACCTATTGCAAGGTTAAGGCAGCTGATGGCTATGTTTACTATATGGCTAAAGAACTTTTAGATAAAGTTCTCTCTAAACTTGCAACCGAAGATGCTCCCGCTTACGAAATTGTAGAAGAATTTGTAGGTAAAGACCTTGAATATAAGGAATATGAGCCACTTTTCGATTTCCAGACACCTGTTTGCGAAAAACAAAAGAAAAAAGCGCACTTTATCACCTGTGACAGTTATGTTACTATGAGTGATGGTACAGGTATTGTTCATATCGCTCCCGCTTTTGGTGAAGATGACTCTAAAGTGGGCAGAAAATATGATTTGCCTTTTGTTCAGTTTGTAAATGGTAAGGGTGAAATGACCGAAGACACACCTTATGCCGGTAAATTTGTAAAGGATGCAGACCCGTTGGTACTTACCGACCTTGATAAGGCTGGTCTTCTTTTCGATGCTCCCAAGTTTGAGCACGACTATCCTTTCTGTTGGCGTTGCGATACTCCCCTTATTTACTATGCGCGTGAATCTTGGTTTATCAAGATGACCGATGTTAAGGATGACCTTATCCGCAACAATAATACCATTAACTGGATTCCCGAAAGCATTGGTAAGGGCCGTTTTGGTGACTGGCTCGAGAATGTTCAGGACTGGGGCATTTCTCGTAACCGTTACTGGGGTACACCACTTAATATTTGGACTTGTGAATGCGGTCACCACCACGCAATAGGCAGTATTGAAGAACTTAAATCAATGTCGGATAATTGTCCTGACGATATAGAACTTCACCGTCCTTATATCGATGCAGTTACAATTAAATGTCCCGAATGCGGTAAGCAAATGCACCGCGTTCCCGAGGTTATTGACTGTTGGTTTGACTCTGGTGCAATGCCTTTTGCACAGCATCATTATCCTTTTGAGAATAAAGATTTGTTCGAGGCGCAGTTCCCTGCAGACTTTATTTCGGAAGCGGTTGACCAGACTCGCGGTTGGTTCTATTCACTCCTTGCGATTTCCACCCTTATTTTCAATAAGGCGCCCTATAAGAACGTTATAGTTTTAGGTCACGTTCAGGACGAAAACGGTCAGAAAATGAGTAAATCAAAAGGTAACGCAGTTGACCCATTTGACGCACTCGAAAATTATGGCGCAGATGCTATTCGTTGGTATTTCTACACTAATTCGGCACCCTGGCTTCCCAACCGTTTCCACGGCAAGGCAGTAACCGAAGGTCAGCGTAAGTTTATGGGTACTCTGTGGAACACCTATGCTTTCTATGTGCTTTATGCTAATATCGATAAGTTTGACCCCACAAAGTACAATCTTCGTGACTGTAAACTTACCGTTATGGATAAATGGCTTTTGTCCAAACTCAATTCAATGGTTAAGGTTGTTGATAACAATCTTGCTAATTATAAAATCCCCGAAGCCGCACGTGCTTTACAGGAATTTGTTGATGAAATGAGTAACTGGTATGTACGCCGCGGTCGTGAGCGTTATTGGGTACAGGGTATGACCGACGATAAAATCGCGGCTTATATGACCCTTTACCATGCGCTTGTTGTTACCGCTAAAACTGCCGCACCGATGATTCCGTTTATGGCAGAAAATATCTACCAAAATCTTGTGAAGAGTGTGGATAAAACCGCCCCTGAGAGTATACACCTTTGCAAATTCCCTGTTGTGGATGAAACACTTATAGATGTAAACCTTGAAAGTCAGATGGAAAAGGTGCTTGATATTGTAGTTCTCGGTCGTGCTGCACGAAACGGCTCGTCAAGAAAGAACCGTCAACCACTTAACACTATGTATGTTAAACTTAACGGCGAAGTCCAAGACAGTTTTGTTTCAATTATAAAAGAAGAACTTAATATTAAGAATGTAGACTTTACAGGTGAGGTTGATAATTTTGTTACCTACACCTTTAAGCCACAACTTAAAACATTAGGTCCGAAATTTGGTAAGCAGTTGGGTGAAATCCGCAATGCTTTGGCTTCTATCGACGGAAATGCCGCTAAAAAGCAACTTGATGAGAGCGGAAAACTTACATTGTCACTTTCAACTGGCGATATCAAACTTGAAACCGAAGATTTGCTTATAGATGCATCACAAAAAGAAGGTTTCTTCACGGTTAGTGATAATGGTGTGACTGTTGCGCTTGATACAGTTCTCACTGAAGAACTTATTGAAGAAGGCTTTGTTCGCGAACTTATAAGCAAGATTCAAACTATGCGTAAAGAAGCCGATTTTAATGTTACCGACCATATTGAAATCACGCTAAAAGGCAGTGATGTAGTTTGTGATATTGCTACACGCAAGACTGCTGATATTGCGGGTGATACTTTGGCAGATGCTTTGATTATAGGTGAACCGATGGGCTTTACCAAAGAGTGGGATATCAACGACCAAACCGTTACAATCGGCGTAAAAAAAGTATAATTTATAAAAGGAAAAATCCCGCTTCTGCGGGATTTTTTTATGCGGAATATAGAAGAGTTTATCTTTTAGGATAAGGTAAATCGGGAAGACCTAAAATATAGTCAGCGGAAAGATTTAAATACGCGCAAATATTTTTTAAATGCGTAATAGGTAAAAGATTTATTCCTTTTTCGTATCGAGCGTATTGTTGCTGCTTTATACCTAAAAATTCAGCCATTTGTTTTTGGGTAATATTTTTGGATTCGCGTTCAAATTGTATTATTTCATTGTAGTACATAAAATCACTCCTACAAAATAAATAACACAAATTACAACAAATGTGTTGACAAATGAACACAAGTGTTGTAAAATATTTTTGCAAACTCCGGTTTGTCGCCACACAAAACGCTCAATGGTTGCGACACCAACTCAAAAAGAAGATGTCTAAGACATCTTCTTTTTGTCATGTGATGAGAGGATATTATTTTTTAATAATTCCGCATTACGAATTCCGCATTATCTCGCACCCTGTATAATAATGTGTAAGAATTTCTTTATAATCACTGCCTTGCTTTGCCATATAGTTAGCGCCGTTTTGACTAAGCCCTACACCGTGCCCGTAGCCGTAAACTGTAAATGTGAAAACTCCATCTTTTTGTGTTATTTCAAAGTTGGAAGATTTAAGTTGGAGCGCACTGCGAACTTCACTGCCTTTCATTTTTTGGTCGCAAACAGTAATATTTTTAACTGTACCCGATTCGGTGCGTTTTATGTCGGAAAAAACATTCTTTGTGTCTTTAGGTATGGTTATTTTAAGCGCGGTTTCTAACTGTTCTGTGGTAAATTGGGCGGTTGAGATATAATTGGCGGCAAGTTTGTCACCAACACTTGCTACCGCCTGTAAATAGGGATACTCTTTGCCCCACACATTTTTGGCGCTTTCTGTCTTGCCTGAAGACAGTGAATGGTAAACCGACAGTATAATATCGCCGTTATAGGTAAGTTTTTGAAGCAACACCGCCTTTATGGCATTACGGATTTTTTGTTCGTGAGTTTCGGCATTACTGCCCCATTTTTTACGCGCGTCTTCCGGTGATATGTAGCATTGGTCGGTGGTGTAATCGTCAGAAATATCGTAATCTTTATCACTGTTTTCGCGTTTTCGCCAAAGCGCAAAGGTATAAGCGCAGACCGCCTGTGCTTTTAATGCTTCTTCTTCGTATAAAGCGGGCATTTCTCCCGCTACAACACCAAAAATGTAATCTTCTGCCGAAAGGGTTTCTATTTTATTGGTTTCGGTAATTAAAACCTTAAAATCATCACCCGATATTTGCGCATCAGCCATTGTCTGTGCCGATTCGGGGGTAGCGGTTTCGGTTATTTGTTCATTGGTTAAAGCATATAGTGGCAGTAGTAACAATACCGCCAATAAAATTACCGACAGAGAAAATATTTTTTTCATAAAAAACCTTCTTTTTACACATTGATATTGACATTTTTGAGTCTGCATTATAATATTAAATATATGATAACAAATGCTTTTTAATGTTATTTTGGAGAGAATATAATGAATTTTAAAAAGATAATGACAACCTTTTTTATATGTTTGCCGGTATGTATTGCCGCCCGTGTGGTGCAGATTGCGGTGACAATTCAAAAAAGCAACGGTTTTTATTTGACGGGCTTCGATACCTTTGGCAATGTTATGATGGCTTTGATAGGACTTTCGTGTGTACTTTTGTTTTTGGTGGCATTTAAGGCTTATAAAACCCCAGAGAAAACACCGCGTGTAAATCTTGCGATGGCGATTACTTCTTATGTAGTGGCATTGGCTTTTTTGGGCGAGTTATTTTTCGAAGCGGTGGCACCCACCACCCCCGAATGGCAAAAGTATGTAGCAAAAGTCATAACGGTTGCGGCGTCAGGATATTTTGTGTTGTTTGGCAGTTCGCATTTTTGCAAGATTAAAATGCCGCGACTTATACACGCGATTCCTGCAATTTACGCAATCGCAAGAACAATATTTACATTTATAAATATTTCTTCATTGGCGGCCATTAGTGATAACGTTTTATTGATGGCAGGTTATTGCGTTTTAATGCTTTTCTTTATAAATTACGGCAAACTTTACAATGGTTTGGATGTGGAAGTTAATTTCCGCAAAATCTTGGCAACAGGTTTAGTTTCGGTAACACTTTGCGCTTCACAGTCGGTGGCATATTTGCTTGTTAATGTTTTTGGCAGCGGGTATACCCATAGTGATTCGAGCGTAATATTTACCCTGCTTGCAATGAGTGTATTTATTGTGGTGTTTATTCTCGCACATTTTAAAACAAACAAAAAAGAGTATATTTAAAACTTTAAATATACTCTTTCAAAGTAAAATATATACAAGCGCAAATAAAAGCCGTTTATCGGCTTTTTCGCTTAATAAAAGCAAAAGCAACCCTAAAACAAGGGTCATATCTCCGTCGCTTTTTAAATTATCTAAAAACGGCAGTCCCAATCCCGAAAGTACAGAGGTTTGGTTTGGCGGTTGAGGTTTCTTTATGGGCTCAGGCTCTTTATGTGTGCTTTGGGAATTCATTTGCTTCATTTTTTGAATGGCCTCAAGCCTGCGGTTTTCAAATTCGTTTTTTGTCATAACAGTTTACCTAAAACTCCGCTTTCTTTTAAAATAGGCAAAAGGTCTAAAAGGCGCAAAATTTTTATTGCGGTATCTACCTTTTCTTGTTTTGCTTCGCTTAAATGCGGTTTTAGTGCAAGTAAAAGACTTGTACGTGCATCATTTTGCTGATTGTTAAGTCGGGACACAATCGACATAATGTTACCAAGTTCTTCGCTACCGAATGAACCGAAAATCGAATCGTCGGTGGTTTCTTCTTCTTTATCAGAAAGTATGCTCTCTGCCATTTGGCGTACGCGGTTCATACTTTCGGGGTCGTTTAGTATTTGGGAAAGTTTTTGGTTAAGGTCATCCATTTTTGCCTCCGAAAAGTTTTAAAAGCATTTTTGCTTGCGGACTTTTTAAAACTTCTGCAAGTTTTTGCTTGTCGGATAATATTTCGTCTAACTTCTGTTTATCTTTGTCTGACAGTTTGTTCACAAGCGAAGAAGCATCGCCCGATTGCGCCACATTTTCTAATGTTTTACGGTCTAGTTTGCCGTCACTCATTTTTAAAATATTTTCAATTGATGCTTTATCATTATTCATAAAAATTCCCCCTGTAATATATTTATGCCAAAAGTTAAAGTTTAGAATAAAAGGTGATTCTTTGAGAGTAGTAGTTATCTCAGATTCGCACAAGCGAAGCGATATAATAGAAAAAATTTTATATGACCAACCAAATGCACAGGCGGTGTTTTTTCTGGGCGACTGCGCTTCGGACATTGAAGATTTGCAGTATATTTTTCCCGACAAAAAGTTTTACATTTTAAGCGGTAATTGTGATTATTTTTCTGCTTTTCCGTCTACAGCGGTGGCAACTGTGGGCGGCAAAAAGATTTTTTACACCCACGGGCATACTTTATCGGTCAAATATGGCGTAGAACGGCTTATAGAGTCGGCTAAGCAAAATGGCTGTGAAATTGCGCTTTACGGCCATACACATATATCTAAAATATTATATGAAAACGGCGTTTATGTTGTGAATCCCGGTTCGTGTTCTTGTGGACGCGATTTTCACGAATCTTACGCGGTTATAGATATTGAGAAAAACGGCATAATGCCGATAATTGTAAAATTATAAGGAGTTTTTATGAAAGTTTTGCTTCATTGTTGTTGCGCACCTTGCTCACTTTCATGTATTGAGCCGTTGCAAAACGAGGGTTTTGCACTTTCGTTATTTTGGTACAATCCGAATATTCACCCTTTTAAGGAGTATGAAGCGCGTCGCGATTGCCTTTTGCAGTATGCTGCGGAAATCGGCTGTGATATAAGGGTTAAGGAAAATTACGGACTGCGACAATTTGTCAGAAATGTTGCGGATAATATAGATGCAAGGTGTGTATACTGTTACAGTCACCGTTTAGAAGAGACGGCGCGCTATGCTAGGGATAATGGGTTTGAGTATTTTACAACAACGCTTCTTGCAAGTCTTTATCAAGACCACGAGGCTATAAAGGCGGCAGGTGAAAAGTTTGCCGCACAGTACGGGGTTAAGTTTTTGTATCGTGATTTCAGACCCAATTTCCGCGAAGGTAATATGAAGGCGCGAGAAAAAGAATTTTATATGCAAAAGTATTGTGGTTGTATTTTTTCCGAAGAGGACAGATACCAAAAACAAATCGAGCGCGACAAACAAAGATTTGGAGAGAATAATGGATAAGATTTATGATGTTGTGATTTTAGGCGGTGGTCCTGCAGGATATACATCGGCACTTTATGCCGCCCGTGCAGGATTAGACACGCTTGTGATTGAAAAAATGTCAGTAGGCGGTCAGATGACGCTTACGGGAGATATCGATAATTATCCCGGTTTTCCTGATGGGATAGATGGTTTCTCTTTGGGTATGAGTATGCAGTCGGGGGCAGAACGCTTTGGCGCCGAGACTCAATATGATGAGGTTTTGTCGGTCGATTTCGGCGAACAAATTAAAAAAATTAAAACGCTCGGCGGTGAGATTTGTGCAAAGACGGTTATTATAGCCACAGGCGCTAATCCACGTGAATTGGGTTTGACGAATGAGAGCGCTCTTACGGGCAGAGGTGTGCATTACTGCGCTCATTGTGACGGCAGATTTTATAAAGATAAAATTGTTGCAGTAGTGGGTGGCGGTAATTCTGCCGCACAAGATGCACTTTATCTTTCACGCCTTGCAAAAAAGGTGTATTTAATTCACAGACGCGATACTTTGCGCGCCACAAAAATTTATCACAAGCCTTTACTTGAAACTTCGAATGTAGAATTTTTATGGGATAGTGCGGTGCAAGAGTTTATAGTGGAAGATAAGTTTGCGGGTGTAGTGGTTAAAAATCTTAAAACCCAAGAGAGCAAAAACCTTTTGTGCGATGGTTTGTTTATAAGTATTGGCAGAAAACCTACAACCGAATTTTTAAACGGCGCGGTGGCGCTCCAAAAAAATGGATATGTGCTCGCCGATGAAACTTGCAAAACAAATATAAGCGGTGTTTTTGTAGCAGGGGATGTACGCAACAAAATTTTACGGCAGGTAGTCACCGCGGTTTCTGACGGTGCAGTTGCCGCCAATATGGCAGAAGAATATATAACAGAAAATTTTTAAATAAAGTATTATAAAAAACAAAGAAGCGGCTCAAAAGAGCCGCTTCTTTGTTGCAAAAATAAGTACATAAAGAAAGAGAAAAATAAAATTAAATGTTATAACTATGTGTGCGCTCGGTATTTATAACGCGCATACGCTTACGACGGAATGATGAAAAAACCTTTTCTTCAAAGGCTACAAGACGCTCTTCATGGAAGATGCACCAAATAAGCGCCAAAGCGCCCAATATTTCAAATAAAGTGATTATAATATCTGCAAAAGTCATTTTGTTTACCTCCCGAACATTTGTTCGTTATCCTTATTATAATATACAGAACACGGTTTGTCAAGCATTTTTTAAAAATTTTTTGCTTTTTTATTTTCGTTTCTGTTATTATTATAATATGCTAAGTGTCCTATAAATAGGACAAGTAATTTTAAATTTTATTTTATTGTAGTTAATGCATAAAATTGTTTATATATGGTATAAATGGTGGCAAACAAATGTCAATTGACTTTTTATGCTAAAAGGAGTATAATTGCGGTATAGAAAATATTTAAGTTGGGGGGGTATGGCATGACAACATTGCTTTCGCTCTTTGGTATAGAAAAGATAGAGACAAGGTTTTCTATATCCACAAAAGAAAATGAAATTATGGGCAAGTTAGCCCGTTGGATAATGCTTTCAGTAGCTTTGGGATTTATACATTTTGTTGTTCAGATAGCGGCGCTTGTTAATACCTGTCTTATGATATTGGTATGGTCTGACGCTCGCAAATTGCTTTTTAAATATAAAATGGCATATCCAACCTTTATATTTTTAATCACAACCTGTGTGGTGGCAGTGGTTAGAGGTAACTGGGTAGGCCTTGGTGCTTCTTTCTTATTTGGCGCTATGTTTATGGTGTTCTTTGTTGCAAGGGCTATCCTTACAAAAAGTATGGTAGAAAACGCTCTTTCGTATATTGTGATGTTTTCTAATGTGGCGGTATTGGTGGCAGTGATTGAAAAGATTTATTTTATTATAATCGGCAAAGGCAGTCACCGTTGTTTTAGTGTTTCAATTAATCCGAATTTTTACGGCCTTATGACCGTGTTGGCAGTTTTGTTTTGCATTTATAAGATTGTGAATGTTGATAAAAAACGCGGTGCATTTATAGTTTCCGCTATTATGAATGTGATAGGCCTTATACTTTGCGGCAGTGTGTCATTATGGGTTGTAATGGCGCTTATGGTTGGCGGATATTTGCTGTTTGGCAAACAATATAAATATTTGGTTATCTTTTGTGCGGTGGCTATATTTGTCGGCGCGGTGGTTGCGTTAATGCCACAGATAATGCCAAGACTGGTCAAGGTTTTTGCTGATGATGGCACGGCAAATAGTCGCTTACTTATTTATGAGCGTACTATCAACACATTGGAAAAATATCCGTTTTTTGGCCGCGGTTTCTTATCTTATCGTATGTGGAGAATAGATAATCCGGCATATTATTCTGAAGGCATAAAGAATGTAAATCTAGCGCATAACATAGTGCTTGACAGTCTTTTGTCGCACGGCGTAGTGGGGACTGCACTTATAGGTTCTGCTTTTGTTGCGTTTCTTGTTAGTGTTTTAAATACTGTTAAGCGAGTATGGTCGGGTAGAGTACAGTCTTATTCGTTCCCGTTATTGGGTGCAGTGCTTTTGGGTATTGCGCCGTATAGTATGATAGATACCACATATATTTGGTGTCAGGCAGGAATGATAATTTTGTTTGTGTTTGCGTTTATTGGTGTAGATGAACGTGTGGAAATACCTGATGAAGAACCTAAAGAAACCAAGCAAACGGTTAATGTGTAAAATTAAAAGCAGATGCATTTGCATCTGCTTTTTATATTTTCAAAATAATTTTTGTCGATATATTGCTTCGCAATTCGATATATTTTACTTTATAAAATTCGATATGTTTACCTTCGGCAAACTCGATATGATATAAATCGCGTCCTCGTTGCCGTAAGGCAACATATCGAGTGTGTAACACATATCGAGCAAAAGCATATCGAAAATCCCGATAGGGATTTATATCGCTGCGTTGTGTTCTTTAAAACACAACGCGTAGCATCTCCTTTTTTATATTTGCAAAACCGAAAATCCGTAAGGCGGAAGTTTTAGATTTTCGCCATCGTTACTTATACCCAAAAGACATTTTGCGTTTTTAAATTCTTTGGGAACTTTAATTTGGGTGTGCTCATGCCAACGACTTGCGGCGATAAGAAGCTGTGACTCACCCTTTTTGCGAATGTAAGCAATTTCGCCAAAGTTGGCATACACAGGTATAAACTCGCCCGAGCAAAAAACTTTGCTTTGACGGCGTATAGTACCCAAAGCCTTGTAAAAGCGTAACAAATCATCATCGGTATTATCCCATGGGAATGCCGCACGGCAAAACGGGTCGCCAAAACCTTGCATACCAACCTCATCGCCGTAATAAAGTGACGGGATGCCTGGGAGAGTGTACTGAATGAGTGCACCCACTTTTAAAAGCGCAACCGCTTTTTTATATTCTTCATCGGTTAAACTTTGTTTCGACTGCCACTCGCGCTCACGATTTTCCACCTTGCCCTTGCCTAAAAGGGTGAGTATTCGCGGTGTGTCGTGTGTGCCGATATGGTTCATAAGCAGTTTTATTGCAGGTGCGGGATAGTTTTCCAAAATTTCTAAAACGGTATCTACCAAATCGCGCGAATTACCGCCCAGCAAATAATCGGTTATAGCATTAGAAAAGGGATAATTCATAACCGAGTCAAGTTGTTTTCCACGCAAGAAACGACGGCGCGAGTTGTAACTGATTTTATTGGTAGCATCTTCCCAAACTTCACCTAAAAGGAAGTTGTTTTTATTGTCGGCTTTAACTGCTTTGCGGATGTTGTCCAAAAATGCGTCGGGCAGTTCGTCTGCAACATCAAGACGGAAGCCTTTGATACCCTTTTTAAGCCAATAGCGGATGACACCATTTTCGCCTGTTATAAATTCGGTAAAATCGGGGTTGTCTTCATCTACTTCGGGAAGAGTGGGTACACCCCACCATGCCGAATAACCGATTTCGCTATCATCAAACTTATACCATTCGCGATAAGGTGAGTCGGCATTATCCCAAGCACCCGGCGCCGCGTAGCGTCCGTAGCGGTTAAAATAAATACTGTCGTCACCCGTGTGGGAGAAAACGCCATCTAAAATAATATAAATACCCTGTTTTTTAGCCGATTTTATAAGGTTTTCAAGGTCGCCTTTTGTACCGAGTGATGGGTCCACTTTCATATAATCGGCAGTATTGTAGCGGTGGTTGGAATGTGCTTCGAAAATAGGGTTTAAATAAATGCAGTTCACCCCAAGCGACTTAAGATAAGGGAGTTTAAGCTCTATACCTTTAAGGTCGCCGCCGTAATAATCGTTACCGAGCGCTTTAAATTTTTCGTCTTGTCGGAATTCGGGTTGTTTATTCCAATCGTCTACAATATATCGGTCTTTTGGTACACGGGTTTTCTTTTCACCCGAATTATAAAAACGGTCGGGGAAAATTTGATAAATTATACCACCGTCAAGCCAATCGGGTGTGGTGAAATCTTTGTCATATACCGTTAGTTGCCAGTTGTCACCTTGGTCTGATACAATACCTAACGAATGTTCGGTTTTCTTTATGAAAAATTCACCAAATTCGCTTTGATATTTAAAGTGATACCAATAAAGCCCTTCGGACGGGGAAATTTCACACTCGTAAAAACGGTAATCTTCTAAGGTTTCACCTGTTACCATTGGAATATGGGTTTCGGTGTGGTTTTTGTCATCTTCTAAAATTAAAAATACGTCTGAAACAAGCGCGTCGTTATGAAGCAACACTTTTAGCCGAAGGGTTTCTCCCTCGGCTAAAGCACCTAATTTATTACGGTATAAAGGATTTCTTGAATCAAACGGATAATAGTTCATAATTATTTAAGCGGTGTCGCGTTCCAAATATCACGCGCATAGTCTTCAATTGAGCGGTCGGCAGAGAAAATGCCCGATTTTGCGATATTGGTAAGCGACATTTTCTGCCAAACTTCGTGGTCGTTATATAGTGCTGAAGCCTTTGCCTGTATATTATGGTAGTCTGCAAAGTCGGCAAGGGCCATATAGGTATCGTGATTTTTAAGGGTGTTGTAAATATCGTCAAAACGCTGACCTCCAAAGCCGCGGCCTATAAAGTCAAGTGCTTGGCGAAGAACAGGGTTATTGTTGTAATATTTGTCGGGATTGTATCCGTGTTTTTGAAGTTCTAAAACCTCAGGTGTTTGCATACCGAAAATCAAGATGTTTTCGTCGCCAACAGCAGAATGAATTTCTACATTTGCACCGTCTTCGGTACCCAGAGTAATAGCACCGTTCATCATAAGTTTCATATTACCTGTGCCGGAAGCCTCGGTAGAAGCGAGTGATATTTGTTCGCTTATATCTGCAGCAGGTATCATAAGTTCTGCCATAGTAACACGGTAATCTTCTAAGAATAAAATCTTGATTTTATCCTTAACATCGGGGTCGTTTTCAATAACACGCGAAAGGGTATAAATCATCTGGATAATTTGTTTTGCAAGTAGATAACCGGGGGCTGCCTTTGCACCGAAAATATAGGTTTTAGGGGTGAAAGGCGCGTTGGGATTATTCTTAATAAACTGATATTCACTTATAATATTAAGCACATTAAGGTGTTGGCGTTTATATTCGTGTAAGCGTTTTACCTGCATATCAAAAATAGAATCGGGGTTTAAGATAATTCCGTTCTGTTTTTCAATGTATTTAGCAAAGCGTTCCTTGTTGTGACGCTTGATTTTTGCTAAACTTTCCAAAACGGCGGTATCGTCTTTATAAGCCATAAGTTTTTCGAGTTCGCTCGCATCGGTTATAAAACCATCGCCAATGGTTTCGCTTAAAAACTCTGTAAGACGGGGGTTTGCACAACAAAGCCAACGGCGGTGAGCAATACCGTTTGTTACATTTTTGAACTTTTCGGGGGTCATTTTTGCATAATCGCTGAAAAGCTCTTTTACAATTATACCGCTATGAAGTTTTGAAACACCATTTACGGCGTGACAGGTAGCGACACAAAGGTTTGCCATACGTACTACGCCGTTAGATATAACGGCAGTACGCTCTGCAAGGTCAAAATCGCCCGTTTTTGCGATAACTTCTTGGCGGTAACGGCGGTCAATTTCCTTAATAATCTGATAAACACGGGGAATGCGTTCTTTAATAAGGCTATCGGGCCAACATTCAAGCGCTTCGGGCATAATGGTGTGGTTGGTGTATGCAACAGTACCTTTCACAATCTCCCATGCTTTTTCCCATGTGTAACCGCAGTCGTCAAGTAAAAAGCGCATAAGTTCGGGTATGGCAAGGGTGGGGTGGGTATCGTTAATATGAATCGCTACCTTTTCGGGTAGGTTTTCGAGGGTGTTATAGTGGCGCAAGTGACGGCTCAAAATATCCTGAATAGAAGCCGAAACCAAGAAGTATTGCTGACGAAGACGCAATGATTTACCTTCGATGTGATTGTCGGCAGGGTAAAGTATTTTAGAAATATTTTCTGCCATGGCGCGTCCTTCAATAGCGCGTAAATATTCGCCTTGGTTAAAGGCGGACATATCAAAATCGTGACATTCGGCACTCCAAAGCCTTAGTGCATTTACGGTCTTGCCGTCTTTACCTGCAACGCAAAGGTCATAGGGTACGGCGCGAACTGTCTGGTAGTCTTTATGCTCTACATGGTGGTGACCGTTTTCCCACCATTCGTTTACATAGCCGTCAAAGTTTACATCAACCGCTGAGCCGGGTTTGGCTTCAAGCCATACACCGCCGCCCGGAAGCCAGAAGTCGGGCATTTCGGTTTGCCAACCGTCAACTAATTTTTGGCGGAATATACCAAGTTCGTAACGGATACAATAACCCATAGCGGGGTAACTGCCGCTTGAAAGCGCTTCCAAGAAACAGGCGGCAAGACGTCCGAGACCGCCGTTGCCAAGACCTGCATCAGGCTCAAAATCGTAAAGTTTTTCGAGTTTTACATCAAACTTTTTAAGCGCCTTTTCCATAGTGGCTGTAAGGTCAAGATTATAAAGATTAGTTTTAAAGGAACGTCCCATAAGGAATTCCATACTCATATAGTATACAATTTTGGCTTGTTTTTCGGCGCGTTCGGCTTTGGAAGCGGCACGGCGCTCGTTCATTATTTCCAAAAGGCTCAAAACACAAGCTTTGTAAAAAAGCTCGTTAGAAGCCTGTTCGGGGGTAACGCCAAAGTTGTGTAAAAGTTTTTTCTCAATTAAGGAAGCAAGTGTTGAAGGGGTTATTTTAGCCATTTTTTCATCTCCGTAATAAGTATACATATATAATACATTATTTGCAAAAAAATTGCAAGTATTTAGTATGAGCAAAACACCGCTTAAATTTGTGCAAAATTTACAAAAAATTTTTTATTAAAATCTTGTTGTGGATAACTTTTCGGCAAAAGTTATAATTTTGTTATGGTTTTCATTAATAGTATATTATCAAAACAAGCGTAACGAGAGTATTTTTGCTTAAAAAAAGGGTTTGGCGGATAATTTTTATCCTTTGAAATATGGTATAATAGAAGATATTGGGGCTATGAATAATACCGACCACTCTCTAATGTATAGTGACTAAAAAGTTAAAAAATTTTTGAAAATAAAGTAAAAAATACTTGCTTTTTTAGGGGGTTTATGGTAAAATATACGAGCATTTGATTTCACCCGAACCTTTACGGGTGTCTTCTTGCCGAAAAAATCGACATTGAAGCAGATGGTCCTCTGACAAACGTGTATGAACATCTGGTAAAAAATTAAGGAGGAAAAACCATGGACGTAATTAAGGAATTAACTCAAGACCAACTTAAAAAAGATGTTCCTGTAATCGAAATCGGTAGCACCGTTAAGGTACACGTTCGCATTAAGGAAGGCGAAAAGGAAAGAATTCAGGTTTTCGAAGGTACAGTTATTGCTAAGAATAACAGCGGTATTGCAGAAACCTTTACCGTTCGCCGTGTTTCTTATGGCGTAGGTGTTGAGCGTGTGTTCCCCGTACATTCACCTTCAGTTGCTAAGGTAGAACTCGTACGTAAGGGTCAGGTTCGCAGAGCTAAACTTTACTATCTCCGTGATAGAGTTGGTAAGGCTGCAAAGGTTAAAGAAAAGATTTAATCTTAAAGGGGGACAGGTTGGAAAACTTGTCCCCTTGAATTTTTATTGTAGAATGGTAGTAAGTTATGAAAAACGATAACGAATTTGGCGGTTTTATGGTTGATACCAATATTGAAGAGGCAAGAAACGAAAAACCGCGAGAAGAAAAGTTTTCCAAAAGAAAAGAATTTTTTGAGTGGCTTGATGTTATTTCAATCGCGCTTATTTGTGTTATAGTGGTTTTTGGGTTTATTTTCCGAGTGGCTACTATTTCGGGCGATTCAATGCTTAACACATTGCATAACGGCGAAATGGTTGTTATCACTGATTTTTCCTATACGCCGAAAAACGGTGACATAGTAGTTATTTCGCGCAATATTGAAAACACGGTGGCAAATACGGACGGCGGACCCATAATAAAGCGTGTTATAGCAATCGAAAATCAGGTTGTGGATATCATCGATGGCAAGGTTGTGGTGGACGGTGAGGTTCTTGCCGAGCCATATATCGGTAATGCGTATACCGGCACTCACGATGTGTCTTTTCCTGTAACAGTACCAAAGGGACATATATTTGTTTTGGGTGATAACCGCGCGGTTTCACTTGATAGCCGTTCTTCTGGAATAGGTGAAAATGGAATGATAGACGAGCGTTATGTTTTAGGACATGCAGTTTATAGGGTTTTTCCGTTCAGTAGTATGGGCAGTCTTACTGATAAATAGTTTGGAATGATAAAAATGGATAATAAACAGACAATACAGTGGTTTCCGGGGCATATGGCAAAAACCAAGCGGAAAATCAAAGAGATCTTACCGCTTATTGATGCTATAGCTGAGGTTGTAGATGCGCGGATTCCACAAAGTTCGCGCAATCCCGATTTGGCGGAAATCATTGAAAATAAACCGCATATAATTTTGCTTAATAAATGTGATATGGCGGATAATCGCATCACCAAGGAATGGATAGACTACTATAAGCAAAACGGAATTACTGCAATTGCGCTGGACTGTAAAAGCGGTAAGGGTATCGGTCAGTTTAAAGATACTGTAAAAACCGCCCTTGCGTATAAACTTGAAGCATACGCCGAGAAAGGTATGGTAGGCAAACCGCTACGCGTTATGGTTGTGGGCATTCCTAATGTAGGCAAGTCTTCGTTTATAAATAAAATTGCAGGTAAAACCCGCGCCAAGGCAGAAAACCGCCCCGGTGTTACACGCGGTAATCAGTGGTTTACAATAGATAGACAACTCGAACTTTTAGATACACCGGGTGTTTTATGGCCTAAGTTTGAGGACGAAACGGTGGGCGAACATTTGGCCTTTACAGGAGCGGTTAAGGATAATGTAATTGATACCGAACTTTTGGCGGTCAGATTACTTGAAATTTTGGCAGAAAATTATAGGGACAGATTGTGTGAGCGTTTTGGCGAGCTTGATTTTTCACTTGATTCTTACGAACTTTTATGCCAAATCGGCAAAAAACGCGGCATGGTTATCCGCGGTGGCGAAACCGATACAGAACGCGCTGCTAATATGATTTTGGAAGAATATCGCAATCAAAAACTCGGCAATATTTCTTTGGAAAGGGTAGAAAAAGATGCCTGATTTTAGTTACGAACAAGCCGCGCGTGACAGTGGCTTCAAGTATATATGCGGTGTTGACGAAGCGGGCAGAGGTCCTTTGGCAGGTCCTGTTTGTGCCGCTGCGGTTATTCTTCCCGAAAATTGCGATATAGAGGGTCTTAACGATTCTAAAAAGTTAAGCGAAAAGAAAAGAGAATCCCTTTTTGATATTATTATAGAAAAAGCGGTCGATTATCATATCGCTTTCGGCTCTTTGGAAGAGATAGAAGAACACAACATTTTAAATGCTACATATTTTGCTATGAATAGGGCGATAAATGGCCTTAAAGAGGTTGATTTTGCGCTTATCGACGGCAACCGCGTACCTACGGGTATAAAAGTGCCGTGCGCCACTGTGGTAAAGGGCGATGCTAAGTCTATGTCAATCGCGGCGGCTTCAATTCTTGCAAAGGTTACGCGTGACCGCCTGCTTTTAGAGTATGATGAAAAATATCCGATTTATGAGTTTGCAAAACATAAGGGTTATGGAACAAAACTTCATACCGACCTAATAAAGCAATATGGTCCGTGTGAAATTCATCGCATGTCTTTTCTTAAAAATATTTTAGGTGAAAAGAAATGAACATAGGCAAAACGGGTATGGAAGGCGAAAAGAGAGCAGCCAACTTTTTGCGCAAAAATGGTTTTTCTATTGTAAAACGCAATTATCATACAAGATACGGCGAAATAGATATAATTGCCGAAAACGAGCGGTTTATTCTGTTTGTTGAGGTTAAAACCCGAAAGATTGACAGTATGGTTTCGGGTGTTGAATCGGTCGATTCATTTAAGCAAAGACGAATAATGCTCACCGCTAATGATTATATTGTGAAAACTCAGTGTGAAAAACAACCGCGGTTTGATATAGCGCAGGTAACAGTTTTTGAAAAAGAAGACGGCTCGGCCGGATATAAACTAAAATATATCGAAAATGCGTGGTAAAATGTTTGACAAATATATTGTGTAGTATTAAAATAAGTTATACGCATTGAAAGGATGGGTTTTATGAATTACATAAGTACAAGAGATAAATCTGTAAAGGTTACAGCCGCCGAGGCTATTTCACAGGGCATTTCAGTAGAAGGCGGACTTTTTGTGCCTGATACTTTCCCTGTTTTGGCAAGTGAAGATTTTAAAAACCTTTGCGGACTTGATTATATAGGTAGAGCAAAATATATACTCGGCAGTTTCCTTAATGATTTTACCGAAACGGAAGTTGATTATTGTGTAAAGGGCGCATATACAGGCTCGTTTGATAATGAGTTACCTGCTCCCATTTCGCTTATTGGTGAAAATGCTAATATCCTTGAACTTTGGCATGGACCTACCTGTGCTTTTAAAGATTTGGCACTTCAACTTTTGCCCTATTTGCTTACAACATCTGCCAAAAAGGTATCGGGCGGTAAAAAGATTGTAATTTTGGTTGCTACTTCGGGGGATACCGGCAAAGCCGCTTTGGAAGGTTTTTGCGATGTGGAAAATACCGAAATTATGGTTTTCTACCCGAGCGATGGTGTGAGTCCTATGCAAAAATTGCAGATGGATTCGCAAAAGGGTGAAAATGTACATGTTTGCGCTATCAAAGGCAATTTCGATGATGCACAGACAGGTGTTAAAAAGATTTTTACAGACAATGCAGTCAAAGAAAAATTGGCTGAAAATAATATGCAGTTTTCTTCGGCAAACTCTATTAACTGGGGAAGACTCGCGCCGCAGATTGTTTATTATATTTCGGCTTATTGCGATATGCTTTCGCGCGGTGAAGATTATCTTAAAGACGGCTTTAATATAGTTGTTCCCACAGGTAACTTTGGTAACATTTTGGCGGCTTACTACGCTAAAAAGATGGGTGTTCCGGTGAATAAACTCATCTGCGCATCTAATGCTAATAATGTACTTACCGATTTTATAAATACGGGTAAATACGACCGTAACCGCAGTTTCTTTACTACCATTTCACCGTCTATGGATATTCTCATTTCATCCAACCTTGAAAGAATGTTGTTTGAACTATCTGGCAATGATGATAAGGCAGTTGCAAAGATGCAAAACGACCTTTCAAGTAGTGGTACATTCACAGTAAGTGATGATATTAAAAATGCCATGGGTGAATTGTTCTTTGGTGGTTGTTGTGATGATGAAGCAACACTCAAAACCATTGACGAACTCTTTAAAGAGTATGGTTATTTGTGCGATACTCATACCGCGGTTGCTATGAATGTTTATAAACAGTATGTAGAAAAAACAGGTGATGACCGACCCACAGTTATCGCGTCTACCGCATCGCCTTATAAGTTTGCAAACAGCGTTTTGTCTGCTGTAAGCGATAAAAAGGGTGAGAGCGAGTTCGATACGGTTCGTTTGTTGTCAGATGAAACCAAAACCGCTATTCCGAAGCCTATAGAGGCGCTCGAAAATGCTTCGGTTCGATTTAAGGAACTTTGCGAAAAAGAAGAAATGCTTCAAGCAGTTTATAACGCACTTGGAATATAAAAAGTAGGGGAGGGTCTTTAAGCCCTCCCGTATGATTTTTTATTTTGCTTTGAAAGTATCGCAACAAGTGTCTTTTGCGGTGTTTGCACTGCCGTCACCTACGTGAATTTTGCCTGCTGAACAGGTGTTGTTTTCGGCGTGGTAAACACAGTTTTTAACATCGCAAGAAATACAAGCGTTGGTTTTACAATTGTTTTCCATTAAAAAATCATCCTTTCTGACCGTGGGTCAGTAATAGTGTGTGTAAAAATTTTTAATTTATGTAAGGAGGGAGAAAATGAGCATTTTTGCCATTTCAGATTTGCATTTGTCGTTTGGCAGTGATAAACCGATGGATATTTTTCGCGGTTGGGATAATCACACCGACCGTATTTTGGCTAATTGGAATAGACTGGTAAGCGAAAATGATACTGTTATTCTCCCAGGTGATTTTTCGTGGGCGCTAAAACTCGAAGATACTAAAGCCGATTTCCAGTTTTTAAAAAAATTAAACGGAAAAAAAGTTATATTAAAAGGTAATCACGATTTATGGTGGTCTACCGTTAAAAAATTAAGAGAGTTTTTTGAGCAAAATGATATAGACAATGTTGAGATTTTGTTTAACAACACAGTAATTGCCGAAGGTTATGCAATAGCCGGTACACGCGGTTGGTTTTACGATGCGGCGGTGGATGATAAGATTATCGCTCGTGAAGTCGGCAGACTTAGAAAATCACTTGACGATGCTAAAAAAACAGGGTTGCCGATTTTGCTGTTTTTGCATTACCCGCCCGTGTATGGCAATCAGGTTTGCCGTGAGATTTTTGGGGTTATAAAAGAATATGGAATTGATACCGTTTACCACGGGCATATTCACGGAAGTGGCTTTAATAATGCGGTTAAAGAGTTTGAAGGCGTGAATTTTAGGCTAATTTCTTGTGATTGTATAGATTTTACACCTTTCTTTATAGTATAATTTACTAAATTTAAACTTTTTTCAAAATTTTGTGGAAATATTTATATAAATATGGTATAATGTTTTGAAATGAAAAAATAGCATTTTATGCGGAGGTATAAAAATGAGTTTAAAAGAAACAAAAAAACTTGGCGCTAATAGATATGAACTTGAAATTACTATTGACGCACAAAAATTTGGCGAAGCTATAAAGCAGGCTTTCGACCAACAAAAGGATAAAATAAACATCCCCGGTTTTAGAAAGGGCAAAGCTCCTTATGCTATGGTAGTTAAGATGTATGGTGAGGAAGCATTCTTTGAAGAAGCACTTAACATCCTTTATCCCGATGCAGTTGAAGAAGCAATAAACGAAGCAGGTCTTAAAGTTATTAACGATAAGATGGACTTTGATATGGTTTCTATTTCTAAAGAAGACGGTGTAGACTTTAAGGTTGCTGTTACTACTTATCCCGAAATTGAAATCGGCGAATACAAAGGCCTTAAAGCAGAAAAAATTAAGGCAGTTGTAGAAGACAGCGAAATTGATGCTCAGGTTAAGGCTATGGCAGAGCGTAATGCTCGTATGGTATCTGTTGAAGACCGTGCAGCTCAAATGGGTGACACCGTTGTTATTGACTTTGAAGGCTTTAAAGATGGTGTTGCATTTGACGGCGGTAAGGCAGAAGGCCACACTTTGGAACTCGGCTCGGGCGCATTTATCCCCGGTTTTGAAGAACAACTTGTTGGCAAGAATATCGGTGAAGAATTTGATATCACCGTAACCTTCCCCGAAGAATATGGTGCAGAAGACCTTGCAGGTAAAGAAGCTGTATTTAAGATTAAACTTCACGAAATCAAGTTCCGCGAATTACCCGAAATCGATGACGAATTTGCAAAAGATGTTAGCGAATTTGACACCCTTGCTGAATTAAAGGCAGACCTTAAGGAAAAGGCTTTGGCTCAAAAGACAAAGATTGCCGAAGAAGAAGCAGAAAACGAACTCGTACAGCAGATTGTTGACAGCATCAAGGGCGAAATCCCCGAAGCAATGTTCGAAAGCCGCCTTAACCAGAGTGTTGAAGAATTTGGCTATCGTTTGCAGATGCAGGGTCTTGATTTACAGACTTATCTCAAATATTCAAATACTACAATGGATGATTTCAAGGCTACTTTCCGTCCTCAGGCTGAAAGTCAGGTTAAGTTCCGTTTAGCACTTGAAAAGATTGTAGAACTTGAAAAGATTGAGGCAAGTGAAGAAGACCTTAATGCTCGCTTCGAAGAAATGGCAAAACAGTATAATATGGAAGTTGATGCTGTTAAAAAGGCAATCCCCGCCGAAGAATTGGCAAAGGATGTTGCAGTAGGTAAGGCTATTGACTTTGTTAAGGAAAATGCGGTTATTACCGAAGTAGAAAAGAAGGCAGAAAAGAAGGCTCCCGCAAAGAAGCCTGCCGCAAAGAAAACTACCACCACAGCAAAGAAACCGGCCGCAAAGAAAACAACTACCGCAAAAAAGACAGCCGCTAAAAAGACAGAAGAATAATTGATTATAATTTTAGGAATTAGTTAATAATACGGTATATGGGTGCCGGCACTAACGGTGCCGACACCCATATGTTATTTTTATCTAAAAGGAGAATTACTATGAGTTTAGTACCTTATGTTTTAGAACAAACAAGTCGCGGAGAGCGTTCTTATGATATTTTTTCACGCTTACTTAATGACCGTATAATTATGCTTTGTGAAGAGGTTAACGATACTACCGCAAGTATAGTTATCGCACAAATGCTTTATCTTGAAGGTCAGGACCCCGACAAAGATATTAGTTTCTACATCAATAGCCCCGGCGGTTCTGTATCGGCTGGTATGGCTATTTACGATACAATGCAGTACATTAAGTGCGATGTTAGCACAATTTGTATGGGTATGGCGGCAAGTATGGGCGCGTTCCTTTTGTCAGCAGGTACAAAAGGCAAGAGATATGCACTCCCCAATAGTGAGATTATGATTCATCAGCCTTTGGGCGGCACACGTGGTCAGGCTACCGAAATTTTAATTCACGCAAAGCATATTGAAAAAACTCGCGAGAACTTAAACCGCATTTTGTCAGAAAACACAGGCAAATCTTTGGAAGAAATTGCACGTGATACCGAACGCGATAACTTTATGAGTGCTCAAGAAGCCCAAGAATATGGTCTTATTGATAAAGTAATTACAAAGAGGTAATACAATGCCTAAAAATAACGATATGGAAATTTGTTGTTCCTTTTGCGGCAAATCGCAAGACGAGGTAACCCGTCTTGTTGAGGGCCCGGGTGTATATATCTGTGATAGATGTATACAGTTTTGCAACAGTTTGCTTTTTGAAGATGAAATGCCTCAAAAGAGCCGTGCAAAAAAGGAAAGCAAAAAAGAATTTGTGTTGCCAAAGCCACAGGAAATAAAGGAAAAACTTGACCAGTATGTTATCGGTCAGGATGAAGCCAAAAAAACCTTGTCGGTTGCGGTGTATAATCATTATAAGAGAATTTTCAAAAATACCGATAATGATGTAGAACTCGGTAAGAGTAATGTGCTTATGCTTGGCCCTACAGGTGTTGGTAAAACCCTTTTGGCGCAGACATTGGCAAAGACTCTCGATGTGCCGATTGCTATTACCGATGCTACCACCTTGACCGAAGCGGGTTATGTGGGCGAAGATGTCGAGAATATACTGCTTCGACTTATTCAAGCGGCAGATTATGATATTGAAAAGGCTCAGCGCGGTATTATCTATGTTGATGAGATTGATAAAATCGCCCGTAAGAGTGAAAATGCATCTATCACCCGTGATGTAAGTGGCGAGGGTGTTCAACAGGCGCTTCTTAAAATATTAGAGGGTACTATTGCCAATGTTCCGCCACAGGGTGGCAGAAAACATCCGCAGCAGGAATTTATTCAGATAGACACCACCAATATTTTGTTTATTTGCGCAGGTGCGTTTGACGGTATTGAAAAGGTGATTGAGCGCCGCATGGGCGGTAGCAGTTTGGGCTTTGGCGCAGATGTTAAATCACCAAAAAGTCGCGAAAGTGAAGCACTCAGCACACAGGCGACTCATCAAGATTTGGTAAAATTCGGCATAATTCCCGAATTGGTTGGTCGTATGCCCGTTATCACCGCTCTTACAGGAATGGATAAGGAAACCTTGGTACGCATTATGTTGGAACCTAAAAATTCCATTATAAAACAGTACGAAACCTTGTTTAAGTTAGACGGTGTAGAATTAAAATTTGATAAAAAGGCGCTTGAAAAAATTGCAGAGCTCACAATTGAACGCAAAACAGGTGCTCGCGGTCTTCGTTCAATTATTGAAGGCGTGTTGCAACCATTAATGTTCGAAACCCCGTCGGATAATACAATAAAGAAAATAACCATCACTGCCAAAACGGTAGAAACCGGCGAAGCAAAAGTTGAAAGATAAAATTTAAAAGGAACGACTTTAAAGTCGTTCCTTTTATTATTTTATAAATTCTGTAATATCTGCGGTGCATTGTTCAAAGTTTACACCGTAGAAGGGGTGGCTCTCGTCAGCAAGGGTTACCGCGATACAGTGTTTTGTGTAATCACAAGCAAATTTTACCGATTCTTGTAAAGTTTTGCCGTTCATAAGTCCGCCATAAACTGCAGAAGAATAAATATCGCCTGTGCCGTGGAAGTCTTTGGGTTCGCGCTCGGTATAATATTCAAAAATTTCTTTTCCGTCTAAAAGGCAAAATACACCGACATGGGCTTGGTCTTTTTTGACACCTGTTATTACAACATCACGCGCACCGTTTTGGTGAAGTTTTTGGCATATGTCCAAAAGATATTCTTTATCATAGCCATCTTTATATTCCATATCGAGCATAAACGCCGCTTCGGTGATATTGGGTGTTATAACATCTGCCATAGCGCAAAGGGTTTTGGTTGCTTTTACATATTCCATATCAAAGCCTGTGTAAAGTTTACCGTTGTCACCCATGGCGGGGTCGATAAGTACAGTACCGTCTTTTTTTACAAAGCGGGTTATAATGCCTTTAACATTTTCTATAAGGTCAATACCGCCTAAATATCCCGTGCAAATGCCATCAAAGGTGATATCTTCTTTCTGCCAAGCGTCGGTTATAGGGTCTAATTGGTCGCAAAGGTTTGCAAATGTCCAATTTTTAAACTGGGTATGGGTTGAAAGAAGTGCAGTAGGTAACGCACAGGTTTCAATACCGAATGCTGAAATTATGGGAATGGCAACTGTCAAAGAACATTTGCCCACACACGAAAAGTCCTGAATAGTGAGTATTTTTTTCATTTTATTCGCCTTCTTGAAAAATTTTTTAATATTATAGCATAGAAACACTGTCAATGCAACAAAAATGTAATATATTTTAGTCCCCTGATAATGTATGCACGGTGTTAAATTATAGTTTGTAGGAGAGTTGATTGACATGTCGTAGGGGCAAACAGTGTTTGCCCGTTCAGGTGAGATGTAATTTTTCGGGAGACCAATGGTCTCCCCTACGATGTTTTTATATAGATAGCACAGGAAGCCTTCTCCTCGAGGAGAAGGTGTCACGAAGTGACGGATGAGGTGTGAATTTCTATTATCTTATAGCGTTTTCCACCTCATCCACCGCTAACGCGGTCCCCCTTCCCCTCAAGGGGAAGGCTTCCTGACGATACAATTTACTCCACGATAAACTATAATTTATCGGAGGCTTTATTTGTTGGAAAAGTTACAATTGCCATAATGTTCAGAATGTGGTATATTATTTGCAAGGGGAGATGTATATGAAGTTAAAAACGCGCGAGATGCCATACAGTGAGGTTATAAAATTAAAGCCTAAAAAGCACAAAAAGCCCTTAAAACCCTTTTTTCTTTTGGCACTTGTTATAAGAATTTTGTCGTTTTTTGCACTTTTAGGTGTCAAGGCAGAGTTTAAAAAAATAGGTATGGAAAGGCTTTCCAAAAAAGAGCCGTGCCTGATACTTATGAATCATTCAAGTTTTATTGACCTTAAAATTGTGTCAACACTTTTATTTCCGCGCAGATATAATATCGTTATGACATCGGACGGCTTTGTCGGTAAAAATTTACTTATGCGCCTTATAGGATGCATTCCTACGCAAAAGTTCATAAGCGATAGTTTGCTTGTTAAAGACATTTTACATTGCGTAAAAAAGAATAAAACATCTATCCTTATGTACCCCGAAGCGAGTTATAGTTTTGATGGCACGGCAACTCCTTTGCCCCAAAGTCTTGGCAAACTTGTTAAAAAATTGGGTATTCCGGTTGTAATGATTCGTACATACGGTGCTTTTGCTTACGACCCGCTTTACAATAATTTGCAAACCCGCAAGGTGAAGATTTCGGCAGAAATGGAATATTTACTTTCACCCGAGGAAATTAAGGAAAAATCGTTTGAGCAAATAAACAGTATTTTAAAAGAACAGTTTTCTTTTGATAATTTTCGTTGGCAGCAGGAAAACGGCATAAAAATCACCGAAAAATTTCGCGCAGATTGTCTTAACCGTGTTTTGTACAAATGTCCGCACTGCAATTGCGAGGGCGAAACCGAGGGCAAAGGCACAACACTTACCTGTAAAAACTGTGGCAAGGTTTATGAATTGACCGAAGACGGTTTTATGAAAGCGAAAAACGGTGTGACTGAGTTTTCGCACATTCCCGATTGGTACGCTTGGCAACGCGAGTGTGCAAGACAGGAGATTTTATCGGGTGAGTATAAGATAGAGTGCGAAGTGGATATCTATATGATGATAGACACCAAATGTGTGTACAAGGTGGGCGACGGCGTTTTGACTCATACAAAAGACGGATTTTCGCTTGTTGGGTGTGACGGTCAACTTAACTATACTCAACCTGCCGAATTATCGTATAGTCTTTATTCCGATTTTTATTGGTACGAAATAGGTGATGTCATTTCAATCGGCACCCCAAAGGTTTTGTATTATTGTATACCCAAATCTAAAAAAGATATTGTGGCAAAGGCACGAATAGCGACAGAAGAAATTTATAGCCAAAGCATTTAAACTCGAACCAGCCTTAAAGGGCGATTTTTAGATGCCTTTAGGCTCATTGTCGCACATAGGCGACAGCCTTATGTGCTTCGCTTCACCAAAATCCACTCAAAAAATAGTCCCTCTAAGGTCGTAGAATTTTGTAAATAAAGGATTTTTTGATGTGCGAGGCACAAAACGCAGTAAATCCTTGTCGGATTTACGAGTATTTTAACAATGCCATAGCGAAAAATACTTGTTTCAAAATCTGATTCAAGTTTGAATGCTTTGGCTAAATTAATAGTTAAATAAAAGAAGAAACAAAAGGGAGACACTTCGTAAGGAAGTCGTCTTCCTTTTTCACATATAAAAATGACACTTTCGGAATTTGAAAGTGTCATAGTGGGTTAGATACATTGAGCAACCGATATCAAAGTTATTGGATTACAAAGTCTAAACATCTTTTAACCCAAAAACACAAATTGAAACTATCTTCGATAATTCTTTAATTGTTTTATCGCAACCATTTTTCAACCACTCACTAACGATAGAATTTATACCATTAAGATAGTACATCATTACATATTGCCTATCGCTCTGCGGATACTGAAATCTATCTAATATTGGATCGAATATGTTATCAAACATTCGCTTATAGACATCTTCAAACCTCAAGGTTTTATTATTCGCAAGTGCCGAACCAAAAACCTCTTTATTGTCTTTGATATAAGTGAAATAAGGTGTAAGGTACTTATCGCAAATAAAAATCAAATCGTCAAGTTCGCAGTTTTTAAGGTTTAGTGCGACCCGTTTTGTATCGGCCCCAAAATACGATAAAAAATCATTCAGTAAATATCTTACAGTTTCATCAAGCAAATCTCCAACAGTTTCATAATGCAGATAAAATGTTGAGCGATTTACTCCTGCCGTTTCGCAAATCTCACTTACAGTGATATATTCAAACGATTTCTTTTTGAGTA
>SVPC01000013.1 GCA_015066095.1 Oscillospiraceae bacterium | reverse complement strand
CATCGCCAATGTTGGCATACCTCCTTCTGGAGCCTCCAAGAACACGGATGCACATAATTTCTTTTGCACCTGTATTGTCGGCAACCTTGAGGTAACTCTGTTGTTGTATCACAGTGGTTTCCTCCTTATAAGACTACTTCGCCTTTTCGATGATTTCTACCACACGCCATCTCTTATCTTTAGAGAGGGGTCTGGTTTCCATAACCAATACTCTGTCGCCTATGCCACAAGCATTGTTTTCATCATGTGCCTTAAGTCTGATTGTGTTTTTGATAATCTTCTTATAGAGTGGGTGCTTAACGTTGTCTTCAATAGCAACAACAACGGTTTTTTCCATTTTGTCGCTTACAACCTTACCAACTCTAGTTTTACGAAGGTTTCTTTCGCTCATCTCGCTTTACCTCCCTTGAATTAAGCGTTCTGGCTGTCTTTGATTTCGGTCTCGCGAATAATTGTCTTAATGCGAGCGATATCTTTTTTGACAGCAGTTATACGCATGGGGTTTTCGAGCTGATTGATGGCAAGTTGGAAACGAAGGTTAAATAATTCTTCCTTTAACTTTGTCAACTTGTCTTGAAGTTCGGGTAAATTGTTTTCTCTAAGTTCCTTTGCTTTCATTATTGCTCACCACCCATTTCCTGTTTGGTTACAAACTTGCACTTAATAGGAAGTTTGTTAGCAGCGAGACGCATAGCTTCACGAGCTAATTCCTCGCTAACACCGCCGATTTCAAACATTACGCGGCCCGGCTTAACAACCGCTACCCAATATTCCGGTGAACCTTTACCTGAACCCATTCGAGTTTCAGCAGGTTTTTCGGTGATTGGCTTATCGGGGAAAATTTTAATCCATACTTTACCGCCACGCTTGATATAACGAGTCATAGCAATACGGGCAGCTTCGATTTGGTTAGAGGTAATCCACGCAGGTTCAGTTGCCTGAAGACCAAAATCACCGTGGGTTACAGTGTTACCTCTAAGAGCTTTGCCGGTCAAACGACCACGGTGTACTCTACGGTATTTTACACGCTTAGGCATTAACATTAGCGGGCGCCTCCTTCCTTCTTCTGGCGACGGTTATCGCTGAGGACTTCACCCTTATAAATCCAAACCTTAACACCGATTTTACCGTAAGTGGTATCAGCTTCAGCAAAGCCGTAGTCGATATCAGCGCGGAGTGTCTGGAGCGGGATAGTACCTTCGTGATACTGTTCGCTTCTTGCGATTTCAGCACCGCCGAGACGACCTGAAACCTGAGTTTTGATACCCTTAACGCCAAGACGCATTGCTCTGCCGATGGCGAGCTTCATAGCGCGGCGGAAAGAAATACGTTTTTCTAACTGAGTTGCAATGTTTTCAGCAACCAACTGTGCATCGGCATCAGGAGTCTTAATCTCAACGATATTAACTACAACAGTTTTGCCGAGTTTTGCCTGACAGGTTTCGCGAAGTTTTTCAATTTCGCTGCCGTTACGGCCGATAACCATACCGGGTTTTGCACAGTGAATGTGTAATCTTACACGCTTTTCATCACGTTCGATTTCGATTTTTGAAATACCTGCAGAATAAAGAGTTTTCTTAAGGTATTTACGGAGGTTATAGTCCTCAACCAAAGTATCACCGAAAACGCTGTCCTTGGCAAACCAACGTGAGTCCCAGTTTTTAATAACACCTACACGTAAACCGTGCGGATTAACTTTTTGACCCATAACTTAAACCTCCTTCTTAGATTTCGCGTTCTTTAAGAACGATAGTCATATGGCTTGTTCTCTTTAAGATGCGGTGTGCTCTGCCGTGGTCCTTCGGACGAATTCTCTTAAGAGTAGGTCCGGGACAAACAAAGCATTCAGCAACATAAAGACGAGAAACATCCATATTGTGATTGTTTTCTGCATTCGCAATAGCTGACGCTAAAAGCTTCTCTAAATACTCACAAGCGGACTTAGGAGTAAACTTGAGGATAGCCATAGCCTTGTCAGCATCCTGGTTACGGATTAAATCCATAACAATTTTCACCTTACGGGGTGAAATACGAGCATATTTAAGTATAGCTCTTGCTTCCATTGTTTAACTCTCCTTTACTTACCGCTGGTTTTAGAGCCTGCGTGGCCTTTGAATGTTCTGGTCGGTGCAAATTCACCGAGCTTGTGTCCAACCATATCCTCTGTTACATAAACCGGAACGTGTTTGCGTCCGTCATGTACTGCAAAGGTGTGTCCGACGAAATCGGGGAATATGGTGGATGAACGGCTCCAGGTTTTAAGAACACGCTTTTCGCCGGCTTCATTCATTTCTAATACCCTTTTAAGCAACACGGGTTGCACATAAGGGCCTTTTTTAACGCTTCTTCCCATAATCAGGTCTCCTTTCGTGGACTACTTACGACGCTTAACAATATACTTATTGCTTTGCTTATTCTTCTTACGGGTTTTGTAACCCAAGGTGGGTTTGCCCCAAGGGGTTACAGGGCCGGGACGGCCGATAGGTGACTTACCTTCACCACCACCGTGAGGGTGGTCGCAAGGGTTCATTACAGAACCACGAACGGTAGGTCTCCAACCCATGTGGCGCTTACGGCCTGCTTTACCATAGTTGATATTAGCGTGTTCGGGATTCGAAACAGCACCAATAGTAGCCATGCAGTTTGCAGGTACATTACGGAGTTCGCCGGAAGGCAAACGAAGAAGTGCCATACCGTTTTCCTTAGCCATAAGCTGCGCCATATTACCAGCCGAACGAGCGAGCTGAGCGCCCTTGCCGGGGTAAAGTTCAATATTGTGGATGAAAGTACCAACAGGGATGTTTACAAGCGGTAATGCGTTGCCGGGTTTAATATCGGCATCGGGACCACTTACAACAACATCGCCAACCTTCAAATCCTGCGGAGCGATGATATAACTCTTTACGCCGTCTTCATATTGAATAAGGGCGATAAATGCAGAACGGTTGGGGTCATATTCAAGAGTCATAACTGTTGCGGGGATACCAAAACGGTTTCTCTTGAAATCAATAATTCTGTACTTTCTCTTGTTTCCGCCGCCTCTGTGGCGAACGGTGATTCTGCCGTAGCTATTTCTACCGGCATTTTTCTTTAAAGCTGTAAGCAAACTTCTTTCGGGTGCTACCTTTGACAATTCGGAATAATCCATAGTTGTCATATTACGCAGACCGTTAGTAGTCGGCTTATAATGTTTAATAGCCATTTTAATTTCACTCTCCTATTTAGGCTTAGCGAAGCCGTCTTGCGACTTCATACATCACCGGAAATCAACAGATTTCCAAGCAAAACTCTTTACTTATACAAGACCGTCAAAGAATTCGATAGGCTTAGAATCTTTTTTGAGTGTAACAATGGCCTTCTTCCAAGAAGCTGTATAACCGCTGTAACGGCCCATACGCTTTTCTTTACCGCGTACACTGATTGTGTTAACCTTATCTACTTTAACTTTGAAAAGGGTTTCAACTGCTTGTGCAATTTCAATCTTGTTAGCATCTTTTGCTACCTTGAAGGTGTATTTCTTATCGGCAATACCTGCCATGCTCTTTTCGGTAATAACCGGAGCAAGTACGATATCCTGTGCGATTTTCATTATGCATATACCTCCTCAAGTTTTGCTACTGCACCCTTAACGATTACCAATGTATCAGCATTGATAATGTCATAAGTGTTGATAGTGTTGATTTGAGCAGATTTAGCACCCTTGATATTTGCGATACTCTTAACAGCGAATGCATCGTTATTTTCGAGAACGATAAGGGCTTTCTTTCCTGCGCCGATAGCAGCGAGGCAATCAGCAACAACCTTGGTTTTGAAACCTTCAAGTTTCAATTCATCAAGAACGATAAGGTTGCCAGAAAGAACCTTGTCAGACAATGCTGATTTAAGAGCCAATCTGCGAACTTTCTTGTTGAGAGAGTAAGAGTAATCTCTCGGCTTCGGTGCGTGAACAACACCGCCGTGTCTCCACTGGGGAGCACGTGTGGAACCTTGTCTTGCGTGACCTGTTCCCTTTTGTCTCCAAGGCTTTTTGCCGCCGCCGGAAACTTCTGTGCGGGTGAGAGTGGACTGTGTGCCCTGGCGCTGATTTGCAAGGTAGTTTACAACTGCTGCATGCATAACAACTGCGTTAGGACTAATTCCGAATATAGCATCGCTTAAAGTGATTTCGCCCACATTTTCGCCTGCCATATTTAATACTGCAACATTAGGCATAATATTTAACTCTCCTTCCCTTAAGCTTTAACGCTATCGAAAAGAACTACGATACCGCCCTTAGGACCGGGAACGGCACCCTTAACAGCGATGATATTCTTTTCTGCGTCAACTTTTACTACACTGAGGTTTTGAACGGTTACGCGTTCATTACCCAAGTGACCTGCCATTTTCTTTCCTTTGAAAACTCTTGCAGGGTCAATAACACCCAAAGAGCCGCCGTGACGATGTACAGGACCTGTACCGTGAGATTCTTTAAGACGGCCAAAGTTCCAGCGCTTTACAACGCCTGCGTAACCTTTACCCTTAGAAGTACCTCTTACGTCTACCGAGTCGCCTTCAGCAAAGATGTCAGCCTTAACGATGTCGCCAACATTCATAGCAGATGTATCTTCAAAGCGGAATTCACGAAGAACCTTCTTAGGAGCTACATCGCCCTTTGCAAAGTGACCTTTCATAGGTTTGTTTACCTTTGAAGCCTTTAAATCGCCAAAGCCGATTTGTACTGCTTCATAACCGTCGTTCTCGATTGTCTTCTTCTGCGAAATAACGCAGGGACCTGCTTCAATAACAGTAACCGGAACAACATTTCCGTTTGCATCAAAAAGCTGGGTCATACCGAGCTTCTTGCCAACGAGACCTTTTTTCATTTTGTTTTCCTCCTTTGGTTATTGGTTGGGTTTCCCCAACATGACCGTAAGTGTAAAATCGTCTACCTTAATATATATTAAAGCTTGATTTCGATTTCTACACCGGCGGGGAGCTCAAGACCGGTCAAAGCTTCAACAGTTTTGTTGGAAGGTCTGATAACGTCAATGAGCCTTTTGTGTGTTCTCATTTCGAACTGTTCGCGGCTGTCTTTATATTTGTGTACAGCACGGATGATGGTTACGATTTCCTTTTCGGTGGGTAGCGGTACGGGACCTGATACTCTTGCACCTGTACGTTTAGCGGTTTCTACAATTTTTTCTGCAGACTGGTCTACAAGCGCGTGGTCGTAACCCTTGATTCGAATTCGAATTTTTTCTTTCACTGCCATGTGAAATTCGCCTCCTTTAATAGTTGGCGGGCAAAACTTACACCGCGCCGTGTTTTTCATCACTGCGCAATATAAAACCGGATTGCTGGGGTCACAGTCAATTCCGGACGGCAAATCGCTTGCCGTTGTACACAAGGTCGCAAGTTTCCTTATGTACTCCTAATTCTTTCGCCCGGTTTAAAATCGGACATACTCCGCAGAAATTTCCCCGTTCTCGACGGGCCACCTCCTGCATCAACGCATGTTTTTACGCCATACTTTCACAGCGTACCTTGGTATAATAACATATCCGTTCACAAAAATCAAGCATTTTTTAAAAAATTTTTCACCTTTTTTTAGCATATTTAAAGCATTTACAACATATTGTGTTATATGAAACTTTCCAACACAAATATGGTATCTGATATTTCAAAATTTTTTAAAATTTCAGACAAAATTCTATCATTTTTTTGCACTTGATGGAATATACTTTTATTACTGAATGTTAAAATGAAAGGTGAAGAAAGAAATGAATGGTTTTTATCCTGAAGGAAAACTTTACGGAGAATCAGAAAACAAAAGATGTATGAGCTCACTCGCAGCACTCGCAGATGCACAGGTGAGAGAAATGGTATTGGAAGCACCTGTGATAATGTGCGATACCGAGCACAACCTTATTGTAGATTTAGGTTGCATAAAAGGAATAATACCCCGCAACGAGGGAGCAATAGGCATAGAAAACGGCTCAACCCGCGACATAGCACTTATTTCACGAGTGGGCAGAACGGTGTGCTTTGTAGTAACCGCTTTCCGCACCGATACAAACGGCAAAACCCAAGCTATACTCTCGCGCCGCAAGGCGCAGGAGCTTTGTCGCGACTATATGCTATCCTCACTTAATTGCGGTGATATAATAGATGCCAAAATTACACATTTAGAATCTTTTGGCGCTTTTTGTGATGTAGGTTGCGGAAATATTGCACTTTTACCCATCGACGCAATTTCGGTTTCTCGCATTTCGCACCCAAAGGACCGTTTCCAAGTGGGCGACAATATAAAAGCCATTATTAAATCGGTGGGTGCAGACGGTAAAATAACACTAACCCACAAAGAACTTTTGGGCACTTGGGAGGAAAATGCCGAGAAGTTTTCAGCAGGGCAAACCGTAACAGGCGTGGTTAGAAGCGTGGAAGACTATGGTATATTTGTGGAAATTACACCAAATCTCGCAGGACTTGCCGAACCCAGAAGTGGTGTAAAAATAGGTCAACAAGCAAGTGTATATATAAAAAGTATTTTGCGCGACAAAATGAAAATTAAGTTGATTATTATAGATTCGTTTGATTCTGATTACAGTCCCGAAATTAAATACTTTATGCCTTCTGAACGGATTGAAGAGTGGGAATATTCCCCTAAAAATTGTTATAAACAAATAACCACCAAATTTTGCGGATAGTATATAATATTAAAGAGACTGTCTCACTAAACAAAATGAGACAGTCTCTTTTTTGCGTTTTTTACCAGTTGGGCACTCTACTACTCGCCACCACTAATATATTGACAATGTATTTGCAATAATATAATATATAAATGTAGTAGCAACCAGTTACAAAAAAATAAAGGGCGGTATAAAAATGGGACAAATTGCAGCGTACATTAAAGAATTTCTTTACCCCGTTGCAGAAATTTCTGCCAGCGTGTTAGAACTAATCGGCATTATTATCATCATTGTCGGCTCTTGCCGTGCGCTTATCAAACTAATCAAATGCGTATTTAAAAAGAAAAGTTTCCACGTTGTGGTTGACCTGGGCAAAGCGCTTTCACTCGCACTCGAATTTAAAATGGGCGCCGAAATTATTAAAACAGTTATTATCCACAACCTTGAAGAATTAGCAATCCTCGGCATTGTAATTATAATCCGCGCTTTGTTGGCATTTATCATTCATTGGGAAATTCGATTGGAAGAAAAATCGAAACCGAACTCCCACAAAGATTAATAAAAGCACAAAAATCCGCCCGAAAAAACGGGCGGTTTTATTTTTTATCTGCAAAATTCTTCTATATAATCAGCAATAGCTTTTTGTATGATTTCTATCGCTTTTTCTCTGCCCATTACTTCGTTAACGGCAGTTTGCTTGTTTTCCAAATTCTTATAAACCGTAAAGAAGTGGCTCATTTCATCAAAGATATGTGTTGGCAACTGCGAAATATCTGTATAATGATTATAAGTAGGGTCATTTGATGGTACTGCTATGATTTTTTCATCACCCTGACCATTATCTATCATAGAAATAACACCGATAGGCTTTGCTTTTACAAGGGTCATGGGTTCAAGGGTCTGCGCACACAACAAAAGAACATCAAGCGGGTCTTTGTCGTCACCGTATGTACGCGGAATAAAACCGTAGTTTGCAGGATAATGGGTGGATGTATAAAGTATACGGTCAAGCATTAAATATCCTGTTTCCTTATCCAGTTCATACTTCTTCTTACTGCCCTTTGAAATTTCTATTACACACACAAATTCTTCGGGGGTTATTCTTTTTGGTGAAATATCGTGCCAAATATTAGACATATAAAACTCCTTTTTAAAACTCAAACAACTCGGTGCTGAAATACCTTTCGCCCGTATCGGGCAATACTGTCACAACAGTCTTTCCTTTGCCTAATTGTTTTGCCATACGAAGTGCTGCCGCAACATTTGTACCGCTTGAAATACCGCACAAAATGCCTTCTTCACGGATTAAACGTTTGGAGGTGTTAATCGCTTCTTCGTCGGTAACAATTGCGGTTGTGCTGTAAATTTCCAAATTCAAATTTTCGGGAATAATTCCGTCACCGATACCCATTTGCAAATGTGTACCGATACTGCCGCCCGAAAGAATTGCCGCATTTTCGGGCTCTACTGCCCAAATTGTAATATCGGGATTATGTTCTTTTAAAACTTCGCCTATACCTGTAAGTGTACCGCCTGTGCCCACACCCGAGCAAAAACCGTCTATCTTGCAGTTTGCCTGTTCTATAATTTCAAGCGCGGTAGTATTTCTATGAACCTGTGGGTTTGCAGGGTTCTCAAACTGTTGGGGCACCCATACGTTTTGTTCATTTTCTTGCATTGAAAGAGCGGTTTGCAAACATTCTTCAATACAAGCACCAATATCTCCGTCGTCGTGCACAAGTACAAGTTCTGCACCGTACGCTTTTATAAGTTTTCTTCTTTCTTCGCTTACCGAGTCGGGCATTATAATTCTAACCTTATAACCTTTAACCGCGCCAATAAGCGAAAGACCTATTCCCTGATTACCGCTTGTAGGCTCTACAATAATAGTATCCTTATTTATAATGCCGTCTTTTTCGGCTTGGGTAATCATATTAAGAGCGGTACGGGTCTTAATTGAGCCGCCTATATTCACACCCTCATATTTAACCAATATATCCGCGCTGTCGCTATCAACAATGCGCGAAAGTTTTATGAGCGGTGTATTGCCAACCGCTTCAAGTACATTTGAGTAAACCAAAGTTAATCCCCCTAAATTGCCGTAACTATATTATTTTATGCTCTTAGTCATAAATTCGTTATATTTTTCAAGCACTTCTTTAGGTTCGCCAATCATTTTAATTTCGCCTTGATGAAGCCATATAATTCTGTCACACATAGACGCCATTGTATCTAAACTATGCGAAATCATTATAACCGTGCGGTTCTTATCCATAATAAGTTCTTGCATTTTAGCTCGGCTTTTTTTCTTAAAACGCGCGTCACCTACACTGAAAATTTCGTCTATAAGCAAAATTTCAGTGTCAAGCATTGCGGTTATAGCAAAAGCAAGACGCGAATGCATACCGCTGGAATAACTGCTAACAGGTTTATCTATATATTTTCCTAATTCCGAAAACTCAATAATCGAATCCATCTTGGCTTCAATTTCCTTTTCGCTAAAGCCCATAAGAAGACCTGAAAGCATAATATTTACTCGGCCTGTAAGTTCCTTTTGAAAACCTACGCCGATAGCCAAAAGTGACACACTGTTGCCAAAAAGATTAACTGAACCTTCGTCAGGAGAAATTATGCCTGCAAGACAACGCAAGGTGGTAGATTTGCCACTACCGTTTTGACCGATAAGGCCAACAATCTCACCCTTGTGGACATCAAAGGATATGCCCTTTACCGCTTGTTCTACAGAAACCCTTTTGCCACCTTTGAAAAGGCGTTTGAAACTAACGGGTTCCATCGTTCTGTATCCAATTTTTAAGTCTTTTACTTCAATAGTTTTTTCCATCATAATATCTTACCGTAATTATTCTCATTTTTATAAACTAATGCAATGCCTAAAATTGAAATTAAAATGCCAATAGCAGCCCAAACCCCCAACATAACCCAATCAGGAGATTCACAGTATAAAAGTGCTTTTCTGCAACCGTCCATTGCTACTGCTACGGGGTTAACTTTCAAAAGAAGTTTGCCGTAAAAACCGCCGATGCTTGCCGATATGTTGTAAAATACACCCGACATATAGAAAACCAATCTTAGCACTATTCTTATTATTTTTGAAAGGTCTCGCACATACACGCCAAAGTGCATAAAGAAACAACCTATGCCAAATGTAATAATAAACAACATTAAAATACAAGGTATAATTTCAACCAAATGCCAACTTACAGGTACTCTGTAAAATACCATTAAAGCAAAACAGATGAAGAGTGATATTAACATTTTAAATGCATTTACCAACATCAACTTTATATATAATAGGTACTTGGGCAGATAAATTCTTGTGACAATGGTTTTGTTTGATTTAAGCAGTCCTGCGCTTGAACCTACACTTCTATTGAAAAAGTCCCAAAAGGTAAGACCTAAAAATACAAATATAGAAGCAAACTTCATAGGCTTTGAAAATACAACCTCTGATATAAAGGTGTAAATAAGCATGAAGCAAAACGGCTCGATTATCCACCAAAGCCAAGCAAGATATGAACCTGCAACCTCACTTTTAAGCGAAGCCTTTGCAGAACACACCAAGTATTTTCTATATCGCGATAAATCTTTAAAAAATCTTTTAAAAACCATATGAAAAACCTTTCTTAATGTTCTCCACTATAAAAATGGTGCTTAATAACGCGCTTGTCTTCGGGCGGAGGGGTCATATAATCACCATAAATGGTGGTTAAAATCTCGTCATAACCCGAAGGCACCGGCATTTTTGTATCTTCAAAATCCCACCAAAGCGCTTCTTTATAATTTTCGCTCTTACAAATCTGACAATTAAGCGGATGATAAGAAGAAAATGTTGCCATATATTCTTTTTCGCCCTTACCAAAGCAAGTGAAATTTTTCTGCAATCCCTTGTGAATGCGCTTTACAGAGTAAAAATTGGAAACAAATTTTAAAAGTTTGCCATAAAGATGCGGCGGTTTGCGAAGATTTAATTTATAAGAAAGCATACCGCGGTAAAATCTTATAAGAAAACCTGTTTTCTTAATTTTAAAACTCATTTTTTGGGGCACATATTCCATCGGGAAAATGTCAATATACGGACCATTATTTTGGGTCAAATGCGCGATATGGTGCTGACGGAAAGACAAATCACCCGTAAGTTTACGTACTTTAATAAACGGCGACCAATAGTTTTCCACCGTAGTGGGGTGTTGAACTTGATAGTTTTCGCCAAGTTCTTGTTGCGCCACCTTTAAAAAACGTTCATACTCGCTTCTTTCCATTATTAAATCAACATCGTCATCCCACGGGATAAAGCCCTTGTGGCGAATTGCGCCCAAAAGCGTACCTTCGCCCAGGAAAAATTTTATATCGTGTTTTTTACAAACATTAGCAACGTCCTTTAAAATGGCAAGTTCTAACGCTTGTAATTGATGTATTTCGGCCAATATTTGATTTTCGTCCATTACAAACATCCCTTTAAACTAAATTCTTTATAAAATCAGCCAATCGCTTTGCACAATCTTTTGTGCCGACACTTAAATATTTATTTACATAATCTTTTGTTAAAGAAAAATCATATTCATTCTCTAACATTTGTTTTAACTTTGCAGACTCTTTGGTAGTAACCTCACTTACTTTTTCAGAAAACAAGTCAAGATTTAACCCGTTATTTTTACTATACTCGTCATAATCATATAAATAAAAGTAAACCTTTTTCTCTAAAAGCATTGCTTCAAAACCCATACCCGAATAGTCGGTAATAATACCGTTGCAAATTTTCATCCAATCAAAAGATGAAAAAGCGCTGTCGCAAATTACACGTTCATCAACCGACTCATCTATACCAAACTTGTCCGACGGATGAAGTTTAACCACCACATTGTACTTTTGCAAATCAATCGTTTGGGCTATCCAACTAAGGTCAACCATTTGACCGCGGAAGGTAGGTGCATATATCAATATAGGTTTTTTAAAAATATCGGGATAACTCTCTGCTATTTGCTCACGCTTCTCAGGCGAATTTAAAATGTAATCTATGCGCGGGAGCGGTAACAATACCGTTTTTTCTACCGCCGTACCAAAACATTTCGCCAAAACCTGCGCTGAGTGCGGACTACAAGCGACTATGTAATCATAATTACGGTGCATACACAGCGCTTTTGCTGTGGAACTTTTATGCCCCCACGGTTTGTCAAGTGCCTGATGCCCAAACTTTTTAACTATATTAAGCGCATGCCAAAGTTGAACTACCTTTTGCCCTGGTTTGTGATTTAACATGCACACCGCTATGGAATAACCGTCCACCACAATAACATTTGAAGTGGCAATATGATACATTTGGGATAATATATGAAAAGCGTATAGCCCCTTGCCAACAAGACCTGACGGAATTTTTTTGCACAGAATTTTAACCTTGCCCTCAAATCCTTGCGTTTTTAAGGCGCTGTTTAAAAGTTCAAAATCAACCGTTACAGTATCTGATTGGCGGCTTAGCAAAGTGATTTTTTTATGGGGTTTTAAGAATAATTTGAAAAAGAAATAAACCATTCGAAGACCTAAAACCAATAAAGAAGCAATTATCTTCACTTTACCACCTGCACTTTCACACACTTATTCCAGTTTATTGTACCACTTTTCATTTGCTAAAACAACTATTTTTTAAATTTTAATTAAAAATTTATGTTTTGATTCTCAAAAAATGAAAATTTATGCAAAAATACAATTGCTTTTTTTGTTAGTTAATAGTATAATACTCTTGAATAAACCATTTTGTTATAAAAGGAGTTTTGAAAATGGAAAAGTTTGTTCCTGTTGTGGTCATTAAGGAGTTGGCAGAAACCGACAAAATTTTGACCGCGCTCAAACAGAGTGGCATAAACTGTGCTGAAATTACATTCCGCACCGCTTGTGCCAAAGAAGCGATTGCTTACGCCGCTAAAAACTACCCCGATATGTCTATCGGTGCAGGTACAGTAATCAATGCGGCACAATGCCGTGACGCATTAGAAGCAGGCGCACAGTTTATCGTATCACCCGGTCTTTCAGTAGATGTTGCTAAAATTTGTATCGAAAACAACATCCCTTACTATCCCGGTTGCGTGACCCCGACCGAAATTATGCAGGCATTAGATCTTGGTATCACTACCGTTAAATTCTTCCCTGCAAATGTTTACGGCGGTCTTAAAGCGCTTAAGGCACTTTCCGCTCCCTTCCCGCAGGTTAAATTTATCCCCACCGGCGGTGTGGACAGAAGCAATATTGATGAATTTTTGGCTTTCGATAAAATTGAAGCTATCGGCGGCAGTTTCTTTGTAAAAGAAGCACTTGAAAAAATGGAGGAAAAATAATATGGCAAGAATAGTTAGTTTTGGAGAAATCATGTTAAGACTCTCTCCCAACGGTTATTATCGTTTTTTACAAAACGACCAGTTTCAGGCAACCTTTGGCGGCGGTGAAGCCAATGTTGCAGTAAGCCTTGCAAACTACGGTATGGACAGCGCGTATGTAACCAAGTTGCCCGATCACGCTATCGGTCAGGCTGCAATTAACAGTCTTCGTTGTTTCGGCGTTGATACCACCAAAATTGTTCGCGGTGGCGATCGTATAGGCGTATATTATATGGAAAAAGGCGCTTCACAACGTGGCTCGGTTTGTATTTACGACCGTAAACATTCTTCTATCCAAGAAGCAACTGCTGCTGACTTTGATTGGGATGCTATCTTCGAAGGTGCAGACTGGTTCCACTTTACAGGTATTACCCCCGCTTTAGGCCCCAATGTTGTTGAAATTTGTAAAGAAGCTTGTATTAAAGCACACGAAAAAGGCGTTAAAATTTCTTGTGACTTAAACTATCGTAGTAAACTCTGGTCACGTGAAGAAGCAAGAGCTGCTATGACCGAACTTTGCAAGTATGTTGACGTTTGCATTTCTAACGAAGAAGATGCTAAGGATGTTTTCGGTATTGAAGCAGAAGACACCGACATCTACGGCGGCAAACTTAACCATGACGGTTACAAGAGCGTTGCTAAACAATTGGCTGATAAGTTTGGTTTTGAAAAGGTTGCTATCACTCTTCGTTCTTCTATCTCTGCCAGTGATAACGACTGGGCAGGTATGCTTTATGATGGTGAAGATTATCACTTCTCAAAATCTTATCATCTCCACATTGTTGACCGCGTAGGCGGCGGCGACAGTTTCGGTGGCGGTCTTATCTATGCGCTCCTTTCGGGCAAATCGAGTAAAGACGCTATTGAATTTGCAGTTGCAGCTTCAGCTCTCAAGCACTCTATTGAAGCCGACTACAATCGTGTTACCGTTTCGGAAGTTGAAAAACTTGCAGGCGGTGACGGTTCCGGTCGAGTACAGAGATAACCCATTTTCTAACGCGGTTTTCATTTTGAAAGCCGCGTTTTTTATATTTTCAAAAAAACTCTTTACTTTTTAAAACTATTGTGTTATAATGTTTTGGCTTACGTATACTATGCTTTAGGTGTCCGCCCTTAAAGGGACTCACTTTGACCTATCGCTTGGTTTACGCAGGGTAAATTTTTAAAAGGAGTGAAAGTGATGACTAAAGACGTTAAGAATCAGGTTATGGCTGAATATGCCACCCACGAAGGCGACACCGGTTCACCTGAAGTTCAAATTGCTCTTCTTACTACAAGAATCAATGAACTTAATGCTCACCTTAAGACACATCCTAAGGATAAGCATTCTTACCGCGGTCTTCTCAAAATGGTAGGTCACAGAAGAAACCTTCTCGCTTACCTTATGAAGAACGACATTGAAAGATACCGTTCTATCGTTAAGAGACTCGGTCTTCGTAAGTAATTTACGCTCAAAAAGGCAGGCTGTTTTTATAGCAGTCTGCCTTGAAAACTATTTAATTCAAAAAATTATGAGATTTTCGTGCTTTAGCGGTAAATCGAGTGCCTACTTTTTTAGACATTGGATTTATTGCTAACCGAAGGTCTCAAATTAAAAATAAAAAAGGAGATTTTCAAATGTTCGAAAACTACAAAGTTTATGAAACAACCCTTGCAGGCCGTCCGTTAAAACTTGAAACCGGTATGATGGCAGGCCTTGCAAATGCCGCTGTTATGGCAAAATACGGTGACACCTGTGTTCTTTGTACCGTAACTGCTTCGGCAAAACCCCGCGAAGGCGTGGATTTCTTCCCCCTTTCGGTTGACTATGAAGAAAAAATGTACTCGGTAGGTCGTATCCCCGGCTCTTTCACACGCCGCGAAGGTAAGGCTTCGGACAAGGCTGTTTTGGCTTCTCGCTGTATCGACCGTCCTATCCGCCCCTTGTTCCCCAAGGATATGCGTAACGACTGCTCGGTTGTAGCTACCGTTATGTCGGTTGACCCTGACTGCTCACCCGAAGTTGCAGCTGCTATCGGTGTTTCCACCGCAATCGCAATTTCTGATATTCCGTGGGCAGGCCCTATTTCGAGTGTAAATGTTGGTCTTGTTGACGGCGAAATCGTTATTAACCCCACATTAGAACAAAGAGAAAAGACCGACCTTACTTTGACCGTTTCTTCAACTGCTGACTTGGTTGCTATGATTGAAGCCGGCGGTAACGAAATTCCTGACGACTTAATGTTCGACTGCATTATGGCAGGTCACGAAGTTAATAAAGAAGTTGTTAAATTCATTAACGGCATCGTTGCTGAAATCGGTAAAGAGAAGTTTGAGTTCCAGTCTAACGACCCCGACCCCGAAATCATGGCAGAAATCGAAGAATTCTGCATCGAAGATGTTAAAAAAGCACTTGATACAGACGATAAACTCGTTCGCGACGCTGCTTTACTCCCAATTTATAATGCTGTTCACGAAAAATTTGACGAGCGTTTTGAAGGCAACGAAGCAAAACTCGACGAAATTATGTACTTGGTTCAGAAGCACGTTGTTCGCGCTTGGCTTAAAGACGAAAAGAAGCGTGTTGACGGCCGTGGTATTGACGAAATCCGTCCGCTTGACGCAAAGGTTGACCTTCTCCCCCGTGTACACGGTAGTGGTATGTTTACCCGTGGTCAGACACAGGTTCTCTCAATCGCTACTTTGGCACCTGTTAGCGAAGCACAAAAGCTTGACGGTCTTGACGAAGAAGTTTCCAAGAGATATATCCACCACTATAATTTCCCCTCCTACTCTGTTGGCGAAACCAAACCCTCGCGCGGCCCTGGCAGACGCGAAATCGGTCACGGTGCTTTGGCTGAAAAGGCTTTGGTTCCCGTTATCCCCAGTGTTGACGAATTCCCCTATGCTATCCGCGTAGTAAGTGAAGTTCTTTCTTCTAACGGTTCTACTTCACAGGGCTCTATCTGTGGTTCTACCTTGGCTCTTATGGCTGCAGGTGTTCCGATTAAGGCTCCTGTTGCAGGTATTTCTTGCGGTCTTATCACAGGTGACGACGGTGTTTACGGCGACTTTATGACTATGGTAGACATCCAGGGTCTTGAAGACTTTTACGGCGATATGGACTTTAAGGTTGCAGGTACTCACAAGGGTATCACCGCTATTCAGATGGACCTCAAAGTTCACGGTCTTACCCCTGCCATTATTAAGGAAGCATTCCAGAAGACCAATAAGGCAAGAATGCACATCCTTGACGAAGTAATGCTCAAATGTATCCCTGAATATCGTGCAGAATTGTCACCCTATGCTCCCAAGATGCTCACCACCGCTATCAACCCCGAAAAGATTGGTGATGTTATCGGTAAACAGGGCAAGGTTATTCAGTCTATCCAAGAACAGTGCGAATGTACCATAAATATCGAAGAAGACGGTAGAGTATTTGTATCGGGCCTTGATATTGAAAAGGCTAAACAGGCTATTGGCATTGTTGAGCTTATCGCAAACGACCCCGAAATCGGCGCAATTTACAGCGGTAAGGTTACCCGTCTTATGACCTTTGGCGCATTTGTTGAAATCGCACCCGGCAAAGAAGGTCTTGTTCACATTTCAAAACTCGACGTTAAGCGTGTCGAAAAGGTTGAAGATGTTGTTGCAGTTGGCGACCAAGTAATCGTAAAGGTTACCGAAATTGACGACCAGGGCAGAATCAATCTTTCCCGCAGAGATGCTTTGGTTGAAGTTAATGGCGCAGTTGTTGAAGAAGGCGCAGATGAGGAAGCTCCTCGTAAGCCCCGCAAAAACTTCAAAAAACGTGATAAATAATAAAATTAAAAACCCGCAAGTTCCAATGGACTTGCGGGTTTATTTTTTAGCTTAATTGTTTGGGCTGATTCTATTTTATATTCTTTTGCCGAAAATGCTTGACACATTTTTTAAATATCGGTTATACTAAAAATACAAAAAAGAAAGGATGTATGAAATATGTCAGTATTAAGTATAAATAAAAACAATTTCAAAGAAATAAAAAACAGCCCAAAACCCGTTCTTTTAGACTTTTTTGCCGAATGGTGCGGTCCTTGCCGTATGGTATCGCCCATAGTGGACGAAATCGCAAATGAACATCCCGAATATCTGGTTGCCAAAATAAATGTAGATGAAGAGCCCGAATTGGCAGCAGATTTCGGTGTAATGAGTATACCAACCTTGGTTGTTATGAAAGACGGAAAAATTGTCAATCAATCGGCAGGTGCACGTCCTAAAGCCCAAATTTTAGCAATGCTTGAAGGGTAAATTACAATTCACCCCTTGCCACGACAGTGTGGCAAGGGGTGTTTTTTACATTGTTTCAAACATATCTATCGCTTGATGCATATCTTCAAATTCACAATACATCAGATTCTTAACTTCATCGCAAAACGGTTTTATATCGGCTATACCGATGGCTTTCATTCCTGCCGCCGCAGCCGCGCGGATGCCGTTTTCAGAATCTTCAAAAACAAAACACTTTTCGGGGTCTACTCCTAATTGCCTTGCAGTTTCCAAAAACACATCGGGTGCAGGCTTGCCGTTTGCCACCTCGGTACCGCAGACAGTAGCATCAAATATATTCGCGATGCCCACCGCTTTAAGATGATGCTCAACCGACCGACGAGAAGTGCCCGTGGCTAAACCGATTTTGACATTTCTCGTTTTAAGATATTGGAGCAATTCTTTAGCGCCCGGTTTAAAACGCACCACGAGATTTTTAACAATATATTCTCTCGCATCAGATTTAAAACGCGCCATATCAATTTGCGGAAATTTTTGGAGCAAAAACCTTGTCCACCCGTTTTCATTTGTGCCGCAAACATTCGGAATATATTTCCCCACATTTTGATACCCTTGATTTTTACCCGCCCAATCCCACGCGGGAATGCAAATGCGCTGTGTATCAAGCAGTGTACCATCCATATCAAAAATCACACTAAACATATCCGTAAATCACCTTTTTACATTTGCTTTTTTATAAACTCAAATAACCCTTTACACCCTGCCTCTATCTCTTTTTCGGTAGTATCAAAATCACCCGTATACCACGGGTCGGCAACATCGTGTGGTGTATCGGTAAAATCAAGCAATTTTTTATATTTGCGGTCTCTATCGGCCACAATACGCTCCATATTCCGCAAATTATAACTGTCCATACATATAATATAATCAAATTTTTGATAATCTGCGATTATCATTTGTCGCGCACGTTTTTGTGAACAGTCAATACCGCGTGCATCTAATATGCGTTTCACGGGCGGATAAACACCGTTTCCGATTTCTTCGCGCGAGGTCGCCGCCGATTCTATATAAAACTCATCTTCACATCCACTCTCGTGCACAAGTTCTTTCATCAAAAACTCCGCCATCGGACTGCGACATATATTGCCGTGACAAACAAAAAGAATTTTTATCATTTAAATCACCTTTAAAATTATACCAAGCCCGACAACAATTCGCAATAGTTTAACCACATAAAAACTTTTCGTGTTTTTTATACTTTATGTACTTTCTAACCGATACATATTAAATCACGCCAAAAACCTCTCGTGTTCGACCCCTTTTGTACAAAAAATAAAGAATCGCAAAACCGGAAGATTCTGCGATTCTTTAAAATGGTGGAGACGGTGGGGATTTATCTCGGCGCTCCCGCGCCTATCGCCTCGCTTCGCTCGTTGCCACGTCGGCAAAAACAACCATTTAGGTTATTTTCTTCCGCTTCGCTCCCTCCTTGTTCGATCCCCACCACAAATAAAAAAGCACACAACACCAACCATAAAGATTGGACTTGTGTGCTTGGTGGAGACGGTGGGGATCGAACCCATGACCTTTTGACTGCCAGTCAAACGCTCTCCCAGCTGAGCTACGCCCCCGAACGTATGTATATTAACATAAATCTATAGGTTTTTCAAGGTGTTTTTTAAAATTTTTCTTGACATATTTTTAAAAAGGGGTATAATATTCTTGTTAATTAAATATTGGGGCATCGCCAAACGGTAAGGCAACGGACTCTGACTCCGTCATTTCAAGGTTCGAATCCTTGTGCCCCAGCCAATTTTCAGGAATCAACCTTTAGGTTGGTTCCTGAATTTTTATCAACAATAAAAGGATTCGAACCTGAGAAGGTCTGAAGCGTAAAAAACAGTCCTGTGGACTGTTTTTAGCGAAGAGCGCGCAGTCGGGTACCGAATGCAAGGCATTGGGTCGACAAGCGAAACAGTATGCGAAGCAGACGGCGAATCCTTGTGCCCCAGCCAACAAAAAGCATATCCGCAAGGATGTGCTTTTTTTATTGCTTATCTTTGAATTTAATGATATAATATACAAAAACCATCAAAGGAGACGTATTGTGTTGGAACAATCTTTCAATTTGAAAAATTGGTTAAAACTTATTTTGTCAAGTCTTATTTTAGGCATTTTAGGTGGTGTTACGGGCGCAGTTTTCTCTCTTGCTATAGGTTTTATAACAACCATTAGATTTGCTAATATTTGGCTGATACTTCTATTGCCTATTTGCGGCCTACTTACTGTTTTTTTATATCAAAAACTCAAAATTTCTGGAGCGGGTACTGACAGCGTTTTACTTGCTTGTAACGGTAAAGAAAAGTTGTCACCTTGGCTTTCTGTCGGGGTGTTTATATCCTCGGTTCTCTCCCATCTTTTTGGTGCTTCAGTAGGGCGTGAGGGCGCGGCTTTACAGATAGGTGGCAGTCTTTCCTCGCTGATTTCGAGACTTTTTCGCTTAAACCAAGACCAATCTGAAATTTTAATTCGTGCCGGTATGGCTGGTGTTTTTTCGGCGGTGTTTGGCACACCTGTTACGGCATTTTTCTTTGCTTTGGAAATAGTAAAAGTTGGTACTATTCATTTGAAATCGGTCATCCCTTGCCTTATTTCCTCGCTTTCGGGCTTTTTTACCGCTGCCTTTATAGGTGCTCACCCCGAGCGATTTACCCTATCGGATGTGCCCGACATTTCATTACATATCATCTTAAAAGTTGCGATTTTAACCTTATTAACCGCTTTTTTAAGTATCGCTTTTTGTTACGCTTTAAAATACAGCAGTAAATTTGCAAAACAAATCTTTAAACTCCCCTACCACAGAATAATTGTCGGTGGCGCGATGATTATTTTATTTACTTTCATTATAGGAAATCAGAACTATAACGGCGCAGGGGTAAATATTATAGAGCACATCTTTGAAAACGGCACTTTCCGCCCCGAAGCCTTTGCTTTAAAAATGCTTTTCACCTGTATCTGCGTTGCCGCAGGATATAAAGGCGGCGAGATTGTGCCTACCCTATTTATCGGTGCTACTTTCGGGGCTTTGATTTCTTCACTTTTAGGTCTTTCTATCCCCTTTGGCGCGGCACTTGGTATGGTAATATTATTCTGCGGTGTTACCAACTGTCCTCTCGCTTCCATTTTTCTTGGAATAGAACTTTTTTCTGGTGTTGGTATGTGGTATTTTATACCGACAGTCGCAGTATGTTATCTCATTTCGGGAAAAATCAGTCTATATTCTGCACAACAGCACAAATTTAAATACATATAAAGGTGATATTTTGAAAAACAATAAACTTATAACCCTTTATACCGAAAATGGTGAAAATTTTAATATTGATAATTGGAACATTTACCCACGCCCACAAATGAAGCGAGATTCTTTTTTCTCGCTTAACGGCAAATGGAATTTTTGCACCAATAAAACAGGAGAAATACCAACCGAATTTACCGAAAAAATTATTGTTCCCTTTTGTCCCCAATCAGTTTTATCGGGTATAAATCGCTTAATCTCCGACAGCGACTACCTAATATATAAAAAAGAATTTTCTCTGCCTAAAGATTTTAACAAAGGCAGAGTTTTACTGCACTTTGGTGCGGTGGACCAAAAAGCCACTGTATATCTAAACGACGTAAAAATCGGTGAAGCCGAAGATGGTTACACCCCATTTTGTTTTGATATAACCGAAAACTTAAAACCCAACAACACAATTGTTGTTATTGCAAAAGACGACCTTGATAACCACGTTTTGCCCTACGGAAAACAAAAGCACAAACGCGGAGGTATGTGGTATACCCCCGTTTCGGGAATTTGGCAAACGGTATGGCTTGAAAGTGTGCCGAAAGAATATATTAGGGACATAACCATTCGTTGCGATGACAAATCTGCACATATTGAAGTTGGTAGTATAAAAACAGGTGTTTTAACCTTAGAAACACCCGATGGTAATAGAGATTTTGAAATAAAAGACGGGCAAGTAGAAATTATTATCGACAGCCCACTTTTGTGGACACCCGAAACACCTAATATATATAATTTTACCGTAAAATCGGGCGAAGACGAGATTTCGTCATACTTGGCTTTCAGAAAAATTGAAAGTAAAGTTGTAAACGGCATCCCCCGCCTTTGCCTTAACGGAAAACCATACTTTTTCCACGGCCTTTTAGACCAAGGCTACTACCCCGACGGCATTTTCACCCCTGCTGCCCCCGAAGAGTATAAAAATGATATTTTGCGGATGAAAGAACTCGGCTTTAATATGCTTAGAAAACATATCAAAATAGAGCCGCAAATCTTTTATTACTACTGCGATATTTACGGAATAGCAGTTTTCCAAGATTTTGTGAATAATGGCGATTATTCATTTATTCGCGACACCGCGTTGCCAACAATAGGTATGAAAAAGTTGCCTGACAAATTTCTGCACAAGAATAAGGCGACCCGAAAAGCATTTAAAACTTGCGCTGAAAGCACAATAAAAACCCTTTACAACCACCCGTCTATTGTTTATTGGACCATTTTCAACGAAGGATGGGGACAGTTTGACAGCGCAAATATGTACGATTATTTTAAATCTCTTGACCCTTGCCGCATTTTCGATACCGCTTCGGGTTGGTTCCGCTCCCCAAAAAGCGATGTCACAAGTGAGCACGTATATTTCAAAAAAGTAAAGTTCAAAAAAAGCAACAAACCCTTTGTTTTATCTGAATTTGGCGGTTATTCCTATAAGCCCGTGGGGCACGTTGCAAATACAAATAACACCTACGGGTACCGCTTTTTTAAAACACAAAGCGAATTTATGGACGCTATCGAAAACCTTTATAACACAGAAATTATTCCGCTTATTGAAAAAGGACTTTGCGCCACTGTTTACACCCAAGTTTCGGACGTGGAAGATGAAACAAATGGTCTTTTAAGTTATGACCGCAAGGTCTTAAAAGTGGATAAAGAGCGTATGCAAAAAATCGCACAAAAAATAAAAGAAAAGGAGTTGTATCTCTAACGATACAACTCCTAATTTTATCTAAACATTGTCTGTACTCCGTCTACCAATTCGCCTGCGGCTTTGATAACCTTGGCGCCGCCTTTTTCGATTTTTTTATTGTCTTTCATAACCATTTTACCAACGATTACTGCGGTTGCACCTGCAATCATTCCGGCGCCCAAACCTTTTATAAAATTTGATGAACTTTTTTGCATTGTTTACCCTCCTTTTTTATTATTTTTCGGTAGTAAAAGTACAATATTCAAGGAATTTTGAACCAAATCTAAAAATTTACAAATTATACTATATTTTTTCGTTTCTTTGTAGTATAATAGATGTAATTATAATAATTATTATATCTATGAGGTATTAAATAATGGGTTTGTTTAAAAAACTTTTCGGCGATTACAGCCAAAAAGAAATTAAAAGAATTTTGCCGTTACAAGCAAAAGTTTTAGGACTTGAAGAAGAATATAAAGCCCTTACTGACGACCAGTTACGCGCAAAGACAAAAGAATTTCGCGACCGCTTGGCAAACGGCGAAACGCTTGATGATATTTTACCCGAAGCATTTGCCGCTTGTCGCGAAGCTGGTGACCGCGTACTTGGTATGCGCCACTTCCCCGTTCAGATTATAGGCGGCATTGTGCTTCATCAAGGCCGTATTGCCGAAATGAAAACCGGTGAAGGTAAAACCTTGGTTGCTACTTTACCCGCTTACTTAAATGCGCTTTCTGGCAAAGGCGTTCATATTGTAACCGTCAACGATTATCTTGCAAAGCGTGACTCGGAATGGATGGGCAAACTTTATAAGTTTATGGGTCTTACGGTTGGCCTTATTGTTCACGGAATGACCAAGGCAGACAAGCGCGCCGCTTACGAAGCAGATATCACCTATTGCACCAACAATGAACTCGGTTTTGATTACTTGCGCGACAATATGGTAATATACAAAAACGAAAAGGTTCAACGAGAGCATAATTTTGCCATTGTCGACGAAGTTGACTCTATCCTTGTAGACGAAGCCAGAACTCCGCTTATTATTTCGGGTCAGAGCGAAAAATCTACCGACCTTTATACTGCGGCAAACCGCTTTGCCCGTACTTTGAAAATGTTTAAAATCAAAGAAATGGATGACAAAGCGAGTGATAGTGAAACCAATTACGACGGCGACTATGTGGTAGACGAAAAGGCTAAGAGTTGCACCTTAACCCCGTCAGGCGTTAAAAAAGCCGAAGACTTTTTCCAGATTGAAAACCTTAACGATAGCGAAAACATTGCCATTGCCCACCACATAAATCAGGCTATTCGCGCACACGGTATAATGAAGCGTGATGTTGACTATGTGGTAAAAGACGGCGAGGTTATAATTGTTGATGAATTTACAGGCCGTCTTATGTTCGGCAGACGTTATAACGAAGGTTTGCACCAAGCAATCGAAGCCAAAGAAGGTGTACAAATAGCCAAAGAGTCAAAAACCTTGGCAACCATCACTTTCCAAAACTTCTTCCGCCTATACAACAAACTTTCGGGTATGACAGGTACTGCTATGACCGAAGAAGCCGAATTCCAACAAATTTACAACCTTGATGTTATTGAAATTCCCACCAACAAACCCATTGCCCGTGTTGACGAAAACGATGTGGTTTACAAAACCGAAAAAGGGAAACTTCTTGCGGTTATTGATAAAATTACAGAATGTCACCAAAAAGGTCAACCCGTGCTTGTGGGTACTGTCACTATTGAAAAGAGTGAACTTTTATCGGCACTTCTCAAAAAACGCGGCATTGCACACAATGTACTTAACGCAAAGCATCACGAAAAGGAAGCTGAAATTATAGCGCAAGCAGGTAAATTGGGCGCCGTTACGATTGCTACTAATATGGCAGGTCGTGGTACCGATATTATGCTTGGCGGTAATGCCGAATATTTGGCAAAAGCGGCTTTACGCCATGACGGGCTTTCGGAAGAACTTATAACCGAAGCCACGGGTTTTGCCGAAACAAAAGACCAAGAAATCCTTTCAGCGCGCGAAAAATACTCGAGATATTATAACAAATTTAAGGCAGAAATTGCCCCCGAAGCAGATGCCGTGAGAAATGCTGGCGGTCTTGCCATTATCGGTACAGAGCGTCACGATTCACGCCGAATAGACAACCAGTTGCGTGGCCGTGCAGGTCGTCAAGGTGATAACGGTAATACTCAATTTTTTATATCGCTTGAAGACGACCTTATGCGTCTTTTTGGCGGTGAGAGAATATCCACACTTATGGATACCTTGCGCGTGGATGAAAATATGCCACTCGAAAACAGTATGCTTTCACACACTATTGAAAACGCGCAAAAGAAAAAGGAAGGCATAAACTTTGCCATCCGTAAGAATGTGCTTCAATACGACGATGTTATGAACAAACAGCGTGAACTTATATACTCTCAGCGTAACAAGGTTTTGGACGGAGAAGATATAAAAGAAACCGTTATTAAAATGGTTGACGATACAATTGATTCTTACTGTTCTATTTTCTTGGCTGATGATACAGTTCACGATAATTGGGATTTAAACGGTCTTCGCGAATATTTCTTGGGTTGGATAACCGAGCCTTCAGATTTGCGTTTTAATGCAGAAGAACTGGGCAATACTTCCCGTGAAGAAATTGCCGAAAACTTGAAAGAAAAGGCGCACACCCTTTACGAAAAACGCGAACAAGAATTTGGCAGTGAAATGATGCGCGAAATTGAGCGCGTAATGTTGCTTCGCAGTGTTGATACCAACTGGATGGACCATATTGATGCTATGGACCAATTGCGCCACGGTATAGGTCTTCGTGCTTACGGTCAGCACGACCCTGTTGTTGAATATCGCAATGATAGTTACGATATGTTTGAGGCTATGACAAATGCCATACGCGAACAAACCGCAAAACTTGTTATGAGTGTTCGTATAAAGAAAGACGAAGAAGTTAAGCGCGAAAAGGTTGCTAACGAAACAAATGCAGGCGACAAGCCACAAACCGTAAAAGGCAAAGGCGCTGTGGGTAAAAACGCTCTCTGCCCATGTGGCAGCGGTAAAAAATACAAACGCTGTTGCGGTAAAAACCTTGACTAAAATTCAATAAAATCATTTAGCCACCGTCATTTTGGCGGTGGCTTTCTTTTTTATACTGTATAATCGAAAAAACGTATTTCTTTTTCCTTTATTTCTACCGCATTTCGTATTTCGCCAAACCCTGTTTGTCTTATGGCGCTATACGCTTTACACATAGCCCAAAAGCCAAAAATAATACATAAAGAAACGATTGCGGAAACAGTCATTTTTCTTATAAAATCTTTCATTTTTACCTCTATTTTAATGTATTCAATAAACTGACTAATGAATTTCCGACAAGTTCTGCCGAATAGGTGGCTTCACTCAAAGTATTGGCTTCTGTGCCGAATTCTATAAGCAAAGAACCTTTTGAAAGGGACTCATTATATTTTTTTGAAGCCAACATCAAAGGCCGTGCAAGGGTTGGATATTTTGCTTCTATTGTCTGTTGTAATTTAAAAGCCAAGGATAGATTTTCTTTCCAGTTTGGAAAACCGGTAATTCCGCCTGTTTGCGAGCCCATAACAAGCATTACCTGTGCCGCATTTTTGCCATTTATTTGTGTAACCAATTTTGCCTTTCCGCCGTCTGCCGAAACCGAATCACGGTGCAAATCCAATACGATTTTTATACTGGGATATTTCTTTAAATAGGAAGTAATTGTCTTTGCCGCGCGCGTATAACTGCCGGTATATTCGGGATAATCATGTTTGGTGGTATCGTGTATGGTTTTTATCCCGTTATCATTTAATTTTTTGGCTATTATAGAGCCTATTTTCGCCATATTTTTGTTGTTATCGGTAGTTCTCGCTTTATCGTCCGCGGTATAATATTCTGCGTCCTTTTGCATAAAAGTTTCTGTGGTGTGGGTGTGAATTATTAGCACCTGCGGTGAACTGTTTTTTTCTATTTTAAAATCGAGTTTTTTATAAAGCAATTGCTTTATATTCACACTTGTTCCCGTAGAATTTTTCATATAAACCCCACCGTAAGACTGGGGTGCTTTATAAGGTGAAATATATCTTGTTACTATTTTGCCCTTTATTGCCGAATTTGATACCGCAACACTCTCACTCTTTTGCGTTTTAGACGAAACAGATTCAGTTTTTTCGGCGGTTTTCTGGTCTTTAGAAGAATTTTTTTCGGCTTTTTCAGTTTTTTCGGTATTTTTATCGCTTTTTTCTGTATTTTTAATAAAGATGTCGGTGAATGTCGGTGTAGTTTTATTGTTAAATTGTATTGTACCGTAAAAACAATATACCATAAAAAATACACACACGGTATAACAAACCACAAGCCTTATAAAAGAGTAATGTTTATTCATCGCGACACCTCGATTTATTTTATGCCCGAATCACGTCTTTTAGACCAGATTTAAAATAATTTCGCGGTCGCAGTCGGGTTGCAGAAAAACATTTATGGCTTGTGCCAAAAGTTCGCTTATATGACGAGAAAGGAGGTCGGCATCTTTTGGTGTTACAAGTAAATTTTCGCAAGAAGCCCCCTTTATAAAATCGGCTTCTACCACCGTGGGAACACCTATGGCAACTGTAGGTATTCCCAATGTTTTTTCACTTAGTTCACGACGGGTATTTTTCACACCCGAACCGGGGGATATTCCGCTATCGCAAAACTGTATTACAGAAAATAGATTTTCTGCATTTTGAGCACATAAAGCGTCTATTACAATAACCGCATCGGGCTTTATTTTTTGCACCAAAGCAGAAACCGTTTCGGCTGTTTCTATGCCCGTTTTCCCCAGTACTCCGGGCTCTATTACCGATACGCTTTTTAATTTTTCCAAACCCACTTTTTGGGCAAATTCGCCCTTTATATGACGGGTCGCAAGTATCCTTTCTGCCGTATGTGGCCCTATGCAATCACTTGTGATTTCGCGGTTTCCAAGCCCTACTACAAGTACATTTTTGGGCGTGTTTTTTAAAAGTTTTTTAAGGCAAAAAATAATTGCCTTTTCCGCCATTCTAAAATCTGTCAATTTTTCGATATTTCCAAGCCTCACTGTAGCATATTTTCCTTTTGGTTTTTCATAATCGTTTTTATCTTCAAGGCTTGAAAACATCACCTTTATCTGCCCAAAATTTTCTTCATAAAACAGGCTTTTTTCGGTGTCTTTTTCAAGCTCTATTATAAGGTCAGTTCTGCCTTTCATTTTTATCCCCCAAAATAATTAAAAAAGTTGCAAAATTTATATTAATATGATATACTAATATAGATATATTATATTATAAGCAAAAAATAAAAGAATTTTCAAAATTCAAGAGGTGATTTAATTGTCAAATAATCCTTTGGACGAAATTTGGAACGCGATATGCGACGAATGTAAAAACTTTATTTCAGAGGTTGCTTTTAACTGCTTTTTAAAAGATTTAAAACCGGTTTTTTTCAACGACTGTGAATTTACTGTTTCTATTAACGATGAATATAAAAAAGGTGTTGTGGAACAAACCTATACCGACCTTTTCAATAAATGCATAAAAACCGTAATGGGCGTTGATATGGAATTTAAAATTATCCTTCGCGATGAGGAAGAAGAAATTTTAAAAGCCGAGCAATTTTCCGCTGGTCTTTCCTTTGAAGATTTCTTTACCTTTGATAATTTTATTGTGGGTTCCACCAACCGTTTTGCTCACGCGGCTTCCCTTGCTGTTGCCGAGAGTGAAATTCCACAAACCGCATATAACCCGCTTGTTATATATGGTCCATCGGGTGTTGGTAAAACCCATCTGATGCTCGCTATCAAAAACCACATAAAGAAAAAATTTCCAAGAAAAAATATAGAATTCATTAGAAGTGAAGATTTTACAAACCAACTTATTACATCTTTGCAACAAGGTAAGTTAGGCCTTGGTACAATTGACGACTTTCGCAATAAATTCCGTAATGTAGATGTTCTTTTAATTGACGATATACATTTTATCGCAGGTAAAGAACAAACACAGGAAGAGTTTTTTAATACCTTTAACGCTCTTTATCAAAACAATAAACAGATTGTGGTAACGCTAGACCGTCCACCAAGAGAAATCAAAACCCTTGACGACCGTATCCGTTCCCGTTTGGAGGGTGGCTTATTTGCAGATATAAGTAATCCCGATTTTGAAACAAGGGTAGGTATTATAAATAAGAAATCTCAACAGTTTGGCATTACTCTGGAAGAAAATATTGTTTACTTCATTGCCGAACATATAAAATCTAATACCAGACAACTTGAAGGCGTTATTAAAAAACTTCAAGCATACATAACAATCCAATCCCGTTCGCCTTCCCTTTCGGTTGTACAAACTATTGTGCGCGACGTTATTACCGATGATAAACCCGAACCTATTAAGGTCGAAAATATAATAAGCGAGGTTGCTAAAACATATAACGTTTCTGTAAGTGATATTCTTTCCAACAGAAAAACCGCGTCGTTAGCTCTTGCTCGTCAGGTTGCAATGTATATTGCAAGAAAAACAACCGACCTTTCTTTTAAGCAAATTGGTGAATCTTTTGGTAAAGACCACACTACTGTTCTTTACAATGTTAATAAGATTGAAACATTCTTAAAGGACAAACCTTATCAAAAGGAATTAGTAGAGGATATTATTAAAAATCTTCGTGTCCTTAACCAAAATAGTTATTAACATTTCCACCTTAATTATTTCATTTGTTGTCCTTTTGGGTGTTAAAAAAATTTTTTATTCAAATTATTAACTTTTTATCAAGTTTTTTATAAACCGCACTTTTTAGTTTTAATAAAGCAAAAAACCAAGTTTTTAACATTTTTAACACTACTTATTATTACTGCTATTTTTATTTTTTTTAGGAGGAAAAAAATGATTTTTTCTGTTGAACGTACAAAATTGCTTGAAGCCGTTTTAAAACTACAAAGCGTAGTTGGTGCAAAAACATCTATGCCTGTACTTGAAGGTATACTTATTTCTGCTGAACAAGGAAAAATTACACTTATAGCATATAATCTTGAAATGGGAATGAAAAAAGAAATTTATGCTAAATGTGAAGAAGAAGGAGACATTGTTATAAATGCCCGTCTTTTGGCAGAAATTTTAAGAAAAATGAATGGTTTGCAGGTTGAAATTTCAGCTGATGACCGTCTCAACTGCAATATTAAATGTAATGAAGCAACTTTTGATATTATGGGTATGGCTGCAACAGATTTTCCTGAAATGCCTACTATTAATGAAACAAACAATTTTTCAATAAATGCAAAAACTTTAAATCAATTAAAAAAAGGTACATCTTTTGCTGCTTCACAAACCGAGGGTAGTAAACCTATTTTAACCGGTATAAATGTTTCTTTGTTTGATGGAAATATCCAGTTTGTTGCTATTGACGGTTATCGTCTTGCTATTAAGAAAGAAAAAGCAGATATTCAAAAAGAATTTGAATTTACAGTAACTAGCAAAGCTATAAATGAAGCAGTAAAACTTATTGAAGACGAAAATGAAGATGTTAACATAAATGTCGGAGAAAGACTTATAAGTTTTAATGTAAATGGATATGATTTTATTTCTCGTCTCTTAGAAGGTGATTTTGTAAATTATAAAAAAACCCTTCCTAGAGAATATAAACAAAAAGTAACAGTTAATACAAGAGATTTGATAAACACAATAGAGCGAGTTTCTTTACTTATAAGTGAATCATTTACTACTCCTGTTCGTTGTTATTTTAATGAATTAAATGTAGTTTTCACTTGTGCTACATCACAAGGAAGAGCGACTGAAACCTTTAACACAAAATTAGAAGGCGAAAATTTTGAAATAGGTCTTAACAATCACTACTTACTTGATGCTTTAAAAGCAATAGAAGATGAAAACATAAATATTTTATTCAACGGTTCTAATGCAGGTGTGTTGATAACTCCTATTGATAATGATAATTTTAAATATATGATAATGCCTATGAGGTTGAAATAATGGAATTTTCTAAAATTAAAATAAAAGAAGATTTTATTCGTCTTGATAGTGCTATGAAATTGGCTGATATGGTTGTAACCGGCGGTCATGCAAAAATAGTTATCCAAGAGGGAGAAGTTAAAGTAAACGGTGAAGTTTGTACTATGCGTGGCAAAAAACTTCACAAAGGTGACAAAGTAGAATTTGAAGACAGCGGTTTTGAAATTTTATGATAGTTTTAAGACTAGAGTGTAAAAACTTTCGAAATTTAAGTTGTGCCGAACTTTTACCAAATGACGGAATGAATGTCATTTGTGGCGAAAATGCCCAAGGAAAGACAAATTTAATCGAAGCTATATGGTTTTTTACTGGTGCTAAAAGTTTTAGAAGCACGAAAGATGATATTTTTGTAAAATTTGGTGAAGAAAAAGCAATTTGTTCGCTTGATTTTAAAAGTAATGGGATAGAAAACAACGCACGAATAGAAATAGACCAAAAAAGAAACGCATTTTTTAATGAAAATAAATTAAATTCTGTCGCTTCTTTAGCAGGAAAATTTAATGCCGTTGTTTTCTCCCCTACTGATTTAAGTTTAGTATCAGGTGGACCAAATATAAGAAGAAGATTTTTAGATTTAAGTATAGGTCAGATTTATCCTTCTTATATTTCAATACTTAAAAATTATCTTCGCTCGGTTACACAGCGTAATAAGGTCATAAAAGACTATAAATATGATTCTACTGTTTCGGTAATGCTTGATGTTTTTGAAAATGAAATTGCTTTATCAGGTAGAAAAATAATAGAATTCAGAAAAAGATATTTAAAAATACTTAATGAATTTTTACCGTCTTTGTATGATGGAATTTCAAAAGGTAAAGAAATTTTAAAAACAAATTACATTTCTTTAGGGGAAGAAAATTTATTAGAAAAATTAAAAGAATCCCGAAAAGAAGATATGTATACAGGTGTTACATCTGTGGGTCCTCACAGGGATGATTTAGAATTTAAAATAAATGATTTAAGTGCTAGAAGTTTTGGCTCACAAGGTCAAAAACGCAGTGTTGCATTGGCAGTAAAACTTGCAGAAGCTGAAGTTATACACAAAAAAACGGGTGAATGTCCTGTAATTCTTCTTGATGATGTTATGAGTGAACTTGACAAAACCCGTCAGAACTTTGTGCTTAATCACATAGAAGGTATGCAATCATTTTTAACTTGTTGTGATGAAAGTAATATAGAAAATCTTAAAAAAGGTAAGGTTTTTAGAATAAGAAACGGCGGTGTATTGTAATGTATATACATCTCGGCGGAGAATATGTTGTAAGGCAAGAAAACATTATAGGTATTTTTGATTTAGAAAATACCACCGTTTCAAAAAATACGCGAGACTTTTTAAATTTTTGCGAAAAAAGAAAAGAAGTTATAAATGTTTCTTATGAATTGCCGAAATCATTTATATTAACAAACCAAAAAAATTTAAACAAAGTTTATATTTCACAAATTTCTCCTACTACTTTAAGTCGTAGATTGGGAATAAAAGTAAAATAAGTTACACTGAAAGGAAAAGAATATGAGTAACGAAATTACTACTCCTGTAACAGAGAATTATGACGAAAATTCCATACAGGTATTAGAGGGTCTGGAAGCGGTTAGAAAAAGACCGGGTATGTACATCGGTTCTACAGGTGAACGCGGTTTACACCATCTTGTGTATGAAATTGTGGATAACTCTATCGACGAAGCCCTTGCAGGTTTTTGTGATAAAATAACTGTAGAACTTTTAGATGATGGAATTATCAGAGTTTCGGATAACGGCCGTGGTATACCTGTGGGTATAAATCCACAAAAAGGAATTCCTACTGTAACAGTTGTATTTACAATTTTGCACGCAGGCGGTAAATTTGGCGGAAGCGGATATAAAGTATCAGGCGGTTTGCACGGTGTTGGTGCTTCTGTTGTTAATGCACTTTCAAGTTGGCTTGAGGTTGAGGTTTGCAACGGTGAAAATATCTACAAACAAAGATATGAACAAGGTAATATTGCAACCGAACTTGAAATTATAGGAAAAACCGATAAAACCGGTACAACCGTTACCTTTAAACCCGACCCAAACATTTTTACAGATACCACAAGATATGATTTTGATATTTTGCTTCAGCGTCTTCGCGAGCAGGCTTTTCTTAATGCAGGTATACGCGTAGTATTACAGGATAAGAGAAGCGATGCAGATATACCCGATAGAGAGGAAGATTTGCATTTTGAAGGCGGTATTAAATCGTATGTTGAATATTTGCTTGAAAAGAGTAAAAAAGACCGTCTTAACAGTGATGTAATATACTTAAGCGGCTCACAAGGTGACTCTATGGCAGAAATAGCACTCTTGTGGTCTACGGCTTATGATACAAAGGTAATGTCCTTTGCAAATACTATTCACACAATAGACGGCGGTACTCATGAATCTTCCTTTAAAACAAGCCTTGCGCGTGTTGTTAATAAATACGGCAGAAACTTTAAATTCTTAAAGGATGCTGACAGTAACCTTAAAGGTGAAGATATTTCCGAAGGTCTTATTGCTGTAGTTTCGGTTAAACTTACCGATGCACAGTTTGAAAGCCAAACCAAGGCAAAACTCGGTAATACTGCTATTGGTACACTTGTTAATAATATTGTTGCTGATAAACTTATGCAGTATTTGGAAGAACATCCACAAGAGGCTAAAATTATTCTCGATAAGTCTATTGCTTCTTCTAATGCGCGTGAAGCCGCACAAAAAGCGCGTGATTTACAGCGTAATAAATCGGGTATTGGCGGTAAAACCCGTATGCCAGAAAAACTTAAAGACTGTATTTCTGATGACCCAACAAAGACCGAAATTTTTATTGTTGAGGGTGACTCGGCAGGCGGTTCTGCAGTTGAGGGAAGAAACAGTACCTATCAGGCAATATTACCTTTATGGGGTAAAATGCTCAACGTAGAAAAAGCAAGAGTGGACAAGGTTTACGGTAACGATAAACTTACCCCTGTTGTTGTGGCTTTGGGTACAGGTATTGCAGAAAACTTTGATATAAATAAACTGCGTTATGATAAAATTGTTATTATGGCCGATGCCGACGTTGACGGTAGCCATATAAGAACACTTTTACTTACTTTCTTCTTCCGCTATATGCCCGAACTAATAGAAACAGGACATATTTATTTAGCACAGCCTCCCCTTTACCGCGTGGCTAAGGGTAAAAAGTATTATGATGCTTTTACTGACGAAGAAAGAGATAGATTTATTGAAGAACTTGGCGGTAATGTTGATGTTCAGCGTTATAAGGGTCTTGGTGAAATGAACCCCGAGCAGTTGTGGGAAACCACACTTGACCCCGAACATAGAACAATGCTTAAAGTAACAATGGCAGACGCCCAACTTGCAGATGAAACATTTACAATGCTTATGGGTGAAGAGGTAGAGCCAAGACGCAAGTTTATAGAAGAAAATGCAATTTTTGCAACCGATTTGGATATTTAAGGAGGGATAGATAATGGCAAAACAAGAAAATGTATATTGGCCGAGTGATGAGGAAACTAACATTCAGCCGGTAGAAATTGTTGATGAAGTAAGACAAAGTATGCTTCAATATTCTATGTCAGTTCTCGTAGGCCGTGCTATCCCGGATGTACGCGACGGCTTAAAGCCTGTTCATAGAAGAATACTTTATACAATGTATGAAAACAGCCTGACTCCCGATAAAGCATACCGTAAGTGTGCTGATACGGTGGGTTCGGTGCTTGGTAGATACCATCCGCACGGTGACGCGAGTGTTTACGATGCGATGGTTCGTATGGCACAAGATTTTTCTTTGCGTTATCCTTTAATTGATGGACATGGTAACTTTGGTAATATAGACGGCTACCCTGCCGCCGCTTACCGTTATACCGAATCGAGAATGAACCGTCTTTCTCACAGTATGCTTGATGATATTGATAAAGAAACGGTTGATTTTAGTCCCAACTATGACAACCGTTTGGAAGAGCCTACGGTTTTACCTGTTCGTTTTCCGCAACTTTTAGTTAACGGTTCTTCGGGTATTGCGGTTGGTATGGCTACTGAAATTCCGCCACACAATTTAGGCGAAGTAATTGACGGTATGTGCTGTCTGATTGATAACCCTGATGCTGAACTTCAGGATATTTGTCAGTATATTAAGGGACCTGACTTCCCTACCGGCGGTATTATAATGGGTAGAAGCGGTATCCGTGCCGCTTATGCTACAGGACGCGGTAAAATTATTGTTCGCGGTAAGGCAGAAATTGAAGAAACCCGTAATGGCAGATTCCGTATAGTAATTACAGAAATACCTTATAAGGTTAAAAAACAAGATTTAGTTAAGAATATTTACGATTTAGCAGCTGATAAGCGTATTGAGGGTATAGATGATGTAGTTGACTATTCCAGTAAGCGTGATGGCGGTATCAAAATTATTATTGATCTTAAAAAGGATGCAAATCCGCAGGTTGTACTTAATAAAATTTATAAGAACACCGCTTTACAGACTACTTTTGGTGCTATTTTACTTGCTATTGTAAATGGCAAACCTCAAATTTTAACCCTTAAAGAGATGCTTCAAAACTGCATCGACTTCCAGTGTGATATTATTGAGCGCCGTACCGCTTACGATAAGCGTAAAGCAGAAGAACGCGCCCATATTTTAGAGGGTCTTAAAATCGCGCTCGACTTTATTGATGAGGTTATTGCCATTATCCGCGCAAGTAAAGGTATCCCCGAAAGCAAAGAAGCACTTATTGAACGCTTTAACCTTGACGATATACAGGCTACTGCTATTGTTCAGATGCAGTTAGGTAAGTTGTCGGGTCTAGAAAAACAGAAGATTTTGGACGAATTACAGGAAAAACTTGATTTTATTAAGGAATGTGAAGCAATTTTGGCTTCCAGAGAGAGAATTCTTGATATAGTTAAGACAGAAGCGCTCAATCTTCGTGATAAATTTTCGGATGACCGCCGTACCGAAATTTCAGACGTTTTAGGCGAAGTGGATATAGAAGACCTTATTCCAGAGGAAGAATGTGTTATCACCAAAACACAAAACGGTTATATTAAGCGTGTTCCTGCTAGTGAATATAGCGTACAAAATCGTGGCGGTAAAGGTATAAAGGGTATGAGTACCCGCGAAGACGACCTTGTTCAAAATATGTTTGTATGTTCTTCACACGATAGTATAATGATGTTTACAAATCTTGGTCGTGTTTATAGAATAAAGGCTTACGAAATTCCTGAGGGAAGTCGTCAGAGCAAGGGTCTTAATGCAGTCAATATTATACCTCTTATGAGTGATGAAAAAATCACTACTATTCTCCCCTGCACTGTTAAGGATGATAACGAAAGATTCCTTTGTATGGTAACCAAAAAGGGTATTATAAAGCGAACCAAACTTTCCGAATTTAAGAATACCCGTAAGAGCGGTATTATTGCGCTTTCTATTGATGAAGATGACGAATTGATGTTTGTTAGAATGACAACAGGCAACGATAATCTTCTCCTTGCTACTAAAAAAGGTTTTGCTATTCAATTCCGTGAAAGCGATGTTCGTACAATGGGTAGAACTGCGCGCGGTGTTAAAGCAATTACAATGCGAGAGGGTGACAGCGTTGTAGATATGGCTATCTGCGACCAAAACACCCGTGTTCTTACCATTACCGAAACAGGTTATGGCCGAATTAGTAATATTTCTGATTATCGTTTGCAATCGCGTGGTGGTAAGGGTATTAAAAACTACCGCACCGATAAATATGGCGATGTTGCCGCTGTTCTTCCTATTGTTGAAGAAACAGATATTATTATGATTGCTGATGATGGTATAATCATTCGTATTTTTGCTGATGATATTTCTGAATTTTCTCGTCCTGCAAAAGGTGTAAAGGTTATGCGTACCACCAATTCAGACGGTGAAACTGTGCGTAAGATTTTATCGGTAGGCATTGCAGAACATGATGAAACCGAAGTAAACGACAAACCTGAAGAAGCAGATGCAGATGCAGGCCTTGTAGAGGCGGATGTAGCAGATGATGCAGATGAAGGCGGAGAAACAGAAGAATAATTGCGGTTAAAATTAAAACGGAGAATATTGGTTTATGGATAATCAGTTTAATTTTAATGTAGAAAATTTTAGTATAAATGAACCGCAAATCATAATTCAAGAAAAATGTCCTTTCGGTGAGAGAATACCTTATGGGTTCTCTCCCGAAACTTTTGAAGAAAAGAAACAGGTTAAAAGGGTAGCCAAAATAATAGGTGGTGCGTTGCTTATTATGTTGGGCATATCAGGAGTAATAGGTGGTTTTTTAGGTATAGTTCTTGGTTTGTTTGGTAAAGCGGGAACCCAATTACTTACAGATTCCGCATTTTTACAGGTATTACAAATAGTTTTATCTTCACTGATGTTTACTGTGCCCTTTATTTTAATTTTCAGGGCGTCAAAGTATAGAATTTCTTCGCTGATTCTTTTTAAAAGACCAAAGAAAAAGGATATAATACCCTATACATTATTAGGTGTTGCGTTTTGCGCTTTTTCAAATATAACAGTCTCCTTAATGGGTGATTTTCTTTCTTCCTTTGGTGTGGAATATGAGGTTAATACGGGCGAAAACCCAACAGGAATATTTGGTTTTATGTTAACCTTTATTGCTACTGCGATTGTTCCGCCTTTGGTAGAAGAGTTTGCGTGTCGCGGATTTATTTTAGGTGCACTTCGAAAATTTGGCGATGGTTTTGCGGTTTTCGTATCTGCTTTACTTTTTGGTATGATGCACGGTAATTTTGGGCAAATACCTTTTGCGTTTTTAGTGGGATTAGTTTTAGGTCTTGTTACCGTAAAGACAAATTCTATTTGGCTTGCAGTGCTTATACATGCCGTAAATAACGCGGTTTCGGTTATTTTGGATTATGCGTTTGTAGGAATTAGTGTTGAAACACAGAATGTTATATACACGGCTTATCTAATAATTTCGTTATTATTAGGTCTGGTTGCAACTTATCTTTTAAGAGGCAGAAAACGTGCATATACCTTTAAAAAAGACAATGTTGCATCAGATAAAAGAGCGCTTTATAAATTTTTCTTCCTGTCGCCTATGATAATAATTTTTATTATTATTTGCCTGGCAGAATCTATGATGTTTTTTATTTAAAATATTATGTAAACTAAATAGGCGGTCTTTTGACCGCCTATTATATTAGGTGAATTATGAATAGCAAATTTATGTATGAAGCATTAAAAGAAGCCGAAGTTGCGGCAAAAGAAGGCGAAGTTCCTGTGGGTGCTGTTATAGTACGAAACGGCGAAATAATTTCCAAAGCACATAATATGCGTGAGCAAAAACAAAATGCGCTCTCCCACGCCGAAATTGAAGCTATAAATATTGCCTGCGAGAAATTGGGTAGTTGGCGGCTTGATGATTGTGAACTGTATGTAACACTTGAGCCCTGCCCCATGTGTACAGGTGCGATTATAAATTCTCGCATAAAAACTGTTGTTTTCGGTGCATTTGACAAGACGGCGGGTTGTATGGATAGTGTTATAAATTTGTGCGACTATCCGCTCGGCAACAAGCCCGAAATCTATGCCGGTATTTGTGAAGACAGGTGTTCTGCCATATTAAAAGATTTTTTTACGAATTTAAGATAAAGCGACCGATTTTTCGGTCGTTTTTTGCTCTTTCTCAGACGATAGAAAATGTCAACTGCGTAGAGGTGTACTGCAAGGGGTAAAACAATCGCCTGAAACACAAAATATAGTGTTTTTGTTTAAAAAACCGTCTATTTATGGGGTTTTTATCTTAAAAAATCCTCTTTTTTTACAATTTTCAGCAACCACAAAATTAAAATATACACTCCGCAGGTAAAAACGCAAAAAGTTATGCAATATCCCAATAAAGATACCGAACAAAGTTGTGAAAACAAAACGCGGCTTAAAAGCGCACAAATCAGCGCGGTTAAAATGGGGATAATAATATTTTTGAGTATATTCATTTTTGCGCCACTTATTTTTTGCAGCCTACGTGTGTTTAAAAGACAGGTAAAAAGATTTGAAAAATACATAATTACAATAAAACCCATAAGACCTGTTTTTGGCAAAATTAATAGAATTAAAATGAGGCGTATTACTGAATCGGAAATACAGGTTTTAAAAGAGAAAGCCTGTTGGTCCATCCCTTTTAATATCCCGTCGCAAATACTGTCGAGATACATAAGCGGTACAATGGGTGAAAGGGCTTTTAATAGAAAACCAACCGATGGGTCGTTATAAATAAGTAAACCAATTTCACCACCTGCGATAAAGAAAATTGCAAAAAACGGAATTCCTATAAGGGTGGTTATTTTGAAAATGCGTTCACACGAATTTTTTACCACATTTTTTTGTCCCAAAGCCACCGATTCCGAAATTTCAGGTATTAAGAGAGTGGAAACAGCATTTAAAATCGCAGACGGAAAAAACAAAATTGGTAAAACCATACCTTTAATCATACCAAATTGCGACAGGGCAGACTGGGAAGAATAGGGGTATTTTGCTAAATTTTTAGGAACTAATATATTTTCGGCGGTGCGAAGTAAAGAGTTTAGATATCTACTGCTTGTAATCGGCAGAGAAATATGTAAAATTCGTCGTATGATGGGCAATTTACGGAGTGAGTTTTGAGATAATGCGGATAATTTCTTTTTATCTTTCCAAAAAAACAAAAATAAAAGAAAGCAGGAAAGAATTTCTGCTGCAGCGTCGCCTAAAACCACCGCAAAACAACATTTTGCAAGACCGTCTTGTTTGAAATTTGAAACAAGCCAGAAAATAACGACTATTCTGATTATTTGTTCAAAAATTTGACCTAAAGCATTAGGTGAAGCCTTGCGACGCGCAATGAAATATCCCCGAAGACAGGAGGTTATGCCGATAAACGGGATAGAAAGGGGAAGAATTTTAAGTGCCGGTATTGTGCGGGGGTCGCCGAGTATCGTTGTGCCAATAAATTTTGCGCCGAAAAACAGCAAAACAACAGTAGCAATCGCAAAAACAAGCGAAATTTGTATCGCTCTTTTTAAGATTTTAAGTGCGCTTTTTTTATCAGAAAAAGCTAATTCTTCGCTTACAAGTCGGGTAACGGCGGTAGATGTACCGCTCATAGCAAAGGTCGAAGCCAAAACATACACCGAAAACACCAGTTGATAAAGACCTATGCCTTCGCTTCCGATTTCTTGCGCCAACCAAACCTTGAAAATTATACCGAATAACCGTAACAATAATGATGTGGCGGTTAAAATTAAAGCATTTTTTATAAAAAGCGTTTTTTTCACAAGTAAAAAGCCCCTTTTTTGAGATATTTAATTGTATGAAAAAATATTTGCTTTAATGAGTATTGAAAGTGGGCTTAAAACAAGATATAATATTAGTAAGTTAGGATGTGAAAAATATGAATTCACCGTTAGCAGACGCTTTGCGTCCAAAAACAATATCTCAGGTGGCAGGGCAGAGCCACCTATTAAGTGACGGCAAAATTTTAAGAAAAATTATAGATTCGGGCAATATACCAAACCTGATTTTTTACGGTCCGTCGGGCGTGGGTAAAACCACTGTTGCCAATATAATTGCAAACAGTAGCGGCAAAAAGTTATGTTATTTGAACGCCACCACCGCTTCTACTGCCGATATAAAGGAAATTGTAAACCAAATCGGTACAATAGATACCGCAAACGGAATTTTGCTTTATCTTGACGAGATTCAGTATTTTAATAAAAAACAACAACAAATTTTGCTTTCATACATAGAAAACGGCGATATTACTCTTATAGCATCTACCACCGAAAATCCTTATTTCTATGTTTATAATGCTATTTTAAGCCGTTCCACTGTTTTCGAGTTTAAATCTCTTTCAAAAGAAGATATAATTTTGGTGATAAACAGGGGAATACAAATAATAACTCAACAAAAAGGAAAAAATCTTTCAATCTCCCCACTTTCGGTGCAAAAAATCGCAACCGCATCCAATGGTGATGTGCGCCGAGCATTAAATATGTTAGAGTTATGTATTGTGACGGCAGATTTTGGGGATAGTATAGATATACAGGATGCTACTGTTGAACAAATTTTGGCTTCTAATGCGGTGCGTTATGACCGTGACGGCGACCAACATTACGATATAATTTCGGCTTATCAAAAATCTATGCGCGGTTCCGACCCGGATGCTGCAATTTATTATCTTGGAAGACTTTTGGCAGCAGGCGATTTACCAAGTGCGTGTAGGAGATTGCTGGTTTGTGCTAACGAAGATGTAGGACTTGCTTATCCGCAAATCATCCCCATCGTTAAAGCAGCGGTTGATACGGCGCTTATGGTAGGTCTTCCCGAAGCGCGTTTACCACTTGCAAATGCGGTAATTTTAGTCGCCACCGCACCAAAATCGAACTCTGCGCATGATGCTATAAATGCCGCTATGACCGATATAGGAAAAGGTTTGGGCGGCGATATACCCCGTCATTTGCAAAACAAGCATTTTGATGGTGAAGATGCCGAGATAAAAGGACAGAACTATTTGTATCCTCACGCATATCCCAAACATTATGTAAACCAACAATATTTGCCTGATAGTATAAAAAATAAAAAGTATTATTCTTTTGGCGATAATAAGACTGAAAGGCTTTGTAAGGAGTATTGGGAAAAAATAAAGGGGGAATAAAGTGAAACAAAAAGCGTTGCCCAAGCGCACGGTGTTACTTTGGCAACTTAGAGTTGTTATGTTAACCGCAATCTTGATAGGAGTGTGTTGTTATTTTAGTAATTCACTCCCGTTTTTAAATTGGGTTGCTGTGCTTTTTGGGTTGTTGTGTCTTGTTGTTATCGCGTTTTATATCCCCACTTTTTTTGGCGCTTATGAAATTTTTATCAAAAACGATGCACTGATTATAAATTACGGCGTTTTTATTAAGGTTAGTCACATTATGCCGTATGCTCGACTAATTTATGCTCAGACCTTTGCTACTCCGATTGCTCGTCTTTTTGGGTTAACAATGATTTCTTTAAAGGCGGTGCGAAGCCGAGTGATTGTCCCTGAAATAAAACTTGAAAATGCAATAAAAATAATCAATCATCTTGCGGATAAAGGGGAAAATGATGAAAATCTTTAAACCACATCCTTTGATGATTTTTTATTTTGTAAAGCCCACATTGATAGCTCTAATTTTGCCGGCAATACAAGCAATACTCCAATATTTAACTCATAATAACGTTAATGGTGTGCGCGGCTTTTCGCTCTCAATTATAGGTGCTATATTTGGCATAGCTGTTTTACGGTGGCGCTCGTATAAACTGATTTGCAATCAACATGAGCAAGTTATAACTATAGAATATGGTTTTTTCTTTAAAAGGATAACAAAAATCAATATCACAAAACTTTCTTCGGTTCAGACCGTACAAAATCCTGTTGATTTTATTTTCGGCGCAGTTACAATTAAGATAAATACCGAAGCCGGAATTCACACCCGAGCCGACTTTAAATTCAAACTCGGCACAAACAAAAGCCGTGAGCTTGCGCTTTTATTATACGGAGAGGAAAAAGCGCAGCCGATTAAATATTCTGCAATTAAGGTGGCGGTTTTGGTCGCAACCGCATCATCTGCTTTTACGGGGATGTTAGTGGCGGTGCCCATACTTAACCGCGCAGGGAATTTGTTGGGTATTGGCGTTGGTGATATGCTCCTTGACGGGATAAATTCGATTTCCGCAAAGATTGAATCCTATTTTCCTCCGATTTTAAATACAATTTCGCTTATAATTTTATTTTTCTTTTTAGTGTCGTTCACATATTCGTTTTTTAAATATGTAAATTTCAGGCTTTTTCTTGAAAAAGATAAGTTGGGTGTGTGGATGGGGGCAATAGTTAAAACGAGAACGGTTTTTAGAAAATCTGCAATTAATAATATAAAGGTAGAGCAAACCATAATAATGAAGACGCTTAAACGGTATGCGCTCAAGGTGAGCGTGGGTGGTTACGGCAACGCCAAAGGCGAATCAGAGGTAATTATACCGCTTGGGACGAAAAATGAAATAAGGAATAAACTCAAAAAGCACCTCCCATTTTTTGTTCGGTCGGGCACTCAAATATCCCCAAAAAGAAATTATTTAACCCAAAGTCGTTTTTTGTTTCTTCCGGCGCTTTATTTTATCGGTGTGACGGCACTCTCGATATGGAGTGTGTTTTATTTTGAATATTTAACCCGATTTGTCGTTTTTCTTAACTTTGTTTTTTGCACAATAATAATATTGTACGCATATATAGGATTGTTTGAATATCACTATTCACAAATATCTTTTGGTGATAATTTTTTTGCGCGTAGCAGCAAAGGCCTGCGAACGCTAGAGATTAATTGCCCAAAAGAAAATGTGGGAGAAATAAAGATAACCCTTTTTCCGCCCGACCGTTGGTACAAGACTTGCAGAGTAAGGGTGTTGGTGCATGGTGAAAGGGCAGACAATATAAGAGTGCGCCATATTGATTACGAAACCGTAAAAGCCGAGATTTATAAATGTTTTAATATTGAATAAAAATCCATAAGTTACACATAATACTAAAAATGTTTCACGTGAAACATAGAGGTGTGGCTTATGGAATTATTTTTAAATTGTTTGTGGGCTTTTTTGGTGGGCGGTGGAATTTGTGTGATAGGTCAGCTGTTGATTGATTGCACCAAACTTACTCCTGCACGAATTTTAGTATCTTTTGTGGTGCTGGGCGTGGCGCTTACAGCCATAGGGGTTTACGAGCCTTTGGTGGAATTTGCAGGGGCAGGCGCCACTGTACCACTCACAGGCTTTGGTTATAGTTTAGCAAAGGGCGTAAAAGCTGCAGTTACCGAACACGGTTTGATAGGGGCACTTATGGGCGGCCTTGAAGCCACCGCAGCAGGAATAACAGCTTCCGTTTTATTTGGTTTTGTAGCGTCTCTGTTGGTTAGGCCTGACGATAAAAATTAGCCGAAAGATTTTCTTTCGGCTAATTTTTTATTTACATTCATAACGGTGTTTGCTATAATAATAATGGTAATAAATGTTTCACGTGAAACAAAAAGGAGAAAAAGGATGGGAAAAATAGTTTCCATTGTTAATCAAAAAGGCGGTGTGGGTAAGACTACCACATCGGTAAATCTTGCCGCGGCTATTGGTATCGCGGGTAAAAAGGTACTGCTCGTTGATGCCGACCCACAAGGAAACACAACAAGCGGTTACGGCATAAACAAAAAAAGTGTGCAGGTTTCGTCTTATGAGTTGTTAATTGGAAAAGGCAAAACCGACCAAGCAATAATAAAAACCGAATATAAAAATGTAGATATAATTCCGGCTTCAATCGATTTGGCGGCAGCAGAAGTTGATTTAATAGAAATTGACCACCGCGAGGCTCAACTTAAAATGGCGCTTTCGGTAGTACGCGATAAATACGATTACATATTTATTGATTGCCCGCCATCATTGGGGCTTATCACCATAAACGCGCTCAATGCGAGCGACACCGTTCTTGTGCCTATACAGTGCGAATATTTTGCGCTTGAGGGCCTTTCACAGCTTATGGCGACTGTTCGTCAGGTTAAGCGATTGTATAATCCCACGCTCGAAATTGAAGGTATAGTGCTTACTATGTTTGATGGCAGATTAAATCTTACCGGTCAGGTTGTTGCAGAAATTAAAAAGTTCTTTGCAGACAAGCTTTATAAATCGGTAATACCGCGTGCGGTGCGTCTTTCAGAAGCGCCAAGTTATGGTATGCCTATACAGTATTACGATAAGCGCTCAAAGGGAAGCGATGCGTATAATGCACTCGCTAAGGAATTTTTGAAGAAAAATAGGAGAGGTTAAAATGGCAGTTAAAAAAGGCGGACTCGGCAGAGGTCTTGATTCTTTATTTAATGAAAATTCGGCAGATGAGGGTGGCGTTATAACCGTCAATCTTAATGATATCGAGCCTAACCGCGCACAGCCGCGTAAGGATTTTGATGAACAGGCACTTTCAGAACTTGCTGAAAGCATAGCAGAGCACGGTCTTATACAACCTATTGTGGTTAAGCCTGAAACAAATGGTAGATATAGTATAATTGCGGGTGAAAGACGCTGGCGTGCTTGCCGCATGGCAGAACTTTATCAGGTCCCCGTTATCATAAAGGATGCCGATGAGCAGGAACTTATGGAATTGGCGCTTATCGAGAATCTTCAGCGCGAAGATTTGAACGCTGTTGAAGAAGCGCTCGGTTATCGTTCACTTATAGATGCTTTTGGACTCACACAAGAAGAAGTTGCAAAGCGTATGGGTAAATCGCGCACCGCGGTTACAAATGCGTTGCGATTGCTCAATTTAACAGATGACGAATTACAAGCACTTCGTATGGGTGTTATTTCGGCAGGTCATGCGCGCGCTCTGCTCTCGGTTGAAGATGAGAAAGCAAGAAAACAAATGCTTGAGATGGCTACAAACGGAGCGTCAGTCCGTCAACTCGAAAAGTTTGCATCTAAAATCAAAAAAGAAAAGTCAACTCCACCCGCACCGGCAAAGAAAAATACATTTTACAGCGAAGTTGAGCTTTCACTTAAAAATGAATTGCATCGCAAGGTGGTTATAACCCCCACAGGCGAGGGAAAAGGCAAAATCACAATAGAATTTTTTAGCGATGAGGAATTATCCGACTTCGCAAAAAGGTTAGCGGAATAATATATGACAAAAAGACTTAAAAAATTAGCACCCTGCAGGGTGTTCAGGCGTAGACCACCTCCAAGAAAAAAATAAGTTTTATATATTGAAAGATTTATTTTTTACAAGAGGTGAAAAGAATGTATTACATTTTTTCTATTTTAGCATTACTTTGTTGGAGTGGTTCCGACCTATTTTCAAAAATGGGCACCCGCGAACGCGACAAAAACAGCCATTGGAAAGTGGTTTTCGCCGTTGGTTTTATAATGGGTTTGCATTTTTTCATTACCCTTATCGGTGGCGCGATAATAGATAACACGGTTGGTGTTGACGGCGTTCATAAAATAGTTTCAAGCCTTTTTTATACCGATTTTAAACTTATGGACTTTGTTTACTATTTGCCGATTGCAGCGCTTTACATATTTGCGATGGTTCTTGGTTACATAGGTCTTCGCTATATTGAACTTTCGATTTCTTCGCCGATATGTAATTCTTCGGGTGCATTGGCATTTATATTGTGTGTGATTTTCGGCTTGGCGTCTACCGACGATATAACAATAAGCACAATTATCGGTATTTCTATGATAACCATAGGCATAGTGGCGCTTGGTTTTGTTGAACAAAGGGAAGATGATGAAGTTAAAAAAGCAAGACAAGAAAAAGCAAACCGAAAATATACAAAAAGTATATTAGCGTTCTTGCTTCCGATTTCATACCTTATAATAGATGCGCTCGGAACGGTGGGCGATGAATTCTTGTTTTCCGATTGGTTTATCGGTAAAACCCAAATTGAGTTGAGCGACTACGCCGCAAACTCCGCTTTTGAGTTAACCTTCTTTATTTTGGCTATTTTTGCGTTTATATGGGTTAAGTTCGTTAAACGGGAAAATATATTTAAAGGCAACACAACTTTGTATTGGGGCGGACTGTGCGAAACCATCGGTCAAGTGTTCTATATGGCGGTTATGTTTAGCGATTTCTCTGCCGGCATGGTAATTATTTCGGCTTATTGTGCGATATCGGTTCTTTGGAGCAGAATCTTCTTAAAAGAAAAGATGTCATGGAAGCATTATGTGGTTATCGCGATGGTAATTGCAGGTATAGTTATTTTAGGATAAAACTTAATATACATATACATATACATATTATATATAAGGGAGCAAAATTGCTCCCTTATTTTTCTTGTTGAAATGTGGTTTGTCAAATAACAAAACCCCATATATTGTGGTCGAAAAAAATAATAAAAATTTTTTAAAAAAAGTTTCAAAAAAGTGTTGACAAAGGGCTTTAGATGTGGTAATATAATCGGGCGCCCTAAAAAGGGGCAGCAAAAACGGACCTTGAAAATTAAACAACGACAATAATAAGGACCCGACAATTCTTAAGAGAAATCGAGAGAAAAGTCAAGTACTTTAAAAGTATTGAAGGACAGAATAATGCGTCAGCATTGTTTGGTTAAATGAGCTTAAAGCTTATCTAGAAGATTTTAACACTTCGGTGTTAGAAATAGATTTTTTAGAGAGTTTGATCCTGGCTCAGGACGAACGCTGGCGGCGTGCCTAACACATGCAAGTCGAACGGAGTAAAACGCTGAATTGATGGTAGCTTGCTACTGGATTTTCTTGTTTTACTTAGTGGCGGACGGGTGAGTAACGCGTGAGTAACCTGCCTTACAGAGGGGGACAACAGTTGGAAACGACTGCTAATACCGCATAACATACGGACATCGCATGGTGACCGTATCAAAGGAGCAATCCGCTGTAAGATGGACTCGCGTCCAATTAGATAGTTGGTGGGGTAACGGCCCACCAAGTCGACGATTGGTAGCCGGACTGAGAGGTTGAACGGCCACATTGGGACTGAGACA
>SVPC01000012.1 GCA_015066095.1 Oscillospiraceae bacterium | reverse complement strand
ATATGTGCTATGATAGCGGGGTGATAGCGAATAATGGTACGAATGTGGTACGCTGACAAAACAAAAACGCCCGAAAACCCTGTATTTTCAAGGCTTTCGGGCATTATTTATTTTATTCCCACTCGATTGTGCCAACCGGCTTGGGTGTTAAATCCATAAGTACACGGTTGATACCTTCCACTTCATTGGTGATACGGTCGGTAATCTTGTGGAGTACAGAATAAGGAATTTCTTCAATAGTAGCGCTCATAGCATCGGTAGTGTTTACCGCTCGGATGATTGCGGGCCAGCCTTCATAGCGGCTTTCGTCCTTAACGCCAACACTCTTGATATCGGGCACTACAACAAAATACTGCCAAACCTTACCGGCAAGGCCGTTTTTATCGAACTCTTCACGCAAAATTGCATCAGCCTCGCGAAGAGCGTGAAGCCTATCACGAGTGATAGCACCAAGACAACGAACACCAAGACCTGGGCCTGGGAACGGTTGACGATAAACCATCTCGTGCGGAAGGCCTAATGCCTCTCCCACAACACGAACTTCGTCCTTAAACAAGAGTTTAATAGGCTCTACAAGCTGGAACTTAAGGTCTTCAGGCAAACCGCCAACGTTATGGTGCGATTTAACAGCCTTTTTACCCTCGGCTTGCTTAATACTTTCGAGAATATCGGGGTAAATAGTACCCTGCGCCAAGTAAGAAACACCCTCTAATTTACGGGCTTCATCAGCAAAAACTTCTATAAATTCTTTACCGATAATCTTTCTCTTCTTTTCGGGGTCACTGACACCCGCAAGTAAATCAAGAAAACGGTCAGTAGCATCTACATAAATAAGGTTAGCGTCAAGTTCGCCCTCGAAAAGTTTTATAACATTTTCGCTTTCGTTTTTACGCATAAGACCGTGGTTCACGTGAACACAAACGAGTTGTTTGCCAATAGCCTTAATAAGAAGTGCAGCAACAACCGATGAATCAACACCGCCGGAGAGAGCTAGTAAAACTTTCTTATCGCCAACTTGAGCGCGAACTTCGGCAATTTGTTCTTCTATAAATGCATCTGCCAAAGCCTTGGTTGTAATGCGCTCCATATTCTCGGGACGTACATTACTTGTCATTTCAAAATCCCCCTTAATTAGTATAGTTATCGAAATAACCCTGAACAAGTATTACAGGTGTACCCTTATCGCCCGAGCCACTTGTCAAGTCACAAAGTGAACCTATAAGGTCGGTAAGTTGACGAGGTGTAGTACCCTGAGCTGCCATATTACCTACAAGGTTGCCTTCCTTTTCCTTAATGCTCTTAGAAATTGCAGCCTTTAATTCTTCACCCGACAAATCTTTAAAATCATTATCTGCCAAGTATTTAAGTTTGAGTTCGTTAGGTGTGCCGATAAGACCATCGGTAAATGCAGGAGAAACACAAGGGTCTGCAAGTTCCCAAATCTTACCCTGTGGGTCTTTGAACGCACCGTCTCCATAAACCATAACCTCAATATGTTTACCGGTTTTTGCCAAAAATTCCTTTTGAATTTCAAGTACTAAATCTTTACATTCATTTGGGAAAAGTTTAATAGAATCTTCGGTTGCTTTATTAGAACCCAAAAGACCAAACTTTGTGTTATATCCGCTGCCGTCTACAGATTCGGTCAAAATTTCATCGAGACCGTAAACGATTTTAGCGCCGCCTTCTTTCAAAAGACGCTTTGTACGTGCGCGGGTGTGAATATCACAAGCGAGAACGCAATCGGTATAGTCGAGTATAGCCTTTGCTTGGTTAGCGAAAATAATTTCTACTTCTGCGCCGCAGCTTTCAATAAGCTCTTTATAATAGCCCACATAGTCTACACCTGTAAACTTAAGCGGATGAACGCCAAAAACTTCACGATAACGCTCAAGTGACAAAACATCTGCATAAGGGTTAATGCCTGCAGCATCAAGCTTGTCCCAATCGGCAAGTTCGTTACCAACTTCGTCCGAAGGATAAGCGAGCATTAAAACAATTTTCTTTGCACCCTTTGCGATACCTTTTAAGCAGATTGCAAAACGGTTACGTGATAAAATCGGGAAAATAACACCAATAGTATTATCGCCAAACTTTGCCTTAACATCTTTAGCTATTGCTTCAACCGTAGCATAATTACCCTGTGAACGAGCAACAATAGACTCGGTCATAGCCACAACGTCACGGTCGCGAAGTGAGAAACCCTCACTCTCGGCTGCTTCAATTACGCTTTCGGTAACAATTTTAACCAAATTATCACCTTCACGTATAATGGGGCAACGGATACCCCTGGAAACTGTACCAACTTTTCTTTCCATACAAAGTCCCTCTTATCTATAATTAAGATTACAGTTTATTTTACCACAAACATATAGCAAAATCTACTTTTTTTTATTATTTTTTTAATTTTTTACAATATGCACAAAAATTACGCTCTTGACAAAAAAGATTTATTGTGCTAAAGTATATTAGTAAGATAGAGGCGCGGTGCGTTATCAGTAAGTTTTGGATGTTAATTACGGCAGTAAAAAGCCAAAACCGAAAGGAGCAACCGCCGAAGAGGGTTGTCGGCAGACGCTACTCTGGTAAGACGGAATAATATTCGGCTTACTGTCGCATTTGCGGAGTGCTATCAACATAAAGAACGCTTATTTTCTGTTGTTTTCTTGATGTTTGGTGGCCGAGCAATCGGCTATTTTTTATTGTATTTTTTGGAGGAATTATTATGAAAAAGACAGTATTTGAGGGCATTGCAACCGCCCTTATCACACCCATTACCGAAAACGGTATTGACTATGAAGCTTTTGGTAAACTTATTGACTGGCAAATAGAACAAGGTATTAACGCGCTTGTTGTAGCAGGTACCACAGGCGAGGCTTCTACTTTTAGCGATGACGAACACCGTGATGCTATTGACTTTGCGGTAAAGCACGTAAATGGCAGAGTGCCTGTTATTGCAGGCACAGGCTCTAATGACACCAACTATGCGCTTGATTTGACCCGTTGCGCCTGTCGTTCAGGTGCAGATGCGGTTTTGGTTGTAACACCTTATTATAATAAGGCAACTCAAAAAGGACTTATTAAAATGTTCACCGCTATTGCAGACGAATCGACCGTGCCCGTAATTCTTTATGATGTGCCTTCAAGAACAGGTATGGCTATTGAGCCTGAAACTGTTGCCGTTTTGGCAGAGCATCCCAATATTGTAGCCCTTAAAGCTGCTAGCGGTAATATTTCCAAAATCGCTAAAACCGCACAGCTTTGCGGTGATAAAATTGATATTTATTCTGGTAATGACGACCAGATTATCCCCATTATGTCGTTAGGCGGTAAGGGTTGTATCTCGGTATTATCTAACCTTTTACCCAAAGAAACAGTAAAAATGTGCGAAACATTTTTTGCAGGTGATGTTAAGGCAGCTGCTAAAATGCAGCTTGACTTTATTCCGCTTGTTGATGCCCTTTTCAGCGAGGTTAATCCCATTCCCGTAAAGGCGGCTATGGCTAAAATGGGCTTTTGTGAAGATTATCTCCGCTTACCGCTTACCACTATGGAAGACGACCACCGCGCAGTTTTGTTTGAAGAAATGAGAAAGAACGGAATTAAAATTTAATGATTTGTGATAATATTGGTGTAAATGAAAAGGGACATCTTACCTTTGCAGGGTACGATACGGTGGAATTGGCCGAGAAATACGGTACACCGCTTTATTTAATGGATGAAAACAAAATACGTGAGCATATAAGGGAATATAAAGCCGCTTTCGAAAAATATTTTCCACAAGGCTCTAACCCCGAGTTTGCCAGTAAAGCTCTTTCGTGTAAGCAAATTTACCGTATTTTAAAAGAAGAAAAAATGAATATTGATGTGGTATCGTGCGGGGAAATTTATACCGCAAAATCGGTAGATTTTCCGTTGTCCTACTGCTTTTTTCACGGCAATAATAAGACCGATAGCGACATAGAATTTGCTATGGATAACGGCGTAGGCTATTTTGTGGCAGACAGCGAAGATGAACTTCTTGCTATCAACCAAATCGCTAAAGAAAAAGGCATCACACAAAAGATTTTGCTTCGTGTAACACCTGGAATTGACACCCATACCCATCAAAAAATATCGACAGGTAATGTTGACTCAAAATTCGGTATTGCCATTACAACAGGTCAGGCAAAAAATACAGTAGAAATGATTTTAAAGCTGCCCAACATTTCGCTTTGCGGTTTTCATTGTCACATCGGCTCCCAAATTTTTGAAAGTGAGCCTTTTGCAACCGCTTCGGAGCTTATGCTCACATTTATAGCCGAAATTGAGCGTGATTTAGGCTATAAATGCGAGATTTTAAATCTAGGCGGTGGCTTTGGCGTAAAATATTTGGAACAACATCCCGAAATAGACTATACCCAAAAAATTGAGGAAATTTCAAAAATCCTCAACATCCAATGCAGTTTTTTAGGAATTGATATTCCCAAAATCGCTATGGAACCGGGCAGAAGCATTGTTGCCGATGCAGGTATGACACTTTATAGCATAGGCTCTGTCAAAGAGATTACAGGTTATAAAAACTATGTGTCTATAGACGGCGGTATGACTGACAACCCGCGTTATACCCTTTACGAGTCACCCTATACTGTAATGTTGGCTTCTCGCGCAAATACACCAAAAGATTTTTGCGCCACAATTGCGGGCAGATGCTGTGAATCGGGCGATATTCTGCAAGAAAATGTAATGATACCAAAACCTGTGCGTAACGAGATTTTGGCGGTACTCACAACCGGCGCTTATAACTACTCAATGGCATCTAACTATAACCGTGTCCCCCGTCCGCCCATTGTAATGCTCGGTGATAAAGGCGATTATATCGCCGTAAAACGCGAAACCTTTACTGATGTATGCGCATTAGATGTATAAATTTATATGTAAAAGACATCCTTTTTCAAAAAAAGGATGTCTTCTTTTTTATTTGACCAACGTTCCGCCGTCACTTTTTAGAAGAATAAAAAGTTCCTCTACTTCAAGTGTGGCGACATTTACATACACCAAAACCTCTGTTTCGCCGTCGATACACGAAAACTCGTAACAACGAGCTTCGTTTCCCTTTCGTGTTGGTATAAGCGCAATAGAAGTCTTTAAAATTTTTAGATATTCGCTCACATTTTCACTTGCCTGTTCGGGTGTATACTCTGCCGACAAAAATGCGCGGTCTTGATGGTTTGAAAGATAACCCATTGATTCATATAGCATAACTTCACCTGTATCCATTGCTACACCCACCTTTATAAGGTCGGTATAGCATATTGTTTCACCATCCACAAAAGCAAAGTTTATTACGCACACACCCTCGTCTATAAAATAATAACTTTCAGAAAAGTTATTAAGCGAGTGTTCTTCTAAAAACTTTTTAGCGGCAGAAATTGCCTGTTTATAAGAGATTTTACTGTTTTCTATTTGGCGGTTTTTACGCATATACATAACATAACCGCCCACCTTACTGACCGTAATATCCGTACCGTCGTTACCAAAACGGTATGCTTCTATTTTCCCGTGTTGTTCATCAGCAAACTTTAAATCAGCAGACGACACATCCAAAAATTTACAAGCGGTCTCTAATGCTTCGGTTTGGCTTACAGGCGTTTTATCTTGTAGCATAGTAGGTTCCTTTTGTGTTATGTGGTCGGAATACGGTCCGTCATACAAAAGGGTGGGATAATCGTCAAACTCGCCCTCTATTTCCTGCAAGGAAACGCTCAGACTCTCATCTACATTTTGGTCTATCTGCTGGTCTATTTCCTCACTCCAATAATCGGGGTTATCGTAATTTATTTGCGCAGTACTGACTATTTGCGAAATTTTTTGCGCGGTATCACTTAATTTTATAATATTACTTGCAAAATCGTGTGGTAATTGTTCGCCGCCGTGAAGTTTTAACGATACCGCAAAAGCATAGTTACCCACTTGCGACAAAAACCTGTTGAGCGAATCGAGATGCGAAGCCGACGGCAGTTGCGCTATTGCGGTTTTAGTTATCTCCGCTTCGGTTAGAAGTTCCGCCGCATAGCGCGACAATTGCCCTGCCGTGGTGGCATAACTCGTCTTTTTAAGCAACAATGCAATATTGTTAAGCGAAGCCGAAAAATCGTTCATACTTTTAGAATAATTATTACTTATTTGAAGACTTAAACTGCGGTTTTTTTGATAACTTTTGATTATTACACCCGAAAGCGCGACTATAACCGCCGATAAAAAAGAAACAAGCCTTACAATATTTCGTCTTTTCATAAACATCACCCAATAGGAGTATTTACAAAATTTAACAAAATATTTGTAAGGCTTTAATTTAGCCAAAGTATTCAAACTTGAATCTGTCACCCTAAGATTTTTGGCGGAGTTCTTTTATAATAAGCACCGCAACCACTGCACCTATAAGCGTAAACACAATTACACCTATTATAATGTAAGGTTTATAGTTGGTTTTTTCGGGAAACTGCTGTGCAAAAATTTCATCTATATAACTCTTATCTTGCCCGTCGGCGGTATAAAATGTGAGTGCCATTTTTTGCGAATCGCAAACTGTAACATACTGGGTTAGATAATATTTCCCGCCGCTATCTGTCGTTTCAAGCTCGACCTTTAAAAATTTCATACCATCCTGTTCTACAATCTCGCCTTTTGCCGACTCAAAAGTAGAAATAAGGGATGAAAACTCAAATATTTCTTGGTCACTGAGCACAGATATATCAACTATTTTCTTGGAAAACTCATCCGAAAACTCGGTTTTCCTTATCTGCTTAGTATTATCCTTATTCACTGCAAGATAGGTAATTTTATTTTCCGTGCAATAGGTTTCTACTTTCTCTTCACTCATACCCAAAACCTTTGCAACCTTGTCGGTTTGCTCACCAAATATAAAAAACTCATCTGTTGCCGTCACATTAAATACAAACAGTAAACACAGCACAAGCAGGCAAATTGTCTTTTTAATCACTAACATCACCTTTTGTTTTGTTTTTTAGCGGCGGTAAGTGTATTTTGCATAAGCATTGCAATGGTCATAGGACCTACCCCACCCGGAACGGGAGTAATTGCCGAGCATTTGTCTTTAACATTCTGGAAATCAACATCGCCCACGAGTTTACCGTCGACACGGTTAATACCTACATCGATTACCACCGCACCCTCTTTAACCATATCGGCAGTAACAAAATTAGGTCTGCCCACAGCGGCAACAAGGACATCTGCCTCTTTGCAAACCGAAGCCAAATCTTTAGTACGCGAATGGCAAATAGTAACAGTACCGTTTTTATGGAGTAAAAGCATACCCATAGGTTTGCCTACTATATTAGAACGACCGATTACCACACAAGTTTTGCCACTAATATCTATATTTTCATATTGAAGCATTTCCATAATACCGGCAGGGGTGCAAGGTACAAAATCATAATCGCCAAGCATTATTTTACCAACATTCTGCGGATGAAATGCGTCCACATCCTTTTCGGGTAAAATGGCATTGATTACAGCCTGTTCGTCAAGGTGCTTTGGCAACGGCAACTGACACAAAATACCGTTAATAGAAGCCTTGTTATTAAGTTCGTCAATAAGCTTTAAAAGTTCTTCTTGTGTTGTGTTTTCGGGTAAAGCATATTCTTCTGAAATGATGCCCAAAGCCTCACAAGCCTTTTTCTTATTAGCAACATACACCTTTGAAGCAGGGTCTTCACCCACAATAATTACCGCAAGACCTGTGGTTATTCCTTGCTCTTTGAGTATTGCAACTTCGTCCTTTACGCGTTCTTTAACACTGGCCGAAATGATTTTTCCGTCAATCAATCTCATTTTCTGTTTCCTCCAAATTTTCACTAAACACCGAAACATATTCACCTTCGGGCTTGTATTTGTTACGCAAAACAATAATAAGTATAACGCTTGTGATACAAGCAACAAAGCCCAACAAAGAAGAAACTCTGATTTCACCCCACATAAGACTGTCGGTGCGTAAAAGTTCTATAAAACCTCTGCCAAAGCCATACCAAGCAGTGTACATCAAAAATACCTCACCGCTGAAACGGCGTTTTTTACTTAGAAAATGTATAAGTACAAAACCTAAAGCGCACCAAAGGGACTCATACAAAAAGCAAGGGTGAACTAGCCCTTCGCCACCCATATAGCTTATGGTTTTATTGCTTTGCATACCCCACCAGCTACTGCCTGTGAAATCGCCAAATGCCTCTTGGTTTATAAAATTACCCCAACGGCCGATACCTTGACCGATAAGAAAGCCCAATGCCGCCAAATCAAACATATCACTAAACTTGACCTTACGCAATTTACACATAATAAAGCCCGAAACAAACGCGCCTATTACACCGCCGTAAATGGCAAGACCCGAGAAGCCCGACGAATCGCCAAAACCAAAGAAATCGGCTATGCTGTCACAGTCTCTGCCGTCAAAAATAACATAATAAGTACGGGCGCAAAGAATAGCAATAGGTGTTACAACCAACACTATATCAAGCATTTTATCCTTATTTATTCCTAGGCGTTCCGCATTTTTAAAGCCGTAAATAATAGCAAGTGAAAAACCGAGTGCTATTATAATACCGTACCAATAAATCTTCCAACCGCCCAAAGTAAAGGCAACAGGGTCAAGCGTTATATCTATTCCAAAAATAGTAACATTATACATAATTACTCATCTCCAAGCGGATTTATAACAGACAAAACGGTTTTGCTGTTATCAAACGCTGCTATTCTTTTCATAACATCTTCTGCTGTAACAGATTTAAGATATTTTATCTCATCAAACAGACTGTAATCGTTCATAGCGCAATCGACAAACTGCATAGCAATACTTTCTACGCTGTTAAAACTGCGAATTGCGTTACCATAAAGACCACTCCTGACAGCACTAAACAATTTTTTGTTTATTCCATCTTGTTTTATGCGCTCAACCTCAGCAGATATTCCCTCGGCTACTGCTTTAGGGTCGAACGAGTCACCCTCAAAAATGACCGCATTATAACCTTCACCGCAAAAATGCTCAAACGAAAAATCATCATTTATAAGACCTTCGTTCATAAGCTTTTTATAAAGCGGTGAGCAGTCACCTGCGATTATTTCAAGCAAAATTTCAATACATACTCTATCTTTAACCGAAGGCATTTTTTGTGCATCAAGTTTATAACCGTAGCAGAACATAGGTTGTGCTACCGCCAAAGATTGGCTAACCTCACTTTTAGGTACCTCTTGGGGTTCTTGCGGTTTTTCACGCACAATCTCAATAGGATTATCAACCTTTATAGCGCTTTCTACCATTTTGAGTATTTTCTCGGTTTCAACATTACCCGCAATACACAAAAACATATTAGACGGGTTATAAAAAGTATTATAACACTTATAAAGCAGTTCGGCATCTATTTGTGCTATACTTTCGGTAGTACCTGCAATATCAATTCTTACAGGGTGATTTTGATACATAGCGAGTAGCATATTAAACATAACACGCCAAGCAGGGCTGTCGTCATACATTCTTATTTCTTGACCGATAATTCCCTGTTCTTTTTCCACAGTAGCCTTGGTGAAATAAGGAGATTGTACAAAATCGAGTAATATCTCCAAATTCTCATAAAACATATTAGAGCAAGAGAATAAATAACAGGTTTTATCAAAAGATGTAAACGCGTTAGCATACGCGCCTGTTTTAGCATATTTTGAAAATGCGTCACCGTCTTCACTTTCAAAAAGTTTGTGTTCAAGAAAATGCGCGATACCCTCAGGCACCTGTGTTTTCTCGCCGTCTACCGAAAAGCAAGTATCAATAGAGCCATATTTGGTGCCGAATATAGCATAGCAAGAATTATACTGCGGTTTTTCGAGAATATAAATTTTAAGACCCGAAGAATGAACCGCCTTTACATAACTTTCACCAATATCGCCGTGTATAGTTTCTCTTAACATATTACACCCTCCTTAGGCAAAAGTTTATAAATGGTGTGAAGATTAACACCTTTTGCGGCATATACAACATCTTCTTTTGTGATTTGCTTAATTTTTTCGATAATATCCTCAGGGCTGTATAGGTTCTGATTATTTATCTTTAAAGCATACCACAAATCTAACGAATTTTGACTGTCATAATAAGTATTAAGCGAATCGCAAATACTCTTTATGGAAGAATCAAACTCATTTTGCGAAAACTCGCCCTTTTTCATTATTTCAAGTTGATTTAAAATTTCATCAATAGCCTTTTGCGCATTTTCGGTTTCAACACCTGAATCTACTGTCAAAAAGCCTTTATAACGCACCGATGAAGCGGCGCAATAATAACAAAGACTCATCTTTTCACGCACGTTGGAAAAAAGCCTTGAATATGGTCCGCCGCCGAAAATATCACACATAACCATAAGCGGAAGTGATAAATCATCATCGCCGTACATTTCACTTGAAAAGCCCATAACAATCTTGCCCTGCTTTACATCCATTTTTTCAAAAACGGTGTTCACCTTTTTAGCAGGTACTGTAGCTTTGCAAATTTTACAATCGGTAATATTCTGACGCTCTATTTGTTGGAATTTTTCCTTTATTCCTTCAAAAAGGCCTGTGGGTACCGCATTGCCGACAACATGTACACGAACAAAGGCAGTCTTTAACATATTAAGCCATGCAGTATATAAACTTTTAGGAGTAATAGCCTCTACATCCTCAACAGTACCGCATTTAGGTATACCGTACGGAGTTTCTTTAAACATTTCGGATATAAGTTGGTTTTTAGCATAAACGCGTTTTTCGGCAATCTCACCCTTAATATGTTCAATCGCTTTACGCTTTTCACGATTTACATCACTGTCACAAAACGCGCCGTCTTGTGTGTTAGGATTAAAAATAAGATTCATTAGTAATTCACTAGCCTGTTTAACAAGGGAATCGCTATCAAAAGAAAACTTATCATCAATAACCGAAATGCGCATACAAAGCAACTGACAGTCGCCAAATTTTTCGCAACTTGCATCAAGCCTTGCACCGTAAAGTTTATTAAGTTTTAGATTAAGCGCCGTAAAATCGGGATAATCTTTACTGCAAGAAGTCAACACAAAAGGCAGCAAAGCATTATCTGCTACTGTGGCTTTATGCATCGGCAAATAAAAATTAAATGATACCGATGTAGTATTAAACCTATGGTTTTGGATAAAAAGACCTTCTACACCGTTGCCTAAAGAAATAATTTTATTCGACATTTCATCGCTCCGTTAGTAATATATTCTTTGTAATTATACCACATATTAGATATTTTTTCCACTACTAATTGCAAAAATAACATTTATGTGGTAAAATATTTACTATAAGGCATATTTTTTAAGAAAGGAGAGCCCCAAAATGAAGCAACGTAATCCCTCACACCACAACTTGAAAGTGCAGCACAACCGCGGTTTAAGAATACAAAACCGTATTATAATTTCTGTCTTGCTTGTACTGTTGCAACTTGCATTTTTATTATATATGGCATTTGAAGCCAGTCTTTATTCTGTCTGGGGTTTCACCATTTCTAACCTTGTAGGTGCTATCACCGCCGTTTATATAATCAATAAGCGTGGTAACCCCGACCATAAAATTGTCTGGATTATTTTTATTCTTATCTTACCCATTTTTGGCATTTCGGTATATGTTCTATGGGGCGGTGGACGAGTTCTGCCCCACTCGCACAAAAAAATGGCGGCTTGTAACGCACGCTACATGCCCTATTTAAAAGGCAGTGAAAACGCCAATGAAAAGCTTAAATATTCCGATTTAATGCACTCACGCCAAGCCGATTATTTAACGGGAGAGTCTTCTTTCCCGCTTTATGACAACACATCGGCCGAATATTTACCGTCGGGTGAGCGGTTTTTCTCCCGCCTATTAGAAGAGTTAGAACGCGCAACCCACTATATTTATATCGAATTTTTTATTCTTGCCGAAGGTTATATGTGGGAAGAAATCTATACTATTTTAAAAGAGAAAGCCGCACGCGGTGTAGAGGTTAAGATAATTTTTGACGACTTTGGCTCTATTAAACGCCAACGCAAAAACTTTGTAACCAAACTAAAACGCAACGGTATAAAGGTTGCGGTTTTTAATCCTATTTCACCTATAATGACCACCTTCCAGAATAACCGTGACCACCGTAAAATTGTGGTTATCGACGGTGAGATAGCCTTTACAGGCGGTATAAATATCGGCGATGAATATATCAACCGTCACAAGCGTTTCGGACATTGGATGGATAGCGGTATAATCATTAAAGGTAATGCTGTAAAAAGTTTCCTTTATATGTTCTGCACTATGTGGGATTTTATTACAGGCAAACCTATTGATATGCAGACACATATTAAAGACTCATATATTGCTGACGACGGTTTTGCTATTCCCTACTGCGACGGTCCACTTAATCTTCGCAACCCTGCCGAAGGTATTTATATGCAGATTATAAACTCGGCTCAGAAATATGTTTATATTATGACGCCCTACCTTATAATTGACGATATGATGACCACTGCACTTTGTATGGCGGCAAAGGCAGGAGTTGAAGTTTGTATCGTTACACCCCACATACCTGATAAAAAGTATGTTTACAATGTAACACAGTATAATTACCTTGAACTTTTACAAGCCGGCGTTAAAATTTATGAATATACCCCCGGTTTTATACATTCCAAAGTTTTCTTGTCAGACGATATTATCTCTACAGTCGGCTCTGTAAATATGGACTACCGCAGTTTTGTTTTCCACTTTGAATGTGGTGTGTGGCTTTCCAATAAAGAGACCGCGCTAAATATAAAACAACATTTTCGCGAGATTTTATCGGTATCACAAGAAATTGACCTTAAAAAATGGGAAAAAAGACCTATTAAAACCCGTCTCAAACAGGCAATTCTGCATATATTTGGTCCACTAATGTAATAATGATTATAGAATGTCGAAACGCTAAAAAGCGTTCCGACAAGCCGATTTTATCGGCTTTTGCATAATTAAATTTGAAAAAATTTAATTATGCTCTACATACATTACAATGGGTTAGTCCAAATTTTTTATAAAAATTTGGCACAATATCAAAGATATTGTGTCGAAATAGCATAAAGTCAAGCTATTTCGACTTACTATAACCATTATATTGACATTGAGAGAAAATATTGTTATAATAAATATGAACATTAAAATTCTTTGAAAGGCGGATATACTTATGAAAAACTTTTTGAAAATCACAGTTTCTTTACTTGCACTCTTTGGTGCAGTAGTTGGCGCACTTGCCATTATCGACAGAATTAAAAACAAAAACCGCATTAAAGGCGATTATCTTGAATGTGATGCTGAAGAAGCAGAAGAGATTGAATAATTTAAAACCCCCGAAGTTTTAAACTTCGGGGGTTGTTTTATATTTTTATTATTTTATAGGCTTTATCCAACCGAATGTATCTTCAATTTTGCCCCATTGAATACCTGTTAAGGTATCGTAAAGCATTTGAGTAACCTCACCGATTTCGCCATTGTTTACAGGGTATTTAACACCTTTATAGCAAAGTTCGCCAATAGGAGATACTACTGCCGCGGTACCGCATCCCCAAGCTTCTTCGAGTTTGCCGTTTTCTAAAGCATCAGCCAACTCATCAATGCTTAAAAGTCTTTCTTCAACTTCAAAGCCTTTTTCCTTAAGAACTGCGATACAAGACATACGTGTAATACCTGGAAGAATTGAACCTGAGAGCATAGGCGTTACGATTTTTCCGTCGATTTTGAACATAACGTTCATAGCGCCTACTTCTTCAATATATTTACGTTCTACACCGTCAAGCCACAAAACCTGTGAATAGCCGAGCCTAGCGGCACGTTCACCCGCACGGTTGGAAGCCGCATAGTTACCGCCGCATTTAGCGTAACCTGTACCGCCACGTACTGCGCGGACATCCTCATCTTCAATCATAATCTTAACAGGATTGATGCCTTCTGCATAATAACTGCCAACGGGTGAAGCGATAATTACATAAGTAGCATTATGCACTGTGTGAACACCCAAAGACTCGTCGTTACCAAACATAAACGGACGAAGATAAAGTGATGTACCCTCTGCCGATGGAGTCCAGTCTTGCTCTAATGATACGAATGTTTCAAGAATTTCCATTGCCAAATCTTCGGGGATTTGGGGAAGACAAAGACGCTCTGCCGAGCGGTTCATACGGCGGATATTTTCAATTGGGCGGAACATTTGCACCTTGCCGTCTTTACGGCGGTATGCTTTAAGTCCTTCAAAAATTTCGCTACCATAGTGCAAAACAGTGGAAGCAGGATGAAGCGAAATATTTTCAAAAGGAACTATACGGGCATTATACCAACCCTTTTCCTTATTCCAGTCCATCATAAACATATGGTCGGTAAAAATTTTACCAAAGCCCAATGTACTGCTGTCGGGTTTTTCTTTTAAAACGGCAGCTTTTGTTATTTTAATTTCCATAATAACATCTCCTAATTATTAGCACCGATACTCATTGCTTTTTTGTTGATTTCAAGCATATCAGCACGTTTAGCAGAAATAACCTTTGAGAGTGCGGCATTAACAGTTTCTTCATTATAACCGCCAAGTTCTTTAAGGATTTTGCCAACAATAATCATATTAGCCAAAGTAGGCATACCGTTATCACTTGCAAGTTTGGTTGCAGGGATATAATGAACGGTAACATCATCGCGCTTTACTTTACGCTCGATAAGAGCCGAGTCTACAAAAATTGTACCGCCTGATACAACCGAATCTTCATATTTATCAAGTGACGGAAGATTCATAGCAACCAAAACATCGGGTTTAGAAACGATGGGAGAACCTACGGGGCTGTCACTTAAAATAACACTGCAACTTGCTGTACCGCCGCGCATTTCGGGGCCGTATGACGGAAGCCAACTAACCTGTTTATCTTCAGTAAGACCTTTATAAGCCAAAAATTTACCCGAGAAGAGTATACCCTGACCGCCGAAGCCTGCAAATAAATACTGTGTAGTAGCCATTATTCTGCCTCCTTTGCGCTACGGTCCTTATAAACACCCAAAGGATAATAAGGAATCATTTTTTCGTCTATCCATTCAAGTGCTTTTTGAGGTGTAAGACCCCAGTTTGTAGGACAACTTGAAATAACTTCTACCAAAGAGAAGCCTTTGCCGTCAATCTGGTTTTGGAAAGCCTTTTTGATAGCCTTTTTAGCGTTCTTAACATTCTTTACATTGTTAACGGCAACGCGTTCTAAATACTCCGCACCCTCAATCTCGGAAAGCATTTCGCAAACCTTAATCGGGAAACCGCAATGGTCAGTGTCGCGTCCATAAGGAGAGGTTTGAGTTACCTGACCGGGTAAAGATGTAGGAGCCATCTGACCGCCTGTCATACCATAAATTGCGTTGTTGATAAAGATAATTGTGATATTTTCATTTCTTGCAGCTGCGTGTACAGTTTCAGCCATACCGATAGAAGCCAAGTCACCGTCACCCTGATATGTAAATACTACATTTTCGGGGAGCGCGCGTTTAACGCCTGTAGCAACAGCGGGTGCTCTGCCGTGAGCTGCTTCTATCATATCACAATTAAAATAATTATAAGCCATAACCGAGCAACCAACAGGTGCTATACCAACGGTTTTGCCTTCTATACCCAATTCGTCCATAACCTCGGCAACAAGACGGTGAACTATACCGTGAGTACAACCGGGGCAGTAATGAAGCGGTGCATCTGATAATGCGTGTGGTTTTTCAAAAACTACCATTATTTGTTACCTCCGTTTGCTTTTTCTATTGCGGCAAGTACCTCTTCGGGTGACGGAATCATACCGCCAACACGATTGCAAAGTACATATTCGCCGTTGCACTTTGTTGCGAGTTTAACATCGTCAATCATCTGACCCATTGAAAGCTCAACCGAGATATAGGTCTTAATCTTGCCGATAGTCTTTTCAAAAGGCTTGTTGGGGAAAGGCCACAAGGTGATAGGTCTAATCATACCAACCTTTATACCCTTTTTACGGGCTTCCACAATAGCATTTTTAGCAACACGAGAAGCAATACCAAAAGCGGTGATGCAAATCTCAGCATCATCCATCATATATTCTTCATACATTGCTTCGTTTTCTTCTATGTACTTATAACGCTCAAAACGTTCGTTATTAGATTTTTCAAGTTCATCAGGTTGCAAGAAAAGTGAGTTTACAATGTTATGCTCTCTTTCCATCTTGGTACCTGTGGTAGCCCAAGGCTTTTCTACAGGCTTTGAAGCCTCGTAATCCAAAGATACGGGTTCCATCATCTGACCCATAGTACCGTCTGCCAAAATCATAGAAGTCATACGGTATTTATCAGCAAGGTCAAAGCCTTTAACAGTAAGGTCTGCCATTTCCTGTACAGATGCAGGCGCTAAAACGAGCATTCTAAAGTCACCGTGACCACCTGCTTTTGTGGCCTGATAATAGTCAGACTGTGAGGGTTGAATACCGCCAAGACCCGGACCGCCGCGTTGTACGTTTATAACAAGTGCCGGTAAATCTGCACCTGCAAGGTAAGAAAGACCTTCACTCTTTAAGGATATACCGGGGCTTGAAGAAGAAGTCATTACGCGATAGCCTGTAGAAGCCACACCATAAACCATATTTATAGCGGCAACTTCGCTTTCGGCCTGTAAAAAGCATCCGCCGATTTTGGGCATTCTTTTTGCCATATAAGCGGCAATTTCAGTTTGGGGAGTAATAGGATAACCAAAGTAATGACGGCAGCCTGCTTGAATAGCGGCTTCGGCAATAGCTTCGTTACCTTTCATTAAAACTTTATCTGCCATTTTAAAAAATCATTCCTTTCTATGTTGAAAAACACAAATAAGGTTTAAAGAAAATTGTTCACAGTGCCGTTTGCAGTGAGTGGTACCGTACCTCGAGTACTGCCCCGAACAAAAGCGGTGCTGCGGGCAATTTTACTAAACCTTTACCTTTCTACAGTAATAATACAGTCCGGACACATAGTAGCGCAAAATGCACATCCAATACAGTCGGCTTCGTTTGCTGCTTCTACGGGGTGGTGACCCTTTGCGTTGATTTTATCGGGACTTAAAATCAAAACTTTTTTAGGGCAAACATCTACACAAAGGCCACAGCCCTTACATTTATCTGTTTTAAAGGTTAATTTAGCCATATAAAACACTCCTTTAATTGATTTTTCTTTGTAAATTCAGGGGGAATAAGTTTTCAATTTTCTCCTTTGCCTCTTCATAAAGCGCACTGTATATGCAGGTACACTTTACAGGAAGTCCGGTAAGACGGGAAACCTCATCGGCGTAAGGCAGAGAATTCAAAACATCCTCCATTTTTGTTTCATTACCTAAATTAGAATTATTCACTATAGCAGTGAATTTAATTTTACACGCGTCCTCTATCTCACGCATCACTTCGAGTGTAGACTCGGCATCTCTCGTTAGCGGACGGAAGCAGTTAATTACAAAAAGCATTTCGTAATCATTTTCTTCCATTATAGCAGGGGCAATTCTGCCAAGTGCCAAAGCACCGCGGTCATCACCGCCCACATCTATTACCGCGTGTAAATTCTTATTATCGGTTATCATATACATTTGTTGCGGCATTGCAGGGATATCGACATTAGTACCTGCATACTCTGACGAAATAAGGGTTATACCTCTTTGTTCAAGGTCATCCTTACTGTCTTTTGTACGAAAATAAGGGTTTACGATATCTAAATCGGCTATAACCACATCCGCGTACTGACTTTTAAGGTCATATGCCATATTAACGGCAACATTGGTTTTACCGCTGCCATAATGACCGCACAAAAGGGTTACTCTTTTATAAATCATAATTTATTTCTCTGGATTTTACCGCTTGTAGTTTTAGGTAAGCTTTCGCGGAATTCTACAATTCGCGGATACTTGTAAGGTGCGGTTCTATCCTTAACATAGGTTTGAATTTCTTTTTTAAGTTCTTCGCTCGGCTCGGTGCCATTTACAAGTACAATACTTGCTTTTACTACCTGACCGCGTACCTCGTCGGGAGCGGCAGAAACACCACATTCGAGTACATATGGAAGTTCCATAATAACGCTTTCGATTTCAAATGGTCCTATACGGTAGCCGGAAGACTTGATAACATCATCTATTCTGCCAACATACCAGTAGAAGCCATCTTCATCGCACCAAGCGGTATCACCTGTATGATAGAAGCCGTCGTGCCAGTTTTCTTTTGTCTTCTCTTCGTCACCGTAGTAACCAATAGCAAGACCGCAAGGAAGACCGCGACTTATATCAATAACAATTTCGCCTGTTTCACCCGCGTCAACATCGTTGCCATCGGGGTCTACAATGTGAACATCATAAATTGGAGCGGGTTTGCCCATAGAGCCGATTTTGTGCGGTTCCCCTGTCATATTACCGATAATCATCGTACTTTCGGTCTGACCGAAGCCTTCCAAAATCTGAAGACCTGTAATCTTTTCAAACTGACGGTAAACCTCGGGGTTTAAAGCCTCACCTGCTGTGGTCATATGCTTAACCGAAGATAAATCGTATTTAGAAATATCCTGTTTAATAAGCATACGAAGCATTGTGGGCGGTGCACAAAAAGTAGTAATCTGATGCTTTGCAAACATTGGCAATATTTCAGCCGCGTCAAAACGGTCAAAATCATAAACAAAGATAGCGGCTTCACACAACCATTGACCGTAAAGCTTACCCCACATAGCCTTTGCCCAACCGGTATCGGATATAGTAAAGTGTAAACCTTCGGGGTCAACATCATGCCAATACTTGGCAGTATGGAAATGACCTAAGGGGTATTTGTATGTATGTGTTGCAATTTTGGGATAACCGCTTGTACCCGATGTAAAGTACATAAGCATAAGGTCATCACCGCAAGGTGAATCTTCAGTACGCTTAAAGTGGGTAGAATAAAGCGGATATTCCTCATCAAAATCACGCCAACCGTCGCGTTTGCCGTTTACAATCAATTTATGTTTAAGACAATCGCACTTTTGGGCTGCTATATCTACCTGCTCGGCGGTTTCACCGTCCGCAGTGCAAACAATAGCGGTAACACCTGCAGACTTAAATCTATACTCAAAATCGTGCTCCTGCAACTGATTTGTAGCAGGGATAACAACAGCACCCAACTTATTAAGAGCCATCATACAATACCAGAACTGATAATGACGTTTGAGCACAAGCATTACCCTATCGCCTTTTTTAATTCCCAAAGACTTAAAGTAGTTAGCACATTGGTTAGAAGCCTTTTTGATATCCTTAAAGGTTAATCGGCGCTCTGTACCATCCTTGGAAATATGAAGCATAGCAAGTTTTTGGGGCTCTTTTTCAGCCAATACATCCACCAAATCGTATGCAAAGTTAAACTTTTCGGTGTTTTTGAAGGTAATCGAAGTTGGTGTACCATTCTCGTTTTCTTTGATATCTATGTAATTACTATAAATGCGCTCTTTTCGGTCTTTGCGAACACGGGCAGATACCTTGCTGTCAACCTTTTTATCAGGCTCAAGCTCGGGAATAGGCTCACCCGTTGGGTTAAGAACAATCGCATAGAAAGTACAATCTTCACCGCCGACAGCAATCATACCATGAGGTGTATTAGAGTCAAAATAAATACTGTCGCCAGGGCCCAAAACTTCAGTATGGTTACCAATTTGAACCTTCAAGTGACCCGAAATTATAAGGTCACATTCCTGACCTGAATGGGTTGTACACTCGATAGGTTTGTTTTGTAGTTCTTCGCTGTAAACGCTTTTAACATAAAGCGGCTCGGCAATTCTATTTTTAAAGGCGGATGCCAAATTGTAATAGGTCATACCATGCGCCTTTTCAATACGCTGACCTTCACCGCGACGTGTTACAGTAAATGACTTAAGTTTAGGACTGTAACCTTCGATAATATCGGTAACATCGACATTGAATGCATTCGCACAACGGTAAATAAAGGCAAAGTGTAAATCACTTTCACCCATTTCACAAGCAAGATATTCTTGTTCGCTTACACCGGTTTTTTGAGCCATTTGGGCCACTGTTAAATTTTCAATTTCACGCAATTCGCGTATACGACCTGCTATTTCCTTGATTTTAAAATCAAGTTCTTTCATCTGTTCCATTTTCTTCCTCCGTCATCCTCTTTTTTAAATAGAGTTTAGTGGGACGAAATAACAAAACCCGTCCCAAAGTTATGACTTTGAGACGAGCATTGAACTTAATCTATACCCGCGGTACCACTCAAATTGCGGTGCTGACCGCCACTCTTGGAATCTAACAATTCCTATGCCTTTACGCAGCAATCACGAAGGGGTTCTACTGACTTTCGCGTTCTTCCCCTCAGCTCAGAAGTTACAACACAAAACCCGTATAAATGACTCGCACCGACCGTCATTTCTCTGATATACGAAAAATTGTGCACTCTTCGTCAACGCTTTTAACCCGTTTAGTATATCACAACAATGGTAAATTGTCAATATATTTATTATATATATTATAATTTATTACGTTGAATTTTTCCACTTATAGTTTTTGGTAATTCATCGTGGAAAACAATTACACGCGGATACTTATAGGGCGCAGTGTGAGTTTTAACATAATTCTGAATTTCTTTTTTAAGTTCTTCAGTGCCCTCGGTGCCTTTTGTCAGCACAATACTTGCCTTTACAACCTGACCGCGAACCTCATCGGGAGCGGCAGAAACACCACATTCCAATACATAGGGAAGTTCCATAATAACGCTCTCAATTTCAAACGGTCCGATGCGGTAACCCGAAGACTTAATAACATCGTCGATACGACTGACATACCAGAAATAGCCGTCTTCATCACGCCAAGCAGTATCGCCTGTGTGGTACATACCGTCGTACCAAGCCTCTTTGGTTTTCTCATCATCGAGATAATATTCTTTATAAAGTCCGCAAGGTACATTTTCGCTTGTTCTTATAACAATTTCGCCAACCTCACCATCTGCCACAGGGTTGCCGTCAAGGTCAACGATATCAACATCATACTGTGGAGAAGCCTTACCCATAGCACCGATTTTCGGTGTTGTGCCACAAAGATTTGCGATAGTAAGTGTGGTTTCAGTCTGACCAAAGCCCTCCATTATTTGAAGACCTGTAGCTTCTTCAAATTGGCGATAAACTTCAGGATTTAAGGCCTCGCCTGCGGTAGTCATATGGTGAATAGAAGATAAATCATACTTGGATAAATCGCCCTTTACGAGCATACGAAGCATTGTAGGCGGTGCGCAGAAAGTGGTGATGTTGTATTTTGCAAACATTGGCAAAATATCGTCGGCATCGAATTTATCAAAATCGTAAACAAAAACTGCACCCTCGCAAAGCCACTGGCCGTAAAGTTTACCCCAAAGCGATTTGCCCCAACCTGTATCAGAAATGGTAAGATGCAAACCATCACGCTCACAACAATGCCAATATTTAGCGGTTACAAAATGACCCAAAGCATAAGTATGCTTGTGAGCTGCCATTTTGGGGTTACCTGTTGTACCCGAGGTGAAGAACATAAGCGCAGTTTCGTCACCTGCGGAAGCATTTTGGGGTCGGTCATACTTACCGCTAAACAATTTATATTCGCTATCAAAATCGTGCCAACCGTCGCGTTTGCCGCCAACCATTATAAGATTTTTAACACCTTCGCAATTTTTGGCTGCGCGCTCTGCAATTTCGGCAGTATCACCGTCGGCAGTACAGATTATAGCGCTAACGCCCGCTGCCTTATATCTATACTCAAAATCGTGGTCTTTAAGTTGGTTTGTAGCAGGAATTGCCACCGCACCGATTTTATGAAGCGCTATCATACTAAACCAGAACTGATAATGGCGTTTAAGCACCAGCATTACTTTGTCGCCACGCTTGATACCAAGCGATGTAAAATAGTTAGCGCATTGGTTAGACGCGCGTTTGATATCCTTAAAAGTAAAGCGACGTTCTACCTTGTTTTTATCCACGTGAAGCATAGCAAGTTTTTCGGGATATTTATCAGCAATACCGTCTACTACATCAAAACCGAAGTTAAAAACATCGGTATTTTTGAAACTGATATTCTGTAATGCGCCGCTTTCATCTTCTTCGGTTTCAACAAACTTTTCGCAAACAAGTTTTTCGCTTGTTTTAGCCGAAGCAATGCTACGTCTAACGCTTTCTTCCTTAACTTCTTCACCCGGTAAAACCACCGCACAGAACACACATTCTCCGCCATCGACCGCTATCATACCGTGGGGTATTGACGAGTTGTAATAAATACTGTCACCTTCGTGTAAAATTTCAGTATGGTCACCGATTTGTACCTTCAAAGAGCCGCTTAAAATAAAGTCAAACTCCTGTCCTGAGTGGGTTGAAAGATGAATAGGTTTATTTTGCTGAGCGGCAGAATATTCGTATCTTACAAAATACGGCTCAGCTATTTTATCGCGGAATTTAGGCGCTAAGTTTGTAATGTCGATACCGTCTTCTTTAGCGGTTTTCTGACCCTTACCCTTGCGTGTTACAGTATAGGTAGAAAGTTTTGCAGTTCTACCTTCCAAAAGTTCGGTAAGTTCTACATCAAAAGCCAAAGCACACTTATGAATAAAGGAAAAGGGAATATCTGCATTTGCACTTTCGAATATAATATACTGTTCTTCGCTTACTTGGGTTTTTTGTGCCATTTCGGCAGTAGTCCAACCCATAATTTCGCGCAACTCCTTAATACGTGAAGCAATTTCCAATAACTGTTCTTTTGCGGTGTTGGTAGTCAAAATAATTACTCCCTTTCATTTTCAAATTCAATAAAAAACACCCATCTCAAATCGCTTTGAGACGGGTGATAATAAACACTCGCGGTACCACTCAAATTGCAGTAAAACTGCCACTCTTGGAATCTAACAATTCCTATGCCTTTACGCAGCAATCACGGAAAAACCTACTGTTGTTTCAGCTTTTCTGCTCGGAAGGGATGGGTTATGAGGATTCCCGCTATCGGCTCACAGCAACCGCCGACTCTCTGAAAACAAAATATCCAAACCGTCTTCGTCAAAGCATTTAAAATTTGATTTTTGGTAATTATATCACTATTTTGTCTTTTTGTCAACTATTTTGTTGATTTTTTCGCCATTGAGCGATATAATTACCTTATATAAAGCACAAAGGGGTATTAAAATGCATAAATTAGGCATAAATTTAGAGTCAATAGATGGTCTATCCCCAAAAGAATATTTAAAAACCATCAAAGAATTGGGCTTTGACGCAACTTTTACCGATATGACCTATACTACCGATTTATGCCATATTGCAGAACTTTGCGCCCTTTATAATTTAGAATATTCCTTTGTTCACGCACCATTTGCAGGTACTAACAGTTTATGGCGCGACGGAATAGAAGGTGAAGAACTTTTTGGCAGTTTGCTTTATTGTATAGATTGTTGCAGTGATGCAAATGTCCCCACCGCAGTAGTACATATTTCTGCGGGTTTCAACCCACCTCCTATGAGTGAACTGGGGAAAAACCGTTTTCGCAAACTTGTAGAACACGGCCTTAATAAAAACGTAAATATCGCCTTTGAAAATTTGCGTGTGCCCGAATTTCTATCATGGGCTATGGATACATTTAAACAAAATAAAAACGTTGGTTTTTGTTGGGATATAGGTCACGAAAACTGCTTTACACAGGGTATAGAATATATGTCACTTTACGGTGACAGACTGCTTTGCACCCATATACACGATAACAACTGTAAACGCGGCGGTGACCTTCATTTATTGCCTTTTGATGGCAAAATTGATTACGAAAAATCAATGCCACACATTAAAAAAAGCGGTTATAAAGGCTCTTTAATGCTTGAAGTATTTACCGAAAACAAATATACCGGTAACGAACTTTATAAAAATTTAACCCCACACGAATTTTTAGAAAAGGCATATCAAAGCATTAAAAAAGTGGCATCTTTTATAAAATAGGCAAATCTTTTCGCCTACTTAAAGATTGGGCGTGCCCGTCGCGGCATGAGCGACAATATAACTTTTTCTTTTGTTATATAATCAGACAGACTCACACCAAACGGTATGAGTCTGTTTTTATATACCTTTATATTTTTTACGGGTCGCCATACCACCGCGGATGTGACGCTCTTGCTTATTCTTTTCAAGCACCGCCTTTACTTGACGGTAAAGTTGCGGATTATCGTAAGAAAGCCGCTCGGTAACATCTTTATGTACAGTAGATTTGCTTATTTTAAATACCTTGGCCGTGGCGCGTACCGTCGCCCCTGTATCTAAAATATACTCGCCTAACATCTCGGCTCTTTTAAGCACGGTTTTACTCATACAATCAACTCCAAAATGGACTATTTAATTGTATGATTTTTATTTTCATAATATTCACACATATATTTGAAAAACCGTGAAACCGTCAAAATTATTGATTATTAAACGTTTTTCCACCATGAGTAGAGTGGAATTTTTCTTCAGTATACATTAAATTTACTTAGTAGATTGAATTATTAATATAAGACAGTTATACTCGAAAGAGCAAATTTAAACCCCAAGGAGTAAAAAATGGAAAAATTTAAAATAGTGGCAGACTCGTCTGCTGATACATTTGAAATAGATGCTATTCCCTTTGCATTCGCTCCCCTTAAAATCATAACCACAGAGGAAGAATTTACCGACACCCCCGAATTAGATGTTAAGGGCATGGTAGATTTTCTGCAAGGCTATAAGGGAAAATCTTCAACATCCTGCCCCAACCCCGAAGATTGGCTTTCGGCTTTTGGTGACAGTGAAAATATTTTTTGCGTATGCATAACCGCCACCCTTTCAGGCAGTTATAACGCCGCACTTGCCGCTAAAGAATTATATTTAGAAACCCACCCCGACCGAAATGTTTATGTGATAAATTCACTTTCGGCAGGGCCCGAATTAAGGCTTATTATAGAAAAACTTGCCGAATATATAAGCGATGGTCTTTCTTTCGATGAAATTTGTCAAAAAATAGACCAATATATGCAATCTACAGGTCTTTTGTTTATGCTCGAATCTATGAGAAATCTTGCCAATAACGGCAGAGTAGGTTCGCTTGCCGCAAAAGCCGCCGGACTTTTAGGAATAAGAGTTGTAGGCAAAGCAAGTGATAAAGGTGATTTGGAACAGTTAAGCAAATGCCGCGGTCAGGAAAAGGCTGTAAAATTTATTGCCGATTACATACAACAAGAAGGTTGTAAAAACGGCAAAATCCGCATTTCTAACTGCTTTAATACGGAAGCCGCAGAACAACTAAAAGCCTTACTTATAACTAAAATCCCAAATGCCGATATCGAAATTTATAACGCAGGAGCACTTTGCAGTTTTTACGCCGAAAAAGGCGGAATGCTTATAGGTTTTGAAAAATTTTAAACTTAAATTTAGATACTAAAAATCCCGTTACAACCGTAACGGGATTTTTTAATAATGCTCACAACCAACACTTGCTGTATGCATTATTAAAAAAGCGCATTAATTAATTTAAAAAAAATTAAAAAATTGTAAAAAATATGATGACATATTGATTAAATAGTGGTATAATTTATTATGTATTGTTATTTATATATAATATAAATGGGGGACAAAAGTTTGAAACTTCTTGCGATAGACGGTAACAGTCTTATAAACCGTGCTTTTTACGGTATAAAACTTTTAACCACAAAAGACGGTCAGTACACCAATGGTGTATATGGCTTTATAAACATTTTACACCGTTTGGAAGAGTTGGAAACCCCCGACGGTGTGGCTGTTGCGTTTGACCTTAGAGCCCCCACATTCCGTCACGAAATGTACAGTGAATATAAAGCAGGCAGAAAAGGTATGCCTGATGAACTTCGCAGTCAGATGCCTATTTTAAAAGAATGGCTAACATTAGCAGGTTACACCTGTATTGAGTGTGAGGGCTATGAAGCAGACGATATTTTGGGTACTTTGGCGTGTCTTTGTGAACAAAGCGGTAATGAATGTGTTATTTCCACAGGCGACCGCGACTCTTTACAACTGATTTCTGACAAAACACGCGTATTACTGGCTGCTACCAAAATGGGTAAGCCCGAAATTATAAATTACGATAAAACGGCACTTAATGAAAAATATGGTCTATCCCCCGAACAGATGATAGAACTTAAAGCCCTTATGGGTGACTCGTCGGATAACATACCCGGTGTTGCAGGCGTTGGCGAAAAAACTGCTACCGACCTTATAAGCCGCTTTAATAATATCGACTATATCTACCAAAACATTGACACCATTGAAATTAAAGACGGTGTGAGAAACAAACTCATAGCCGATAAAGAGTCTGCTTTTTTAAGCAGAAAACTCGGTACTATTTGTAAAACAGCTCCCATAAATAAAAATATCGAAGACTATAAAAACAAACCTGTAAATGAGCAAGAACTTGCCCGTCTTATGACAAGGTTGGAATTTTTTAAATTGCTCGAAAAAATGGGGCTTAAACCCGACAACACAAAACCGATTGAAACCACTGCCCCGACAGCAAAATTGACAGTTACCGCCCTCCCACTTTTAGAAAATACCGCAACCATTTATGAAGAAGACGGCGAATATGCAGTGGTAAGCGGCGGTTATGTGTTCACTTGCGATTATGAAACTGTACGCGATATTGAAAGTAACCCCGATATTGAAAAAACAGTTTACGATTATAAAAAGATTTACAAGCAAAACCCGGATATTAAAAATGTGGTTTTTGATGCTATGCTTGCAGGATATATTTGCAACCCATCTGCATCAAGTTATGCGCCCGACAGACTCATCGCCGAATATGGCGCTGTGCTACCCCAAATTGAGGGGGAAGCAGACCCTATTATCGAAAATGCTTGTCTGTTTTGGGATGTGTGCCAAAAATTAGAGACAGAACTTAAAAACAGCGGTCAGTACGACCTTTTTATGAATATCGAATTACCCTTGGCAAAGGTTTTAGGAGATATGGAAAACGTAGGCTTTAAGGTTGACGCTTTAGGTCTTAAAAATATGAGCGAAGAACTTGAAAGCCGTATTAACAAAATTCAGAATGAAATTTATTCACTTGTGGGTTATGAGTTTAATCTTAACTCTCCCAAACAATTGGGTGTTGCATTGTTTGAAAAATTGGGGCTTCCTGCAAAGAAAAAGACCAAAAGCGGTTACAGCACCAATGCAGAAGTTTTAGAAGAACTTAAAAGTTTGCACCCTGCAGTTTCGTTGTTGTTGGAATATAGGCAACTTGCTAAACTTAAATCTACCTATACCGACGGTTTGCAAGAATGTATTGCCGATGACGGCAGAATTCACACCACCTTTAACCAGACTGAAGCGCGTACAGGCCGTATAAGTTCATTAGAACCCAATTTACAGAACATTCCTGTAAGAACTGAAGAAGGAAAACGTCTGCGCGAGTTTTTTGTAGCGGAAGACGGCAAAGTTTTAGTAGATGCCGACTATTCACAAATTGAACTTCGCGTACTTGCCAGTATGGCAAATGACCAAAATATGATTTCGGCTTTTAAGGACGGCACCGATATTCACACCGCAACCGCCGCACAGGTTTTCAATATGCCTACCAATATGGTTACTCCCGTTATGCGCAGCCGTGCGAAAGCGGTCAACTTTGGTATAGTTTACGGTATAGGTGCTTTTTCACTTGCTAAAGATATAGGCGTAACACGCAAAGAAGCCGATAGTTATATAAAATCTTATTTATCGGTTTACTCTTCGGTTGCAAAATATATGGAAGATACCATAGCCGAAGCCAAACAAAACGGTTATGTTACCACCCTTTTTGGCAGACGCCGCCCAATACCCGAACTTACAAGTTCTAACGGTATGCTTCGGGCTTTTGGTGAACGCGTAGCACGAAATGCCCCCATTCAAGGCACAGCCGCCGATATTATAAAACTTGCTATGATACGCGTTTTCGAGCGTCTTCAAAAAGAACTTCCGTCTGCAAGGCTTATTTTACAGGTACACGATGAACTTATTGTGGAATGTGAAGAAAAAGACGCAAACACCGTGTGCGAGATACTCGCAACCGAGATGCAAAATGCGGCAGATTTAAGCGTAACGCTTACTGCTGATGCAAATTTCGGTAAAAATTGGTTAGAAAGTAAAGGCTAATGAATATTTTATTTGTATGTACAGGTAACACCTGCCGTAGTCCAATGGCAGAAGGTTACGCAAATACACATTTTAAAAACATCACCGCTAAAAGTTGCGGATTATATGCTGACGGCTCACCCGTATCAGAAAATTCCAAAATTGCAATGAGCCAAATCGGTATAGATATTTCTGCCCACACTTCTACTCCCTTAACTAAAGAGTTGCTCTCGTGGGCAGACAGCATAATTTGTATGTCATCGTCCCACAAAAACGCTTTAGAGAGCATAGGGGTAAAATCACAAGTTTTGGGTGACGGTATTTGCGACCCTTACGGCGGAGATTTAAATACCTATATCACTTGTCGCGACCAAATTATAACTGAACTTGACAAACTGTTAAGTTCAGTCGAAATAGTTCCCATACAATATGACCACATAAAAGAAATTGCCAAACTAGAAAAGATTTGTTTCAGTACCCCGTGGAGTGAAAATGCTATAAAAGATGCCTTTGAAACAGGGACAAAATTTTTTATAGCCACTAAGGATAACAAAGTTTTAGGTTATGTGGGCATTTCAGCAATAATTGACGAAGGATATATAACCAATATCGCAGTCTTCCCCGATTATAGAAAACAGGGTGTTGGCTCGGCGCTTTTAAATCACTTGTTCGATTTTGCGAAAGATAATGCTCTTTACTTTATTTCGCTGGAAGTAAGAGAAAGCAATTTTACTGCAATTTCACTTTATGAAAAATACGGCTTTAAAACAGAGGGGAAGCGTAAAAACTTTTACACAAACCCCACAGAAGATGCCCTTATTATGACAAAAAGGTTTGATTAAATGAAGATTTTAGCCATCGAAAGTTCGTGTGATGAAACATCGGTTGCCATTGTAGAAGACCGCACCGTGCTTTCCAATGTTATTGCAACACAAATTGAAGAACATAAAATATACGGCGGTGTAGTACCCGAAATTGCTTCTCGCAGACACGCAGAGGCAATCTCACAGGTATGCGAACAAGCGCTTTTGGACGCAAATCTCACCTATTCGGATATGGACGCAGTGGCAGTAACCTTTGCCCCGGGTCTTATAGGTGCATTGCTTGTGGGTGTAAACTTTGCAAAAGGCTTGGCTTTAAGTTTAGGCGTACCGCTTATCCCCGTTCATCATTTGCGTTCACATATAGCCGCTAATTATATTGCTCACCCCGATTTGAAACCGCCTTTTTTGTGCCTTTTAGTTTCGGGCGGTAATACAGTTATAGCAGAAGTTACCGATTATACCAAATTCAATATTTTAGGCGGTACACAGGATGATGCCGCGGGAGAATGCTTTGATAAAACCGCGCGTTGTATGGGGCTTCCATATCCGGGTGGTGTAAACCTTGATAAAATAGCAACTGTGGCAGATACTAAAAAATATCCGTTACCCTATCCAAAAGTCAGTACAGGAAAATATGACTTTAGTTTTTCAGGTCTTAAAACAGCGGTGCTTAACTTAGTGCATAACGCGAACCAAAAGGGTGAAGAAGTCGATGTGCCCGTGGTTTGTGCGACTGTCAGACAGCGCGTTTGCGATATGCTTTTAAAAAATACATTTGCTGCTGCAGAAGAATTCGGATATAAAAAAATCGTGTTAGCGGGCGGTGTTTCTGCAAATAGCGAATTGCGTGAGCGTTTTAGCAAAGAGTGCGAAAAGCGTGGTCTTTCGCTTTACTATCCGCCGCTTAAATACTGCGGTGATAACGCCGCTATGGTTGGTGCGCAAGCAATTCACGAATATCTTGACGGCAATACAGGTGACAGTTCTTTAAATGCAACCGCCACTTTACCCATAAACTACAGATAACTGAAATAAGGAATAAAAAATGTTACAAAAAAAACTTTTGCTTATAGTAAACCCCTGTTCGGGTCGCGCTAAAATGCACACCGAACTGTTAAAGGTAGTTGAGATTTTTTCTGCCGCCGACTACTCTATAACGGTTTACCCTACCAAATCTAAAGGCGATGCCACCGACTATATAATAAATTTAGTCGACAACAGTTACGATTTAATAGTCGTGTGCGGCGGTGACGGTACACTTAACGAAGTAATCACTGGTATTATGAAAAAGCGTATCAAAATGCCTTTGGGCTATATTCCGTCAGGCACTCTTAACGAATGGTCAAGCGGACTTAAAATATCGCGCAATATAGAACAAGCGGCAATGGATATAACCTTTAACCATAAAATACCCCTTGATATAGGAAAATTCGGTGATAAGTTTTTCTCATACACGGCTTCCTTCGGTGCGTTTACATCTGCTTCTTATTCCGCACCGCAGAAAGTAAAAAATGTGTTAGGTCAAGCCGCCTACTTTTTTGAGGGTATAAAAAGCCTTTCAAATATAAAATCAACACATTTGAAACTTACCCACGACAACGGCATTATTGAGGGCGATTTTCTATTCGGTGCTATTTCAAACTCACTCTCTGTTGGCGGTGTTGTAAAATACAACAAGGCTACGGTAGAACTTAATGACAGTTTATTTGAAGGTTTGCTTATACGAAAACCTTCAAATATCTTAAAACTGCAACCGCTTATAGACGGTATATTAAAACACAGTTTTGACCGTGAGGGTATGGAGTTTTTCAAAAGTTCAAAGGTTATTATAGAAAGTGAAGAAAGTATACCTTGGACACTTGATGGTGAATTTGCTCAAACTGACGGCAAATTCACGATTGAAAACATCCATAACGCAATTACTTTTATAGTACCACCCACAATAGATAAAAAATAAATTTTATACAGATTAAAGAATGGAGATAGATTATGTTTACAACAGATATCGGTGTTGACCTTGGCACTGCCAATACACTCGTTTGCCTTAAAGGTAAAGGAATTATTATGAGAGAGCCGTCAGTCGTGGCTTATGATATAAGAAACGATGCTGTAAGAGCAGTAGGTAAAGAAGCGAAAGAAATGATAGGCCGTACCCCCGGCTCTATTGTAGCGGTTCGCCCTTTAAAAGATGGTGTTATTGCCGACTTTGATGTTACCGCCGCAATGCTTAAAAGGTTTGTTAAACAGTCGCTTAAAGGCTCATTCTTCTCCAGAGTTCGTATGGTAGTTTGTATCCCTGCAGGTGTTACCGAAGTTGAAAGCCGCGCTGTATATGATGCTGCCCGTCAAGCCGGTGCTACCGATATTGTTTTGGTAGAAGAACCTATGGCAGCTGCTGTTGGTGCGGGGCTTCCCGTACACGATGCCGCAGGTAATATGATAGTAGATATCGGTGGCGGTACAAGTGAAGTTGCAGTTATTTCTTTGGGCGATATAGTTACCGCTCAATCTATCCGCGTTGCAGGTGACGACCTTGACGAAGCCATTATCAATTATATCCGCCGTAAACATAATCTCCTTATAGGTGAACGCACTGCAGAACAAATCAAAATCGAAATCGGCTCTGCCAAACCATACGAAGGTGAAACCAGTATTGAAATAAAGGGTAGAAATCAGGTCGATGGTCTTCCTAAAAATGTCATCATTTCTTCAGAGGAAGTTCGTATTGCTATGGCAGATACCATTTCACAGATAATTGATACCGTACGCCAAACGCTTGAAAAAACTCCTCCCGAACTTGCAGCAGATATAATAGACCGCGGTATTACTATGACAGGCGGCGGTGCTCTGCTTCGCGGTTTTGCCGAACTTATTGCCGAAGAAACAGGTATGCCTGTTACTGTTGCCGCAAATCCTCTTGATTGCGTAGTGCTTGGTACTGCTAAACACCTTGAAGCCGATAGTGCTTTTGATAATTACACCTTCCGCAGAGGAAAGAGATTCAGATAAAATAGGAGAAAGTTAAATGCGTTTTTTCTTTCGAAGCAAACAATTCAAAATAATTTTAACAGTTTTTATAGTTGTTTTTGCCGTTTCGATTATTTTTTCAATAATCGGTAAAGTTATTGCGCCTCAATCGGATATAGCAGGTACAATAACCGCTCCCTTCCGCTCTGCGTTTACCAGTATTTCAAACGGTGTTTCCGACTTTTTTGATGCGCTTTCGGGCGGTAATGAGGCAATGCTCGAAAATGCCGAACTTGAAGCAGAAATAAATGAACTGCGAAACCAACTTGCCGATTATGAACAAATATCAAAAGAAAATGAATTTTATAAAAACTATCTTGAAATAAAAGACCAAAATCCCGATTTTAAGTTTGCACCCGCAACACTTATTTCGCGCGATAGTTCCGACCCGTATAAAGGCTTCGTTATAAATAAAGGCTCCTCGGACGGTATTTCCGTGCATGATCCTGTTATAACCGACGCGGGCCTTGTAGGTTATATAAGCGAAGTAGGTCTTACAACATCTAAGGTGACTACCATTTTAAGCGCCGATTTAACATTAGGTGCACTCGATAACCGCACAAGTGATTCGGGTATAATAAATGGCTCATTAGAACTTGCCGAAAAAGGATATACTAAATTTCAAAATCTTTCACGTTCGTGCAGTGTGGCTGTGGGCGATTATGTAATAACCTCGGGCGAAGGCATCTTCCCAAAAGGTGTTTTAATAGGCACTATTGAAACTATTTCAAACGACCAATACAACACTTCCCTTTATGCCAGTATAAAACCTTTTGTCGATTTAGACTCTTTGCGTGATGTTATGGTTATTACCGAATTTGAAGGTCAGGGCAGTATCCTTGACAGCGAGGAAGAATAACTATGCATAAAAAACGTCATCCCTTAATTATATTACTTACCATTTTTATTTTCTTTTTGTCCATATTATTCTACTTTACCGATTCGCTAAACTTTAAAATTGGCGGTGCTTCTGCTTTATTGGTGCTTCCGATACTCACCGCTTTTTCGATGTTTAATTCCCCACTCGCCTCTTTCTTTACAGGCCTTGCGTGTGGCATTTTTATGGATTCATGTATGTTGGGCGCTTTCGGTTTCAATGCAGTTTTACTTATGCTTATCGGAGTATTTGTATCCCTTACATCCAATAACCTGTTTAATAAAAATATATGGGCTTCACTTGTATTATCTTTTATAGTTTCACTTTTCTATTTTGTAATGCATTGGGTTTTCTTCCACACAGCAAATGTAACCATTAAAGATAATCTTATATATCTTCTTAAATACGCTTTTCCCTCCGCAATATACAGCGCGGTATTTATTATCGTTTTTTATTATATATTTAGACACTTTAACAAAATCAAGTCAGAATAGAAAGGAATTTTAAATTGCCTTTTAAGAAAAAGAAACAATTTACAAACATTTTTCTTTCAATATTGTGTATTATAGCCATAGTCCTTTTTGCGGCTCGTTCCTATTATATACAGGTGGTTAATTCTGCCGAGTATACAGGCATCGACGCACAAGGGGCTGCTTCGTCGCGCACTGCGGTTTTAAAAGCACCGCGTGGTGAAATACTTGACTGCTACGGCAGAAAAATCGCCATTAACCGCGACGGTTATAACATTGTTTTCAACAAGGCTTATATCGGCGAGAATTTAAACGACACTATTCTATCGGTTATAAAACTATGCGAAGAATATAAAATAGAATGGGTTGACAAACTACCCATTACACAAACCGCACCTTACAAATTTAAAAAAGACGAGCCTACCGATAAAATGCTTTCCACCTTAAAATTAGCTCATTACGCCACAGTACAAAACTGCTTGGATGCGATGGTTAAGGAATACGAGTTGGAAAAATACACCATAGCAGAACAACGCAAAATTATGGGTGTTAGGTACAGTATGCAGATTGCCGACTTTTCTATCTCCTACCCGTTCACCTTTGCAGAAGATGTTTCAACCGAACTTATGCGTAAAATTTCGGAATGTTCTTATGCACTTAAGGGTGTAACTATTGAAGTTGTTCCTTTCAGAGAATATGCTGATACTACACTCGCAGTAAACCTTATCGGTACTGTCGGCCCTATTTTTGAAGAAGACTGGCAAACTTATAAAGAAAAAGGTTACTCTTATGATGACAAAGTGGGTAAAAGCGGTATAGAAAAATGGGCAGAAGATTATCTGCGCGGTATAGACGGTGAAATCACATATTACTTAGATGCTAAAGGAAATATAATTTCGAGTAAAGTTACCAAAGAGCCCGTAGCAGGTAAAACTGTTATGATGTCTTTGGATAAAAATTTGCAACGCAAAGCACAGGACTCACTTTCCCAAAAGGTTAGAAAACTGCAGTCACAAGGCGGCACTTGTAAAGCAGGTTGTGCAGTTGCTATAGATATTCATACAGGCAAAGTTTTAGCGGCGGCAAACTACCCCACATACGACTCTGCCAAGATGAATAAAGAGTATGAAAAATTACAATCCGACCCTGCAAAACCGCTTACCAACCGTGCTTTTCAGGGCGTTTACCCCATAGGCTCTACCATAAAACCCGCAGTTGCAATAGCCGCTATTGAAAATAACCATCTTCAAAAAAGCGAACAAATAAACTGCGTTCAGGTTTATAAGTTTTTTAAGGGCTATTCACCTAAATGTCTGCACTACCACGGACCTATTGCATTAAAAGGTGCTTTGGCTAAAAGTTGTAACTACTTCTTCTTTGAGATGGGTAGAAGAATTGGTGCTACCACCCTTACAGGGTATTATAAACAGTTCGGCTTAGGTCTTAAAACAGGGGTTGAGGTAGATGACAGTAAAGGTATCCTTGTAGACCCCGAAAACGATAATGTGGGCGGTACAACCTTGCAAATTGCAATCGGTCAGATGAATGCATTCACACCGCTTCAAGCCGCCAACTATGCCGCCACTTTAGCAAACGGCGGTACACATTACCGCGCAAGTCTTATTAATCAAATTGTTTCTTACGATATAGGCGAAGTTTACGAAGTAATAAAACCCGAAGTAGTAAATACCGTAAAAATCAAAGACAGCACACTCGATGCAGTCAAAGAAGGTATGCTTTCGGTTACAGAAGACGGTACAGGCCGTGCCGCTTTGGGTGATTATCCTATAAAAGTCGGCGGTAAGACAGGTACTTCCCAAATTAACGGCGCTGCCGACCATAGCATATTCATTGCATTTGCCCCATTTGATAATCCCGAAATAGCAATTGCGGTTGTACTTGAAAACGGTGACTCGGGCTTCTCGGCAGGTTCGGTTGTGCGCGATATGTTAGATGCTTATTTCTTTGCTGAACACGCTTCCACCACTGAAGATAAACCCTTTATTGTTTTAGATTAAATTTGACAAATTTTAACCATTATGGTAAAATATCCTTTAAAAGTGAGGTGCTTTATGGGCAAAATCTTTGCTGTAACTTCAGGCAAAGGCGGTGTTGGTAAATCCACTGTTTCTGTAGGACTTGCTACTGCCTTTTCGAAGATGAAACAAAAGGTCCTGCTTATTGATATGGATGAGGGACTTCGTTGCCTTGATGTTATGTTGAGGTTAGACGAAAAAGTGGTTTTCGACCTTTCTGATATATTATCAAGCGACGATATTGCTAACTCTATATATCCAGTTAGCGATAACCCGTTTTTGCACCTTATACCGGCTCCCACCAAAACAGGGCTTATAGAGCCTGATTTATTTAAAACCTTTGTTGAAAAAATCATTAATTATTATGATATTATAATTTTTGATTTCCCAGCAGGTATCGACTTTACGCTTTACACCTGTTTGCCCAAACAAACGCTTTTTCTAACAGTTGCTTTCCCCGACCCTGTTACTTTGCGTGATGCTTCGGTCGTGGCAGACAAATTAGAAGAAATTGGTGTAAATTCGCGTCTTATCTTAAATTGCTTTGACTATAAACTCACAAAACAAAAAGTTTATAACACTGTTGATGACATTATTGATAAATCGGGTTTGCGTCTTTTAGGCATTGTACCCCGAAGCATGGAGTTAAATCTTTTATCAATAAATCATAGACTAAAACCCAAAGGTAATGCCATGTCGGCTTTTCTAAGAATAGCAAAGCGCCTTAACGGTGAAAATGTTTCATTACCTAAGCTTAAAAAAATTTGAAAGGAATATTAAAATGACAATCGCTTTAATCGCACACGACGCTAAGAAAGAACTTATGACACAATTTTGTATCGCTTATTGCGGTATTTTAAGTAAATATGACCTTGTTGCAACAGGTACTACCGGTAAAACTGTGGCAGAGGCTACCGGTCTTAACATAACCAGTTTTTTAAGCGGTTCACAAGGTGGCTCTCAGCAAATCGCTTCGCGTATCGGCTGTGATGAAATTGATATGCTTTTAATGTTCCGTAATCCCTTAAATCCTAAACCGCACGAACCTGATGAACAGGCACTTTTACGCCTTTGCGATGTTCATAACATCCCCGTAGCCACAAATATTGCCACCGCCGAAATTCTGATACATGGTCTTGAACGCGGTGACCTTGACTGGCGCGAAATTGTTAAATCTAATAATAATTAGTTTTTAAATATTGGAGAAACACTATGGCAGAAATTAACCGTGCCGTAAAAGGCACTAATGATATTTTACCTTCCTTTGTTCATAAATGGCAGTTTGTAGAAAGCAGTATGCTTGATACCGCGCGTCTTTTCGGTTTTTCGGAAATTCGTGTGCCCGTTTTTGAACATACCGAAGTATTTAAAAGAAGCGTTGGTGACACCACCGACGTAGTTCAAAAAGAAATGTATACCTTTGATGATAAGGGTGGCCGTTCTATAACCTTACGCCCCGAACTTACAGCAGGTGTTATCCGCTCAGTTTTAGAAAACGGTCTTACAAACGGTCCGTTACCCTTAAAGGTTTGTTATATCGGCGGTTGCTACCGTTACGAAAAACCGCAAGCAGGGCGACTTCGCGAATTCCACCAGTTTGGTGTGGAATGTGTAGGCGCTGCCGCTCCTAATGCCGATGCTGAAGTAATTTCTTTAGCAAAGCAAGTACTTACCAACATAGGCATTGAAAAAATTTCTTTGGAAATAAACTCTATCGGCTGTCCTGAATGCCGCAAAAAATATCAAGAAGCATTGAAGGACTATTTCCGCAAGAATATAGATACCCTTTGTGCTACCTGTCGCGACCGTCTTGAACGCAACCCAATGCGTATACTCGACTGTAAATCACCCGTTTGCAAGGAACTTTGCGAAAACGCGCCTGTGGTAATAGACTATTTGTGTGACGAGTGTGAAGAACACTTTAATGAAGTCAAAAAACATTTGGACTGGGCAGGTATTACCTACACCGTAAACCCACACATTGTACGCGGTCTTGACTACTATACCCGTACTGTGTTTGAGTTTGTTTCAGGCGATATCGGCGCACAAAGTACAGTTTGCGGTGGTGGCAGATATGACGGTCTTATCGCTCAAATGGGCGGTCAACCCACCCCGTCTTTAGGATTTGCTATGGGTATTGAAAGACTTATGATGGTGCTCGAAGCCCAAAACGCAGATATGCCCGAAGCCCCCACTTGCGACCTTTATATCGCTTCTATGGGTGATAATGCTTCACTTAAAGCCACTGCGCTTTGTAATTCTTTACGCGAAGACGGTTTCTCGGTTCAAACAGATATATGCGCAAAAGGTCTTAAAGCTCAAATGAAATTCGCCAATAAAATTGGCGCAAAATTCACCCTTGTTTTAGGCGAAGATGAACTTAATAATAACACAGCAAAACTTAAAAATATGCAATCGGGTGAAGAAACCGAGATAGCCCTTTCGGAACTTTCTGAAGAACTGCTTTCGGCTTTAAATAAATCGGCACTCAAAAATCTTACAGATTCCATTTTTAATTAAGGAGTAATTATCTTGAAACTCGACAGAATGAACGGATTAAAGCGCACCCATTACTGCGGTACGCTAAGACAAGAAAATATAGGCGAAAATGTAACTGTTTGCGGTTGGGTACAGCGCCAACGTGACCTTGGCGGTCTTATATTTGTTGACCTACGCGACAGGACAGGCATTGTACAGTTGGCTTTTGATGATAATACCGAAAAAAGTATTTTCGATAAAGCATTTTCGCTTCGCAGTGAGTTTGTGGTAATGGCGGAAGGCTCTGTTCGTATGCGTTCTTCCGTTAATAAAGAAATACCTACAGGCGATATTGAAATTGAAGTTACCGCTCTTAAAATTTTAGGCAAGAGTGAAACTCCACCTTTTGAAATTCTTAACGATACCAAAGCAAATGAAGAATTACGCCTTAAATACCGCTACCTTGATTTGCGTCGTCCGACACTGCAAAATAATATTATGATGCGCCACAAGGTAACAAAGGTTACTCGTGACTATTTTGACGAAAACGGATTTGTGGAGATTGAAACCCCCACCCTTATCAAGTCTACACCCGAAGGTGCGCGTGACTACCTTGTTCCCTCTCGTATACACAAGGGCAGTTTCTTTGCTCTTCCCCAGTCCCCCCAACTTTATAAACAACTTTTAATGCTTTCGGGATTTGACCGCTATATGCAAATTGCCCGTTGCTACCGCGACGAAGACTTACGCGCTGACCGTCAGCCCGAATTTACACAAATCGACCTTGAAATGTCATTTGTAGAGATGGAAGATGTCTTAAGTCTTATTGAAGGTTATATGAAGCGCCTATTTAAAGATGTTTTAAATGTTGATATCGCCACACCCCTGCCCCGTCTCACCTATACAGAGGCCATGAATGACTACGGCTCGGATAAACCCGATATACGCTTCGATATGAAAATTAAAGATTTATCGGATATTGTAGAGAACTGCGGTTTCGGTGTGTTCTCTGACACCGTTAAAAACGGTGGTACTGTAAGGGCTATCAATGCTAAAAACGCGGCAGGTGTTTACACCCGTAAGGAAATTGATAAACTCACCGAAGAAGCAAAGGGCATTGGCGCTAAGGGCCTTGCCTTTATCCGTTGGGTTGAAGATGCGCCCACTTGCTCTTTCTCGAAATTTATGACCGAAGACGAAATGAACGCTATTCTAACACGTGTAGGCGCCGAAAAAGGCGACGTTGTGCTTATAGTTGCTGACCGCAAAAATACCGCTTTATCTGTACTCGGCTCACTCCGTCTTACCGTTGCAAAGCGTCTCCAAATCATCCCCGATACATTCAATTTCCTTTGGATTGTCGAATTCCCGTTCTTCGAATATAACGAAGAAACCGGTAATTGGGATGCTATGCACCACCCATTCACTTCGCCTTTGGATGAATGTATCCAGTATCTTGATACTGCCCCCGAAAAAGTATTTGCCAAGGCTTATGACTTGGTGCTTAACGGCGTTGAATTATCAAGTGGCTCTATCCGTATTACCGACCCCGAACTTCAAGGTAAAATGTTCAAGGCTTTAGGTCTTTCAGAAAAGCAAGCGCACGAAAAATTTGGCTTCTTAACCGACGCTTTCCGATTTGGTGCTCCGCCCCACGGTGGTATGGGTATCGGTCTTGACCGCCTTTGTATGATAATGGCAGGTTGCGACAGTTTGCGTGATGTTATCGCATTCCCCAAGGTTTCAAACTCAAGCGAACTTATGTCAAACGCACCATCTACCGTTGACAGCGCTCAACTTTCCGACCTTGCGATATCTATTATAGAAGAAAAAGAATAATAAAAGAAAAGCGGTAGAAGTCAAAAACTTCTACCGCTTTTATGCTTTCCTTTACTTCAATTTTATTATTTCTGTTCTTTCTTTACTCAATAATGATGCAAAAGGTTCTATAACCACTTCTATCTCTGATACATTATCTTCAAGATAAAATGCCATTTCGGGGTAATACTCGCCGCCGTCTCTGATATACTTATAACGACTATCTTCATTATATTCCAAGTCAAGATTATCTTCATCAGTTTGGGAATCTTCGGAATCAGCAAAATATCCATAGTCGTATTCATCTAATGCCACATTATTTTGATACAAACTTATTATGTACTCATCATCCATAGAGGTTTCATATCCGGTATTATTTTTAAAATGGAATTTTATTATGATAATATCATCTTCCCCGTTTTTTCCAAAACGATAACTATCAATTGTTAAATCATTATTAGTTTTGCAACCACTAAGAGTAAACGTCATCGTTAAAGCCAATACAAAAACCAACATAAGGGATATTAACTCTTTAACCTTCATATAAAAAACCTCTTTTCATCGTTTTTTATATTATAACATATTTTTGGAAATTTTTCAACAAAAAAAAGAGCATTGCAATTTGCAATGCTCTTTAAGATTTATTAGTTGCCGAATTTAGCTACGTTGAGCTTAATTCCGGGGCCCATTGTTGTTGCGAGAACGCAGGACTTAACATATTGACCCTTTGTAGCAGCAGGTTTAGCTTTGATGATAGCACCCATAAGAGTGTCAAAGTTTTCCTGAAGCTTTTCTGAGCCAAAGGAAACCTTACCGATGGGGCAGTGAATGATGTTGGTTTTGTCAAGACGATATTCAATCTTACCAGCCTTTGCTTCTGCTACTGCACGAGCAACGTCGGGAGTAACAGTACCAGCCTTAGGTGTAGGCATAAGACCACGCGGACCTAAAACCTTACCAAGACGACCAACAAGACCCATCATATCAGGTGTTGCGATAACAACGTCAAAATCCAACCAGTTTTCATTCTGGATTTTAGCAATCATTTCTTCTGCGCCAACATAGTCAGCACCTGCAGCCTGAGCTGCATCAGCCTTGTCACCTTTAGCGATAACAAGGATACGAACAGTTTTACCTGTACCGTTGGGAAGAACAACAGCACCGCGAACCTGTTGGTCAGCGTGGCGAGAGTCAACACCCAAGCGAACATGAATTTCAACTGTTTCATCAAATTTTGCAGTACCTGTCTTTACAGCAAGTTCTACTGCTTCGTTAACATCGTAAAACTTACCTGTTTCGATAAGCTTTGCGCTTTCATTATACTTTTTACCGTGTTTCATTTTTTACCTCCAAGTGGTTAATCGGAATTCTCCTCCCACGCGAGAGAACTTAATCTACTACTTCAACACCCATACTGCGTGCTGTACCTGCTATCATACTCATAGCAGCTTCAATACTTGCAGCATTTAAATCGGGCATTTTGGTTTCAGCGATTTTCTGAATTTGCTCTCTTGTGATTTTGGCAACCTTAGTTTTGTTAGGTGTGCCTGATGCAGTTTCAATGCCGCAAGCCTTCTTAATAAGAACAGCTGCAGGCGGTGTTTTAGTAACGAAACTGAAAGAGCGGTCAGCGTAAACAGTTATGATTACAGGAATAATAAGACCTACATCATTCTTTGTTCTTTCATTGAACTCTTTAGTAAACGCCATGATGTTAACACCATGTTGACCGAGAGCCGGACCTACAGGGGGAGCTGGTGTAGCTTTACCTGCAGGGATTTGCAATTTAATGTAACCAGAAATTTTTTGAGCCATTTTATTTGCACCTCCATTATTCGTGGTAACAGTGTTTTTACAACACTTGGCGGAACGGTCATATTCCGTCCCTCCCACCGTGACACATAATATTTATATTTGTGTCGGAACCAATTGCTTTTGTGAATTAATTTTCTTCGATAGAAATTTGGTCAAGTTCTAATTCAACCGGTGTTTCTCTACCGAACATAGAGAGAACTACGCATACATTGTTATTTTCAGTATCAACTGTTTTAACAGTACCTGAGTATCCCTCCAAAGGACCGCTGATAATTTTAACATTATCGCCTTCCTTATAGCCCACTTCAACGCTGTGCTTTTCTACGCCGAGTGCGGCAACTTCTGCGTCAGTCAGCGGAACCGGTTTAGAAGCCGGACCAACAAAACCTGTGCAACCGCGTATGTTTCTTACAACATACCAACTGTCATCGGTAACTATCATCTTAATAAGGACATAACCGGGGAAGATTTTGCGCTCAATCTCGCGCTTTTTATCATCCTTAATTTCAGTAACAATCTCGGTAGGGATTTTGATATCGTGTATCAAATCTTGCATACCGCGGCTTTCAACCATAGTTGCCAAGTCGGTTGCTACTTTATTTTCATATCCTGAATAAGTATGAACGACATACCATCTTGCTTCTTGTGTTTCAGCCATAGTTACCTCCGTATCTTAGCCTAAAATCAACTTTAATAATGCGCCAAGACCACCGTCTATAAGCCAAATTAAAGCGCCGATTATTAAACAAATAACAATAACGGTTATTGTGTTTTTAATAACTTCGCGAAGACCAGGCCAAGAAATCTTTTTGATTTCGCTCTTATTATCTCTGAAGAAAAGAACTACTCTCTGGCAAATTGTTTTCTTTTCCTTGGAAGCTTTAGCTTCAATATAATCGTCGATGAAAAGATAAGCAATAGCAAATACTACAAAGGTTGTCATAGCAATAGCTATGTAGATAACACTTACGTGCTCAACTGCAGTAGCACCAGAGATTGCTTGTGTATCAACGAATCTGCCATCTTCACATAATGCGATAACCCACATATAAACTGCAGAGATTAAAGCAAACAAAGATGTGCTGTAACGAAGACCTTTTGCCTTATAAGCGAAAACGCTCATCAAAGCGGCAATGATTGAAACAATAAACACAAAGAGAATGTGTGAAGATACTGTTAAATCATACGCCGAATCGGCTACGCTTGTACCAAAAGCCAACGAAGCGCCAACAATTGAAATGGGTTCGCCGGTTCCTGATACCGTAACATTGGCAAAGGGGACGAAGAATAACACAAGTGAGCCAAGACCGAAAACAACGCTTAAAATTTGAGAAATTTTATTTAAAGTTTTCATTCTTTTCTCCTCCCTACTTTGTTTCCTTGTGTAGGGTGTGCTTCTTACAGAATCTACAATACTTGTTCATTTCGAGTCTGTCAGGGTCATTCTTCTTGTTTTTCATAGTGTTGTAGTTGCGTTGCTTGCATTCTGTGCAAGCGAGTGTGATTTTAACTCTCATAACGGCACCTCCCGCTTTACGGAAATATTTTTCGCTTTTACTCTTGTAAAAGTAAACGCCTCCCTCGGTCAAAAGCTCAAACACCGCTCATTCCACCACATTTTGCGGTGCAATGAAAAGCACGTCGCGACATCTTGCGCCCTTGACATAAGAGTTCTTATTGCAAAAAAAAAGAACCCTTTGCGAGGTAAAAGCATTATAGCATAAAAAAAGTCAATAGTCAAGCATTTTTTGTTGATTTTATGCGGTTTTTCAAATTTTTATTGCTAAATATAAATTGTTGTGGTAATATATTTTAGTTGAATAATTATCAAGGAGAATTTTTGTGACCGAATTACAAAAAGAAGTAAGCCGAAGAAGAACGTTTGCTATTATTTCCCACCCTGACGCCGGTAAAACAACCTTGACCGAAAAGTTTTTGCTTTACGGCGGTGCAATTCAAACCGCAGGTTCGGTAAAGGGCAAAGCAACCGCCCGTCATGCAGTAAGTGACTGGATGGAACTTGAAAAGCAACGCGGTATTTCTATCACCTCATCAGTAATGCAGTTTGAATATGATGGCTACTGCATAAACATACTTGACACCCCCGGACACCAGGACTTCTCGGAAGACACCTACCGTACCCTTATGGCAGCCGACAGCGTAGTGATGGTTATTGATGCGGCAAAGGGTATAGAAGCACAAACCCGTAAACTATTTAAGGTTTGCGCTATGCGCCATATTCCGATTTTTACATTTATTAATAAGCTCGACCGCGAAGCACGTGACCCGTTTGAACTTTTGGACCAGTTGGAAAAAGAATTCGGTATCGGAACATATCCGGTAAACTGGCCCATCGGTTGCGGTGTGAGTTTTAAAGGTGTTTTTGACCGTGACAAGCGTGAAATTTTATCATTTTCAGAACGACACCGCGGTCAAGAAAAAATTAAACCCACCCCTTGCGATATTACCGATATAGAAAAATTGGATGAACTTATAGGCCAATATCAACGTGCTGAACTTGTTGACCAAATTGAACTCTTAGACGGAGCAAGTTTCGAATTTGACCTTGATAAAGTGCAAAAGGGTGAACTTACCCCCGTTTTCTTTGGCTCGGCGCTTACTAACTTTGGCATTGAGCCTTTCCTTGAAAACTTCCTAAAAATGACCACTGCTCCCCTACCGCGACTTTCAAGCGAACAGGAAGTTTCACCTTTTGATGAAAACTTTTCGGCGTTTGCCTTTAAGATTCAAGCAAATATGAACAAAAACCACCGTGACCGTATAACCTTTTTCCGTATATGCTCAGGTAAGTTTGAGCGTGGCGCCGATTATTTCCATGTACAGCAGGGCAAAACCGTGCGTCTTTCACAACCACAGCAAATGATGGCAGAAGAAAGACAAATTATAAACGAAGCCTACGCCGGCGACATTATTGGTGTGTTTGACCCCGGTATTTACTCTATCGGTGATACTGTTTGCTCAGCAAAAAATAAGGTAAAATTTGAAGGTATCCCCACCTTCGCACCCGAACATTTTTCTATGATAGAGCAAAAAGACTCATTAAAGCGTAAACAGTTTGTAAAAGGTGTTGAACAGATTGCCCAGGAAGGTGCTATTCAGATTTTCCACGAGCCAAATACCGGTATGGAACGTGTTATTGTAGGTGTTGTTGGTGTGCTTCAATTTGAAGTGCTTGAACATCGCCTTAAAAACGAGTATGGTGTTGATATCATCCGTAATGATTTGCCATATTCATATATCCGTTGGGTTAAGAATAAGGATATCGACATTAAAAGACTCAACCTCACCTCCGACACCAAATGGGTACAGGACTTCAAGGGCAATAACATCCTTATCTTCACAAGCGAATGGAATATTAACTGGGCACTCGATAAAAACGAAGGACTAATTTTAGAAGATTTTAATAAGTAATAATTTACACTAACCAAAACCCCGCCGAAAGGCGGGGTTTGATTTTTAAAATGTGAAATTGATATTAAATGTTTAAACAGATTAACCCATCATTTGCTCGGCATTATAAGATAATGTATATTCACATTCTGTGTCATATACATATTCGCCTTTTAAGTGAATATCGCGCGATGAAGAACCAACCAAAATATCGTAAGTGCCAGGTTCGGTTATCCATTTGTTTAATGCTGTATTAAAGTAAGCCAAATCGTCATTGGAAATATCAAATATAACAGTAGTTTCTTCCTGTGGCTCAAGTAATTTTGTCTTCTTAAATGCCACAAGTTCCTTGGTCGGGCGTGAAACCGTTGCAACACGGTCAGAGAAATATACCTGAACTGCTTCCTTACCGGCTGTGTCGCCGATATTTTTAACAGTACACTCTACTGAAAAACCGTTTTCGGTATTTTTAATAGAAAGATTACTATATTCAAATTTTGTATAGGAAAGACCATATCCAAACGGGAACCAAATTTCATCGGGATGCAGGTCATAATAGCGGTAACCTATACGCCACTTTTCATCATAGCACACTTTATATCCATCACCCGGATAATCTATATCGGTTCTGGTTTTCAAGGGGAATGTTTCGGAAAGTTTACCCGACGGATTAACCTTACCAAAAAGCACATTTGCAATAGCAGAACCAGCGGCTTCACCACCTAACCACATCTGAACAATTGATTTGATTTTATGATCCCATGAAAGATGCATAAAGGCACCGCCCGATTGCGCCACCAAAACAATGTTCTGATTTCTCGGATAAATTCGCTTGATTAAAAATTCGAATAAGGGGTTGAGATGAGAGGTTACTCTGTCGCTAGCCTCGGTTTCGATTGATTTTTCGCGACCGACAAACATAACCACCAAATCGACACTTTCAAATGTTTCCATTGCTTCCATAGCGTTAAGTTGCGATTTTTTGGGATATTCATCGGTAGAATATAACGGAACATAAACAACCTCGATATCGTCCCCGCAATAATCTTTAATATACTTAAGCGGACTTTCGATTTTGTCTTCATCCGGATATACACACGCACTGCCAAAACCGCTGATTACAGGTTTTTCAGCAAACTCACCTACAACAGCGATACGCTTATATTTTTCTTTTGTTATAGGTAATAAATCGTTTTCATTCTTTAAAAGAACAATTGCTTCTTCGTTAATCTCGCGGCATATATTATGACAATCTTCAGAAGTAAGCGTGGGCTCTTTCTTTTGTACATTCAAGACAAAGGTGAGAAAGCGTTCAACCGCATCATCAATTTGTTTTTCTGTAACTTCGCCGTTTGCAACACCTTCTAAAAGTCGCGGAACAAAATCGGGGTTTTCAGGCATTGCAAGGTCTAAACCTGCTTTAACCGACTTTACTGCATCCTTACAACAACCCCAGTCAGACATAACGAAGCCTTCGTATCCCCATTCATCTTTAAGAATATCATAGAGCTTTTTATTTTCACTGCAAAGAACAGAATTAACCTTATTTACTGCACACATTATAGATGCAGGGGAGGAGTGCTTAACAACATACTGAAAGGCTTTGAGATAAATTTCACGCATTGTGCGTTCATCAACTTCCGAGCTAATGTGAAGTCTATCGGTTTCCTGATTATTTACTGCATAATGCTTTGGACAAGCACCTATGCCGTTATCTTGCAGACCGTTTATGTAAGCCGAACCGAGAACACCTGTATGTATCGGGTCTTCAGAAATATATTCAAAATTTCTGCCACATAGGTCAATTCTCTTCATATTAAGACCGGGGCCCAAAAGCATATCCTTGCCAAAACGCATACACTCGTTTGCCAAAGCCGTGCCCATTTTATAACCCATCTCTTCATTCCATGTAGCACCCAAAGTGCTAAGCGAAGGAAAAGAAACGGCGCCAATTCGCTGACCGCCCACTCTTACACCGTGCGGTCCGTCGCAAAACTGTACAGGCTTTATTCCCAAACGCTTGATTGTTGCGGTTTCCATTGTATCCGCGCCAACAAGTAATGTAGCTTTTTCCTCCAAAGTCAACTTAGAAACGACTTCTTTAATTTTTTTTGAATAATCAGAGATATTATTCTTCATTACAATTCCTCCTGTAATTAGAGTAAATAGTCTACCAATTAGTAACAATTTTATTGTAATAATACAAACGTTAAAAGTCAAGGTATTATAATAATTATATAATTATAATTAACATATATAAATGTGCAAATCAAACATCTTTTTGTGTTATTTAAACCTATCAAAAATTTAAATCTATTGAATAAAAAACTCGTTCCAAAAGGAACGAGTTTTTTGAGTCGGTCGATAAGCCGAGTTCTGTCGTGGACGGTCATCTATCTAGGCGTGGGATTGCTCCCACCGCTCAAGCCGCTTTTCGTGGCACATCGGGCAAATGTATAGCCACA
>SVPC01000011.1 GCA_015066095.1 Oscillospiraceae bacterium | reverse complement strand
AAAATTGATTTAAAACACCTCATCCACCGCTAACGCGGTCTGACAGACCCGTCCCCTTTTGTCGGCTTTGCCGACATTTCCCCCACACTGTGGGGGAATCTTCCCCTTCCCCCACTGGGGAAGGCTTCCTGGCGATACAATCAACTCCCCGACAAACTATAATTTACCCTTTCCCATAATGTCGTGGTGGATGGTTGTGAATTCTTGCAAAGTCGTAGCGTAATTGCCCGTCGCGGCACGCGACAAACTATAATTTAACAAAAACAAAACAGGAGAGATTATACTCTCCTGCTTCGTTTTAATCAAATCCGTTTTGCTTATTATAATCTTTATTGATAAGATTTATAGCCTTGAGTATCTTATGAGTGAAAACAATCGGACCGACAAGCACAATAACACCTAAAATATTCCAAAGCCAGAAATCTCCTTTTGTAAACAAATAATCTATATTACGGTCGGTAAGTTCTTTATCCAACTTTTTAGCTAAATGGTATCTCCACACCAATAAAGCGATACCCAAAGTAAGTGGTGTGAAAACAAAATACAACAAGCAATAATTCATCGTGCGCTTTTTATTTGGTACAGCTTTATTTATATTTTGTGACACCGAAGTCATAACATATATGCCGTAAATACCCAATGTCAAAAGTGATAAGGCTATCGTTTTGTAAATATTTTTATTTGTGGGTAATCTACCGTCACCTTTTTTAAAAATCTCTTTAAAAGTCGATTTTAAATGGAAAACAAAATAAAGGAAAGATATTGCAAACAACACAATACTTATCCATTGTGATGTAGAATATCCAAACCAAATACCCCTGATTTCGTCACCACGATAAAACTCAATATTAAAGCGAATTATTGAATAGAAGAACATATAAATGTAAAGCATTCTGCCCTTAAATCTTTCACTTTTGAATATTTTAAAAAGCAAGCAGAAAAGCAAAATATTGAAATATGCCTCTATAAGAGCCACCGGTAAACGGCGCACACCATTAACATCGGGCACTATTTGATTATCTGTAACAGTAAAGCCCAACTTAGACTCTACACCATAACAACAGCCACCCAAGAAGCAACCTATTCTGCCAAAACAATGGAAAAGCGGTACGCAAACGGCGTAAATATCCATTATTGCGGTCTTCTTTGGCTCTTTAAACTTTCGCGTATAAATTTTAAGGGTAAATATCGCACCGATAAAACCACCGTAGAAAACCATACCGCCAAAGACTGCCACAAGTGTGCTCCAAATTTGCTTGAAACCGAGTTTGGATAAATTACTAAACATATGTACAAGCACATCGTAATGCGTAATACCGTAAAGCAAATGACCGCCTAAAACGATACCTAAAGCAATCCAAAGCACAACAAAAACAATTTCTTCCAAAGAAAAGCCGTCGCGTTTGCCAAGATGATAGGCTAAAAAAGCCGAAACCAAAAGTCCCACTATCATACAAATGGAATAAGTGCCTATTTCCCTGCCTAAAAACTCAACTATAGGTAACAAATTATCACTACCTTATAAAAAATATCATATACAAAACCGAAAAAACGGTGTACAACGCTATAACAAAAAATCGCCAATCTGAAGAAAACAGAATGGCGATTTTTATGTACTTAGGATTAATAATAAAGGTCAGCACCTTCAAGAGCAGCCTCAAGTGCAGCTTCGCCAGCACCTTCAGAAGCAGCTAATGCGCCTGCGCAAAGAGTGCATGTAAAGAAACCGATACCGCAAAGGCAAGTACCAATGATAGAGAGTACTAAACCAGCAGTGCCAAGACCGGCAGAAACGCCAGCAGCCTTAGCCTTTTTGCGTCCCATAGCTGACAATACGATACCTACGATACCGCAAGCCAAGAAAATAGTGTTGTAAATCGGTAACCAGAAGAATACGGTTGCCAAGATACCTAAAACTAATCCAACGATAGATAATGCTTTCATAAATACACCTCCCCTTTGTTGTATATTTACAAGTATATGATACCAAAATATAATATAAAAGTCAATCTGTATTTCGTTACAATATTGTAACCCTTACCCTATATATTCCCTTAATTTAAGCAGTATTTTTCGTTCAGCACGCGACACTTGAACTTGCGACATATTGAGAAGTTTTGCGGTTTTACTTTGTGTTAAAGCCTGATAATATCTGCATTTAACAATTTTAAGCTCATTTTCGTCGAGATTTTTAAATGCACTATCGAGCATAACTCGGTCACATACCCCCTCTTCGTGCGACTCGCAGGGCAAATCAGTTTCACTAACACCGTCTTCATCCTGTGCAGTAAGCGATACTGTGGGTTTTCCTGCACACAAAGCATCGGTCACATCTTCGCTTGTTACACCCAAACTTTGTGCCAGTTCGCTCACAGTCGGCTCTCGGCAAAGTTTTTGTTCCAAAACTGATTTTTCACGCACTATTTTAAGATACAGTTCTTTTACACTTCTTGAAACCTTAACCGCTCCCCCGTCACGAAAAAGACGTCGCACTTCACCCATTATTACAGGCACGGCATAGGTAGAAAAAGCAAAGCCTTTGGTACTATCAAAAGCATCTACCGCCTTTATAAGTCCTATGCATCCTGCTTGATACAAATCGTCGTACTCTATACCGCGCCCTACAAAACGCTTACAAATGGAGTGTACAAGCGGTAGGTTTTGTTCTATAAATTCTTCTCTTTTCTGCTTTAACTCAACCATTTATGCTAAAGCGACGGTTGATTTTCTTAATCATAATAATGCTTGTACCCTTACCAACGGTAGAGCGCACCTTAACACTATCCATAAAGGACATCATCACTGCAAAACCTAAACCGGCACGCTCACCGCCCACGGTGGTATATAACGGCTCCATTGCCCTTTGCACATTTTCTATTCCGCGCCCTTTATCCCTTATCTTGATTTTCATAACATTATCATCTATGAGTTCTGCGGTTATGTAGATTTTACCCACGCCCGAATCGTACGCGTGTACAATACAGTTGGTTACCGCTTCCGAAACGGCGGTTTTTATATCACTTATTTCTTCGAGCGTCGGGTCTAACTGCGAAGCAAATGCTGAAACCACCGCGCGGGCAAACCCTTCGTTAGCCGAGCGCGAAAACATTGTCATACTAAAACTGTTTTTAACCATTTTTATTGCCTTCCTTCCAATTTTGCTAATTTTTCTATTCCTGCAAGTTTCATCACCTTATATATATTAGGTGATGTACCGCTTATGTGAAGCACCGCTCCCAATTTTTGCAGATTACGGTAACGCCCCATAACAAGACCTATGCCCGAACTGTCCATAAAAGATACACCCGTAAAATCGAGTACCAAAAGCGACGGCATATTAAGTTCTATCGCATTGTCTATCATTTCGCGCATAACCTTTGCGGTGTGGTGGTCAAGTTCACCCGACAAATATGCCGTAACAACTTCACCCGTAACATTGATTTCTACCATTTTTTCACCTTCTAAAATAAAAATAGGACAAACCCTTAATTTAGTATAAAGGTTTGTCCTTAAAAAATTTGTCGTTATTTATATTTTAAAAAAATTTTTTAATTTTTCTCTTATTGTAGATGCTAAATATAGCGAACCGTAAACAAAAATCACATCGTCATCCTTAATTTTTTCTATCGCTTCGCTATAATTTTGTGCCGTATCACACGGACAATATTGCTGTGCTAATAATTTTAAGTCATTAGCCTTTAAAGAGCGTGGCATATTTTCAATCTCTACCGCCACCGCTTTTTGGCAGTAACACAAGGTGCGTTTCAATACCTCGTCGCAATCTTTATCGGCACACATACCGATAATAGCGGTGATTTTGCCGTCATACTGCTTCAGCATAACCGAAAGCGCCTGTGCCCCGTCAGAATTATGCGCCCCGTCAAGAATTACAAGCGGTTTTTCACTTATAAGTTCCATCCTTGCAGGAAAATAGGTATTGGCAATAGCTTGTTTTATGAATTTATTTTCCAATCCGCATTTTTGAGCAGTTTCTATTACTATAAGTGCGTTTTCAATCTGATACTCACCCGCAAGTGATGTATTGTACTCATGACCGTTATATATAAAGGTATTGCCGTAAGCATCACTTTTAATTATCTGTAATTTTTCTTTTTGGGGAATTATTGGGTTATACTGCGATAAAACCGTGAACGCCTGACTATCTTGGTTAAAACTTGTAATAACACTGCCGTTTTTAATGATACCGCACTTTTCACGGGTGATTTTTTCGATTGTATCACCCAAAATTTCAGTATGGTCAAGACCTATTTTGGTTATAACACAAGCCTTAACGTTAGTAAGTACATTTGTAGCATCAAGCCTACCACCAAGTCCTGTTTCGGCTATTACAATATCGCATTTTTGCTCTTTAAAATAAAGAAAAGCCAATGCCGTAATAAACTCGAACTGAGTTAGTTCCACACCTGTATCTATCACCTTTTGCGCATATTCGCAAAGTTCAGTTTCTTTTATAAATTCACCGTTTATTTGAATTCTTTCACGAAAATCTAAAATATATGGTGAAATAAACAACCCCGTTTTTTTACCCGAAAGGCAAAAAGCATTACAAAGCATAGCCGATACCGAACCTTTGCCGTTTGTACCTGCTATGTGTACCGCTTCAAAACTGTCTTGCGGATTGCCAAGTTTCGAAAGCACATTATTTATTCTGTCAAGAGTGGGTTCCTTTCCAAAGTTGCCCAACGAATTTATATAATTTAAGGTTTCTATATAATTCATTTTTCACCAAAAATTTACAAGTATTTAAAAATAAAAAATACACAATATAATATCGGAAGTAAGACCGTAAAAAACAGTGCCTGTTTTACGGGGTACCGATAATGTGTTTTACATCCCAAAAAGGTGCGATAAAAAGTTTATCGCACCTTTCGTTAATGGTTACATATTCTTTAGGTCTTCAATGCTCTCGTTAATAAGTGCTATCTTATCAAGCGCTTTTTGGAGTCCCTCTTTTTGCTTTTCTACTAAATCAGCAGGAGCCTTTGCCATAAAGCCTGGGTTGTTAAGTTTCTTTTCAAAGAAAATTTTATCTTCTTCGGCTTTTTTAAGGTCCTTTTGAAGACGCTCAATTTCAGCAGTTACATCAACAAGTTCCTTCATAGGCATATAAACAGTAGCATCATCAGTAATAACACGAACACTGCCCTCTGCCGAGAAACTGTCGGCAGTTTCTACGCTTGAAGCAAAGCCCAAACGGCAAATATAAGCGCTACCGCTTTCGAAAGTTTTATTATCGTTTGATACGATAAATACCTTAGCCTTTTTAGAGGGCGGAACATTCATTTCGGCTCTGCGGTTGCGTATTGCACGAATAACCGCCATAATCTTCTCAAAGTCGTTTTCTTCTGCCTTGAATTCGAACTTGGTTTCAAATTTAGGCCAAACGGAAATCATAATACTATCGCCCGAATGAGGTAATGCTTGCCATACTTCTTCGGTGATGAAAGGCATAAAGGGATGCAAAAGCTTTAAGGTATTTGTAAATACATATACAAGTACGCTTCTTGCAGTATCCTTAGCCTTTTTATCTTCACCATTAAGACGAGATTTGCAAATTTCGATATACCAGTCACAGAAAATATCCCAAATAAAGTCATATAGTTTTTGAACTGCAAGGCCCAATTCATACTTTTCAAGATTATCGGTAACTTCAGCAACCAAATCGTTATATTTAGAAAGTATCCACTTATCTTCAAGCGCTAAAGCATTTATATCAAGCGGAAGTTCATTATCATTTTCAAGATTCATCAAAATAAATCTTGCAGCATTCCAAATCTTATTAGCAAAGTTACGACTTGCTTCCACGCGTTCGGGAATGTAACGCATATCATTACCTGGGCTGTTACCGGTAGCGAGTGAGAAACGAAGCGCGTCTGCACCGTAAGTGTCGATTACTTCAAGCGGGTCTACACCGTTGCCCAAAGATTTAGACATCTTTCTACCCTGACTGTCACGCACAAGACCGTGGATAAGTACGGTATCGAAAGGTACTTGACCTGTTTGCTCAATACCTGAAAACATCATTCTCATTACCCAGAACGGAATAATATCGTAACCTGTAACCAAGGTGTTTGTGGGATAATAATGCTTTAAATCCTCGGTTTCGTCGGGCCAACCAAGGGTTGAAAACGGCCACAAAGCAGACGAGAACCAAGTATCAAGTGTATCGGGGTCTTGGGTTATATTCTTGCTGCCGCAATGCTTACAAGCGGTGGCTTCGGTCTTGGAAACTGTAATTTCGCCACAATCGGCACAGTACCAAGCAGGGATACGGTGACCCCACCAAAGTTGACGGGAAATACACCAGTCGCGGATATTTTCAAGCCAATGGAAATAAACCTTTTCAAAACGCTGTGGTACAAATTTGGTATCCCCTTGTTTAACCGCATCAATAGCAGGACCTGCCAAAGGTTTCATTTTAACAAACCATTGCTTTGAAACGCGAGGCTCAACAGTAGAACTGCAACGGTAACAAGTACCAACATTGTGTGTATAGTCTTCAATACGGACTAAAGCGCCCTCTGCCTCTAAATCGGCAACGATGGCCTTTCTTGCTTCATAGCGGTCCATACCTGCATACTTAGGATAATCATCTGTAATCTTTGCGTCATCGGTCATAACATTGATAACGGGAAGATTGTGACGAAGACCTACCTCAAAGTCATTAGGGTCGTGTGCAGGGGTGATTTTAACAACACCTGTACCAAACTCTATTTCAACATAATCGTCGGCAACAACAGGGATTTCGCGGTGCACTAGCGGTAAAATCAATGTCTTACCTATGATGTCTTTATATCTTTCGTCATTGGGGTTTACCGCAACGGCAGTATCGCCAAGCAATGTTTCAGGACGGGTAGTCGCGAGTTCCAAATAACCGCTACCGTCTTTGAACGGATAGCGCAAATGCCAAAAATGACCTGCTTGTTCTTCATACTCAACCTCTGCGTCAGAAATCGAAGTCATACAATGCGGACACCAGTTGATAATACGCTCACCGCGGTAAATAAGACCCTTTTCATAAAGGTTTACAAACACTTCATTTACAGCCTTATTACAGCCTTCATCAAGGGTAAAACGCTCGCGGTCCCAGTCACAAGAAGAACCCATCTTTTTAAGCTGTTCAATAATTCTGCCGCCGTATTGTTTTTTCCAATCCCATGCGCGTTTTAAAAATCCTTCACGGCCGATATCTTCTTTAGTGATGCCCTCTTCACGCATTTTTTCAACAATTTTAGCTTCGGTAGCGATAGACGCGTGGTCGGTACCGGGAAGCCACAATGTATCAAAACCTTGCATACGCTTAAAACGGATAAGAATATCCTGAAGCGTATTGTCAAGCGCATGACCCATATGGAGTTGACCTGTGATGTTTGGTGGCGGAATAACTATTGTATAAGTATCCTTTCCCTCTTCGCATTTAGCGTGAAAGTATTTACCGTCAAGCCATGTTTTATATATTCTATCTTCAACATCCTTGGGGTTATACTGCTTGGCTAATTCTTTTGCCATTTTTTACACTCCTAATTTGGAAAATTGTTCTTTTTATAATTTGTTTTTTTCTGCACAATATATAATTGTCGGTAAAAAGCGTTTGCATAAATAATCATTTGTACCGACACCGCCTGAAAAACTTTTCGGGCGGTTTTTTATTGTAACATAATATATATTATAATTCAAGTTTTTCTTGTGAAGCTATACCCACTAATTTCTTACTGCCTGCCGCAGGAAGATTTTTAGTGCGGTAGCGGTGCTCACTTTCAAGTGTACCCTTATTATAAACCGAAACATCGGTAACACGCTGACCTTTCTTCTGGGTCATAACCGCAATACCGCCGTTATCCTTTGTGGGTTTTGCGGGAATAGACGCGGTATTTACAATAAGCATTCTGCCGTTAGACGACTGTAAAAGCAAATCGCAATCTTCCTTGATATGAAGAATGGTATGCAAATTATACTTTTCGCAATAAGCCTTTATAAGTTTTTTGCGGTTAGTCTTGGTAACATAAGAAGAAAGCGGTACACGCGCAATTCTACCATTATCGAAAATAAATACCATATTACCCGAATAATCGGCAGTTTCGACCATATAAATTGCCATTTCGTTCTCATCAAACTCTAATTTAGACGGTATATAATCGCCCAAAACACTCGCCTTAGAATCGGCAAACTCTATTGTTTTAGATTTATAAACCTGACCGCGATTCGAGAAAAACAATAACTCGGTAGCGTTATTGGACTCAATCGTTTGAATGATTTGGTCACCATCTTTAAGTTTTTGTTCACCACTCATACGAAGCGACTGTGGTGTAATCTTTTTAAAGTAACCATCGTTTGTAAAGAACAATGTAACGGGCGAATTATCAACCTCAATTTCAACCACATCCACGCTTTCGGCTTCGGCGCTTATAATCTGGGTTTTACGGTCACGACCGTATTTCGAGATAACGCCTTCAAGTTCTTTGATAATAATCTTCTTAACCTTAGTTCTGGAAGCGAGTATGCTTTCCATTTCTTCGATTTCTTTTATAAGGTTTTCAATTTCGGCGGTGCGCTTTAAAATATATTCGCGGTTTAAATGGCGAAGTTTAATTTCAGCAACATATTCTGCCTGAGTTTCGTCAATACCGAAGCCAATCATCAAATTGGGGATAACCTCAGACTCTTGCTCGGTTTCGCGTACAATTTTTATCGCCTTATCAATGTCTAAAAGTATCTTTTCAAGACCTTTTAAAAGGTGTAGTTTATCTTTTGCTTTTGAAAGTTTAAAATAAACTCTGCGACGAACACATTCTTCACGGTATGCCACCCATTCGTCAATAATTTCCTTAACACCCATAACACGGGGTGAACCGGCTATAAGGATATTGAAATTACAGGAGAAACTATCTTCAAACGGGGTCATCTTGATAATCTTTTTCATAAGTTTATCGGGGTCAGTGCCGCGTTTTAAATCGATAGTAATTTTAAGACCTTCAAGGTCGGTTTCGTCACGGATATCGTTAATTTCGGTAATCTTTTTAGACTTTACAAGTTCTACCACTTTTTCAATAATCTGTTCGCAAGTGGTGGTGGGCGGAATTTCGGTAATATCTATACAGTTAGCACTCTTATCGTAATTATAAACACCCCTTACCTTAAAACTGCCACGACCTGTTTCGTAAATCTTTTCCATATCGGCACGGCTGTACAAAAGCCTACCGCCTATTGGAAAATCGGGAGCTAAAAGTGTATCGGCAACATTTATTTCTTCATCCTTGATGTATGCAATAGTAGTTTCGCATACCTCTTTAAGGTTAAAAGGACAAATAGAACTTGCCATACCTGCGGCAATACCCATATTAGCATTCACAAGAATTGTGGGGAATGTTACAGGGAAAAGTACAGGCTCTTTCATTGTGGCGTCATAGTTATCTACAAAATCAACCGTATCCTTATCAATATCGGCAAATAATTCTGCTGCTATGGGGGCTAATTTTGCTTCAGTATAACGGGAAGCAGCATAAGCCATATCACGCGAGTAAGCCTTACCAAATGAACCTTTTGAAGCCACAAACGGGTGCAAAAGTGCCTCGTTACCCTCAGACAAACGCACCATTGTTTCGTAAATAGCGGCATCACCGTGGGGGTTAAGTTGCATTGTTCTACCCACAATATTAGCCGATTTTATGGTCTTACCATTTAAAAGCCCCATATTGTACATAGTATAAAGCAACTTTCTATGCGAGGGTTTAAAGCCGTCTATTTCAGGGATAGCACGGGATACGATAACACTCATTGCATAGGGCATAAAATTAGTTTTTAAGGTTTCGGTAACCGGCGTTTCCACCACAGTACCTGCACCAGCTATAAAAGCATTTGCATTATTTTTACGCTTTGGCGCTTCTTCTTTTTTCTTTCTTGGTGCCATTAAATTATCTCCTATAATTTAGAATTAACTTATATCTGCTTCTTCCATATAAAGGTAGCCATTTTCAGAAATATAATCTTTTCTGCCTTGTAAGTTATCACCTAAAAGCAAATCAAACATTTCACTTGTTCTTTCGGCATCTTCGGGCAACACCTTTATAAGACGGCGGGTTTCGGGATTCATTGTTGTCAAATTCATCATATCTGGTTGGTTTTCACCAAGACCTTTTGAACGCTGTAAATCGTACTTTTCGTCGCCTATTTGCTCTAAAATATCGCGTTTTTCGTTTTCGTCATAAGCAAAATAGGTCATCTTTTTCGTGCCTATTTCATAAAGCGGAGTTTCGGCAATAAACACCTTACCTTCGCTAATTAGCGTTGGCATTAAGCGGTAAATCATAGTAAGAATAAGGGTTCTTATGTGGAAACCGTCGACGTCGGCATCGGTACAGATTATAATCTTATTCCAACGAAGATTATTAAGGTCAAAGGTGGAAAGACCTTTATTAGCCTTAGACTTAACCTCTACACCGCAGCCGAGAACTTTCAAAAGGTCAGTAATAATCTCACTTTTGAAAATCTTTTCATACTCGGCTTTCAGGCAGTTAAGAATTTTACCGCGCACTGGCATAATAGCCTGAAAAGCAGCATCACGCGCCAATTTACAAGAACCTAAAGCCGAATCACCCTCAACTATATAGAGTTCGCGCTCGGCAACATCACGACTTCTGCAGTCAACAAACTTTTGCACACGGTCAACCATAGAGTTACCCGTAGCCAAGGTCTTTTTAAGGTTAATTCTTTCCTTTTCGCTACGCTCACGGCTACGCTTATTAACAAGCACTTGGTCGGCAATTTTATCTGCCTCTGCCTTGTTTTCTATAAAATATACTTCCAACTGATGGCGCAAAAAGTCTACCATCGCTTCATAAATAAACTTATTGGTAATAGACTTTTTAGTCTGGTTTTCATAAGAAGTCATTGTAGAAAAAGAAGAAATTACTATAACCAAGCATTCTTCAATATCAGAAAAAGTAATTTTACTTTCGTTATTTTTATACTTACCCGATTGCTTAATGTAATTATCCACCATCGCAAGAAAGGCGCTGCGTGTTGCCTTTTCGGGAACACCGCCGTGTTCAAGCCAACTGGAGTTGTGATAATACTCTTTCATCGGGTTTTTGTTGCTAAAACTCATAGCAACATTTATTTTAACCTTATATTCAGGCTTGTCCTCGCGGTCGCGACCTTTTCTTTCGGTCTGCCAGAACTGTACACCTGCCATTCTGTCTTCACCGACAATTTCATTAACATAGTCGGTAATACCGTTTTTATAAGAAATTTCTTGACTTATAAAACGACTACCCTGCTGTTCGCGGAAAAGGAAAACAAGACCGTCATTTACAATAGCCTGTCGTTTTAAGGTGTCTATAAAATACTCGGTAGGAATATCAATATCGGTAAAAACATCCAAATCGGGTTTCCAACGGATTTTCGTACCTGTATCTCTGCCAGTATATTCTTCCTTTTGAAGACCGCCTTTGTTGTAGCCCTTTTCAAAATGCAGATTATATTTAAAACCATCACGCTTGATTTCAACATCCATATATTCCGAAGAAAACTGTGTGGACGCAAGTCCTAAGCCGTTAAGACCTATTGAAAATTCGTAATCGCCGCCGCTGTTTGTATCATATTTACCTCCGGCGTACAAACTTTCAAACAAAAGCACATAGTTGTACTGTTCTTCTTTTGCATTATAATCAACAGGTGCGCCACGGCCAAAATCTTGCACTTCAATCGAGCCGTCCGAATATTTTGTTATAACTATTTTATTACCGTGACCCTCACGAGCCTCGTCTATAGAGTTAGAAATAATTTCAAACACTGAATGCTCACAACCGTCAAGACCATCCGAGCCGAAAATAACCGCAGGGCGCAAACGCACCTGGTCAGGGCCTTTTAGTTGTTTAATACTGTCGTTACCATATTCTGCCTTAGGTTTTGCCATTATAATACTCCTCAAACATAAATATACTTATATATTATATACTATATTTAGTGGTTTCGTCAAGTAAAAACCACAAATATCTATTGATTTTTACGCCGTTTTGGTATATGATATGTTGTAAGAGGTGTTTTATTTGGAAATTCTCGAAACATTATCACAAACCGCCTTTGGAAAGGTGCTTACAAGTGGCGCGGTAGTGAATTTTATTTTAGTGGTTATCGGCTCACTTTTGGGGCTTTTGTTCAAAAAAGGTCTGCCCGAAAAGATAACAAATGCGCTTATGACAGGCATGGCATTTTGCGTACTTTACATAGGCATTACAGGTCTTTTTGAAAAGGGCGCGAATATTTTGGTTATCATTGTTTGTTTTGCAGTTGGCACTGTTATAGGCGAATTGCTCAATCTCGACAAGCAGGTAAACCGTCTTGGTGCTTTTGTGCAGAAAAAATTTGCCAAAGCCCACGAAAAAAGCAACATAGCCGAGGGGTTTGTTACCGCTACTTTGCTTTTTTGTGTAGGCGCTATGACTATTGTAGGCTCTATTGACAGCGGTATAAACGGTGACAATTCGACCCTTTATTCAAAATCGGTTATTGACTGTGTTGCCGCTCTCGCTCTTACTTCCAGTATGGGAATTGGGGTGATTTTCGCTTCCCTTTCCACCTTGGTTATAGAGGGCGGACTTACCCTTTTAGCAAATGTGGTATCTCCTGTTTTAAACGATTACATAATCGCACAAATGTCGGTTATCGGCTCACTTTTAATAATAGCGTTAGCACTTAATATGTTAAAAATCACAAAAATCAAAGTAATGAACTTTGTACCGGCTATAATATTACCCGTTACACTTTGTTTGTTTTAGGAGCAATTTATGAAAAAAAGAACAAGACGTCAAAAAGCAATTATCCGCAGAAGAATATTTTTAAGCCTTTGCGCTTTGGTACTTGTAGGTGCTATTGCACTTATAACAACTATTGCCTCTCTGCTTTCAGGTGATACAGATGTTATCACATCATCTGACACATCATCTTACAAAGAAGAAATAAAAAAAGAGCCTGATACCTTTGCCACAGTTTTAAGCATTGGCGATATTATGGTGCACCAACCACAGTTAGATGGTGGTAAAACCTCCAACGGATATGATTTTTCGGCATTTTTCAAGAAAGCCGCTGCAACCTACCAAAAAGCCGACCTTACTGTCGGCAATCTTGAACTCACATTCGGTGGCAAAGAAGCAGGACCTTATGACGGATATCCAAACTTTAACACCCCCGACGTATTAGCGCAAAACATAAAACAAAGCGGTATAGATTTACTTATGACATCTAATAACCATTCGTATGACACAGGTTTTTCAGGGCTTAAACGCACCGCGCGGATTTTGAAAGAAAACGGTTTGGAATTTACGGGTACAAAAGAAACACTTTCCGACCCCGAATATCTTGTAAAAGAGGTAAACGGTATTAAAATCGGTATTGTCAATTTCACCTATGAAACTAAAGGAAAAGACCCCAACCGCAAATATTTAAACGGCGGTGCAATAAATGCCGAAGCCAACGATTATATTAACACATTTTCTTACCAAAGACTTGAAAAATTTTATGCACAAGCTCAATCTGTAATAGACGGCATGAAGCAAAACGGCGCGGAATTTATCACCTTTTATATGCACTGGGGTGAGGAATATCAACTGACCGCCAACAACTGGCAAAAAACCATAGCACAAAAACTTTGCAATATGGGTGTTGATATTATTATAGGCGGTCACCCACATGTGGTACAACCTATGGAACTTATCCGTGCAGAAGGCAGCGAACACACCACCATTTGTATTTATTCTTTGGGCAATGCGGTTTCCAACCAAAGACGCGAACTGATAAGCAGTGCGCGTAAAGGTCACACCGAAGATGGTGTAATGTTTAGTTACACACTAAAAAAATCGGACGGTAAAGTCAGCCTTCAAAGTGTGGATGTTATACCCACTTGGGTACACAAATATTCAAATAAAGGTTGGAAATATACCATCTACCCCATAGACGGCACAAATTACTCCAATGTCAGTTCCAAACTAAAAGAGTCTTATTCCCGTACGGAAGCCATACTCAAAAACGGACTTACCGAATGTCAACAGCACCTCGGTTGCGAAATAACATTCAAATAATTATTAAAAAAGAAGCAAAACAGCATTAACTGTTTTGCTTCTTAATTTTTTCTAAAACCTGTTTACCTGCTTCAAAAGCCCTGTCGGCTTCATCTTTGCCTTCAAATTGTGTTCCCTTTATTATTCTAAGTCCAACCTTTAAACCGTCGGGCAATCTTGTACCCCCAATTTCAGTTGCCTTATAAAAATCAGCACCTAGCGGTGTGGGTTCTTCAACAAAAATAGAATAATCAAGCGCATTATTAAAATAATCAATCGCCTTTTGGTCTACCACATAAAGCACCACCGAATAATCGGCTACCATTATTGATTGTATCTTAGAAAATGTCAAAGTGCGTGAAGCGTCTTTATTACTATCAGTAACACTGCAATTTTTAACCAAAACATTGATTTTACCATCGCCGTCAGCATCTGTCGCAAGGGTTTCAAAATATTCTTCTACCTTATCTATTTCAACATCAACAGCCGGAGTATAGGTAAAATACATAATCTCAAAATCATACGATTCACGAGTGGCACACTGTGTTATTCCGACTGACAAAAGTATTACCATAAAAATTGTTAGCAAGGTATGTATTTTATAATGAAACCAAAAATTTGCAGCCTTTTCGCCAAAAGTTTTGGGGACAACAGCAATCTCACTCGGCTTTGCTTGGGGTTTCAACTCACCCTGTTGCATTTTTTTAAGTTTTAAAAATTCTTCTCTGGCTTTTCGTTGTTCTTCTATAATATCATTACGCTTTTCAGCCAATTATCCCACATCCTTTACCATAAAATTTTATCATATATTCCCCCACTTTTCAACCGATTTTATAAAATTTACTTTTTATTTACTTTTTAGGGCATACTATACAAAACGCAGAAGGAAGAAATTTATGAAAGCTAAATTAAAATCAAAAACCTTAACGGCGATTTTTGGGGTATGCATAGGTCTTGTGAACGGCATTTTAGGTGCAGGCGGTGGTATGTTAGCCGTACCTTTGCTTAAAAAAATCGGCTTTTCTCAAAAGGAAAGCCACACAAATGCAATAGCAATAATTTTACCTATAACAATAGTATCTGCCATAGTTTATCTTTTGAAAAATTTAGTAACCTTTAGCGATGCCGTAATTTATATGCCCACAGGACTAATAGGCGCTATTATAGGCACTTATTTGCTCAAAAAAATAAGTGCAAAATGGCTTAAAAACATCTTCGGCATTCTTATGGTCTATGCAGGTATACGCCTGCTTCTCCGATGAATATCCCCGCCCTTTTAGCAGGGCTTTTTTCAGGGATACTCGGCAGTATGGGGCTTGGAGGTGGCGGTATACTGATAATCTATCTCTCTCTTTTTACCGATACAAAACCGCTCACCGCACAAGGCACAAACCTATTGTTTTTTATACCTATAGGCATATTATCGCTTATAATATATTCAATAAAAAAGCAAATTAAATGGAAAATCACCCTGAAAATTGCACTCTTTGGAATTGTTGGCGCGGTTGCAGGTATATTTTTAGCAGACTATATCGGTGGAGATATAACGCAAAAAATCTTTGGCAGTTTTCTTTGCATTATGGGACTTACCGAAATTTTCAAGAAACAAAAAGCTTAAAACAAATTATTGTTTGTAGGTCGGGTGCCCCGACGGGCAATTACGCCTTTACACTCAATAAAATCTCAACCCCTTATCCCCGACCATATAGACACATATGAATTATAGTTTATCGGGTTAAAAGAATGGTACAAACCAATGCCTTCTCCTGCGGGAGAAGGTGGCGCGGCGTAAGCCGTGACGGATGAGGAGTCAATGAAAATTGATTTAAAACACCTCATCCACCGCTAATACGGTCCCCCTTCCCCTCAAGGGGAAGGCTTCCTGTGCTATCTATATAAAAACATCGTAGGGGAGACCATTGGTCTCCCGAAAAATTACATCTCACCTGAACGGGCAAACATTGTTTGCCCCTACGATATACCAATCATCTCCACGATAAACTATAATTTACCCCTTACCACAATATTGTGATAAGGGGTTGTAATTTTGCAAATAACTTATACTTTTTTAAATCTTTTAGTATATCTGAACACCGCCGTAACAACAACAATACCAAGTGATAAAGCCAACGCCAATTCTACCGTATATATAAGTTTTTCTAAAAATTGCGTTGCTTCACCGCTCATAGCAAAGGTTGCTGTATGATAAAGCGCACCGCCTGGAACTAACGGTATTAAAGTTATAATACTAAATGTAGTGGCAGGTGTTTTTAAAATTCTGGCCAAAATTTCCGCATAAATTGTACTGCAAACAGAAACCAAGAAATATCTTATTCCCTCACTTGCGACAATACTTTCTAAACTTAAAAACAACAACCAAGAAAGCATACCGCCCAGTGCCGCAAGCCAAAGTTTGTTGCCACGAATGTTAAAGAGAAAACAAAAACCCATTGTCCCAAAAAAGGAGGCTGTAATCTGTATAATTGCTACACTATCAAACATAAAATACCCCCTTAAAACATCACAGATGCTGCGACATAGCCACAAGCAATAGCCAAAGCCGAAAGACCAGCTTCTATAAGACGTAAAACACCAGAAATACTATCCCCTGCAAATAAATCTCTAAGCGAATTAGTAAGACCTATACCTGGGATAAGGGTCATTATATTTGCAATCATTATATACTCTAAATGCGATACAACCGAAAAACTTTTAAGCGCACATGCGATTATTGCCGCCACAAAAGAAAGCAAAAACTTTGCAAGAATTTTATTAAATTCGAGTTTATCAAAAAACGAATTCAATACACCTGTGCAAAGACCGATAGACAAAGAAACTATAAACTCTAACCAATTTCTACCACCAAAGAAGAAATAGAAAGCACCTGCAATTATTCCGTAAAAAGCAATATTAACAATAGTAGGATATTTTTTTATATTTTCAATTTTTTCGATTTCTTTTTCTATAAAAGCATAATCGGGCGTTGTTTGCGTAATTGTGCGAACCAAGTTATTAAGTTTATGTATTTTTTCAATGTCGGTACTTATTTTTTCTATACGCCTTGTGTGGGTTTTTATACCGCTTTCTTCACTTTCTACCGATATTATAATATTTGATGTTGTGGCGTAAACATCAATGTTTTCAAAACCGTAAGAAGCAAATATAAGTTTTGCACTTTCTTCTACGCGGTAGATTTCCGCTCCCGCCTCAGTCATCATTTTAAGTATTTTTAAAATAGATGACAACAAATGATATGTATTATTTTTTTCCATTCTTTTTCCCTTATTTTTAAATAATCAAATTACACTTTATAACAAGCATATCTTTACTTAAAAGTTTATCACAAAAAATTATACTGTCAAGAAAAAATCGGTAGAATCAAAACCATTCCACCGATTTTTATACTATTTAAACTTAAATACTTGACGAAGCTTTGGCTGGGCACCGGTTTCGGGGTCCATCTCCATAATAAGTATATCTTTCATATACTCGTTCCAGCGATCAACAACAGGGCTTTCCGCCTGAACTTTTGCGGCATATTCAACACCCTTTTCACATTCGTAATAGCCAAAAAGTTCATTCCCCACATTCCAAATGCTGTAATTTACAATACCTGCTTTTTCGAGTACTTCTTTCATTTCAGGCCAAATTTCATCATGGCGTTTGATATATTCATCAATACTGCCTTCAACTATTAAACCTTTCCAAGCATACTTTTCCATAAAACACACTCTTTTCATTGTTTTTCTTAATTATAACCTTAAAAAGATATATTGTCAATCAACATTAACGCCCTTTTTGAAAAGTTTTATATTGATAAAACAAAGCACTACCGAAATAAGTGTATAAATAATAATTGCAAAAATTATAAAGAATTTCAAAATACCTATATCAACCATTTCATTAGTAACAAACAAATTCATAGCATCGTTATTAAAAAGCGCTACTATAAACATAGCAACTAATACTGCCGTCTGACTTGCAGAATATACTATAAATCCGTACAAAACCGAAAATCCCACCTTGCCGCTTTGCATTCTGTGGCCCAAAATAATACCTGTAAAACCGCACTGCAAGATATTAAAAAACTCTAAATATAAAATGAGAAGCAAAACTATAATTAAACCGCCTATTGAACTGTCATACGTCTGGGCTAACGGCAGTATCAAACTTTTAATAATTTGTATATTTTCTTCCGAATAATATGCCACAAAAAGCGCTACACCGATAAATGCAAAACTTACAAGAAAAGAAACTGACGCACAAATAAATTTTGAAAGATAGTGGGTTGTTTTAGAAACAGGCAAAGTATGGGTCAAATAAGATTCGTCACCGTAAAAATTGGTCCGGAATCTTGCCCACATTCGCATAATATTGTTTATCAAAATGTTAAATACCATCGAAATCGTCACACCGCTGCAAACCTGAGCGATGATATAAAGCACCAATGAATTTTCGAATGAGAAGAAAATTCTTGTAAGAAGTGCGAAAAACGTGGCCAGTGCATAAAAAATTATAAGAACTTTAAATTTGCTTTTAAAATCATATTCCAATAAATGTTTTAGCATTTGAACATCCTCCTAAAAATTTCATCAATGCTCTCACCTTCGCGGCCCCGAAGTTCTTCAGTAGCACCCGTAAGCACAATTTCACCTTTATTTATAAAGATAACCTCATCCAATATGCGTTCTATATCACTTATCAAGTGGGTTGAAATGATAACCGAAGCCCCGTCTGCGAAATTTGAAAGAATAGTATCGAGTATATAATCTCTGGTTGCAGGGTCTACACCGCCTAACGGCTCATCTAATATATAAAGTTCGGCTTTACGGCTCATAACAAGTACTAATTGCACTTTTTCTTGCATACCTTTACTCATTTTGGTGAGTTTTTGGTTAACATCAAGGTCTAAATCATTAAGGAGTTTATAGGCTTTTTCGGTGTCAAAATCACTGTAAAATTTAGCAAAAAATTTAACTACGCTATCTACTGTCATACTTTTGTCTAAATAGGTGCGTTCAGGCAGGTACGCAATAACCTTTTTGCTCTCGACACCTACCTTTTGACCGTTTATAAGCACCTCGCCCTCGGTGGGTGTTAAAAGGTCGTTCATAAGTTTTATAAGTGTGCTTTTACCCGTACCATTTTTACCTAAAAGTCCAATAATTTTACCACGCGGTATAGTTAGATTTACATTATTAAGTACAGTTTTTTTGCCAAACTGTTTGCTTAAATTTACACATTTTAATAATTCCATATCAGTTACCTCCGTTTTCTAAATAATGAATAGTTTCATCCTTACTAAAACCCAATTCTTGCATACTTAAAACAAAATCTTGACAAAGCAAATGGGCATATTCTTTTCTATACTTTTCTATAAGTTGACTATCCCCTGTCACAAATTTACCATTAGTACGCTCGGTGAAAATTAGCCCCATTTCTTCAAGTTCAAAAAGAGACTTTTGCAAAGTATTGGGATTAACCTTTAATTCGAGCGACAAATCTCTGACCGACGGCAATCGTTCACCGGGTTTTAATTTGCCCGATACAATATGAATTTTGAGTTGTTTTACAAGTTGCAAATATATAGGAGTATTATTATCAAATATAAAATTCATATTCTCACCCCGTTCATTGTATTACTTCATTAACACAATAATACAATAAGTCTTTAATTTTGTCAAGTACCAATTTAAAGTATAATATCGATTAAGTATTGCGTTTTTGCGAAAAATATAGTATACTTATACAGTATAATGTGTGTATATTATTCGTTTGATATTTTACACCTTTATTATTGGAGTGTTTTATGTGAAAAAATTGCTAGACACAATTGTACCAAAATTTACCCGACTACCCCTATTTTTGGTGCTTAGTTCTAATTTTATAGTATATTATTTAACTTTATTTTTACTGCCCGAAAACATAAATCGTTATAATTTGTCATTATCAATAGACGAACAAATCCCTACTATCCCATTTTTTGTACTAATCTATGTTTTGGCGTTTGTACAATGGGTTGCAAGTTATGTTTTCCACAGCAGAGATAATGAGCTCACCTGTTACAAAGTGACTACCGCAGGCATTATCGCAAAGCTTATATGCTTAATATTTTTTATAGCCTTACCCACAGTTATAACAATCCCTGAAGTAACAGGAAATGGCTTTTTCGAGTGGGGCACGCGTTTTATACACAGTGCAGACCGTCCGTACAACCTTTTCCCCTCTATCCACTGTTTGGAAAGTTGGTTATGCTTCCGCGGTGCTATGATGTTGAAAAACAAAAACTATTATTACATCACTTCCCAAGGCATATTCACCATTTTGGTATTTGCCTCGACAATATTTATAAAACAACATTTCATTGTTGATATTCCAGCAGGTATTTTAGTGTGCGAAATCGGTTTGTTTTTAAGCCGTCGCGCTAAAGGTTACCGCATAATGGAAAAGATAAATCGTTTCGTAATAAAATCAAAATAATTTCGTAAAGGTTATTAGGTGTATATAATGTATAAAAAGCAAAAAAATAAAATACCTGTTGAAGCCACGCCTTTAAACGATAAAAAACAATGGTTATTCACCGTTTTGTTTATAATAATCGCGGTAGCAAGTATTTCAATAGTGGCTTTACAAAGTCAAGACTTTTCTTTTTCAGGATTCTTGACAGCCATAAAAGAATCTGATTGGCGTTGGCTTTTGGTTGCCTTTGGAAGTATGCTAAGTTTCATTGCTTTTGAAGCCTTAGCAATACTCTCTCTTTGCAAAGCCTTAGGATATAAAATGGGATTTTGGAAAGGATATATTTATTCCGCTTCGGATATTTATTTCTCCGCCCTTACCCCATCTGCCACAGGTGGTCAGCCGGCAAGTGCCTTTTTTATGATAAAAAACGGTATTGACGGCATAAAAGCCACAGCAATTCTAATAGCAAATGTTGCCACTTATATACTCTGCATTGTGGTAATCGGTATTTTATGTTTGATTTTCCGTTTTGATATATTCTTATCATTTAGCACAATATCCCAAACACTTATAATTTTTGGTTTATTAATTCATCTGGGTCTTGTGATTTTCTTTTACTTATTGCTCAAACGCGAGCGTTTGCTCCATCGTATTTGCAGTTTCTTTATAAATTTGCTTTGCAAAATTAAAATTTTCCGTGACAGAGATAAAAAACTATTAAAATTAGAAGTATATATGAAAAACTACCGCAAACATTGTGACCTTATTGTAGAACATAAAAAAGCTTTATCTATTTGCTTTATCTTTAATTTCCTTCAACGAGCGGCACAAATCGCGATAACAATGTTTGTGTATATTGCAATAACCGGTAAAGAATTTTTTGAAGCAATTGATTTTTGGTTTATGCAGGGTTACGTAACGCTAGGTGCAAATATTATCCCCATACCCGGTGCCATGGGTGTCTCGGATGGTATGATGCTTGATGCTTTCACTAGCGTAATGGAACGTAGCCAAGCCACCAATCTTGAACTTTTAAGTCGCTCTTTTTCTTTTTATGGTTGTGTAATTATTTGCGGCGTTTCAACACTCATTGGCTACTGTTTACTAAAAAAGAGGGGAAAATAAAATGTTAGGTTTTTACGATTATACGGTTATTTTAACCTATTTGTCGTTACTATCGGCAGGAACTGGTATCTTCGTTACTTTAAGTGGTAGCGGACATCCCTATTTAGGTACTTTCTTCTTGTTATTCTGCGGTCTTTGCGATTCGTTTGACGGTATTGTTGCCCGCACAAAGAAAAACCGCAGCGAAACAGAGCGCAATTATGGTATACAAATTGACTCATTATCCGACCTTATTGCATTCGGTGTACTTCCGGCTTGTATAGGTATGTCACTTGTAAATAATTCTGAACTTTTGACATACATCTTCGGCTCTGACAAACACAATATCCCTCTTTTGATAGTACGCTTCCTGCTTTTTGCAATTTTGGTGCTTTATATTTTAGCGGCACTTATCCGCTTAGCTTACTTTAATGTAACCGAAGAGGAACGTCAGCGCAAAGAAGGCGGTAAAAGACGCCAGTTTACAGGTCTTCCGGTTACCACAGCGGCGCTTATATTCCCGATAGTTATGCTTTTGCGCTATATTCTCCCTATTGACATTTCAATTTTCTATTTCCCTATTATTCTTATTACAGGCTTTTTATTCTTAGCTAAATTCAGCATTCCAAAGCCCGGTCTTCGCGGCGTAATGATAATGGTAGGCATAGGCGCGTTAGAATTTGCCCTGTTAATACTTTTCTACTATTTAAGATAAGGAGTCAGCTATGCCTAATCCCAAAAAGGAAAGCGGAGCTCTGCGATTTTTATATCACACAATAGTCGGCAGATTGGTTTTAAAACTACTTGTCGCGCGTTGGGTTTCAAAACTGTGCGGCAGTTTTATGGAGTCGCGCCTTTCCAAACCTCTTATCAAAAAATTTGTAAAAAATAATGGCATTGATTTATCAATTTTCGAAGCCGATAATTTCGATTGCTTTAACGATTGTTTTTGCCGAAAGATAAAAGACGGTTATCGCCCATTTCCGCAAGATGAAAATACTTTCTTTTCCCCTTGCGACGGCCTATTAAGTGCTTACCGTATTAATGATGATACCGTTATCCCAGTAAAGCAAAGTAAATATACTATACCATCTTTACTAAATGACACAGCACTCGCAAAAAAATATCAGGACGGCACCTGCCTTGTTTTTAGGCTTTGTGTAAACCATTATCACCGCTACTGTTACCCCGTAAGCGGTGTAAAGGGCGAAAACATTTTCATAAAAGGCAAACTGCATACCGTTCGTCCGATAGCGCTCGAATCTTCCCCCATATTCACCGAAAACTGCCGTGAATATACGGTAATTGATACCGAAAACTTTGGCTCTGTTTTGCAAATGGAAGTAGGCGCAATGCTTGTGGGTAAAATCAAAAACCACCACGGCAAAGGCCCAGTAACGCGCGGCGATGAAAAAGGTATGTTTTTATACGGCGGCAGTACCATCATATTGCTTTTAGAAAAAAATAAGGTTAATATAAACAACCGTTTTTTTGAAGCCACCGCTAAAGATAGCGAAACCCCTGTTAAAATGGGTGAGATTTTAACATAACCAAAGCACTCAATTCACTATAAAATTGGGTGCTTTTCATTATATATTACAACTTTTAATAAATTAAAAATTTCTTTTTTAAAAAAAGAAAAATTTTGCTTGACATAGAACAATATTTATGGTATATTATTTAGGCGCTTGAAAAATGCTGGTGTAGCTCAGTTGGTAGAGCAGCTGATTTGTAATCAGCAGGTCGGGGGTTCGAGTCCGTCCACCAGCTCCAGACTTTTTTAAGTGTTACAATTAAATATGGGAGTGTTCCCGAGTGGCCAAAGGGGGCAGACTGTAAATCTGTTGTCTTCGACTTCGGTGGTTCGAATCCACCCGCTCCCACCAAAAAATTGACTTGTGAAAGCAAGTCAATTTTTTTATCCATTGCGAAAGCAATGATATACAACGCTTCGCGTTGTTTTATTAGTAAACATATACTATAATAATAGTTCATAACAACCAAAAAATTTTGTAAACGCTTGACATATAGTTTTTTCAGTGTTATAATTACACTTGCAATTAGGGAGCTTGATGAAACTCAGGCTGAGAGGAAGTCCGTTTTACTATGACTTCGACCGATAACCTGATGCGGATAATGCCGCCGTAGGGAAATACAGCGTTTGTATTGCCACAGGTACATTGCCTGTGGCATTTTTTATTTTGTATTTCCATAAAGCCTTAATCTTAAAACTCAAGGTAATTGCAAATGTGCGGAAATACAAAAAGGAGTAAAAAAATGAAAAACAAACATCTTTACAAAATAACAGAATGTGCTATTTTAATAGCACTATCGTTGGCACTTATGCCAATTGAAATCCCAGGCCCTGCCTTTGGCGGTGATATTGACCTTGTAATGATACCGCTATTTATATTGGCATACCGAAATGGTGCAATATACGGTATTGCATCGGGTGCCGTATTTGGCTTTTTAAAATGTCTTATAGGCGGTGGTATTAGTTGGGGTCTTCCGTCAATTTTGCTTGACTATGTTTTGGCGTATGCCGCAGTTGGTGTTGCAGGTATTTTCAAGCAGAAAAATTGGGCTATCGAACTTTCAACCTTTGTTGGTTGTTTTGTAAGATTTATAATACACTTTATAAGCGGTGTTACCCTTTATATCATCGTTTCCCCTACCGAAATTGCAGGTATGACAATCGCAAACCCTGTTATTTATTCAATTGTTTACAACGGTCTTTATATGCTTCCCAACACCGTAATTGCAATAATCGTTATGTCGCTTTTGCGTTTGCCACTTAAAAAATTAAATAAAATAGGAAAATAAAAACAAACTTCCGCACAAAATTAAGGTCTGACCAATACGGTCAGACCTTTTAAATTACTTGTTATAATCATAATAATGTTTTTTAACCGCATCGAAAGATTTATCACTTATTACATGCTCTATACGACAGGCATCTTCGGTTGCGGTTTCTATATCTACACCTAGTGCAATAAGCATATTTGAAATCACGGTATGACGTTCATACATTTGTTCCGCCAACTCTTTACCCATGCTTTCAAGCGTAATATAACCCCATTCATCAACCGTAATATATCCGCCTTTTTTCAAAATACCAATAGCACGGCTTACCGATGGTTTACTATATCCTAAATATGCGCCAACATCAATAGAACGAATCTTCTCATTTTTTTGAAGCAGCACATATATCGCTTCTAAATACATTTGTCCCGATTCTTTAAGTGTCATAAAAAAACCACCTTAAAATACTATAAATATATTATAACACAACAAAAATAATTTTACAAGTGAAACCAAACTTCTATTTTGTGCAACTTGTCGGTTTAAATAGTTAGAGGATGCTAACCATATTGTAATTGTTTACAATAATGTAAAATTTAGCAAAAAGACCATTGACATTTGGAGCGGTATAATGTATAATACTACACAGTTAGCCGTCGCTAACTAGTTTAATTTTGTTTCAATCGGAGTATGTTATGAATTTAAGAGAAGCACAAGAAGGAACTGAATATATCATACGCGAAATCAAGACTAATGATGAAGAACTAAACGCTTTTTTATTTTCACTCGGTTGCTACAGTGGAGAAACTATTGCCGTTATAGCACACCGTAAGAGCGGTTGTACCGTTTCTATTAAAGATGCTCGCTATAATATTGATAAACAATTGGCCGAAGCCATTATCGTTTAATTTTAAAAATAAGCCACGGCTTATTTTTTTAAACCATCAGTTAGCCAACGCTAACCAATATTTAATAACTTATCCGTATGGGCAAATATGAAGTCAAATTCAGGAGGAAACATAATGCGAATTGCTTTGACAGGCAACCCGAACTCAGGTAAAACCACAATGTACAACGCTCTGACCGGTCGTAATGAAAAGGTTGGTAACTGGGCCGGTGTTACAGTAGACAAAAAAGAGCACCCTCTTAAAAAGGCATATTTAAGCGGTGAACAGATTACCGCAGTTGACCTTCCAGGTGCTTATTCAATGTCCCCTTTCACCAGTGAAGAAAGCATAACAAGTTCTTATGTGAAGAACGAAAATCCCGATGTTATTATCAATATCGTAGATGCGGATAATTTAAGCCGCAGTCTTTTCTTTACAACTCAACTGTTAGAACTCGGTATACCTGTTGTTGTAGCCCTTAATAAGAGCGATATCGGCAAAAAGAAAGGTAATAAAATTGATGCTGATGCCTTATCAAAAAAACTCGGTTGTCCTGTTGTAAAAACTGTTTCCACTTCAGCCGACGGATTAAAAACCTTGGTTGAAAAAGCAGTTGCACAAGCAGATAAAAAGCAAACTGCACCTTACATACAAGAAGATATTGACCTAACCGATAAAGCACAGGTTGAAATCGCTGACCGTAAGCGTTTTGAGTTCGTAAATACAATTGTCGAAACAGTTGAAACCCGTAAAATTTTGACAAAAGATAGAAATACAGGCGATAAAATTGATAATATTCTCACAAATAAATGGCTAGGGCTTCCAATTTTTGCTGTTGTTATGTTCCTTGTGTTTTACATATCGCAAAGTACTTTAGGCACATGGATTGCCGAAGGTGTTGAAGTGGGTGGTAAATTTATTCCCGGTCTTGTACCGCTTCTCGAAACCTTTCAAGAATTTGTAGGCGTTCTTTTTAAAAACGCAAATCCACTTCTTTCAGCAATACTGGTTGATGGTATAATTGGTGGTGTAGTCGCTGTGGTTGGTTTCTTACCACTAGTTATGGTTATGTACTTCCTAATAGCACTTTTGGAAGACTGCGGATATATGTCGCGTGCGGCAGTTGTTCTTGACCCGATTTTCAAAAGAGTCGGTCTTTCAGGCAAGTCTGTTATTCCTTTCGTTATTACTGTTGGTTGTGCTGTTCCGGGTATTATGGCAAGTCGTACTATCCGCAACGAGCGTGAACGCAGAGCAACCGCAATGCTCGCCCCGTTTATGCCCTGTGGTGCTAAAATTCCTGTTATTTCCCTGTTTGCAGGTGCATTTTTCGAAAATGCTTGGTGGGTTAGTGCGCTTATGTATTTTGCAGGTATAGCCCTTATCTTCCTTGGTGCTTTACTTATAAATCTTATCACAGGCTATAAAGCAAGAAAATCATTCTTTATAATAGAACTTCCCGAATATAAGGTTCCGTCTTTCTGGGGTGCTTTCAAGTCTATGTGCAGTCGCGGTTGGGCTTACATTGTAAAAGCCGCAACCATCATCCTTATTTGCAATATGACAGTACAATTGATGCAAACATTCACTTGGTCTTTTAGCGTTGCAGAAAGTGCAAACGAATCAATACTCGCTTCCATTGCTTCCCCATTTGCTTATTTACTCGTTCCAATTGTGGGCGTTCTTTCCTGGCAGTTAGCCGCCGCCGCTATTACAGGCTTTATCGCAAAAGAAAACGTCGTTGGTACTCTTGCTGTTTGCTTTGTGGGTCTTGAAAATTTGATTGATACTGAAGAACTAGCCCTTATGGAAGGTGCAGGTACAGAAGTTGCAGGCATTATGGCAATTACAAAAGTTGCCGCTCTTGCATACCTTATGTTCAATCTTTACACTCCCCCTTGCTTTGCCGCTATCGGCGCTATGAACGCCGAAATGAAGAGTGCAAAATGGCTTTGGGGCGGTATTGGTCTCCAACTTGCAGTAGGATATACTATAGCATATCTTGTTTATACTATCGGCACAATAATCGTTGGCGAACCACTTAATGTTTCAGCTGCTATTAGCGGTTTAATTGCTGTAATTATTATTATTGCCGTTGTAATATCTATAATTTTAAATACCAATAAAAAATCAAAAATATCGAAACCTGGTAACTAGCTATGGAAAATATAATCATTGTTTTAATTTTACTGGCTATTATAACAGGAATCATTTGCTTTATTGTTCGTTCTAAAAAATATGGTAAAAAATGTATTGGATGCCCATATTGCAAACAATGCAGTAACAACTGTTGCAATAATACTAAGAAATAGAGAAGCACGGCACACTTCAATTGAAAGTGTGCCGTGCTTTGGTTTTATTCTTATTAAAAAGAAGCCCAATATACTGACAATTATTTCTGCGGTTTTATGCCTTGCATCTTGTTTTATACTTACAGGTATGCTCACGAGCGGCGCCACCTTTAATCTGCTTGGCGATAAAGAGCCGAAAAAGAAAAAAGTATAAATTCAAAAAATCACCCCAAAATATATGGGGTGATTTTTTTGTGTACTGCAATTACTTATAAGTCTGATGATTTTCATTTTGGAAGAACATTAGACTATACAAAATCTTTCTCACAAGGTGTGGTTATAACACCGCGCAACTACGCCTTTAATTTTTACGATATGGGTATTATGCAAAAGCATTATGCCATTATAGGAACGGGTATTATTAAGAATGATTATCCACTATATTTTGACGCGTCAAACGAAGCAGGACTTTGTATGGCGGGTCTTAACTTTGTGGGTAATGCCGTATATCTTGCCACTACACCGCTTAAAGAAAATATTGCATCATACGAACTAATACCTTGGATTTTAGGGCAGTGCGCAACAGTAAAAGAAGCCGTAATTAAACTTAAAAAAATAAACCTTACCGACCGTGCTTTTTCAAACAGTTTACCGCCCTCAGAACTGCATTGGATAATTGCCGACAAAAACAATTGTGTGACCTTAGAATCGGTAAAATATGGGCTTAAAATCTACGAAAACCCAGTAGGGGTACTGACCAATAACCCGCCATTCCCAGAGCAAATTATGGGACTTAATGACTATATGCATCTGACCGCTAACCCACCCGAAAATCGCTTTTCCAAAATGCTTAATTTAAAACCGTACAGTCTTGGTATGGGGGCTTTGGGACTACCTGGAGATAATTCTTCAAAATCGCGCTTTGTAAGGGCTTCATTTGGCAAACTTAACTCTATAACGGAAGATAATGAAAATGGTGGCATATCACAGTTTTTTCACATATTAGAAACCGTAAGCCAAATAGACGGTCTAACCAAAACGGATAAAAACAAATATGAAAAAACACTTTACACCAGTTGTATAAATGCCGATAAATGTATTTATTATTATACAACCTACCAAAACCGCCAAATAAGTGCCGTAAGCCTTAAAAACGAGCCTATTGAAGAAAAATCACTTATATTTTACCCACATATAACAAGTGAAAATATTTTTTCGCAAAACTAAAAATGAGCCATTAAATGGCTCATTTTTTATTCTTTCCATGGTTTTAAAATCTCAGAATCTATCTTAGTAGCATCAAAGCGGTAGTGTGCCACAACCGTAGCATTAGTACGCTTGAAATAATCTTCGTCTCGGTTTGGCTGACCGCCGTTATGAATAATATAAACCTGACCGTCTTTATTACGTTTATCCGACACTATGCCGATATGTTTATTGTTATCGAAAATCACAATATCGCCAGGTTGCCATTCTTCGATTTTTTTGGTATCGTTGGTAAGTTTTATGGCATATTTATCGAAAAACACACGCAAATTTTTAACCCGTCTAAAATCAATATTAGGGTCAGCTTTTTCCACACGCGGATAATCATTTATATTATCTGCGATATCTTTATCGACCATATCTTTAAGACTGTATCCTGCATTTTTAAAAGCGCGCCACACTACATCAGAACAAACACCTATATCATCAGGTGGGTAACCGCCATCTATATACTTACCGTCATAATTGGGATGATTTTTGGCATCTTTACGGGCGCCAAGCAATATATCGGTATAATCATCTGTGCCGTCACCGTCAAAATCGCTCTGACTTTTAACAATTTCTATACCAAAATCTTCTGCTTTATAGTGTAGTTTGGGTAAAAGATTAAAATAGTCAAGCAGTAATCCCGCCAATACAAAAAATATTAAAAATAATGATACTGTAATATAAAAACCTTTCCTTTTAAAAAGAGTTTTTTTCACTATTTATCACCCTTTGTTATCCAAATTAAACCAAGAGTTATAGAATCAATAGAGAACTCTCACTTTATTATACTAGAAAAATCCACTCGGTATATCTGCTTTTGATTTCCTACTTATTTAGTTTTAAATACAAGTCTTTAACCTCCGCGCGTAAAGCCTCGTTTTGAGGTTGCTTCAAAGTAGGGTCCGAAAGCAAAAGTTGTTTTGCTTGTGCACCGGTATCAAGCAGTACCTGTTTATCTGCAAAAATATCGGCTATACGCATTTGGGGTATACCGTGTTGACGATTGCCGAGAAAATCACCAGGGCCCCGAAGCGCCAAATCGTAATCTGCAATTTTAAAACCGTCACTACTATTTTTAATCACATCTAACCTTTGTGCCGTATCGGGGGAATTACTGTCCGAAATCAATATACAATCTGATTTATACTGTCCCCTGCCTATTCTTCCGCGCAACTGATGTAACTGTGAAAGTCCAAACCGCTCGGCATTCTCAATTAGCATTATAACCGCATTGGGAACATCAATACCAACCTCAATAACCGTTGTGGCTATGAGCAACTGAATTTTACCGTTTGCAAAGTCGGTCATAACCTGTTCTTTTTCACGGGCCGACATTTTACCGTGCAACAATCCCAAAGAATAGTCCCGAAACTCACCGTTTTTCAATTTTTCGTAATATTCGTTTGCAGAGGTAATTTCTAACTCCTCGTTTTCTTCCACTAATGGACAAACAATATAACCCTGTCTGCCGTCGGTGAGAAACTTCTTTATGTATTTGTAAATTCTTTGGCGGTATGAGGAATCTACACTGTAAGTATCTATTTTTTGCCTGCCTTTTGGATATTCATCCATAATACTTATATCAAGGTCGCCATAAAGTATATACGAAAGGGTTTGGGGTATTGGTGTAGCCGACATTACCAACTTATGCGGATTTACACCCTTATTTTCAAGTTTGTCGCGTTGAGAAGCACCAAAACGATGTTGTTCGTCGGTAATAACCAACCCCAAATTATCAAACTCTACATCATTTACAATAAGCGCATGTGTGCCTATTATGACATCAATCTCACCGTTTTTAAGTTTGGCTTTTATTTCAAGTTTTTTAGTTTTTGTAAGTGAGCCCGTAAGCAAACCGCACTTTATACCCGTATTTTCCATAATACCCAAAAGGGTTTTATAGTGCTGTTCTGCCAAAATTTCAGTAGGTGCCATCAAGGCAGATTGATAACCGTTTTGAGCCGATACAAAACAAAGTGCCGCCGCAACAACAGTTTTACCGCTACCGACGTCCCCCTGTATAAGTCGTGACATAGGACGGCCTGACTGCATATCAGCAATACACTCACCTACCACGCGTTTTTGCGCATTAGTTAATGTAAACGGCAAACATCCAAGAAAACTTTCAAAAGTATTATTCTTGATAACACAACCACTTTGCTTATGGGTTTTAAGTTTTATAACATTAAGCGCCACTTGCAAACAAAACAGTTCTTCAAACACAAGACGTCGTTTTGCCCTTTCAAAAGATTCTTTAGTCTTTGGAAAATGTATATTCTGGAGTGCATAATTTATATCGCAAAGATTATTTTGCTTTCGTATATTTTCGGGTAATACATCGGGCATTTGCACCATAGACAAAGCGTTTTTAACCAATTTTTCAATTGTTTTAGATGTTATTGATTTACCAGCAGTATAAATAGGCTCTATTCCGCCGTAATTGGTCTCTTTTATAAGGGGCGAATTCATCTGTTTAAAGAAACCGCCGTCAAACTTACCGTAAAAAAGGTACTCTCTCCCCACATTTAGTTTGGAAGCCAAAAAATACTGATTAAAAAGACTTACTGTAAATCTTCCGCTCTCATCCTCTGCCATAAACTTATAAATTTTGATACCCCTTTGGGTTTCAAAGGTTTCAATCGGTGTGGTTATTGTCGCCTTTACACATACATTTTCAAAAAAAGGTGCACTTGCAACACGCGTAATTTTAGTCCAATCTAAATATTTACGCGGAAAAAAGCGCAAAAGGGCACCGACTGTGTCGATGCCCTTGGATTTTAAAATTTCAGCCCTCTTAGCACCGACACCCTTTAAAAATTGAATATCAGTATTAGCTGTCATTTTAAGCACTCCTATTCTACTGAAAGGATATAATAGTAAATCGGTTGACCGCCGTTTATAAAGGTAATTTCTGCCTTGGAGCCAAATTTTTCCTTTATAAGGCGTTCTATCTTACCTGCTTGACTCATAGTAACGTCTTCGCCGTAAATTACGGTAATAAACTCACTATCTTTCTTAACCATTTTATTAAGAAGTTTTATAACACTCTTTTCAAGGTCAGTATCAGTAAAGGTAACCTTGCCACCGAGCAATGCCATCAATTCGCCCTGTTTAATCTTAAAGCCATCAAAATCAGCATCGCGTGCGGCAAATGTTATCTGACCTGTAGCAACACGCTCGGTTGCCTTTTGCATTTCGATAGCATTTGCATTATCGTCACTATCGGGGTCAAAACTGAGCATTGCCGCAATACCTTGCGGAATAGTTCTTGTATGAATAACAATAACCTTACGGGTGCTTATCGGTATTGCTTGTTCTGCCGCCATAATAATGTTTTTATTGTTAGGTAAAACATAAACTGTTTCGGCAGGGGTAGCTTCAATGGCCTTTAGAATATCATCGGTACTGGGGTTCATTGTCTGACCGCCCGAAACGATGGTATCCACACCCAAATCACGGAACAACTCAGCCAAACCTTCACCTGCACAAACAGAAACAAAACCATAAGGGTTAGTAGGCTCTACAGGAACAAAGGTTTCTTTCCTGTCAGCACTCTTAGCGGGTTTTTTCTTGGTGTTTTGCGCGTCATGTTTAGCCTTTTCATGCTGGTCACGCATATTTTCAATCTTAAGGTTTACAAGTTGACCAAAGGTAAGCGCATTTTCAATTGCGTTACCGGGATGGTCGGTATGAACATGAACCTTAATGATTTCTTCATCATCAACCACAACAACACAGTCGCCTATTGTTTCAAGGAACATACGAAGTTCGTTAGGTTCTTTTTCACATTCGCTATTGCGGTTTACTATAAACTCGGTGCAATAGGTGAAAGTGATTTCGGTCTCAAACTCGCCTGCAGCATTGAAAGAATCTTCGCTTTCTTCTTCACTCTCGGAAACAGCGGCCGCATTATTAGGAATAATAACGCCATCCTTAAATACCGAAAGCATACCTTCGAGTATAATTACAAAACCGCGTCCACCCGCGTCAACAACACCTGCTTTTTTAAGCACAGGCAAAAGTTCGGGTGTTTCGTCAAGAGCTGTTTTTGCACCTTCCAAAGCCGCTTCAAATATTTCAAGTTCGTTAAGACCATTACTAAAAGCCTTTTTAGCATATTCACTGGCAACGCGCGCAACAGTGAGAATTGTACCTTCGGTAGGCTTCATTACCGCTTTGTAAGCAGCTTCAACACCGCAAATAAAAGCATCTGTAATATTTTTAGGGGTAACAAACTCGTCATTACCGATACCTTTAGCAAAACCGCGGAAAAGAAGCGATGTAATAACACCCGAGTTGCCACGAGCACCTCTGAGTAATGCCGAAGAGTTAACCGAAGCCACTTTACCGGCTGTAGCGCCGCTTAATTTTTCAAGTTCTCTTGCCGCATTGGAAAGAGTCATAGACATATTTGTACCTGTATCACCGTCGGGCACAGGGAAAATGTTTAAATCGTCTACCGCTTTGCGATGGTTGCTAATATTATTTGCCGCAGAAATCCACGCATCGCGCAAAATATCGCCGTTAATCAACATAGTACACTCCTTAAACAGTAACTACTCTTTAATACCGTCAACCTTAACGGTAACTTTATCCACATCAATACCTGTGGCTTCCTTAACAACATAGGTAACCTTTTCGGTAATGCTTTTAGCAATAGCGCTGATATTCATACCGTATGTTACAACTATATGAATTTCAACCGAAAGAGCATCCGTGTCGCCGATAACCTTTATACCGGTATCAACCTTTTCTTCTTTCGAAAGTTTATTAAAAAGTTTTTGTCTTTTTCCTTTGGGAGCCATACCTACAACGCCAAAGCAAGAAGTCACTTCGTCGCCGATAAGTTTGGAAAGATAGGTTTCGCTTAAAACAACTTTACCTAATCTTGTATCGTAAGATATCATAAAAACACTCCTATTCAGATTTAAATTTATATGATTGTATTGAAAAATAAATATCACTTAAAGAAGCTATATTAACCTTTTCAATATTTTCATCAGAAAACAGAACACCCATACGATAACAAACAGGAATTATGGGCATATCGCTTTGCAAGGTTACCGCAACATCATTTATAGAATTTTTGCCCTTGTAGAAGCCTTTTATAATTTTAGCACAGTCTAAACTTTCTGCTGTGTCTTGCGTTTCTTCTGTTTCGTCTTTTTCGTTTGCTTCTGTATCTTCCTTTGAAGACTTTGGCTTCTTTATACCAAAAGCCGCCGAGCCGCCCGAACTTACAAGTTCTGACAAATCCATATTTTCGGTGATTTTAACCTCACCCAAATATAAATCAAAATGGCCCTTTTTGAGCATACTCTTATACTCTTTATACGAAACTTTTCGTACGGTAATGCTAATACCATACTCTTTTAATTGTGCGGAGATAAGGTTTGCCGCGCTAACACGCGCCTTATTTTCTTTATTTACAAGCAACGAAAACTTAAGTTTTGTTTTCGGTTTGCCATCCTTATCCAATACATTATAACCTATTTCTTTCAAATTCTCAACAGTTATTTGCGAATTTGATGTAATTTGTATATTTTGCACCGATTTTGTTTCTTCCCACAAAGGGTTAAAAAATCCTGTAGCTGCAAGTGCATTATTATAAAAAGCGTCTTTACAAATCTTTTGGCGGTTTATTCCGCTGGAAAGTGCCTGACGCAACTGATTAAGTGCCAGTTTGCCGTTTTTGTGATTTATACCGATATATACCAAATTATTAAGATTTATATCGGTTTTAGTGCCGCTCATACGGTAGATTGTACCATCTGAAATATCACTGAAATACATATCGGTAGCGCCGATTTCCACATAATGGGATATCGACTCATTATCGGGCGCATTGATAAGATTTATAGTAACCACACTACCCTTTTGACCGTAATAATTTTCATTCTGCAAAAGGGTTGTGTTTTCATCGTTCAGTTTATATCTACCGGCCCCCACAGGCGGAAACTTAACACTGTCAGAGTCTTTTTTCTTTTCGCTTCCTGCTTTAATAATCGGAAAATCAAGCACATTTACAAAATAAGGGTCATTCTTTTTTAGCGTAAACACCACAGTTTTACTGTCTTTGGCAGCAACCGACTCAACCTCATAAAGTTTTGAAGCATACGAAGTGGCAGATTTTTTAGCCAATTTATAAGAATAAACCACATCGTCCGCTGTAAGTGTGGTATTATCCGAAAATTTTACATCTTTAATGACTACTGTACAAACATTTTTAACCGTTTTTACGCTTTTTGCAATACTGTAATGCGCCTTAAAATTATTATCGGTTTTAATAAGAGGTTCATACAAAAGTTTGCAAAGTTGACGGTTTATATCGGTAGAAGCCTCATAAGGATTAAACGAATCGGCCGCTGAGTATAAAAGTGTCATCGAATTTTTATACTGTGTTTGGTCCTTTTCGGACTGTGGATTTGAGGATTCTGACGAAGTATCTTCCCCACAACCGCAAAGTGTAACAAGTAACGCCAAAGCCAAAATAAGAGCAATAATTTTTTTCATATTCATCTCTACTCTATATACAAATTCTTTCTATATTAACTGTTTTACCGCTCTGCTCGTCAACATCAAAAATGCAACCGCAAAGCATACATTCGCCATCTGCCAGTTCAAACTTGGACATATCGTTAGATTTAAGTCTGTTGATAATAATCTCTTTTTTAACACCTAAAACCGAATCAATAGGTCCTGTCATACCAATATCGGTAATATAACCCGTACCGTTTTGAAGTATCTGCTCGTCAGCAGTCTGCACATGGGTGTGTGTGCCGAAAAAAGCAGACACTTTACCATCTAAATAAAGACCCAATGCTCTTTTTTCACTTGTGGCTTCGGCATGAAAATCAACCACTATAATTTTAGCACCATCTTCCCTTGCCTTTTCTATTAGCATATTGGCGGCGGCAAAAGGACATTCAGAACCCAAGCGTTCAAGATAAATCTTACCACTCAAATTTATTACCGCAACCTGCACTCTACCAAAATCAACAAGACAATAGCCTTTGCCGTTTTGTGCGTCGGCAAGGTTGTGCGGTCGTAAAACAGAATCATTTTGGTCTAAATATTCATAAACCTCAGTACGCCTTAACGAATGATTGCCGCCTGTCAAAACATCTGCGCCAAGTTTTTGTAAATAATCGGCGCTTTGCGGGGTAATGCCGTTACCATCAGCCGAGTTTTCTGCATTTATAATAACCATATCTATGGCTTTTTTTCGTTTTAAATCGGGTAAACTTTTGCGCACATACTCACAACCTATTGAACCGCAAACATCGCCTATCGCCAGTATTCGCATTTTTACCCACCTCCAAAAGCACATATATATTTATACTATCATATTTTGCTATAAAAAACAATAGAAATTATCGCAGAATAATAAAAAGATACTGCCGACGCAGTATCTTTTTTTGATTTACTAATGCCAAAATATGTACCCCAGCCCCATAAGTATATAAAGCGGACCAAAGCAATAAACCATAAACATTTCAGTATGTGGGACTTTGGTTTGAAAACAGTCGGTAACAGCAAGACACTCAAAAACATAAGCAAATATTATCTGCGGATCATCTTATCCGACAGGTCTCCATATACAGAGCAGGTGTGTCTGTGCTGCAGGTATACTCCGAGGTCTGCTGATATGTTTGAAATTGATGCAGAATATGAATAGTATTTTCACCATAATTAAAAGACTAACGTATCAACTCTACTCAACAGAGTTGCCAACATTTCTTTGCATCTTGCTATTTTTGCAGGACTGTCTACCTCTTCAGGACGGCGAATAGCACGACGAAGCATACGGGTATAACCGATGATCATTGCCTTTTCTGCAACGCTCCTGCATACCTCTTCATCATCAGTGCCAAGATACATTTTAAGAGACATATCCCAGAATTTTTCTGCCGATTCGTGGGTGTATCCAAAGAAATTCATTGTTACCTGATGATCAAGCTCAGAATAGCCGATAAATGCATTAAACATAGAACCTAGTTCAAATACAGGGTGTCCCATACAAAGAGTATCCATATCGATGAGCAAAGGTTCGCCGTTTTGTACCATAATGTTATTGGTGTGATAGTCACCGTGCATCAGTGTGTTCTGCTTAGGAACAGCTTCGACTAAAGCACGAAGCTTTTTGCCTTGTTCTTCAGTAAGATGAGGAGCCACAAAATCTGCCCAAGCAAGAGCAGTTTCCTTCATATCGGGAACTTCGCCGTCTTCCACCTTAATAGCGTGAATGCTTTTAAGCATATCAATGTAATATTTCGCCGCTTCAGACATATCATAGGGGTTGTTGCGAATTAGCTTAGTTACGCTGACTGCATTTAAAAGCTCCGTAACTGTACCATAGCCGTCATCCACACGAACGATGCCGTAAGGAATTGCGGTATTGATGCCGAGAACGAATGCCTTTCTTGCGTTTTCACGTTCTTGCTTAATTTCAGGAAGAGCGTCCTTTGCAAAATAGGTCTTGAGGATGGTTTCATCGTCGTAGCGATAAACGGCACCATTAGCGCCCTTTGCAATGAATTCACAACCCTGGACGCTCATTCTCTGATATGCTTTTTCAACTGTAACCATATCGGTAAAGCCGGTCATATCGAAAACCTCGTAAACGTCCGATGCTACGTTAATAATAGCAAGCTTAGGTTCTTCTTTTCTCAGCCTTAAAATCACACGCAATCCTGCAGAAGATATGTACTCCAATTTATCCGCGTCAACAACGGTATGCTTTCCCGGGTTATCATTTTTAATACTGAAAATCTTTTCTTCTGCTTCAGCCGCATTGGAAGCATCAATTCTTCCTTCGACAGCAATATACAGAATATCTTTATCTACACGAAAAGTAACATTCATTTGTTTATTCTCCTTTTCCAAATACGAGTTCTGTAAGTGTTTTGTATTCGAGCCACGCCGAAGTGTTAGATAAACGCTCGGTCAATTTAACAATTGAGCGGTAATACCAAGCCTGCTGATTTACATCCTTTTGATTAAATCGCTGCCACATCGCTTCGCCCTCCACCTTGAAATCACGGTAGATGGCACGCATATTGGCAAGTTTGTCGCCAAGCCATACCATCAGTACACCGATGTCATCTGTATTTTTAAGCACCTCTAGAGATTCTTCTTTACGAATACGCCAGGTCGATTCAGGCGGCAAGTCAGCTCGCTTATCCTCGGTTTCAGACTCCACAAGTTCCCGTACGCGTCTGCCGAATCTCTCTTCAATTTCCTGGGTGGTAATACCCGCATCCTCCACAACATCATGGAGAGCGGCTGCAGCGAGCAAATTCTGGTCATCTGTCATCGTGCCAACAATAACTGCTGCTTCCATTGGATGCAGGATGTATGGGGCATCACTTTTTTTGCGTCGCATTCCGTCGTGAGCCTTCACTGCAAATGCGATAGCCTCGCTTACAAGTTCCATTATTCAATCACCAAAATGTCGGCAAATCCGGTCATTTCAAACACTTCCATAACCTCTTCGCAAACACCCGTTACTTTCATAGAGCCAATCTTTTGCATTTTCTTCTGTGCAGAAAGAAGCACTCGAAGTCCTGCGCTGGAGATGTACTCCATGCCTTTTACATCAAGAACAAGGTTTTTAGTATCTCCGATGTCCTCGTTAATGGTTTTATCAAGCGCGGGGGCAGTGATGGTATCGAGTCTTCCTACAATCTCGATGATGGTTTCTTCCTGATTTTTCTTGATTTCAATAGTCATACAGCTATATCTCCTTTATATCTTTTTAGTCATAGTTAGAATGTTCTCGCCGGTTTCATAGGAGTAACTAAGCGAATCCATTGTTTTCTTGGCGATAAAGATGCCAAGACCACCTATTTCACGGTCTTCAGCCGATAAAGTAATATCGGGATCCGGTTTCTTAAGTGGATCAAAAGGAACGCCTTTATCAGTCATACGGAAGGTAATAGCACGGCTTTGGTCGTCAAAACCAATATGGAGTGACATATCCCCTTCGCCTTGCGGGTAGGCATAGTGAGCAACATTGACGAACACTTCTTCAATGGCGACACAGATTGCCGTTTGGATTTTCATAGGACATTCAAAGCCCTCAAGAGTTTCCTCTACGAACCTAAGAACCTCAGATAACGATTCGGTTTTGGCAGGGAAAGTTTTATTCGTCATATGCTCACCTCCTTTTTTAAGGTTATAATCAAACATTAGCATGGTAATATCATCAAACTGTGGTGCTTCACCCACAAACTCGTCGATATTGGCTTTTAGTGCCGGTAAAAGTTTAGTAGCTTCCATAGAAGCATTCTGGTTCATAAAGGATAACAGACTATCCTCACCGTAAAGTTTATTATCTATGTTTGTAGCCTCCGGTACACCGTCTGTGTATAAGAACAATCGGTCGCCTTCGTTTAGTGTGATTTCGCCGACTCTGTAACGAACGCCCTCCATACCGGCAAGAACGAACCCCGCACGAGTCTTTAAATATTCAAACGAACCGTCTGCACGCTTTAAGAGGGGCGGATTGTGACCTGCGTTGGCAAACTGTACGTTGCCGGTAGTCAGGTCCAAAATTCCCATCCAAGCCGTTACAAACATGCCCGACTCATTGTTTTCACAAAGCTTTTCATTTGCCTTTGTGAAGATATCATTTACAGACATACCGCTTTCTGCAAGGTCTTTGATAATGGTCTTGGCAGTCATCATAAACATTGCAGCAGGAATTCCTTTGCCGGAAACGTCGGCAGCAAGGAAAGCCACGGTTGTATCATTTAACTTGTAAAAATCGTAAAAGTCTCCGCCGACTTCTTTTGCGGCGATCATTTCGGCATAGATGCCATATTCTTCATTTTCAGGGAAGTTTGTGGGCAGTGCCGAAAGCTGTATTTGTTTAGCATATTCAAGCTCTTTATCAATGCGTGCAGCGGCTTCGGCGATATACCGTTTTAAGGTAGCAACTGTGGAGTTAATATCGTCTGACAGCGAAGCAAATTCCACGTTGGAACGCACATCGACAGTTACACTCAGGTCACCATCTGTAATCCGTGCAAGGGTATCGTTGATTTTTTTTAGATTATTAATGATAACGCGCTTAATGAGTAAGTAAATAAATACGAATAGGGTCGCAAAAATAATCACCTGCATAAAAACGCTTGTCAGCATAGAAGCATCACGCATAAACATAGCCTCATCCACCGGCATAGCCGCAATCAGACAATAGCCCTCAACGAACTTGAATACATACATATATTCTGCACTCAAATTACTGATACCGTCTACAACGTCGGCATTATATAGAGCGGTAGCGGTTTGCCCCTGTATCATCTCTTTTGGGGGATTAATGCCGATTGAAGAGACATACTTGCCTGAGTAGTCGTTATCAATAACCATGCAAAGCTGTTCATCAAGTACTGCTACAAAACCGCTAGTTCCGACATGACGATTCTTGGTAACATCAATTACAAATTCATTGAGCATTTTATGAAACTGCTCGGCGTCGTAGCCCACCTGAATAAATCCACCGTCTGTAAGATTCACAGCCGCATATTTTCTCCACACAGATTCATCCTTGCCTCTGGGCGAATACTCTTGTACGAAAGAATCCTGAACTCTAAGCGTATCTACAAATTCTTTGGATTGAGCCTTGCTATTCATATCATAGTTGCCTATAACATCCGCTTCTGTGGAATTTGTAATTAAGCCACCCGGAGCAACAACGTTTATTTCTTTAATATCGTATTTTTTAGTAAGATCGGACAAGGATACCTTTGTGTCTTTTTCATATTCCTTCTTAACCTGTTCTGCAATTTCAAGAAGTTGGCGGTTGGATTTCTCTCTTACAGCTGCCTCAACGTCATTGATAGCAACAGTAAACACTTCTTGTGTTTCAATCTGCGCCATTCCATTCTGGAGGATAAGAGTAAAGGTGCTGGTAATAAGATATGCAATTACAATGCAGCTAAGAAGTCTTCGCTGAAAAGTATGGGCGATGCCTTCGGAAGTTTTCTTTCTAAAAAAGCGCTCGTGACTAAAAAGAGAAACCAAAATGATAGATACCCCAACAGCCACGGAGTTGCCCAACATCATAGGAGCAGTGGCACCCTTGACAAATTCAAAGGCTTGGGAAGAATTATCCATATTTGTCAAGAATATCAGAATCATATGGATAACTTCGCACACCACAGCAATACATATGCCGTAACTCCAAGTGGGCTTTTTGTTGTCAAACATCAGCTTTCTGAGACCTGCAGCCATAAATCCGGCAAGAATGGTTGCGAGACTGCAGGCAAGCCGTGTATACATACCGCCTCCCCAATATACAGAGAACCAACGATACAGTCCTCCAATAAGACCGGAAATAATGCCGGCGGGTGCACCAAAAATAAGACCCGCCGAAAGAGGTGCCGCATCACGAACATTGACAGTTGTGCCAAGCCATTCCACACCAAAACTCGACGCAAAGGCGGAAACTCCACCAAACAAAAGGCCAATGATAATTTGCTTTGCTATATAGGGGAGTTTTTTTGCAAGGGTATACTTATCAATGAGGTAAACTAAAATAACGAGGAGGCAATTAAGTAATATTGGAATAATTAATCTCATCATACCACCCCTTTATATAAACATGCGTATCAAGGTTTTAACTAACTCTGCTAAAAGATCGCCAAAAATACTAATCGCCAAAAGAAGGACCATATACAAAAACATACTGCTTTTACTTACCGAATCCTTCGATAGGTTATAATAGAAATTAAATTGTCCTTGCTGGTTATGCTCTCGATTTTGATTCCATTGATAGGTGATAACATCCTCGTGTTTATAACTCTTTGGAAGATAGTCTTTATATAAATTTTCTTCCAAGCGACGAATTCGATAGCAACCCCCGTCATTAAGTTCATAACTTTCATCAATAGAAAGGGTAATAACCGCTTTCTTTAATTTTTGACGGTGGAATATACCGATTCTTGTAATCTCTTCCGGCAAAAGTCTTGCTTCGTTAATGCGAATAGAGTAACCGTATTTTTCCGAAACTACAGGAGTTGTAATCAAATCCCTAAGTCTGCTCATTGCATTTCCAACATCTACGCGTGGTTTAAAAATTTCGTCCAATGATTTATGTGGCATACGCCAAATGAAATAAGCCTCATCGTTATCAAGTGTAGCTTTTAATTTATCCAAATCAACACTGATTAGTGTACCGGTTGATAACGCCACGATTTCATATTCCAAGGTACTGATATGTACAATATCTACCGTCTTTCCGTTATACGCTATCTCCGAAGTATGCTCATTTTTTTTGTAGTCTACAATGCAGGCTGCACTAAAGGTTGCCTGCAAAATTTTTGTATCGTTAAAAAGCAAAGATACATCTTCAATTTCATCCCGAGAAACAACAAACGGGACATAAACATGTAAAAACTTGCTGGATTTTATGCCTCGTATACGAACTGCTATATCTACATGGCATTTTCCTTTTGGATTAAGCCAATCGTTAATATAGACCGTACTTGTATCATCACCATCTACCCAAATAGCCCAGCCGTCATCGGCAAACTTTTTTTGTTTTTTTGGCATTATCAAAGCTCCTTTCTATATAATTGTCTATTTATCAATAAAGCATCATACCAAAAAAATGGCAATAAGCTGCTGAGTATTCTTCCCAGTCAAGTTTTACATCAATATCGTATTTATCTAAAATTGCATTTAGATCCGCAACTTTTTGGAAGATTTCTTTGATTTGTGCTTTTTCTTCGTCTGTATATTCTTCGTAGTTATCCAATAAATCTTCAATTACTACCTTGAACTTTTTAATCAATTCTTTCTTTTCTTTTTTCATTTTATTTGCCTCCATTTTATTTAACCGGTTTTCGATATTAAATTATTTTTCTTCTGCAGCATAGGTATCTGTAAAGTCGGAAACTATCAAATTGTTATTCTTTATAAATCGGCTCTCTCACCATCGCATAATGCGTGACGGTGCTTTTCGGGATTTGCTCTTCTTTCACTAGATCAAACCCATAATGCCGATAAAGTCCAACGTTTGCCTCTTTGTTGGTTTCCAGATAGGCCACCATACGTTCGTCATCGCAAAACTGTAGCATAGGACGCATCAATTTACTGGCAATACCCTTGCCTTGCGAATCTTTTTTAATGGAAAGATTATATAAGTACCAATCGTAATTTTCGGTAAACTCTTTTTTCAAATTCATTGCATAGGTTTCGTAGGTTAAAAGTCTACCGATAATACCAAGGCCTGAGTGCAGTATCAGGCTCAGCCCGCCATTCATTAGAAACGGAAGGGTTTTGCTGCCCGTAAAACCAAAGGGCAGCCAAACCGCAAAACCGTTAATTTCTTCACTATCGGCGTAAATTACTGCATCCTCCGTCATAGTTTTAAGAGAAATCTGCATAATCAGCTTGGAAGCCTTTTCGTCGTATTTACCCTTAGTGAACCAATTGTGCAATGGGTAATCCTGATAGGCGTCAGCCGCAACCTCAGCCAAACGAGCCAGATCCTTTTTCTGTACAATATATAGTCCCGCTTTCTCTATGGCTTTCTTTGCAAGCGGAATTTCAATTTTTCTTACTAATTTATCCATATCTACACCATATACAACATATCTTGAACTAAAAATTAAGCCTTTTTATTTGTTACCGCCTTATGGATAAATAAAACGATAATCAATGCCATAAACAAAACAGCACTTGCTTTATGGATGACGGAAAGTGCGGCAATGCCATGAACATTCATAATCACAATACCGGTAATCAAAGCTATACCGTAAAACGCCCTCATAATAATTTCAAGTGCAGGAATTTTCCAGTCCTTTTTGGTTAAAACGGTATAGGCAATCAAAACCAAAATACCGACTACAGAAATAGCAATATGTGCAGTCATACCGGTTGCTCTAAGTAAAAACAGCAGAACACCAATAAGCAACATAGTAGGAGTAAAAATCAAATCTTTTTTCATAACAGTTTTCTCCTTTTCTTATTTATCAAATTTTTTCTTGCGAAGTTTATCAAGTCCAAAGAACAAGAATCCCACTACGACAAATGCCACAGAAAGAATGCCTATCCACATAAGAACACCGTAAACACCTTGAGTATCAAGGTTTACAAAGAAGTAAGGGTAGATAAGGGGCGTGGTTGTAGTAGGAATAAGGATAGAAGAATCGAACTTCAAAATAATCGCCTGAACAAGAAGGAAAATTACATAAACAAGCGGGAATGCAATAGAAGCGATGGGATAATACCACTTAGCGTTTTTACGCTCATAGAATAAGAACCAGTCAGCTATGTACATAATAGGAAGAACTACGTGGAAGCACAGGCTGCCGATACGCCAGTTTGCCTGGGGATCACGACCTTCAGCGCCGGCGAGCATAATATTGAACACAAGGAAAGTAAGCAAAATGCCGAGCATTCCGATAAACTTGAGAACAGGAGCAGCAGAAACAAAGCTGTCTTCTTTCTTCTTTGCCGTTTGAATAAGCGCAGTAAGCATAACACCAATGCACAGAAAATTGCTGATGTTAGTAAAGTGAACGTAGAAATCCCAACGAATCGTATTGATGTTGTCAAAGATTCCAAGGCTTGCAACAAAACCAACAAGCCCAAGTGTAAGGTAAATGGTTTGATAAATTAATTGCGCTGTTCTGTTTTTAATCATGATAATTCGCCCTTTCAAAGAAAATTTTTTATTTTATTTTGCCCTAACAACAAATTAAAACCTTAACAAGCATGACACTTAGTCTATTTTCCATTTTATTATAACTTTTATGGTATGACAAACCTCTTACAAACCAATAAAAAAAGCCGTCGAAACGACGGCTTTTTCCAAGCTTGTTATTTAGATTTTCTCTCCCAAAGCAATCCGCAAGTTCCTTCCGCCCAGCTGTACTGGGACATATACTCACCGATAAATTCGGGCTTTCCGGTTTTTAAATAACTATAATAATCACAATCAATTTTCTCGGGATTTACAGAATAGAGATAGTTGTTTCTCTCGAAAATTTCTTCCATACCAATTGCTTCAAGGGTTTGGCGCATATCACGAAATAATTGATGGATATAGTTTTGGTTCTTTTGCTCTTTATCGTTTTCCCAGAGTGCAACCCCTATTTCCGCAACCTTAACCCCTGCACCGTTTCTGTCAATCAAAAAGGCAAACAACTCTTTTGTTTTTGAACGTTTGAATGTAAGCTTTTCTCCCTTAGCATAGACCTCGAAATTACCAAAGCATTTTACGGTAAGTGGCTTTTCTCTTTGACGAATGCCTTTGATATTATCAATCTCCACCTGCACATCTTTGGCCGATACAGGTTTCATTAAGTATCCGGAAGCGTGGAGCTTAAATGCTGGAATAGCATATTCCTCATATCCGGTACAAAATACGATTTTGCAATCGGGACAGACACTGCAAATCTTTTCTGCAAGTGCAAGTCCACCCATACCACGCATATTAATATCCAAAAAGGCAACGTCAACCGAATTTTCTTTTACAAAGGCAAGGGCCTCATCACAGGCGGAAAACTGAGAAACTTCAGAGATATCGGGGGAAGCTTTAATTGCTGCTACCAAAGCGCCAAGCATTAATATTTCGTCATCAACTGCTATTGCAATCATTATTACGCCCCCTTAGGAATCGATATCAAGACCTTGGTGCCAACACCCTGAGTGCTTTCGATTTCAAGGGTGCCATTTACCATCGCCTTTAATCTTCCGCGAATATTACGGATTCCCACGTGTTTTCTTTCGTCAAGCAAGACACCCGTATCAAAGCCTACACCGTCATCCTCCACCGTAACGCAGTAATGGGTATCGGTCTCATAGGAGATTACACGGATTGTACCGCCTTTTTGCAATTTCATAAGTCCATGTTTGATCGCATTTTCTACAATTGGCTGAATGGTAAGTGCAGGAATATGAAAATCGTCTGAATTCATCTCAAATGAGAAGGTCATATCCGGAAAACGCACATTTTCAATACTAATGTAATGGTGTACGTGTTCCATTTCTTGCGACATTAAAATCGGTTTTGGATTATCCAGTTCTCCGAAATTACCTCTCAGATATTTCGCAAAATTATGAACGAGTTCTCCTGCCTTCCGTGGCTCAATATTACAAAGCTGTTCAATACTGCCGAGAGTATTATAAATAAAGTGCGGACGAATTTGACTCATCATAGTAGAAACTCTGCTTTCGGTAAGCTGAGCGTTTAATACGATTTTCTCGGTTTCCAATTCTTTGGCTAAAGCCAGAGCGTTGATGCTGTTTGGTATAACTTTAAGCACCGCAACCATTGCAGCAATAAAGAAAACAACAAAAATGTATTTAGACGCAAGTCCGCCCTTCCATAATCCAAGGTCTGTCATAATAACATCAAAGCCGAAAGAGATAAGCGGCAAAATCGAACCGATATAAATCCATCGCTCTTTTCCTTTTGTAACAAAGAACTCTCGTATAAGGCAACCAAGAAGAATGATGTTTGCAAGAATTTGCGCAGCAGCCCAGTAAAGCCACAAATTATAAAACAACATATCCGTTAAGATAGGCAAAACAAGAAGCACTGCGTTAACAAAACCGAGAAGAACAACGGTGATTGTACCAATTGTTTTCGTACCTTTCAGAAAGTGCACAAGCGCAATATAAAGGAAGAGCATATAGAACATCATTGAGCAGCCCAAAATCGTCGTATTGGATACAACGGATTCGCTCCAGAAGGAAACGCCTTCTGCACTATAAGACAGGTATGTGCCGGCGAACAAAATTACGATGCCGAACAACCAAAGAATCTTACTGTTTTTTATATGTATCAGTGTTGAGAACAAAGCCGTTCCTAAAACGATAAGAGAAATGATAGCAAACAATAAACCGATATCTCTTTGGGTTTTCCCACTTTCAAAAACGCCTTTTTCAAACTCAATATCCGTCCATAAAGCCGTGCGGGACAGCATCTCGTCAATGGCGGTTTCGTTACCAAAACTATGGGGATTATGAATAAGAATCTCGATCGGCTCTTCGCTTCCGCTTGTAAGCACATAAGCAGTCCAATCCTCGTGACAAGCAGAATCTCCGTATAAAGGATTTTCCACATCTGTTATAAATGGCTCATTTTTGCCCTCATAAAACGTCAGATTAATATGATTTGTATAAAGAGCAATCGGAATGTTGTCACTGTAAATGCCAACATACTCACCATCCGGTGTGAGCATATGGAAATTGCCTCGCAGGGTCACATCTCCTTCAGTAGAAGAAATATGATTCCCTTTTACAATTTTCTGCCACTCACCGTCGGCAATACGGTACTCACCGTCGAAATATACCCTAGCCACCAAAGCAGGCATAGCTTGCATACTGTTTGCATTGCCGTGCCACAACAGAGCAATTGCCAAGAAAATTATCAGTACAGCTCCAACTATCTTTAGTGTTGTTGAATTAAAAAAACGAAACTTGGTTTGTTTTTCTCCCATCATCTCAACTCCTTATCTCAGATATTTTTTCACGAAATTATCTACAAACGTTATACCTTGATATATATATATAGTTCTCTCTCACTCATATTTAAATTATATCATACTTTTCGATTCATTTAAATAGGCATTTGTTCAAAGTTGCATATTTTATATTTAAAACATCATTTTAAGATTCAAACTTGTATATTTTTATGTTTCAAGAGCGTTTTTCGGTCAAACTCACCCATTTGGCATAAAAAACGTCTTAAAAACGAAAAAAACGCCCAAAAAAATGGACGTTTTCCTAGTGCACAGGGGGGTGCACAGGGGGGGTGCACAGGGGGGTGCACAGGGGGGTGCACAGGGGGCGGTTCTCTGTGCACTTTAGAATTTTCTCACAGTCCCAAAACTCACACCTGTTAATCTGCAAATTTGTCTTATAGACACAACACAGAGAACCGTCCCCTGTGTTAATGTTCGAAAATCCGTTCCCTGTTAATGAATAATGAATGATGAAAAATGAATAGTAAATGATACAAACAAAAATCCGTCCACTTTCGTGAACGGATTTTCGTTTGTCATTCGTGTCCGAAAAAGAACTGGTTAAAAACCGAGATTTTTCTTTTATTTAACTTAATGTATTATACAAATACGAGAATGCAAAGAAAAAAGTTGGCAAAAAAATGACGCTTGTTAATATATCAATACAAAATCCTTTAATTGACCAATTAATTTTACGCG
>SVPC01000027.1 GCA_015066095.1 Oscillospiraceae bacterium | reverse complement strand
TGATAAGGCTGCTTTATTTAAATCAAAAGCAGATGTTAAATTACAGATTGGTGACAAGACAACTGCAGGTATGGGCGCAGGTGGTAACCCCAATAACGGTAATGCCGCTGCAGAAGAATCTAAAGAAGAAATTGCTGCAGCTATTCGCGATGCAGATATGATTTTCATCACCGCAGGTATGGGCGGCGGCACAGGTACTGGTGCGGCTCCCGTTGTTGCTGCTGTTGCTAAAGAACTTGGTATCCTTACTGTAGGTATCGTTACAAAGCCCTTCGCTTTCGAAGGCAAAAAGCGTATGACTCAGGCTGAAGCAGGTATTGCTGCTTTGCGTGAACACGTTGACAGCCTTGTTGTTATTCCTAACGAACGTCTTAAGTTCGTTTCTGAAGAAAAGATTACTTTCAAGAACGCATTTGACATTGCTGACGATGTTCTTCGTCAAGGTGTTCAGAGCATTTCTGAACTTATCAATGTTACCGCTCTTGTTAACCTTGACTTTGCTGACGTTAAGTCTATTATGGCTGACGCTGGTTATGCTCATATGGGTGTTGGTGTTGCTACAGGCCGTGATAAGGCTGAACAGGCTGCTCGCATGGCTATCAACAGTCCCCTTATCGAAACCTCTATGGATAACGCTCGCGGCGTAATCATCAGCATTACCGGTTCTGTAGATATCGGTCTTGAAGAGGTTGAACTTGCTTCTTCTATCATTTCTGATATGGCTCATCCCGATGCAACCATTATCTGGGGTGCTCAGCTTGATGAATCTATCGAAGACACCATCCGCGTAACTGTTGTAGCTACCGGTCTTGGTGACGAAAAGAAAGAAAGCAAATCAGATGTTTTAGATTCTATCTTTAATTCTGTTGTTGATAAAGACGAAACTTATGACGATGTTATGAGTTTCTTCAAAAACGACTAATATTTAGGTTATATTTTAAACCTGAGATTAAGAATAGTAGCATTACTGTAGGTTTTTTAGAGAGCAGTTGTAGGTGTAAATACTGTAACCAAGGTTTTTGTGAATGGACTTATGAGGGCGACCGAAAGCGAGCAATCGTTAGTAGTAGTCGACGGGGAACCGTCCCCGTTACCAAATCGGCTTACATATTTGTGTAAGGCAGAGAGGCCAAATTTGGCAACTCGGGTGGTACCGCAGGATTTTATTAAAGTCTTGTCCCGAATATGGGGCAAGACTTTTTATTTTGAGGTGCAAATTATGTTTTTACTTACAAAACGATGGTGAATTTCAAGAATTTTTTATTTGTATATTAAATGATTGAAAGGAAAATTATTATGGATTTTAACAATGTAAATTTTGACACTTATTTTAAACATTATCCTGATGATAAGGGCTTTTTCGGTCCTTATGGCGGATGCTATATTGAGCCTAAACTTAAAGAGGCTATGGAAGAAATCACACAGGCATATTTTTCAATTTGTCAGTCACGTAAGTTTATCGACGAACTTCGTCGCGTTCGTAAAGAGTTTCAAGGCAGACCTACCCCAATCACACATTTAGAGCGTTTGAGTAATTCACTCGGTAATGTTCAACTTTACGCAAAACGTGAAGATTTAAACCATACAGGCGCTCACAAGCTCAACCATTGTATGGGTGAGGCTTTACTTGCAAAGTATATGGGCAAGAAAAAGATTATTGCTGAAACAGGCGCCGGTCAACACGGTGTGGCTCTTGCCACTGCGGCGGCTTATTTCGGTCTTGAATGTGATATTTATATGGGAAACGTTGATATTAAAAAACAAGCCCCCAATGTTGCCCGTATGAAGATTTTAGGCGCAAATGTTGTAGAAGTTACCCACGGTCTTCAAACCCTTAAAGAAGCCGTTGACGCTGCTTTCGACGCATACAGCAAAGAGTATAAAGATTGTATTTACTGCATAGGTTCTGTTTTAGGTCCGCATCCGTTCCCGATGATGGTGCGCGATTTCCAACAGGTTGTTGGTATTGAGGCAAGAGAACAGTTTACCGAAATGACAGGTCATTTGCCCGATATCATTACCGCTTGTGTTGGCGGTGGCTCTAATGCGGCAGGTTTCTTCTCAGGCTTCCTTAATGACCCTGTTGAAATTTATGGCGTAGAGCCTCTTGGTAAAGGTAAAAACCTTGGTGACCACGCTGCAAGTTTGCAATACGGTGAAGAGGGTATTATGCACGGCTTTAATAGTATAATGCTCAAGGACGAAAATGGCGAACCCGCACCTGTTTACTCGGTTGCAAGTGGTCTTGACTATCCATCTTCGGGTCCCGAACATGCATTTTTGCGCGATTTAGGCCGTGTTAAGTATGATGTTGTAGATGACGAAGAAGCAGTAGACGCATTCTTCAAACTTGCAAAGTTGGAAGGTATTATCCCTGCAATTGAGAGTTCACACGCTGTAGCACATGCTATTCGCTTGGCAAAAGAAATGAAACATGGCTCAATTCTTATCAACCTTTCAGGCAGAGGCGATAAGGATATGGACTATATCATTGAAAAATACGGTATAAGATAAATCAAAAAGAACGGTAAAGTTTTACCGTTCTTTTTTGCAAGTATTTGCTTGTAAATTTTTAGTTTATGTGATATAATACTCGTGGTGTCTCTGGAATATTAAAATTAGGGGATATTTTATGAAAAATATAAACTCTATTGTGAACAAATTTAAGGTAGTTGGCGATATTATTAAGGTTACCCCTTACGGTAACGGGCTTATTAACGGAACATATCTTATCACTTGTTTTGACGGTGATGATAAAAATCGTTATATTTTGCAGATGATTAACAGTAACGTCTTTAAACAACCTGACCACGTTATGGAAAATATTTTAAAGGTTACCGAGTTTTTGCGAAAAAAGGTGGAAACCTCTCGCGAGGTTTTGACTGTTGTACATACTCTTGATGATGGGCATTATATCTATGATGAAGATGGTCATTTATGGCGTATGTATGAGTTTATAGAAGACTCAATTTGCCTTGACAGACCCGAATTTTTGGAAGATTTTTACCAAGCAGGCAAGGCTTTTGGTAAGTTTCAGCGATATTTGTCAGAGTTTTCCCCAGAGTGTCTTTATGAAACTATACCTGATTTTCATAACACACCAAAGCGTTATGAAAACTTCTTAAAAGCCTTAGAAGAAGATAAAATGGGAAGAGCAAAAGATGTTGAGGCGGAAATTGAGTTTTTAAAGGAAAGAAAAAACTTTTATTCAGTACTTATTGATAAAAATAAGTCGGGTGAGTTGCCGCTTCGTGTAAGCCATAACGATACTAAAATGAATAATGTTATGCTTGATAATGACTCACGCCGCGCACTGTGTGTTATTGACCTTGATACCATAATGCCAGGTTTCTCGGTTACTGACTTTGGTGATGCTATTCGTTTTGGCGCTTCTACTGCCGCCGAAGACGAAAAAGATTTATCAAAGGTAAGTATGGATATAAATCTTTTTGAAATTTACACCAAAGGCTTTATTAAGGGTTGTGGTGGTCAGTTACCAAAGACCGAAATTATGCTTTTACCCGAAGGTGCTAAAATGATGACCATCGAGTGCGGTATGCGTTTTTTGACCGACTATCTCGATGGTGATACATACTTTAAAACCAATTATCCCGAGCATAACCTTGACCGTTGTCGCACACAGTTGAAATTGGTTGAGGATATGGAAGAAAAATGGGATAAAATGAAACGCATTGTAACTCGTTTTTGTAATTTGTAATTAGAAGGAAGAATAGGTATGACTGAATATTATAGTATGAAAATTGCGGGACTTGATCGAAAACTAGAAAAATTTCCCGTTAGTGATTCGCTCGATATTGCTGCATTTATTTTGTTTGGTGATGTTGAGGTCACAGTAAAAGCAAGTGAAGAACTTCTTAAAAAAGCACCCGAGTTTGATTACATAATCACTCCCGAAGCCAAGAGTATACCTTTAGCATACGAAATGGCGCGTCAAAGCGGTAAGCCTTATATCGTAATCCGCAAAGGCGTAAAGGTTTATATGCGTAATTCGTTGGGTGTTACTGTAAAAAGTATCACTACTAATAAAGAACAGCATTTGTACCTTGGCGAAAGCGAGGTAGAAATGATAAAAGGTAAGCGAGTGCTTATAGTTGATGATGTTATAAGCACGGGCGAATCTTTGGCGGCTGTGCGTGAACTCGTTAAAAAAGCCGGTGCTATTGAGGCTGCAACCTGTGCCGTTTTGGCAGAGGGTGACGCCGCCAACCGTACTGACATAATTTTCCTTGAAAAATTACCTCTTTTCTTTAAGTGATTTTAGTGGTGAATTTATGAGAAATTTATGGCAAGGAGAATATAAACTAAGGGCAGGGGATTTCGATAAATTCGACCGTATAAAACCATCTTCTGTGCTTGATTTGTTTCAAGATGCCGCAGGTCAGCACGCCGAAGAATTGGGTCTGGGCTTTGATTCTATGATAGAACGCGGATATCTTTGGGTTCTTACAAGGGTTAAGTTTGAAATTTGCGAAAACCTTAAAAGATATCAAAATGTTACTGTTAAAACTTGGCCGTTGCCCCCTCATAGACTTAATTATAGGAGAGAATATTGCATAGCCGATGAAAACGGCGTGGTACTTGTCAAAGGTAGTTCCGAATGGGTAGTAATTGATAGTAATGAGCGCCGTTTATTGGCGGTTGCAGATATTTATCCGCTTGAGAGTTTTTGCCCGGTTGTTATGTTCCAGGAAAAGATTGGCAAGGTGCGTGATTTTGATACTGCGGGTGAGCCTTATGTTGTAAATCCCGGTTTTAGCGAACTTGATATTAACAATCATGTAAACAACACAAAATATGCAAATTATGTTTTGGATGCTTTAAATCCGCAAATAGACGATGTTATAAAAAGTTTTCAAATTGATTATAGAAAAGAAGTTTTTGCGGGTACCAAACTTAATATTTTTAGCACAAAAGAAGAAAATATAATATCTGCCAAGGGACTTAATGACCAAGGAGATACAATGTTTGCTTGTAAAATTGAATTAAATATAAATGCAAAACGGGGATGATAAACATCCCCGTTTTAATGTTTAAAGATTAAAATCTTATTTCATGCTGTTTTCGTAAGATTCGATCATCTTTTTAACCATCTGACCGCCGATAGAACCAGCTTGTTTGCTAGTAAGGTCGCCGTTGTAACCCTGCTTTAAGTTAACGCCTACTTCGTTAGCAGCTTCCATCTTAAAACGGTTGAGAGCTTCTTTAGCTTCAGGTACTACATTCTTAGCCATTGTATTTTCACTCCTATTTCAATTTTAATTTTGCGTTTGCAATATTATCTTGTGAAAAGTTGTGAAAAATATTAAAGGTAATTTTTTCTTTACGATTATTTTTTTAAAGACTTAAAAGAGGGGAAACGTAGGAGGGAATTTATTCCAAATTATTATAAAAAAGGGAGCCGTTTGGCTCCTTTTTTTAATGATGATGGTGATGGTGGTGGTGCGAATGGTTTTCGTTGTGTTCGATGTAACACTCGTGGTGGTGGCAATGCTCGTCGGGGGTTTCAAGTTCGAGTGTGGCGTGGCCAATGCCGTGTTCTTCAAGTTCATTTCGAACTTTATCTTTGATTTTGTGATGGTCACTATTTGTTACAATGTGCATTGTAGCGTAGTTACTGTGTCCGTCAATACTGCGTATATGAATATGATGCACGTTTAAAACACCATCGATTTTTTCGATATGCTCGACAATCTCGTTGATATTTACATTGTCGGGTGTTTTTTCAAGGAATAAATCAAGTACTTCCTTAAGGTTTTTAATTGCATTTACAAGTATAAATACTGCAACCGCTATTGATAAAATAGGGTCTAATAGTTTAAATTCGGTGAATTTCATAACTATTGCGCCTATGAGCACTACAAACCAACCGAGCATATCTTCGAGCATATGAAGATTTACGGCTTTTTGGTTGATTGAATCGCCCTCACGGGTGAAATATGCAGCACCGAAGTTTACAACAGCACCTATTATTGCGAAAATAATCATACCGTTGTAATTTATTTCAACAGGGTTTAAAATGCGTAAAACCGCGTTGTAAATTACCGCTAATGAGCCGAAAAGCAGTATAAATGTGGTGATTATACCGCCCAAAACCGAAAAGCGAAGATAACCGTATGTATATTTGCTGTCGGGTTGTTTACGGCTTTTTCGCTCTAAAAAGTATGAAAAACCAATGCTTACGGCATCACCTAAATCGTGTACCGAGTCTGATATAATCGCTACACTTCCTGTGAATATACCGCCAAAAAGTTCAAAAACTGAAAAAGTGATATTTAATAAGAATGCAATAAGTATATTTTTTTGTGTTCTCATAATTACTCCCTTATCTTAAGCTAATAATATTATAAAACATTCTATTTTGTAAATCAAGAAAAAACCGCACAAAAAGTGCGGTCCGGTTTAGTTTGTTATTGTTGGTAGGTTACTTAAATTGTTATTTTCGGTATTATCGGGAATGGCTTTTAGATATTCGTTATCTTTACGGTGAGCAATACCAACCCCGGCAATATCGCCCTGTTTTGCCATAGAAACGGCTTGTTGTTTTGATACTATACTTTGGTCGGATAACTGGTATCCTGTGACTTTACCGCTTTTTCTTACAAGTGCGGTTATACGTTTTGCATCGGGTTTTGGCTCTGGAATTTGGTCCAAAGTGTTTTTTATAATATCGGTTTTCATATAATCACTCCTTTATATTTATTTTGGAGTTATTATTTAT
>SVPC01000026.1 GCA_015066095.1 Oscillospiraceae bacterium | reverse complement strand
ATTGAAAGAAAAAATCTTAAATGCCAAAGACGAACTTGTTATCACAGGTAAAAAGTACCATATTTCCAATAATGGTAATGATAACAACGATGGTCTTACACCCGAAACTGCGTGGGCAACTTTTGATAAATTCCACGCTATGAAAGACACTTTAGAGCCCGGTGATGCTGTACTTATGGAACGCGGTAGTACTTGGCGCGTTTATAAAGATTTACCCATGCTCACCGGTGTTGCTTACGGCGCGTATGGTGAAGGTCCCAAACCCTGTCTTATGGGTAGTGATAAAAACTATGCCGACCCTGCTTTATGGAAAAAGACTGAACGTGAAAACGTTTGGGTTTGCGACTATCCCACAGACGCGCGTTCGGTGGGAAATATTGTTTTCAATCTGAACGAATACGTTGGCTGGAAGTGCCGTGGTAGAGATAAAATAGAAAAAGACCTTGATTATTATACCGATCGTGATAATTTTAAGGTATATCTCTATTTTTCAGAGGGTAACCCCGGTGAATATTTTGACGATATTGAATTCTGTCTTCGTTTTACATTTATATCCTGTTGGGATGACAAAACTCACGATGTAAGAATAGACAATCTCTGCGTTAAATATAACTCGGGCGGTGCTATTTCTACCGCTACCGGTGGTAACTACAATATAACAATCACAAACTGCGAAATTTCCTTTATGGGCGGCGACTTTTTGGGCGATGATGCTACTTCTCCACGCGGTGGTAACGGCATCGGTATATGGGCCGACCAAAAGAATATTTTAATTAAAAATAACTGGATTTATCAGGGCTATGATGCAGGTATTTCGCCACAGGGCAGCCCTTATATGATAAATGAAGATATGCAAGTTATTGATAATCTTATCGAGTATTGCACCTGGTCTTATGAAGCTTGGGTTGGCGGAAACTACGGTAAGTTTATAAGACATATTTTTAAGGGCAATATTATGCGTTTTGCAGGTTTCGGTTGGTCTGGAAATCAACGTCGCGACCCCGAGTACACTTCACATTACAACGGCTTCCCAAAACATCAAGCTGATTGTTGGGAAGACTGCGTTTATGAAGATAATATTCTCGATATTTCTTCTTGGTATTTAGTTGCATGGAACTGGATGGATGGGCCTTGCGACCATCCGGGCTTCAAAGTTCGAAACAACACCTATTATCAACGAGAAAATGAAAAACATCGTATTATGAAATATGGTTTCCATGAGACATATGCAGGGACAATCAAAGCAGCATACTGCCAAAAAGATATGGAAAAAGCCATAAAACTTTTTGACCCTGAACCAAAACTTATCAAATGGTTTCCAAAAGAATATAAGTAGGAGGGAAGACTCATGAAAATTGTAAGTTTTAATCTGCACGGCGACCAATATGACAGAGATGGTCACGACATCGAGCAAAGAGCAGAAAGATTGCAAGAAATTTTGTTGCCTATAAAAGCAGATGTATATTTCTTTCAAGAATGTACAAAAGGTATGCTTAAGGCTGTGTACAAAATATTTGATGACAAGTATATCATCCACGATACTTTCCAAGGCGACCTTATGGACACCACTATTTTGTGGAACCCAAGAAATCACGAATGTATAGAAACAGGTTATTTTTGGCTTTCGGATACACCGGATGAATATTCTCGTTCGTGGGATAATTTCCGCCGTTATTGTAACTATGTAAGTCTTAAAGACCGCAAAACAGGTAAATGTTTTACTTGTGTAAGTGTTCACGTAGGTATGCGTGAAGAAACGCAACAAAAAAGCGTAAAGGTTATTTGTGATTATGTAGAAAAAATCACAGGTTATCCCACTATTATTGCAGGTACGTTTAATTCAAGACCTGATTCTGTGGCGTACAAAACAATGTGTGAAAAATACATCGATGTAAATGCAGTGACTGCTAAAGATTACCGCACCACATACCACAAGTTTGAACCACATCTATGGCCTGACGACCATGTAGATTACTGTTTTGTAAGTAAAGAATTTATGCCCATATCTTATAAAATGCTCGATAAGAGATATCCACAAGTGCCGGGCAAATACCCATTAAAATACGAACACCGCTATCCCTCTGACCACTATGGATTAGAGTGCGAAATTGATCTATAAGGATGAAATAAAATATGAAAAATAATAAAATAGCGCTTGTTACCGGTTCGTCACGAGGTATCGGCAGAGCAATTGCAATAAGACTTGCCAAAGACGGTTATAAAGTGATAGTTCACGGAGCAGGAAGAATTGAAAAGGCCAAAGAAACCGCTGAAATTATAAAAAATAATGGTGGTGAAGCCGAGGTTATTATCTCAGACCTTACCGACCTTTCCAAAACTGCCGAACTTTGCGAAAAAATCAAGAATGTGGATGTACTTATTCTCAACGCTTCACTTCAATATCGTACACCATGGCAGGAAATCCCCCAAAAAGAATGCTTCGAACAATTAAACTGCAACTTTATATCGAGCCTTATGCTTATACAAGCAGCAGTAGATAATATGAAGCAGAATAAGTGGGGCAGAGTTGTTACTATAGGCTCTGTGCAAGAAGCCAAACCCCACCCCGATATGCTTGTATACTCAGCTTCGAAAGCGGCACAAACCAATATGGTACAATCGTTATCGCTGCAATTGGCAAAAGACGGCATAACGGTAAACAACGTAGCCCCCGGTGTTATCTACACCGACCGCAATGTTGAAGCCCTTTCCGACCCTGAATATGCCAAAAAAGTAACTGATAGTATCCCCGTAGGCTTCTATGGTGAGCCTCAGGACTGCGAAGGCATTGTATCGTTACTCTGCTCAGATGAAGGCAGATACATAACAGGACAAAACATTTTTGTCGACGGCGGCAAAAGCGTACAATAATCTGATTTAAACTTAAAAACGGAAAATCTTGTAGCGAGTGCGATAAGACTGGCTTTTTAACCGACAGACTTGGCACACAGTTTCCTGTGCGTTGCCGTATGGGATATAGTGAACTTTTAAACTCGGTACCGTTATGGCTTGGTGATAAGCAAAATGACCTTTCATCACTCGATTTTCAGGTTTTGTATTTTACCAACGAAACAAAAAAAGAAGTAAACGAAATTATTACAGACTTTAAAAACGGTAAATCAAGCACACAAAAATACACCCGCGGTTTATTCTATAAAGGTACAATATAACGGCGCATATCCCACAACATTATAATGTGGAGTAGTTTATAAATAGGGCGGAAGAAGTAACGCAACTTCTTCCGCCCTATTTTTTATACTGATATAGCTTCTGCTACCGCCCAATTTTGATATTTTCGTTTTAATAGTTTAACTAATACAAAAAATCCTACAAACAAGACCGCAAATATTGCCGTGCCAAAAAGCGCAATAATAATTTTTTCAGTACTTATTGAAATCGCCGATTCTATAATTTGTGTGCCAAAATCGGACAGGTTAATCGCTATTAATGACACAAAACTGCTTTTACTAAAAGCTATAACTACACAAAGAAAAATTGTTACTATTGAAAAATCCATACCTATCCAGAAAAAACTATTGCTACGCATAAGGGCTATTATAGCCGCTATAAGTATAAACGCTATTGCCACAAGTATCAAAGCACCCCAGAGTGTAAGTGAATTTTTTATAACCGAAGACGTGTGAACAGTAGTGACTACATCCTTTACCGTTTTAATAAACGTTATGCTTTCTTCTATTTCCACCTTGTTTTCTGCAAAAAACTTATCAATGTTTTTTTGTGTTTTTTCGCTCTTTAGTTTTATATCTGTGTTTTTTTCAGTTATTTCTATAAATTTTTGGCTATTAGCATCGACAACTTCTTTCAGATATTGGACATCAATCTTTTTATCATCAGGAATATCTAAAAATATTTTTGTAATTTCATCAGCATAAACTTCGATAAGGTCGCCCGTTTGTTTACTTTTCATTATTGTATTGGCTTCTTGAGGCGTAATATCATATTTTTGCAGTGTCCTTTTTATCGAGGGGTTTTGCTCTACAACCCGCTTATAGTCCACTTCCCTCATAACCATAGCCACCGTTTCAGGCTCGGTAAGGGCGGTAATTGAATAATAAAACGGAACGAATGCAACGCCTAATACCAAAATCACATTTAAAAAAACACACGCAGTAATATTTAGTATTTTTAATACCAACTCTTTCCGCATTATATCACCGCCTTATTCTATTTTTATTTTAACATAAGTAACTTTTTAAAACAACAAACATTTTTTATCGAATTTAAAATTTATTTTATCTTATTTTAAACATTTAGTTTTCTTTTATAATTCTTTTGCCAACTGTTTTATATATTCTTTTAATTCATCTTTGGTTTCAGGGTGGTTAAGTCCAACTTCTATATTGGCCTTTAAAATGCCGAACTTGTTGCCCATATCGTAACGAGTACCGCTAAAATCGACACCTGTCATACCTTTACTTTTTGCGATTTCGCACATAGCGTCGGTCAACTGTAATTCGTTACCCGCACCCAAAGGTGTACGCTCTAAAACATCAAAAATTTCGGGTTCTAAAACACAACGGCCGAGAATTGAGAAATTAGAAAGTTTTTCTTCTAACTTAGGTTTTTCTACCATATCGCTGACAGCGTATGTTTTATCCCCTATTTTATCTACTTTTAAAGAAGAATATTTAACAATCAAATGGTCGGGCACTTCTTTGATACCAACAACACTTTTACCAAAGGTTTCATAGGCTTCAATTAGTTCACCTATGGCGGGAACGTCACCAATAATTACATCGTCACCATATAATACGGCAAACGGCTCGTCACCTACAAACTGACGCGCGCGAAGTACAGCGTCGCCCAAACCCCTTGTTTCCTTTTGACGAAGGTAATAAATATTCGCCATATTTGCCAAATTATCAAGTTCTTCCAAAGTATCAGTTCTGCCACGTTTTTGGAGCATATTTTCAAGTTCTATAGAATGGTCAAAATGGTCTTCTATAATACCTTTACCACGATTTGTAATAATAAGTATGTCGGTAATACCTGCTTTTACCGCTTCTTCTACTATATACTGTATCGCCGGTTTATCGACTATGGGAAGCATTTCTTTCGGGCAAGATTTTGAAGCAGGTAATACTCTTGTACCAAGACCCGCCGCCGGAATAATTGCTTTCCTTATTTTCATAAAAATTCCCCCATTAAATAAACATTACAATAAACATTGCCGCGTATTGTACAGCCATCCAACCCACAAGGAACAAAAAGATATTTACACCGCCGCGTTTGCGGTAATCTGTTTCGATATCTTCACTATTTTCCTTAATATCCTTGACACTGCTTATAACATGTTTTCGATAAATCCAATCACCAAAAATTCCTGACAAAACACGTAATGCTATTGCCAACAATGAGCCTATAAGACCTAATAACAAAATATACGGTTCTTCGGTTTTAAACATATCCGCCATAGCCTCAGGTGTTAAATACACAGATTCACCACCATAGACAACATTTGAAAAAGGAATAACAAAAAGGTTTGCGATCAAATCAATAACCCCTGCAATTATGCCGTTTTTGTACATCTTGCGTGACAAAAACCAACCGCAAGGAGAAATAAATGCCAAAAAGTTCCACGAAGGTTTGCGGCCGCGTACAAACTTAGGGATATACCGCATAGTGTTGGATACAACAAATTTAGCCGCTTCTTTTGCAGTAACACCGTCTTCTATAACCGTCTCGGGCTTTACACCACCTAAAAAGTCAAATGTGGTAAACTGACCAAAAGGCGACTGTGTAAAAGGAGGTGTTTGTTGGTCGTCATACGGTTCTTCTTGAACTTGCGGTTCTTCTTCAGGCTCTTCGCGTTTTAATCTATCATACTGATTTTCTGTTCCGTGCGCTTCGGCTAAACCGCATCTTCCAAGATTGTTATAACATTCCCTGTGATGCGGTGCGCCACATTCAGGACAATATACCACATCGTCTTCTTCGAAAAGATATGCGTGGCATACCACACAACTTTTCTTTTTATCGTTAATCATACCGTGACTCCTCTGTTAGCATCAATAGCATCAAAAACACTGTCAAAATACTCTTTGCCGTAATTGTGGAACAAACCTTTCTTTATCATTTGTTCCAATTCTTCCTTTGCAACCCAACGCGCTTCGGCAACCTCAGATTTTTGCAACTTAAGATTTTCAACTTTAATATCACAGGTTATCATCCATACATCCAGCAAAGAATTACGACGTTTAAGGCTTAATATCTGCCTTAGTGTTTGTTTATTAGAAACAATACCTAATTCTTCATAAAGTTCTCGATTGGCGGCGGTATAAGAACTCTCCCCCGAAACAACCGCGCCACCTGTAGCCGCCCATTCTCCCGCCATAAGTTTCTTTTGGTCACTGCGCCTTTGGAGTAAGAACTTGCCATCAGTTGACACTATCCAAATATGAACCACTTTATGATATTCACCCGGTTTTAAAAAGCAACGTCCCCGCGCAACAGTTTTACCTGTAAGGTTGCCGTCGCCATCGAAAACGTCCCAGATTTCATTCCTCATATTTAAAAATTCTCCATAAAAATTCAACATACATTTATATTATATCAACATTATAAAAAAATTTCAACAATTTATATCTTAGCTATTGTAAAATTTCGAAATTTGTGGTAAAATAACACTAATCAAGTGCATTGCGTATCGGAATGTGCGAATGGGCGGGTCCTGTGCGACGGAATGCTACGAACCATGTCAGGCGGGGAACCGAGCAGCATTAAGTAGATTAT
>SVPC01000010.1 GCA_015066095.1 Oscillospiraceae bacterium | reverse complement strand
CAAGCCGCTTTTCGTGGCACATCGGGCAAATGTATAGCCACACTTAGCGTTGCTCCGAATAGGGTTTACAGGGTTTCGACGTTCCCGTGAAACCGGTGAGCTCTTACCTCGCCTTTCCACCCTTACCGTGTAAAACACGGCGGTATATCTCTGTTGCACTTTCCCTAAGGTCACCCTCGGCGGCCGTTAGCCGCTATTCTGCCCTGCGGGGCTCGGACTTTCCTCAGATATTTCTATCCGTAACCGTCTAACCGACTCCAAACGGTATTTTAACACAAATTTTCCTTTGTGTCAAATCTGCGTTTTTTTCATAAAATATTAGTGTTTGGAGGTAATTTTATGGAAAAAACTTTAAAATATTTTTTAGCAGCAAATTCTTGCGAGGGGTTTGTAAGTCATTTTGCCGACTGCTACAACCCTAGTGATAACTGGAAAACATACATAATAAAGGGCGGTCCCGGTACAGGAAAATCTTCCTTTATGAAAAAGGTTGCTACTAAAGCCAAAGAAAAAGGCGAAAATTATATCCTTTGCCCCTGTAGTTCTGACCCACATTCACTTGATGCGGTTATTTTACCTAAACGCAAAACCGTTATTATGGACGGCACAGCACCACACACCGTAGACCCACGCTATCCCGCCGTTTGCGAAGAGATTTTAAATTTCGGACAATTTTGGGACAGTACCAAAATTAGCAACCCAAAAGAAATAATTGAAATTACCGACCGCAACAAAGCATTACACCAGACCGCTCAAAAGTATTTAATGGCGGCAGGGCAGATTATGCTTGACGAATATAAAACCGCGCTTTTATGCACCAAAAAGGTTGAAACCAAAAATTTTGCTACTAAACTATGCAAAAAAAATATTCCATCAAAAAACGGTACGCCTTACGAATGGGAAGCATTTTTAGGCGGTATCACACCCCAAGGTATTATCACCTACCCCGAAACAATACTAAACAGTTGCAAAAAACTTGTTATAATATCCGACAAGCACCGCGCTTGTTCTAATATAATAATGAACGAAATCCGCAACTACTGTCTTATAAACGGTTATGAAATTATAACTCTCAAAAATCCGTTTTTGCCGTCACTTATTATTGACCACATTATAATACCAGAATTATCACTTGCATTTGTAACCGAAGATAACCGCACCGTTTTCCCAACTGAGACACGCCGTATCCACGCCCGTCGTTTCGTGAGCAGTAAACTGCTTCACAACTCGTTACCGCGCCTTAAACTAAACCGTAAAGTGAGAGAAAGTTTACTCACCGCTTGCGCCGACACGCTTAAAAAGGCGAAAGAAGTCCACGACGAGTTAGAAAGTTTTTATATAAATGCTATGGACTTTAATGCGCTCGGCAATTTCGCCGACTTATTTTTACAAAAACTGTTTGCTTGAAATTTTAGGTAAAATGTGGTATATTTAATTTCAGATTGCAAATATCCATAAAATAATTAAAGGATGTAATAATATGAAAATTGCGGTAATTACAGGTGCTTCATCAGGTCTTGGCAAAGAATATGCCTTGGCGGTTAGTCGCTTGCGCCCTGATGTAGACGAAATCTGGCTTGTTGCCCGTCGGAAAGACAAACTCGAAGAAGTGGCATCGAATTTAAGCAAAAAATACCGTATCGTACCGCTTGATATTACAAGCGATACGGCAATAGAAGAGTATAAAAACCTGCTCGAAACCCAAAATGCAGAAGTAACCTTGCTTATAAATAACGCAGGTTTTGGCAAATTGGGTTTATTTTACGAAATATCTACCCAAGATAATGCGGGTATGATAAGACTTAACTGCGAATCACTTACAGTTATAACAAGTGTGACTTTACCATTTATGAATAATGGCGCGGAAATAATAAACACCTGCTCAATAGCGTCCTTTGCACCCAATAACCGTATGGCAGTTTATTCATCTACCAAAGCATTTGTTATGAGTTTTTCAAGAGCCCTACGCGACGAACTTAAAAGTCGCAAAATAAACGTTTTATCAGTTTGCCCCGGCCCTATGGAAACCGAATTTTTAGGTGTTGCAGGGATAAACAAGGGTGACAGCAAAACCTTTGATATGCTACCGCGCGACAATGCACAAAGAGTAGCTGAACATTCGCTTAAAGCTTCTAAAAAACACAAAGCCGTTTTTTGCGACCACTTCTTCTATAAATTTTACCGCGTAGTTTCAAAAATATTGCCGACCGCTCTCGTAATGAAAATGGCAAAAACATAACAAAACCGCAACCCGTTTGGGTTGCGGTTTTTCATTTGTTTTATTGTTTTTCAAAATTAAAACAATCATTTTTCATAAAAAATGCTAATATAGACACCTTTATTTAAAAGGTTTTAGTTCGCTGTCATAAATCATTTTACGAGTAACTGTGTAATAAATGGGCTCTATTTTCTCTGTTTCAAACAAAGTAGAAAGCACCAAAGACGGGTTAAGGTTATTTTCGTTACCTGCAGTTAAAATTAAGGTTAATTTATTACTATTAAGCTCTGCTTTTTTTATAAGTGGTGCTATGTCAATATCCTTTGTACCGCCCTTTTTAGTGGTCTTCTGGGTAATGATAGTATCCTTTGCGAAAAAGTTTTTGATACTTTTGGTAATATCCTCTATATCATCAAACAAAATCTCAAACTCAGCAAATCGTAGCTCTTTCATTTTGAAGATAGGCTCTTCTGCCGCCCAAAATTCGATACCGGGAACTGTGGCAAAGTTCAAATCTTTAAGCAACTGCTTATTTGAATAATCTGGGTCTACAATTCGTAAATCTAATATTTCATAATCACCTTCGTATCCAAGACTTAAAGGCACGGCAAAATTAAAATAAGCGTGTTGATTAAAACCCTCGGTAAACCAAATCGGAATTTTTGCCTTATTTATAAGCCTTGTCATAAAGCGGTTCATATCAAGATGGGACACAAACTTCATCGCTCCCTTTTTCTTGTAAAAAACTCTAACGTCTCTCAAAACAAACACCTGCCCCATAACAATTTGCACCGCAAGCCGAACATTTTTGTCGGCAGTTGGGTGTTGTAGTGTCCTTGTGCGCCAACTCGTTTTCGCGAATTAAAAATTCTTTAGAAACCGCATAATCAAGGTGGTCCCAAGGGTTAATTTCATCATAGTCACGTGTGCGGAGTGAATAGAAATCGGGGTCTATACCACATTCAGAGAATGCTTCATTCCATTTATCAATGTCAAAACATTCACTCCAACTGTCAAACTTGCAACCCTTTTCGAAGGCCTTTTCCAAAACAGCGCCCAAACGTCTGTCACCCTTTGCAAAAACGGCTTCAAGAAAACTTGTGGAACTGTCGTGCATACTAAGGTCAATCTTGCGGGTGGTAATACAAGACTTCAAATACGCTTGTTTTCTTTCCATTTCCATCTTTGTGATTTGTGGCTCAAACTGGAAAGGGGTAAACGGCTTTGGCACAAACACCGCCACACTCATAGAAACCGATACAGATTTGCCCTTAGGTCTATTGGGCATAGCGTAATACATATCCACTATTTTTTGACCTAAATCGGCAATACCCTTTAAATCTTCATCGGTTTCAGTAGGAAGTCCCATCATAAAATAAAGTTTAACCGCAGTATAACCGCCTTCAAATGCGGTCTTGCAGGTAGTCATTATCTCTTGTTCGGTGACATTTTTGTTTATAACATCGCGAAGACGCTGTGTACCGGCTTCGGGTGCAAATGTAAGACCCGTCTTTCTTACATGGGCAATTTTTTCAAGCAACTCTTCAGAAAAATTGTCTATTCTAAGTGACGGCAAAGCAAGGCTTATATGATTTTCTTCTGTCCAAGAGAGCATATTGTTGAGAAGCGGCTCTAACTCGCGATAGTCACTCGTACTAAGTGACGAGAGTGAAATTTCATCATATCCCGTACTTTCGCAAAGGCATTTTGCCTGACGGTTTACTGTTTCGACACTTTTTTCACGCACAGGTCGGTAAATAAAACCTGCCTGACAAAAACGGCAACCGCGTATACAACCGCGAAAGACTTCTTGCACGGCGCGGTCGTGGACAATCTGAATAAACGGCACCACAAACTTTTCGGGATAAAACGCCTTGTCCATATCGGCAATAATACGCTTTTTTATAGTTTTTGGTGCGCCTTCTTTGGGGGTTATAGACTTAATTTTACCATCAGGTAAATATTCAACCTCATAAAGTGACGGCACATAAACACCCTCAATTTTTGCGGCTTCTTTTAAAAACTCTGCCTTGTTAAAGCCTTGTGATTTATACTTTTTATAAAGGTCGATTACATCTAAATCTACTTCTTCACCTTCGCCAAGGAAGAAAATATCAATAAAATCAGCCAAAGGCTCGGCATTACATACACAAGGTCCACCCGCAACTACAAGCGGGTAACTTTCATTACGCTCACTTGATTTTAGCGGTACTCCTGCCAAATCAAGCATATTAAGCACATTAGTATAGCTCATTTCGTACTGCAAAGTGAAACCGATAAAATCAAAATCTTTTATAGGGTCACGGCTTTCAAGACCAAAAAGCGGTATATTATGCTGACGCATAACCTGTTCAAAATCGGTCCACGGTGCAAAAACACGCTCACACCAAATATCGTCACGCTCGTTGAATTGTGAATATAAAATTTTCATACCAAGGTGTGACATACCTATTTCATAAGTATCAGGAAAACAAAACGCAAAACGCACATCCACCTGTGTCTTATCTTTTATAACACTATTAATTTCACCACCCGAATATCTACCGGGTTTTTGAACTGTAAGTAACAATTTTTCAAATTCCTTATTATCCATAAACCTACTCCAAAAATATACTGATTTAATAATACTATAATTCTAACCGGGTTGCAACTTTTATTTGATTTACAATAAAAATCTCCGCTCTCGCGGAGATTTTTGTTACTTACTTTCAATAATTTCCTTACCGCCCATATAAGGTTGTAAAGCTTTCGGAATTTTTACCGAATATTTTTGACCGTCAAATTGAAGGTTGTTTTCTAAAAATGCGATAAGCATTCTAGGCGGTGCTACAACTGTGTTATTAAGTGTGTGTGCCAAGTACTTTTTACCGCCTTCACCCTTGACGCGGATGCCCAAACGACGAGCCTGAGCATCACCCAAGTTAGAGCAAGAGCAAACCTCAAAATACTTTTGCTGTTTGGGACTCCAAGCTTCAATATCATAAGACTTAACCTTAAGGTCTGCCAAGTCTCCTGTACAACATTCAAGTGTACGAACAGGGATATCAAGATTACGGAAAAGTTCTACAGAATAGTTCCACATTTTATTGAACCAGTCCATACTTTCTTCAGGTTTGCAGATAACTATCATTTCCTGTTTTTCAAACTGGTGGATACGATAAATACCGCGCTCCTCTATACCGTGTGCGCCCTTTTCTTTGCGGAAGCAAGGTGAATAACTTGTAAGAGTTAAAGGAAGTTTTTCTTCAGGTGTGATAGTATCAATAAATTTACCTATCATAGAATGTTCTGATGTGCCGATTAAATAAAGGTCTTCACCCTCTATTTTATACATCATAGCATCCATTTCTTCAAAACTCATAACGCCTGTTACAACATTGCTTCTAATCATAAATGGCGGAATGCAATAGGTAAAGCCCTTATCTATCATAAAGTCACGAGCATAAGAAAGAACCGCCGAGTGAAGACGGGCAATGTCACCCATAAGATAATAAAAGCCTTCCCCTGCAACCTTACCTGCCGCCTCTTTATCTATGCCGTCGAAAGCCGCCATAATATCGGTATGGTAAGGAATTTCAAAATCGGGCTCCCATTTTTCACCATAACAAGTAACCTCAACATTTTCGCTGTCGTCACGACCAACGGGTACACTTTCATCCACAATGTTCGGAATCTTCATTTGAGCTTCCAAAACAAGTTTACCATATTCGGCTTCTTTTTCTTCCAAAGCCTTTAATTCTTCTGCCTGTTCGCTAACAAGTTTTTTCATTTCTTCGGCTTCGTCACGCTTACCTTGACCCATAAGCATACCAATCTGCTTACTTATCTTGTTGCGGTTAGCGCGAAGTTCATTTGCGCGGCTGTTAGCATCGCATTTTTTGTTATAAAGTTCAATAACCTCATCAACCAAAGGAAGTTTTGAGTCTTTAAATTTTTTCTTGATATTTTCCTTTACTAAATCAGGATTTTCACAAATAAATTTAATATCGAGCATTTTTTCTCCTCCAAAGGGCAAAATAATACTCATAAAGTATACCACAAATAAAAAAATATGTCAATTTTAAGGAGAAAATTTTATGAAAAAACAAGATAAATTCCCCGAAACACCCGACCGCACCCCAAATTCACCCCTAAAACCCAAGGAAGAAAGCAAAAATGTGTTTGATTTAATCAATGAATACGGCACTTATGAAATCCAGCCCACCTGTGATACCGAAAACCAGTACCCTGCAATTGCTCAAGGCTTTAATGATAAAATCATACAAACCGACCGCCAAAATAAACACTCAAAAAACGCAAAGTGGGAAACCGAAAAGTAAAAACACTCCCCACAGGGAGTGTTTTTTGCTTTTATTTTTTACCGCCAACCGCATGGGTGATAGATTTGATTTTTTGGCTTGATTTAAGTATACGAACGGTGTGTGGCGCCAATTCCATATCAAGATAAAGTGCCTCTGGTAAATCCTCTTTTGCCCACACATCTCGCAATAACGCATTATTTTCAAAACGACCAATAACAGTTTGTTTTGTTTCGCCAATATTAAAGAAAGCATATGCGTATGTGCCATCTTCTAACTCTTTCTCAAAAATATCAAGTTCTGCTTCGCCTTGCTTGTTTCTGAAAATAGGAAGCGCAGCACAAAAAGCACTGTCTTGGTTAATTGCAATAATTTCTTCATTACAATATACGGCAAGTTCAAAGTCACCCGGTTTTTCAAGATTGGTGCTTATTTGTATGGGAGAGCCTAAAAACGCACGAGCAGAGTAAGCCACTATTTGCTCATCCTCGGTCATTATCTCTTTGAAACGGCAATTACCCATATCGAGCATATCAAGGTCGCAATAATGTCCCTTATTCCAGTAATTCATAAACTCAAAATATGTGCGGTAAATCTCAAGGAAATTAGGCCATTTTCCCGAAGAGTCTACACAACAACGATAAGAGTTAACATATTTACTCCAATAATTGATATTTCGCTTAATTACGCGCACAGTAACGCAGTAACCGAAATCACGCTCCATTTCGGCGAGAATTTCACGCATTATCTCGGCATTATAGGTATCGGTAGGCTCCCAGTCGTATTTTAAATAATCAAAGCCCCAATCACTCCATTGTAAAGCGTTGTTTTTTTCTTTGCGCTCTACGCCTATACCACCATTTACAAGCGGGAATCGCTTATCAGGTTCACCTGTAGTGCAACCGGGGAATAACGGAACTTGTGTAGGCCAAGCCGAAAGCATGGGTGTTGAATATATACCCGCTTTTAATCCCAGGGAGTGAATTGTATCAGTCATCTTCTTCATATCGGGGAATTTTGAGTTAGGCATAATAGCATCAAATTCACCGCCATATTCTCCCTGCCAACATGAATCAAGATTAACATATTGATAGCCATATTCAGATATACCAAGTTCTACCATCTTTTGTGCAGTGGTTTCCATCTTTTCCTGATTAACTGCAGCTGCAAACGCATTCCAACTGGTAAAACCCATTAAAGGAGTTAAAAGAATATTTCCCGGATGTATCTCTAATGTCACCTTTTTCTCTGCTTTCCCAAGAGCATTCTCGGCGGTCAAGATTATCTCGTAATCACCCTCTGATACCACAGAACCTGTGATAATGTTATCTTCAAGTTTCAATCCTTCAGGTAAATTTTGTGCGCCATAAGATATGGGACGCTCACCCGTAACCGGAATTCGCAAAAGGAAAGGTTTGTTGGGGGAAGCACCATATACAGATGCTATGTTGATTTTCGGAGCACCGCTAAAGGGTTTAAATTCGGCAATTTTAGTTAAATGCATAAAAAACCTCCTAATGATTTACTAATGTCATTATAACACTATATTACACCGAAAAACATTGACAAAACATATATAAATATAGTAAAATCATACTATTGGAGGCGATGATATGTATACTTGGCATACACATAGTGACCCTAATGATGCTCTTCAAATATTGGAATTCGGTTATGACCCTGTTGGTTTAAATAACAAATGGGGTCCGGGACGGAGAAATTTTTATATTTTACATTATGTATTGGATGGCAAAGGCTATTTTAACGGAACCTGTATAAAAAAAGGTCAAGGCTTTTTAATAACACCCATGATGTCGGTGGAATATCATCCCGACCCAGCAGAGCCTTGGAACTATTTTTGGATATGCTTTAACGGTAAAGTGGGGCAAGAACTTTGCCAAGAATATATAAATGCCGATGAAAGCGGAATTTTTGATTTTAATTTTCAAATAGCGCTAAAGCAAACGCTTGGTGAACTATATAATAGAGAACCAACGCTCGGAAATATGTATGCTTTATCACTGTTTTATAAAATTCTTTCTAACCACGAACAAAGCAAGGTGCTAAAAAACCCTTACGTAGAAGAAGCAGTTTGGTATATGCATATGAATTATCACAAGCCTCTTACCGTAACACAAGTAGCCGATGTTTGCGGCATAAATGATAGATATATGTACAATCTCTTTATGCGCCACCTTGGAATATCACCAAAGCAGTATTTGAATAATCTGCGACTTAAAAACGCCGCTCATATCTTAAAAAACAGTGACTGTACCATAACCGAAGCAGCATATTCAGTTGGATTTACAGATGTATTGACTTTTTCGCGTTTCTTTTCAAAGCATATGGAGGTTTCTCCCCGTGCATATAGAAAGCGTAGAAAATCAGAAGTTTTAAATTAGATATATTAGCAATACTTGACTTGACAATAGCGCTATTTTAATATATAATTTTTAGGTGCATTATGGTCAGGTTTTCCTACTGTAACTAATATTGCAGGGGTGTTGGAATGGCAGACAAGCTGGCCTCAGACACCAGTGAAGAAATTCATGCGGGTTCAAGTCCCGTCCCCTGCACCAAAATCTCAAATCAAACCTTTAGGTTTGGTTTGGGATTTTTATTTTATCAATAGGGGCGGGACTTGAAGCCTATGAGGGCTGCGAGTGTTAAGAAAAACAGTCCGTTGGACTGTTTTTTAACGAGCAGGTGCGCAGACGGGTACCGAATGCTAAGCATTGGGTCGTCAAGCAGTGCGGATTTGCACAGCAAAGACGCGTCCCGTCCCCTGCACCAGTCGAGTGCCTCGACACGCATTCCGCGTAGTTGAGGCACTTCTTTTTTATAATTTTTACCTCGCGTTTAAAATTAGTCATGAAGAACAAAAAATGGTAGAAGTGAAAATCACTTCTACCATTTTAATTTTAATCTTCCAACCATTTAATAAATTTAGGTGTAGGCTCAACCTTTTTAATTTCTTCCTCTAACTCGGCTTGATTACTTGCATACTTACCGCCATGCTTTACCGGTTGTGTAAAGGGATGTGTGCCCGAAGCCGTTTTTTGATAATATGTATTATTTGTAAATTTAAGACCAGCGTGTGGCACCATATAAATCATAAAACAATCTGAAACATCCACAATATTTTCGCTTATAACAAAATTTGAAAGGTCTTCATACTTATGATTCCAAGCAAGAAACGCCGCTTGCCCATCCTTATCAGCGCGTTGCATACCGCCCCAACCGTATCCTGCAAAACGAATGATATTACCCTTATAAGTAATATCTGAAATATGTGGTGGCGGTGCACCCTCGACAGAACGCGCCCAATATTCAATATTCATACTACAATACTCAATAAGGTTGTTATCAAAGTGAATATTTTTAAAAATGGGGTTGGAATCATTACAACCTTGGAAAGTCATTGCCGCGTCGAAAACTTGATAAACCCAACAGTTTTCAACCTTTATATTTTCACAGCGATACCAAAACTCAATCGTATTACCGTAGCGTATCGGTCGACCGTCACGCACTTCAAAAAGTCTGCCGCCGTGCCAACCCATTTCACAATTGGTAATAATAATATTTTTAACTTCATCTATAAGAAAGGCGCCAAAATTACAATATTTAAAACAAAGGTTATCAACCCTGATATCCTGCTTTTCGCTAATTCTCATAGGCTGTTTAGTGGTAGCAATTTCGATATTATCGAAACATTCACCGGGGTTACCCATATCACAATAAAGATAGAGAACACCGCTCTCTTTTTCATAATAAAAATCGCCGTTTGTCTTAACATTTTCTAAGGTGAGTTGCCATTCACCAATTAGTGTGTCATTATTAAAGTTAATAAGGCCTGCCGCCTCTTTAGAACCGATATAAACAGTCCACAAATTCTTTTCTTTTTCAGTCCAGATAGAAGCATCAGCATAATCGCGCCAAGAGCCATAAATACGCGGTTTTTCACCCTTGCCGTACGCTGCATAAGTAACACCACTTATAAGGTGTACCTCATCTGTGGCGCGGAAAAGTGAACCGCGTTCAAACAACACATAGTCGCCTGATTTAAGCGGTAATTCGGCCATTTTCATATAGCTTTTAAGTGCCTTTTCAGGGGACAGGCCGTCGTTATTATCGTCACCGTTTTGCGAAAAATAATAAACCGTTCCGCCCTCTATTTCAACATCAGGTGCATTAAGAATTTTTTGTTTTAATTCGTGTGCCTCAATTTCTGCACCACCGGTTTGTACAATAGGTTTTTGCAACATAAAAACACCCTTTCCCTTTTTATACAAGTATTATATCATCTGCGTTTACCATAAGTCAATTCAAAGCAATAAAAAGCATAAAATAGTAAAGTTTTTATTGAATAAACTTTCATTCGTAATATAATAAATTTGTGAAATTATATTATAAGACTCAGAATCGTAAACCTACTCCTTAACACCAACAACTTTTGCTTGACAATTAACTACACATTTAATATAATAGGTATGCTGTCTAAACGACAACATACCTATTTTTTATATATGTAGACGTATCGAAGTGGGGACGTTTGCGAGCGCTGCCAGTGGCAGATACAGCGAGCAATAAGGAGTGACCGCGGTCGAAACTTATAGGCGCTCCAAGCCGTTATAAGTTTCGGGCACCGCAACAGGACATAACGGGTCGCCCCGTTTGATAAAAATTGGATATTGCATTATACTCTGAATTGAGTTTAACATATATGGAGACGTATCGAAGTGGTCATAACGGGGCTGACTCGAAATCAGTTAGGGAGCAATCCCCCGCGAGTTCGAATCTCGCCGTCTCCGCCAAGGACTCCTTGAAGGTTTTATACTTCAAGGAGTTTTCTTTTTCCTTATTTTTTCATTTCCTTATACGGCATAAAGTCGTAACCGGCTTTTTTATACACATTTATAGCGCGGGTGTTTTCTTCTTCAACCTCTAAACGGAAAATCGTGTGTTTGTACTTTTCTTCTATAAACCCAAAAAATCTACTGCCTATTCCCAAACCGCGAAAAGCCTCCTTAATATACAAATCTTCCACCCAAATACAAGGTTTTCCGTACTCGGTCGAAAAACTTTTTGCCAACATTGCATAACCTAATATATCATTTTCACTTTCGAAAACATACCCCTCAAGATATGGGTTATCAGAAATACAAGCTTCCAAATCCGCATTGAAAATTTCGCTTGAACCATTGGTAGCAACACAAGGAGATTCATAAAATTTTGTCATCATACTAATGACCTCTGCCTTATCCTTTTGCGCTATTTTTCTAATAATATATTCCATAGAAATTACCCCTTTCTATTAACAATCAAATTTACTCATTATCTCCCAATAAATAATTTATCATTTTTTCGGGGTTATCTAAAAACTGTTTTGTTACCTTGTAATGCTCGGTTTCGGTGTACTTGACAGTCCTTATCCCTTCTTCATTCAGTTCTATTATTTGCGCATTCGGGAAAGCAAGTAAAATAGGTGAATGTGTGGCAATTATTATTTGTGAGCCCGCTTTAACAAGGCGGTCCAGTTCGGTCAAAAGCGTGAGTAATCTCATTGGTGATAGTGCGGCTTCGGGCTCGTCAAGAATATAAAGCCCCTCGCCTCCAAAGCGGTTTTGCACAAGTGACAGAAAACTCTCGCCGTGGGACTGTTTGTGTAGCGAAATACCGCCGTAGGCTTCAATAACCCGTGGGTCAAAGGACGGCTCTTTATCCATTTCGTCAATATTACTTGCCAGATTATAAAGACTTTCCGCCCTTAAAAAATATCCGTCACGCGAAGACACTCCCTTTAAGGTGTCTATATATTTCCACAAATCAGAATGTGAATCGTTGGTAGTAAAGGTAAAATTTCTGCCCCCGCCTTCGGGGTTAAAACCCATAGCAACTGCAATTGCTTCAAGCAAAGTAGATTTCCCTGTGCCGTTTTCACCCACAAAAAATGTGACGGGTGAATTAAACTCGATTCTCTGAATTTCTATTAAATTTTTAACAACCGGCAATTTACTTATATATGAAGTTTTGGGCGGAGTTTCAAATATTTCTATCGCTCTTAAAAAATTTTTATTCATTCTCCGCTCTCCTTTCTTTAGCTCCTTTACCTTTAAGTATCAAATTTTTGCGGTATTTAAGGGGCGACACGCCATATACCTTTTTAAACTTTTCACAAAAGTAATTACTATCGTTAAACCCACAGGAAAATGCCACGTCAGAAATGCTTTGTGTTTGGTTTCTTCTGAGTATTGACTCGGCTTTTTTAAGGCGTAAAATAGACAAATATTCATTAAACCCAAGCCCTGTTTCCTTTTTAAAAATACGAGAAAAATGCTCGGCGCTAATGCCAAATTCATCTGCCGTAGCAGTAAGCGAAATATCCGCTGTAAAATTTTTTTCCAAAATATCGAGGGCGTTCTTTACGTATTTGTTTTGTTGACGCGTATTTTTATACTTATTAGGTGTGCGGTAAACAAGTGCGAGTAACTGTTGCATATACCCTTTTATAAGACTTTCAGAAAAAATATCACCCTCCAAATACTCGCGTTCAATATTTTTTAGTATTTTATAAATATCCCCGCTATACTTATCATTTTTATACACAAAAGCGGTAGTTAACAAAATATTTTCCAAATATTCACCCGAGCAATTTATAAGTAGACGCGAATGTATATCTTCGTAAGATGTTTTGTGAATTTGTCCTTTAGGGATAAACACAATATCCCCCTCTTCCATCTCAAAAAGTTTACCCTCTATAAGATAGTAACAAACCCCTTTTTCAAGATAGTAAATCTCATAAAGCGAGTGATAATGCCGCGGTCCGATTCGGGCGGTGTTAAAAGCTGTACTATCATAAAAAAAATTCTCTAATCTTTCTTTTTTTTTATTTGGCATACTACTCGCCCCTTTCTATAATATATATAACACATAATATCAAAAAAGTAAAGAAAATAAAGTAATTTTGTCAATATTTTCAAGGAAAACAACAAAAATTTGATATATAATAATCTTGTAAATTAAAATTTGGAGGTTCTACTATGAAATACGTAGGCAAAAAAGTTGAAGACATTAAAATTGCTTATATCGGCGGTGGCTCACGCGGTTGGGCTTGGGGCCTTATGAGTGACCTTGCAAAAGCTGACGACATAAGCGGTACAGTTGCTCTTTATGATATTGATAAAGATGCTGCAAAAAATAACGCAATCATCGGTAACAGAATCGGTGATGTTAAGGGTTGCAAATCTGTATGGAAATACGAAGCAACCGAAACTATCGGTGAAGCACTTACAGGTGCTGACTTTGTTATCATATCTATTCTTCCCGCAACATTTAAGGAAATGGAATCTGACGTACACGTTCCCGAAAAGTACGGCATTTATCAAGCAGTCGGCGATACCGTAGGCCCCGGTGGTTATGTTCGTGCTTTGCGTACCGTTCCTATGTTTGAAGAAATTGCACTCGCTATTAAAGAATTCTGTCCTAACGCTTGGGTTATTAACTACACCAACCCTATGACCATCTGCGTTAAGGCTCTTTACACCGCTTTCCCCGAAATCAAGGCTTTCGGTTGCTGCCACGAAGTTTTTGGCACACAACTTTTGATGGCTAAAATGCTTGAAGAAAACCTCGGCCTTGAAAAGGTTAACCGTGAAGATATTAAGGTTAACGTTGTTGGTGTTAACCACTTTACATGGCTCACCTCTGCATACTATCAAGGTATGGACTTATTCCCCATGTATAAAGAATTTGCTGACAAATACTATTATGAAGGTGTTACCACCGATTTTGGCGGCCACTTAAACGACTGTTTCTCTTGTTGGCAGAGAGTTAAGTTTGACCTTTTCAAGCGTTACGGTTACATAGCAGCTGCTGGCGACCGTCACTTGGCAGAATTCTGCCCCGGAGACTGGTACTTACAATCCCCCGAACAGGTTGAAGATTGGAAATTCGGTCTTACCCCTGTTTCGTGGCGTTGGAACGACCTTTCAGAACGTTTGGCTCGGAGTGAACGTCTTGTAAAGGGCGAAGAAGAATTTGAACTTAAGCCCACCGGTGAAGAAGGCGTTGAACAAATCCGCGCTATCTTAGGTCTTCGCGACCTTGTTACCAATGTTAATATGCCTAACGTTGGTCAAGCACCAAATCTCCCCCTCGGCGCAGTTGTTGAAACAAACGCTTCCTTTACTTGCGGTACTGTTACACCCGTTAATGCAGGTCCTGTTCCGATGGAAATTTATCCCCTTATCTCTAAAATTTGCGGTAACCAAGAAATTATTGTAAAGGCTTGTTTTGAGCGTGACCTTGAACTTGCTTTCTCTGCTTTTGCAAACGACCAACTTGTTCGCTTACCGCTTCCAAAAGCTCGTGAACTCTTCAAAGAGATGGTACTTAACACCAAAGAATATTTAACTATGTACAATTTAGAGGATTTAAAATAATGATAAATAAAACTATACGTCCCGAAAAAGTTATCCAATTTGGCGAAGGCGGTTTTTTACGCGGCTTTGTTGATTGGATTTTACAACTCACAAACGAAATGACCGATTTTAACGGCTCTGTTGTAGTGGTACAACCCATTGACAAGGGTATGTGCACTATGCTAGAGAGTCAGAATTGCGTTTACACCCACGTTATGCGCGGTCTTAAAGACGGCAAACCCACCGTTGATAAAAAGTTTATCGACGTTATCTCACGTACAGTAGAACCTTATAAAGATTGGGCTTCTTATATTGCTTTGGCAGAAAACCCCGATTTCCGCTTTGTTGTGTCTAACACCACAGAGTCGGGCATCTGTTTTGACGGTAATGACAAACCCGAAAATGCGCCCAATGTAACATTCCCTGCAAAGGTAACACTTTTACTTAAAAAACGTTTTGATTTAGGGCTTTCAGGTTTTGTTTTCTTGCCTTGCGAACTTATCAACAAAAACGGCGAAACCCTGAAGAAATATATTCTTGACTATGCAGAACTTTGGGGCTTAGGCGACGACTTTAAGGCTTTCGTAGAAAACGAAAATACCTTCACAAACACCCTTGTTGACCGTATTGTTACAGGTTACCCCAAAGATGAAAAAATCGATGTGGGATATGAAGATAACATGCTCAACACAAGTGAACTCTTCCATCTTTGGGTAATTGAGGGTGATAATAAATTCTTAAAAGAACTTCCGCTTGATAAAACAGGTCTTAATATTATCGTCACCGACAATCTTGAGCGTTACCGCACCCGTAAGGTTAGAATTCTTAATGGTGCGCACACCTCTATGATTCCATATGCTATGCTCGAAAACATTGAAACTGTTGGCGACTGTATGGATGACCCTAATATGTCGGAATTTGTTAAAAAGTGTGTATATGAAGAAATCATACCCACACTCGACCTTCCCAAAGAAGAACTTATCGACTATGCCGATAATGTTTTTGAGCGCTTTCGTAACCCATTTATCAAGCACCTTTGCGCTTCAATTTCTCTAAACTCGGTTAGCAAGTTCAAGGTTCGTGTTTTGCCTTCCTTACTCGAATATATCAAACGCACAGGCAAAAAACCCCAGCATCTTTTAACATCATTTGCAAAACTTATCGAGTTCTATAAGACCGATATGCCAAACGACGACCCCAAGGTTTGCGAATTTATGAAGAATGCAACTGTAAAAGAAATTCTTTCCAATACCGAACTTTGGGATGAAGATTTATCATTCCTTACAGACGATATTACGGAGAAGATGAACTAATGATAATTCATAAACTCGACAATGTGGAAGTAAACCTTGAAAATGGTCATAAATATGCACTTTCTGATATTAAAAATGGTGAAAACATTATAAAATACGGCAACCCTATCGGTCACGCTGTAGCAGATATCAAAAAGGGTGAGCATATTCACTCCCACAATCTTAAAACAAATTTAAGCAGTAATCTTGAATATACCTACGCGCCCGATTACACCCCTATTACAAAGGTCAATAGCGACCAGACTTTTATGGGTTATGTGCGTGAAAATGGTGATGTTGGTATACGTAATGAAATTTGGATAATCAACACCGTAGGTTGCGTAAATAAGATTGCTAAAAAATTGGCTGAAATTACAGGTGCTCGTCATTTCGAGCACCCGTTTGGTTGCTCTCAATTAGGTGATGACCAAACCAAAACCCAACTTATACTTAAAGGTCTTGTAAACCATCCCAATGCCGCAGGTGTTTTGGTATTAGGTCTTGGCTGCGAAAACAACAATATCCCCGTTTTTAAGGAAGTTTTAGGCGAGTGGAACGACAGTCGCGTTAAGTTTATGAACACTCAGGACTTTGATGATGATATCGCCGAAGGTGTTCGCCTCATTAACGAGCTCAAAGAATATGCAGCCACTTTCGAACGCCAACCTATCCCGATTAGCAAACTTAAAATCGGTCTTAAGTGTGGCGGCAGTGACGGTTTCAGCGGTATAACTGCCAACCCCCTTGTAGGCTCTTTTTCAGATAGCCTTATTTCTAAAGGCGGCAGTTGTGTTATGACCGAAGTTCCCGAAATGTTTGGTGCCGAGCATCTTCTTATGAAGCGTTGCCCTACTAAAGAACTTTTCCAAAAAACTGTTTTACTCATCAACAATTTTAAAGATTATTTCACCCGTCACAATCAGGTAATTTATGAAAATCCCTCGCCAGGTAATAAAGCGGGCGGTATTACCACTTTGGAAGAAAAATCTTTGGGTTGTATCCAAAAGGGCGGTCTTTCGGAGATTGTTGATGTACTTGATTATGGTGATACTGTTTGTAAAAACGGGCTTAACCTTTTGAACGGTCCGGGTAATGACATTGTAGCCATTACCAACCTTACCGCCGCAGGTGTGCATATCATCCTTTTCACTACAGGTCGCGGTACACCCATCGGTGCACCCGTACCCACTGTCAAAATTGCCACCAATAACGGTATTGCAACCCGTAAAAAGAACTGGATAGATTTCGATGCTTCACCTTTGCTTTCAGGGACGACTATGGATGACTTGACAAAACAGCTCACCGATTATATAATCGAAGTAGCTTCAGGCAAAGAAACCCGTAATGAAGAAAACGACTACCGTGAAATTTCTATTTTTAAAGACGGTATAGTTCTGTAAATACACGGGAGTACGCATTTTTTTGCTTACTCCCGTAGTTCGCATATTATAAAATTTAGGAGTGTTTTTATGGGTATCATAAACAAAGACTTTTTTTTAACTAACAAAACCGCAAAAAAACTCTACCACGAGTTTGCAGAAAATTTACCGATTATCGACTATCACTGCCACTTAGTGCCTAAAATGATAGCCGAAGACCATCGTTTTGAAGATGCTTATGACCTATTTTTAGGCGGTGACCATTACAAATGGCGCCAAATGCGTAGTTTCGGTATTGATGAAGAATTTATAACAGGTGACGCTGACCGATATGAAAAATGGGTTGGCTTTTGCCGTGCTATGCCATATCTAATTGGAAACCCCATTTATCATTGGACCGCTTTGGAACTCAAACGCTACTTTGATATTGATGAGCCTTTAACCGAAAAAAATGCTAAAGAGGTTTGGGATAAGTGTAACGAATATTTAAAGCGTCCTGATTTTTCGGCGCAAAATCTTATTAAAATGAGTAATGTAGAAGTTGTTTGCACTACCGATGACCCTGCTGACGATTTAAAATATCACATTCAATTACGTGAACAAGGTTTCCCCACCAAAATTTTGCCAACCTTCCGTCCCGACAAACTTGTAAACATTGATAAGTGCGAATTTATGGGATATATTGAAGCCAACGGCATTGACAGTTATGAAAAGGCTTGCAGTTGGTTGAAAGAACGCCTTGCATTCTTCCACGATAACGGCTGTCGTCTTTCAGACCACGCTTTAGAATATGTTCCCTTTGCCGTAGGCGACGCAAAAGCAGTTTTCGATAAGAAAATCAAGGGCGAAGAACTCACAAGCGAAGAAATTGACATTTACAAAACCGCTATGCTTCGCGTTTGCGCGGAAGAATATACCAAGCGCGAATGGTCTATGCAGCTTCACATCGGCGCTCTTCGCAATAATAACACCCGTATGTTTGAAAAATTAGGTGCTGATACAGGTTTTGATTCCATCAACGACCTTTGCATTGCTGAAAAACTTTCTGCATTTATGAACTATCTTGATACCGATGATATCCTACCTAAAACAATTCTTTATACCCTTAACCCCAAGGATAACTATGTTTTAGGTACAATGCTCGGCAATTTCCAAAAGGGACCCATCGCTTCTAAAATTCAGTTTGGTTCCGGCTGGTGGTTCAATGACAATGCAAGTGGTATGGAAGCCCAGATGGATGCTCTTGCAAACCTTGGCGTACTCGGTAAATTTATTGGTATGCTTACCGACTCTCGTAGTTTTGTATCCTACACCCGCCACGAATATTTCCGCAGAATATTCTGCAATATGATTGGTACTTGGGTAGAAAAAGGTCTTTATCCCAAAGACTGGGATGCGCTTAAAAATATTGTTGAAGGCGTTTGCTACTACAACGCAAAAGAGTATTTCAAGTTCTAAGGAGAAATTTCTATGTACTTTACGAAAACAACACCTGAAAACGTTGGTATAAGCTCTGCCTATATTACAAAAATGCTTACCAATCTTGCAAAGCATAATATTCCTATGCACTCGCTTCTTATAGCACGCGGCGATAAGCTTATTTTTGAAGGCTATTGGGACCCGATAAAGCCCCAAGAAAATCACCGTATGTACTCACAGACAAAAAGTTATGTAGGTATGGCTGTCGTTCAGTTAGCAGCCGAAGGTAAACTTAGCCTTCAGGATAAAATAATTGACTACTTCCCGGAGTATTTACCCGAAAAAGTACACCCCTATTTGGCAGCACAGACTATTGAGCATATGCTTAATATGCACACCTGTTTTACCGATTGCCCTTGGTTTGAAAACCACGGCGGTGACCGTGTTAAATATTATTTTTCAATGAAACCCGTACACTACCCCGGTACAGTTTATTACTATGACAGTACAGGTTCGTTTATTTTAGGCGCTTTGGTGCAAAAACTTACAGGCAAAACATTTCTTGATTATTTAAAGGATAAATGCCTTCGCAAAATCGGTTTCTCTGAAAATTCAAAGGTGCTCACCTGCCCGGGCGGTTTTGCTTGGGGTGACTCAGCTCTCCTTTGCACTCCAATGGATATGCTCCTTTTTGGCAGACTACTCGCTAATAAGGGTGAATGGAACGGCGAACAACTGCTTGACAGAAAAGCAGTAGAAGAATCTACCACTGTCAAATACACTTGCGGCGGCGTAGGCGGTTATATCTTCTCGGAACGCGGTTACGGCAGAAAGATTTGGCACACATATAATGACAGCTTTGCTTTCTTTGGTATGCATAATCAGTTTATGGTTCACAACCCTGAAAGCGATATAACTTTTGTCTGTACCGCTGGTTGCCAGCGTAATAATTCAGGCCTTGCAAAAGAAGTTATTTTCGGCTCGTTCTTTGATTTAATTGTTGAAAAAGCAAAGGATACCGCATTACCGCAAAGTGAAGATTACAACCAATTACTCGCTTTAACCGACACATTAAAACTTACAACCATTTTAGGCAATACAAATTCTCCTATGGAAAGCGAAATCAATGGCAAAACATTCTATATGGAAGAAAACCCGATGGGTATTTCCGAGTTTACTATTAAACTTGACGGAAAATATGGCGAATTTAATTATGTAAATGCTCAAGGAAATAAGACCCTTAAATTCGGCTTCGGCGAAAATGTATTTCAACAATTCCCCCAAACAGGTTATTCTAAAGACCTTGGCGGTATGCCCTGCGACGGTCACACCTACCGCTGTGGTGCATCTGCTGCTTGGGTACAAGAAAACAAAATTAAACTTTTAGTACACATTATTGATGAGTACATCGGTACTGTAGATATTACAGTAGGCTTTAACGACGGCAAAGCAGTAATACAAATGGTTGGCGATGCCGAAGATTTCTTGAAAGAATATAACGGCTACGCGACAAGTAAATAAATATGAGAAAAGCAAGGCTTCTGCCTTGCTTTTTCTTATTTTTTACCGGTAGAACCAAAACCTCCTTCACCGCGCACGGTGTCGGTAAGTTCTTCCACCTCAGTATATTCAACCTTTAAGAATGGGGCTATTACCATTTGGGCAATGCGTTCGCCGTCGGCTATTTGCTGTGTATCGTTTGAATGATTATGTAAAGATACCATAATCTCACCACGATAGTCACTGTCAACCACGCCAACCTTGTTAGACGGAGCCAAACCGCGCTTATTGGCAATACCGCTACGCGCATATATAAGACCTGCATAGCCTTCGGGCACTTCCATAGCAATACCTGTTTTTATAAGTTTGGTTTCACCCGGTAAGAAACTTATGCTATCAGTTTCCAAACAAGCATATAAATCGGCACCTGCGGCATATTCCGAGCCATAGGTCGGCACAATTGCTTTAGCATTCAGTTTTTTAAAATTAACTTTCATCTTTTTCACCTATTCATAAATATTGCCTGAGCCCATTCGTCTTTGCCATGTACCCTCAAGCCATATTGTTTCATTTTCTGCCAAAGATTTTTTAACATCTATAATTCGTTGATTTGAAGAACCTCTGAAAAGTAAATCAAGACTTTTAAGTTCTTCAACAAATTTGCCGTCCACCAAAACATCGATATTTTGCAAAATTTCTTTAACAGTATCGGCATTACCCACCTTACCTGCAAGTAACTGAGTATCATATAAAAAACCTGTATAACACCAAACCGTTTTTTGAGGGAACTTTTGTTTTATTGCTTTTAAAACATTTAAAACCCCGTCTTGATTTTCAGGCTCAAAGGGTTCACCGCCCAAAAGCGAGAACCCTTCAATGTAATCTTTAGAAACAGCGTCCAACAGTTCGTTCAAAGTGTCGTCTGTAAACTGCTCCCCGTAAGAAAAATCCCACGCTTCGCTGTTAAAACAGTTTTTGCATTTGTGACGGCAGCCGCTCACAAAAAGCGAAACCCTGACACCCGGACCATTGGCAATATCAAATTTTTTTATGGTAGCGTAATTCATAATTAAATCTCCTTAATTCCGAATTACGAATTCCGCATTCCGAATTATAAATGTAGTACTCTTTCCTTAATTTCCTGTGTTCTGCCTTGATTCCAGAACTGTGTACCAATATAACCGCAAGTACGACGAGCTACATTAAGTTTATCCTGGTCGGTATTACCGCAAGAAGGACACTTCCAAACAAGTTTGCCGTGTTCATCTTCTTCTACCAAAATTTCGCCATCGAAACCACATTCGTGACAGAAGTCACTCTTGGTATTAAGTTCGGCATACATAATATTGTCATAGATAAACTTCATAACAGAAAGTACCGCATCAATATTATTTTGCATATTAGGCACTTCTACATAAGAGATAGCGCCACCTGGTGACAATGCTTGGAATTTGGCTTCAAGTGCCAACTTATCAAACGCGTCAATATCTTCGGTAACATGAACATGGTAGCTGTTTGTGATATAGTTTCTATCGGTAACACCCTGAACTGTACCAAAACGCTTTTGCAAACATTTTGCAAACTTATATGTGGTACTTTCAAGCGGAGTGCCGTAAAGCGAATAGTCGATATTCTCGTCTGCTTTCCACTTAGCGGTATACTCGTTAAGTTTGCGCATGATTTGGAGACCGAACTCCTCGCCACCTTTTTCGGTGAGTTTTTTACCAATCATTGCGTAAACACATTCCCAAAGACCTGCATAGCCAAGAGATAATGTAGAATAACCACCATGGAGATATTTATCGATAGTTTCACCCTTTTTAAGGCGTAAAAGCGCACCATACTGCCAAAGAATAGGAGCCGCATCAGATACAGTACCTGTAAGTCTTTCGTGACGGCATTGGAGTGCTCTGTGGCAAAGTTCCATCCTCTCGTCAAATATCTTCCAGAATTTATCCATATCCTTGTTTGCCGAAAGACCAATATCTACAAGGTTTACAGTTACAACACCCTGATTGAAACGACCATAATACTTCGGTTTGCCTTCTTCATCGACAAAAGGAGTTAAGAAACTACGGCAACCCATACAGGTATAGCAGTGACCTTCACCGTTTTTATCGATTTTATTCTGAAGCATAACCTTTTCAGAAATATAGTCAGGCACCATACGCTTTGCGGTACATTTAGCCGCAAGTTTAGTAAGATACCAATACTTACTATCTTCGCGAATGTTGTCTTCTTCCAAAACATAGATAAGCTTGGGGAATGCAGGTGTTACCCAAACACCCTTTTCATTCTTAACACCTTGATAGCGCTGTTTTAAAACTTCTTCAATTATAAGTGCCAAGTCTTGCTTTTCTTGTTCATTTTTGGCTTCATTAAGGTACATAAATACAGTAACAAAGGGAGCCTGACCGTTAGTGGTCATAAGGGTTACAACCTGATACTGTATCATCTGAACGCCCTTGCGAACTTCGTCAAGCAAACGCTTTTCGGTAATAGCGCGAAGTTTTTCTTCGGGAAGATTTACACCTGCTTCTGTAGTTTCGGCAACAACCTCTTTATAAATCTTCTGACGGCTGATATTTACAAAAGGTGCTAAGTGGGTAAGGCTAATACTCTGACCGCCGTACTGACAAGAAGCAACTTGAGCTATAATTTGAGTTGCGATATTACAAGCGGTGGAGAAACTGTGTGGAGTTTCAATTAAAGTACCGCTAATAACTGTACCGTTTTGAAGCATATCTTCAAGGTTTACAAGGTCACAGTTGTGCATATGCTGAGCAAAATAGTCAGCATCGTGGAAATGAATAAGGCCGCGCTCGTGTGCATCAACAATCTCAGGACTTAAAAGGATACGCTTTGTAATATCCTTTGAAACCTCACCCGCCATATAGTCACGCTGAACACTGTTTACAGTGGGGTTTTTATTACTATTTTCCTGTTTAACCTCTTCATTATTACATTCGATAAGACTTAAAATTTGTTCATCGGTAGTGTTAGACTTACGAACAAGCGCACGGTTGTAACGGTATGTAATGTAACGACGAGCTACATCAAATGCGCGTTGATTCATAATTTGGTCTTCTACCATATCTTGTATTTCTTCCACACTCAAAGAACGGTTCATATTAGCGGCTGCACTCTCAACATCTTCGGCAATACGCTTGATTTGAATTTCGCTCATTCGCTGACTTGGAACAACACTTTCATTTGCTTTTGTTACAGCAACTATGATTTTTTGGGGGTCAAAGGTTACTTCAGCACCACTTCTTTTGATAATTTTCATAATTCTACCTCATAAATTTAGTTATTTTTAATGAATTTTATTTGTTTTAAACCACAATATCTTGTAGTGGCAAAGAATATTATACCACAAATAATAGAAAAAACAAGCCCCTTTTAATATTTTTTTAAAAATTATTTTTTAAACCCTTCACCAAGTATCTCACCCGCCTCTGCAACAACAATAAAAGCACCCTCATCATACCGTCTTACACTATTATATACAGCAGAGACCTCATTACGACGTACAGTACACATTATCATCTTTCTTTTTTCGCCTTTATAGCCGCCCACAACATCCATAACGGTCACTCCGCGGTTGACTTGCAACAAAATGTCATCCACTATATCTTGTGTTTTATCACTTATCACATAAACTATCTTTCCTTTGTCTGAACCATATAGAACAAGGTCCATTATTCTGGAAGAAGAATAGAGCGCCACCACCGAATATAGCGCACTCTGAGCGTTTTTATAAACAAATGCCGCAAATATAACAACAACCGCATCGATTAAAAGCATAATCTTACCCACACTTATATGTGCAAAACGGCGGTTTATAAGTTTTGCTATTATATCTACACCGCCCGTGGTACTACCCCTTAACATTATAAGACTGATACCAAGCCCCATAAGACTTCCGCCAAACACCGATGCCAATATCAAATCAATATGGAACTTTGGTAATAATACCTCACCTATATCTAAAAGCAAAGAAGTACAAACCGTAGCAATCGTAGTTTTAAATATAAAACCTTTACCAAACTTTAAAAAACCTAAAATCAAAAGCGGTATATTTATAATTAACACCACTATACCAATAGGAAGAGAAAATAAAAAATTAAGGGTTGTAGCAATGCCCGTAACACCGCCGGGTGCTATCTCATTAGGCGCCAAAAACACAAGCACCGCAACCGAATATATAATACCGCCTACAATAAACACTAAAAGGTCTTTACAAAAGGTTTTTAGTTTCAAAAAAATCACCCTGAAATAAAAATGGATACACCTTATAGTGTATCCATTATACCTTGCCATATTATATCGAACAGTTCTTTTGCCCGTTCATTTTGATGAGATAGATAAAGAAAGCCAAAAAGCGTTTCAAGACCTGTGGCTGTGTGATATTCGCCGCCTGTGGAATTTTTAGGAGTGTTGCCTGTGTGGAAATTACGCCCACGCTTAAAAACAGAAATTTCTTTTTCGGTTAAATGCGGCTCAATAAAACCAAAACCTTGCGCCTGTGCCGATGCATTAACCATTTTAACCGACAGTTTATGCAACTCACCCGATGGGCGATTAACCTCTGCCAAATAGGTGCGGACATATAGCCCATAAACCGCATCACCCACAAAAGCCAATACCGACGGGCTTAATAAATTAGGATTATCCATATTTTCTCCTTAATTTACGAAATCAAATTCGATATCAAGAATATTTACCGTGTCACCCTCGTTTATACCCGCTTTTTCAAGTGCATCGATAATACCACATTCGCGGATAACACGCTCAAAATACTGAAGTGACTCATAATCATCAGGGTCGACATTGTTCATAACTTCCATAAGCCAATCGCAATCTTCCACATAATAAACGCCGCCACGCTCATTAACCGTAAATGTGCGGAGGGTTTTAGGCGCAACCACTTCGGGTTTGGCTTCTGCTTCGAATTTCTTTATAGGCGGAAGTTTTGCAAGGCGCGCCGCGATATGGTTTATAAGTTCTTCTGTACCTTCGGCAATAGCCGCCATAATGGGGAAGAATTTATACCCCATATCTTCAAAATGAGTTTTTATACGCTGAACTTCTTCCTCGCTTGTAAGGTCGCACTTATTACCTACAACTATTTGCGGACGGTCTTTGAGTTCGTCCGAGAAAACTGCCAATTCTTTATTTATTTTTTCAAAATCGTCTATGGGGTCTCTGCCTTCGCTACCCGAAATATCCAAAACATGCAAAAGCATTCGGCAACGCTCTACATGACGCAAAAACTCGTGACCGAGACCAACGCCTTCACCCGCGCCTTCAATAAGACCAGGGATATCTGCCATTACAAATGAAGTACCTTCGCCCATACTTACCACACCCAAAACGGGAGTAAGTGTAGTGAAATGGTAGTTTGCAATTTTTGGCTTTGCTTGTGACACAACCGAAACCAAGGTAGATTTGCCCACATTCGGAAAACCGATAAGCCCTACATCGGCTAAAAGTTTCAGTTCAAGCGTCACATCAAGTTCTTCACCGGGCGCTCCGCTCTTTGCAAAACGTGGTATCTGACGGGTCGAAGTAGCAAAATGCTGATTGCCCCAACCGCCGTTACCGCCCTTAGCGATAACAACAGGTTCTTCGTCCGAAATATCGGCAATAATTCTGCCGGTCTCTGCATCTTTAACAAGGGTACCCACAGGCACACAAATTACAAGGTCTTCGGCACTTTTACCTGTTCTGCGCGAAGTACCGCCGTTATCACCCGGCAAAGCTGAATATTTGCGTTTATAACGGAAATCTGCCAAGGTGGAAAGATTGCTATCGGCTTTAAAGACAATATCGCCGCCCTTACCACCGTCACCGCCATCAGGTCCGCCTGCTGCTACATACTTTTCACGGTGGAAAGAAACTGCACCGTCGCCGCCTTTACCAGCCTTTAAATGTATTTTTGCAATATCTACAAACATTTTTACTCCTCGTCAGTGAAAAAATCATCCTCAAATTCGGGCTGACTTTCCATAAATTGGTCGTACAATTCTTTTGCTTTGTCGAAATCTTTTTTATCGACATATATTTCTTCTGATGAAAAACCTCCGCCAAAAACAACCTTTAAAGAGTCGCTTTCAGAGTCGGAATAAGGAATTTTATTATCTGTTAGTACATCCTTAAAAATTTCCGCCGATACCAAATCTTCAAAAGTGGCGAGCAGCACCGGCTCGATTTCATTATTATTTTGTTGTTCTGCTTGGGTGTCATCCAAAAGATACGCACCACAAACCGGACAAAGTTCCGCATTATCTTCGCACTCTAAATTGCATACGTGACAGTTTTTCATAACAAAAACTCCTTAAATATGAGATTTTCGTCTTTACATTGTTAAAATACTAGTGAATCATTAAAAAATAAGCCCGAATGCCGTAAGCACTCGGGCCATAAATCTTATTGCTCTACAGCGTAGATACTAACCTGTTTACGGTCTCTGCCTACTCTTTCAAACTTAACCTTACCGTCGATAAGGGCAAATAAAGTATCGTCAGAACCGCGGCCTACGTTATTGCCTGCGTGAATGTGTGTTCCTCTTTGACGAACAAGAATGTTACCAGCCAAAACGAACTGACCGTCTGCACGCTTTACGCCAAGACGCTTAGACTCACTGTCACGGCCGTTCTTTGTAGAACCAACACCCTTTTTATGAGCGAATAACTGAATGTTAATCTTTAACATCTTTTGCACCTCCAAAAATTCTCAAATTGTTGCTATAATCGTCAGCGAGAGCAGTTAAATGAAGCTTTAGCCCCAAAAGCACCTTTACAGTAGCATCACTCGGTTTTTTACAAACAAAGACCATTTTGGCTTCGTCCACCTGAATATCAGCCTTATCGCCGATAATATCGGTGACCGTGTTTGCCGCCATATAGGAAGCACTCGAAACTGCAGCGCAAACTATCTTGCCGACTTCATCATCACAGTTTTTCGAACTATGACCGCCAATTTCAAACCCGTAAATCAAGTTTTTATCGGCTAAAAATTTTACACTAGTCATACCAATTAACCAATTTCGGTAATTTGTACTTTAGTGTAGGGTTGTCTGTGGCCCATTTTACGAGCGCAACCCTTCTTAGGCTTGTAAGTGAAGACAGTAATCTTCTTGCCCTTGCCGTTCTTTAAAACGGTGCCTTTTACGAAAGCATCTTTAACATAGGGCTTACCAACCTTTAAAGTTCTGTTGTTTACAGCAACAACCTTGTCGAAGGTAACTTCTTCGTCAACCTCGGCATTAAGCTTTTCAATGTAGATAACATCGCCGTTTTGAACACGGTACTGCTTTCCGCCTGTTTCAATAATTGCGTACATTTTTTCACCTGCTTATTTTCAGTCTCGCTACAATAGGCGTGCACCAAAAACGGCACAACTTAAAAAGCCCACAATATGCGGCTTAACCATTCTAACACAACAAAACCGCTTTGTCAAGCAAAAAAATGCACTTTTTTAACCCATTTTTTAGGGTACATATATATTGAATATGTATTGACATATAAGTGCATTATATAGTATAATTTAACAAGATGTGTTCATGGTGAGAATTATGATAAATAAAAATTATCATAAAACTTTTATAACATTATGCCAAACACGTTTTACTGAATATACCCAACAAATTGGTATTATTTTTAACAACACTGATAATTTTTCGCATTTTACAAAGGAAGGCAACCCATGTTCGAAACAGTTTTCACACAAGTAATAATACTTTTTATACTTATATTTATCGGCTTCATTCTTAATAAGGTTAAGGTTTTAAATGAGGTTAGCGCGAAAGCAGTTACCGATATTGTTTTATATATCGCAACCCCTGCGGTTATAATCAAATCATTTATCAGGGAATTTAGCCCCGACTTGCTTAAAAATCTGGGGATAGGCTTTTTGGCAGGAATTATAGCTCATATAATATTCATACTGCTTTCCATCCTGCTTTTAAGGAGTAAAGACATATCAAAACAAAAGATTTTGCAGTTTGGGGTGATTTTCTCTAACTGCGGTTATATGTCACTTCCCCTTTTACAAGCGGTATTAGGTGACGACGGCGTTTTCTACGGCGCTACCTATATCGCAGTTTTCCAAATAGCAACATGGAGCTATGGATTATTCCTTATGGGTGATGGGTTTAAATCAATGACACCTAAGAAGGTAATTTTAAGCCCGGGCATTATAGGCTTTGCAGTAGCATTTATAATCTTTGTTTTAGAAATACCGGTTCCCTCAATCATACGCGAGCCTATAAACTATATGGCATCACTTAACACACCGCTCCCTATGATTATAATTGGTTACCATTTAGCAAACAGCAATTTTTTAAAAGGTCTTTTAGATATAAGGTTACTTTTTGCTACTGTTTTAAAACTTGTAGTATTTCCGCTCATTGCAATATTCGGTTTTTATATTTGCGGTATTAAAGGCACTATGCCAATGGCACTCACAACCTGTATAAGCGCCCCCACAGCCGCACTTTGTACAATGTTCGCCTCTAAATTTGAGCGCGACACCTCACTTTCTGTAACAATGGTATCACTTACAACCTTATTATCAATTATAAGTATGCCGCTTATAGCCACATTGGCAGAAAAATTTATAGGTTAGAAATAATATGCAAAAGCCAATATACATTAAAGAGCCCACCCCACTTCAATGCGGACAAGCAGTTTTGGCCATGCTAACAGGTGTGGGTGTGGAAGAAATAATAAAACTTTTAGGAAACACACGTGAAACCACGCTTAAAGAAATGTTTTACACACTAGATTTTTATAATGTTTCATATATAAAAGAGCGAAAAGAAGTAAAAGATAAAACGGGGCTTCCTAAAATAGCCATATTAAGTCTTGAAACACCACGTTGTTGGCATTGGTCACTTTACTTTGATGGAATTTTTTACGACCCCGAACACGGCATTATGAACGATTTTCCCGAAAGTTTTCGCAAATACTATTGGGAAATAAAGGAGAATATATGTTAGAACTAAAAAACATCTCGTTTTCAGCAGAAAATGAAGACGGACAAAAACAAATACTTAAAAACATAAGCCTTAAAATAGATGACGGCTTTGTAGTAATTACCGGCCCTAACGGTGGTGGTAAATCTACCCTTGCAAAAATTATTGCAGGTATTATCACCCCCGACGATGGTCAAATTTTGCTTGACGGTGAAGACATTACAAGTCTCTCAATTACCGAACGTGCAAAAAAAGGTATAAGCTTTGCTTTTCAGCAACCTGTTCGTTTCAAGGGCATTACTGTGCACGACCTTATAAGCCTTGCCGCCGGTCAAGAGATAAGCGTGGGTGAAGCCTGTGCTTACCTTTCGCAGGTGGGACTTTGCGCTCGTGATTATATCAACCGCGAAGTAAATGCTTCACTTTCGGGCGGCGAACTTAAAAGAATAGAAATCGCAACTGTTATGGCGCGTGGCACAAAGGTATCACTCTTTGATGAGCCCGAAGCCGGTATCGACCTTTGGAGTTTTAATAACCTTATAAAGGTTTTTGAAAAAATGCACGACACATTAGGCGGCTCTATTCTTATAATCTCCCACCAAGAACGCATCTTAAATATAGCAGATAAAATTATAGTTGTAGCAAACGGCACCATCGAGCACGAAGGCACAAAGGATGAAATTTTACCCACCCTTTTAGACAAGGCGGATATTGCTTGTAAAGTGCTTACCGCTAACTGTGAGGAATAATATATGAACACTCTAGAATTAGATTTACTTAAAATGATAGCCGATATTGAAGGCACACCTGTGGGTGCTTATAACATCCGCGCAAACGGTGCTCTTTCTTCGCGCAGTGTTACAGATAATATAAACATTCGCGAAAAGGAAGACGGCAATGGTATTGAAATTATTATAAAAGCCGGTACTAAAGGCGAAAAGGTGCATATTCCCGTAATTATAAGCCAAAGCGGTCTTACCGAAGTGGTTTATAACGATTTTATTATAGGTGAGGATTGTGATGTGGAAATAGTTGCCGGTTGCGGTATACACAACTGCGGAAGCGAAGAATCCCGTCACGATGGTATCCACTCTTTCTTTGTGGGTAAAAATGCAAAGGTTAAGTATGTGGAAAAACACCTTGGCACAGGCGACGGTGATGGTGAGCGCAATATGAACCCCACCACCGTTATCAATATTGCCGAAGGCGGATATATGGAAATGGAAACCACCCAGATTGAGGGTGTAGACTCCACCAAACGTGTAACCAAAGCAAGGCTTCAAAAAGATGCCACACTTGTAGTGCACGAAAAACTGATGACACACAAAAACCAATATGCCGAGACCGACTTTGTGGTAGATTTAGATGGTGAAAATTCAAGCGCCAATGTTGTATCGCGCTCGGTTGCAAAGGATAATTCCAGTCAACTTTTCTTATCAACCATAAACGGCAATAATATTTGTAACGGTCACACCGAATGTGATGCAATTATTATGGACAAAGCGCATGTTTCAGCCGTGCCTAAAATCACCGCAAATCATATAGATGCGTCACTTATTCACGAAGCGGCAATCGGTAAAATCGCAGGTGAACAACTTATAAAACTTATGACATTAGGGCTAACCGAACAACAAGCCGAAGAACAAATAGTAAACGGATTTTTGAAATAAATAAAAGCGAGGTGAAATTCACCTCGCTTTTATTTATTTGATTCAAAACAGCAACTCTGCTGCGCCGTAACTTACAAATGCCATTATAATACCTGCAGTTAAAACACCTGCAGCAATTGGGATAAAAGACTTCTTCAAAGAAATACCCATCATTGCTGCTATCAGAGCACCTGTCCACGCTCCCGTACCGGGTAGCGGTATTGCTACGAAGAGCCATAGTCCCCACGGACCATATTTTTCTATTGTATCTTTTTTAGAGTACGCCTTATTTTCCATCTTAACAACTACACGCGCCAAAAAGCCTTCTCTCTTACTCATCCAAGCAAAAATCTTTTTTATAAAGATGATGATGAATGGAACGGGAACGATGTTGCCGATTATTGCAACAGGGAGCGCTATATACCACGCTACTTCCATACCCGTAGCAATCGGCAACGCGCCACGCAATTCAATAATAGGCACCATTGAAACTAAAAATGTAGTTATTAGTTTGCCCCAATAAGTCGTCCACAAAAAACTCATTTACTTCTTTCTCCTCACAAAAGACAGCATTTTTAAAGCAAAAACCTTAATAAACTTAAAGTTTACAATGCACAAACCTAAAACTGCCAATCCTTGCACCACATTGTTAAACGGCAGTTTACATATCATAAATACCGATTGCACAATAATGATTGCGATATTTATGATAACATTTATCCAATACATTTTAAATGGTATATATTTGTAAACATTGATAGCCCTTATTACAAATACCAAAAGATAACTTGCAAAAGTTGCTATCGCAGCACCCTGTATACCAAGCGGTGTTTTTATAAGTATCAATGTAAGTGCCACATTGGCAACAGCACCAAACATCGTGGTCAAGAACGAGTTTTTACTGCGCTTTTGCACCACATAAACCGTACCCATAAAATTAGCAAAAGCACTGAAAACCATCGCCGCGGTAAGCATTGGAACATACGTAGCAGCCGAATAAAAATCCTTATCAGCAAGAATTTTTATAAGTGGTATACTCAAAGCGGTAACGCCGCCGCCGACAAGAAACATTATACTTTGGAAAGAGCCCCAGACCGTACCGAAAAATTTAATATGCTCTTGCTTATCTTTTTCTGACTCAACAACCGCTGAAAACTGCCAAGCCAACATAAACACCGAAGAAACAAGGGTTAATAAGTTTGGTAATTTATAAGCAACAGCATATATTCCGTTAGCCTCAGCACCAAAAAATCCGCTTACAAAATAGCGATTTGAAACACTTGTTACCCACCAGAAAATAGTGGCAGGAATCATTGGTATGCTATACTTTAATAAATCTTTTAAAATGCTTTTATCAATTTTTGCAGTAACATCGCGCCAAAGCTTTTCACGAACAACAATAAGCAAGGTTGAGAGTGCATCGGCAATTGCAACCGATAAAACATAGCCCGTTATACCAAAACTAAATACCGCCAAAAATAGTATATTAAGCACAATTACAATAGCAGTGTTAATAATACCCTGCACAGCAAAAAATGCGGTGCTTCCGCGGGCGCGTATATATTTAGAACAAAGCGAATGATAGCAAGAAGCCATTGTATAAAGTATTATAAGCCAAATATATCCGTCAAATTGGTGGGTAAGCATTAAAAGCGGTACAATAATCAAAAAAGCAAGACCGCCTAATGTTATGGTATAAAGCCCCGAAGAAAATACACTTTTTTGGTCGGCCTTACTGCCGATAGCAAAGCGGAAAACACCATCAGTTATACCCACCGAAATAATAGGCAGTAAAAGGTTTGCCGTTTGCTGTATAAGGTCTGCTGTGCCATACTCGGCGGTGGTAAGGTAGCCCGTATAAAAGCGCACCATTAAAAACACCAACAGTTTTGAACCGAAGGTGCCAAGACTTATAAGCGCAGTATTTGAAACTAAGGTTTTATACTTATTCATACAATTATACTTCCCATTATTTTAGACATATTTATGTTACTATATTTATTTTAAAGTGTCAACTGAAATTTATATAACTATCCCTCGCGTAGCCCACAATTCCGTTATACCCTATAAGCGCCCATCCGGGTACACGGGCATAAACCGTAATTTCAGCACCGTTAGGCACCCTGCCCACCACAAAAGCATCGGTTGATGGGCGGGTGCGGATATTTAGATTGCCACCGTTTGTTGCAACATTTGCCACCGTAATAGGTTGGGGTGTATTAAACGGTATGCCAAAATACTCTGTAAGCGACAGTACAATATTTGCCGCTATAAGTTCGATATTATCCCTTATCCACTGTGCATCCTCTGCATTATCGTGATATGCAATTTCCACCAAAACACCAGGCGCTTTGGTGCGCGAAACCTCACCAAGTGATGTAGTTGGTACTGTTCGTACCAAATCGGGCAGAGGATAAATAAGTTTTAAATTTTCAGCCAAAATATCGGCAAAACGCTTACCGCTGACACTTGAAGGATAGTAATAAACCTCACTTCCCCGTGCCGCCCCGTTACCTGCCGCTGTGGCGTTGGAGTGAAGGGCTAAATGCAAATCATAAACACCGCTGTTTGACGCTGCTATAGAAGTAGCCGCTGTCATATCGGGTGTGTTTCGCACAAACTGTATACCGCTTGCCGCCAGATAGGGCTCCATAGCGTCGGCTATGAGATTCATATAATATTCCTCATTACCACCACCGTTATAAGGGTTGAATTCCTGCGTGGAGGGACTTAAATATATTGTGGCATAATAAAACCGTCCTTTCATTTCAAAATATGAACTAAAAGAACGGTTTATGTTCATTTTAAGCAGAGTTCTTCACAAGCGACAAAAACCAACAATATAAGGCTTCACCTAATTCTTGATAAATGGGGTCGCCATCGTGAGAACAAAGCATTGCAAAGGTTTGTCCTATACGACGGACAACATCACCGCCGCGGCGAAATGCCAAATAATAGAACGAAAATGCACCTGTGTCCTGTGCAGTATCAAACAAATCAGAATTTTGTACTTTAAGTGTATCCAAAAAACTCTTTTGTGCCACACCACAAAAAGAATCATCAAAAGAATACTGTTCAAAACCTATGGTCGCTGTAAAGGATAACAACAACCTTCTTTGAATTGTCATTTCAAAATCGCACTTTTCACTAATCGGGTTTTCAAGCGCATCTTTCATTAGCTCTTGCGCTACCGTTGCACCCCATTCCTTTGCCCGTTCATAAGAACCATTTTTAATAGGGTCTTGACTATTGCTGACTTCGTCATTTTTCTTAATATCAAGCGATGGCTTATCAGAAGCGATTTTTATATCATTATCATTAAAAACCAAATTACTCACTCCGAATTTAAGGTTTTTTTTCTATCTCTTTTAATGCCTGTGCTAATTGGTCGGGGCAAGATGTGCTTTTGAAACCGCACTTAATATTTTCAAGTCTTGCGATTACATCTTCTACCTTCATACCCTCTGCCAAAGCGGATACTCCCTTAGTATTACCGTTACAACCGCCTTCAAAACGGACACTTTTAACAATACCATCTTCCACATTTATAAGAATTTTTCTTGAACAAACGCCATTAGTTTTATATGAAAATTCCATAAAATTTATTCCTATCTATCTTTAAACTTATTACTGCGAACAGGATGACGAAGTTTGCGAAGTGCCTTAGCTTCAATCTGTCTTATACGCTCTCTTGTTACATCAAATTCCATACCAACTTCTTCCAAAGTATGGCATCTGCCGTCCATAAGACCAAAACGAAGACGGATAACTGCTTCTTCACGCGGTGAAAGAGTTTTTAAAACACCGTCAATATCTTCATTGGTAATAGTTTTAAGCGCGGCTTCATCGGGAGCCAAAGCATCTTCATCCCGTATAAAGTCCATAAGACGGGAATCTTCCTCAGGACCTATAGGTGTTTCCATAGAAACAGGTTCTTGTGCTACACGCATAATTTCTCTAACTCTTTCTACCGGCAAATCCATCTTTTCTGCAATAAGTTCTTCGGTCGGCTCAAAGCCATTTTCGTGCAAAAGTTGGCTTTGAATTTTCTTTAAACGGTTAATAGTTTCAACCATATGAACAGGGATACGAATAGTACGCGCTTGGTCAGCAATCGCACGGGTTATAGCCTGACGAATCCACCAAGTAGCATAGGTCGAAAACTTAAAGCCCTTTGTATGGTCAAACTTATCAACCGCTTTAATAAGACCCACATTACCCTCTTGAATAAGGTCAAGAAAATACATTCCCCTGCCCACATATTTCTTTGCAATACTTACAACAAGACGAAGGTTGGCTTCGGTAAGACGCTTTTTAGCATACTCGTTACCCTCTGCGATTTTAACCGCAAGTTCTATTTCGTCCTCACTTGACAAAAGCGGAACGCGGCCGATTTCACGCAAATAAACCTTAACCGGGTCATCAAGCGAAAGATTATCAAGAGAAACATCGTCTATCTGGTCGACATCAACCTCTTTCAAATCTTCCTCTGTGGGTTCTTCGTCAAAATCAATATCAAGTATTGGCGGTTCGGAAAAAAGCTCTTCCAAATCTTCGGGAGCATTTTCTATTTCGTCAATGCTTGATAGTTTTTCTTCAATTTCGCTGTTTTCAAAATCTTTTTCCATGTTATTTTCAGTTATTTTTGTGTCTGCCATTTTATTCATTCCCTTTTTGTTTTATATTTATAATTTCTTGCAATTTAGAAGCCCAATCCTCCACGTTTTCGTCGTCACCCGACGAAAAATTTAAAAGTGTATTCTCTTCTAATATTACCTTTATACAGTCTTTTAATACCGTTTTGACGATATTTCCGGCTTTATTGCTATTTTGCAATGATACTATATACCCAACTTCGGCAGCTGTAAAGCTTTGCGCAAAAATTGAAATATCGGGTGATATCGAATCTTCGTGAGCTTCTAATATACAAGTATAAATTCTGCGGTTAAGGTCGGTAAGCATTTTATCCCGCGCCAAATTTTCTTTGGCATAATCAATATAATCAGGATGCTGCAAAAGTATTGACAATAGCATTTCTTCCGCGGCAACGCCCTTTACCGACTTTCGCCTTTCGGGATTTATATCGTCCTTAGTATATTTGGGACGGATAACATCATTTATAACCTGTTTTTGCTCTCTGCGGCGGTTTTGTTTGCGATATTCTTCGACCTTAGCAGTAAGTGCCGTACGCGAAACACCGTATTTTTCACAAAGACGGCCGATATATATATCACGCGTCATAACATCATCAGTAGTCGATAATATCTGTGCCGCCGCCCCTAAATATTTAAGTTTTCCGTCATCGGTATCCAGCATCAACCCGTCCGCCGCCATAAGTAATTTATACTCAATATCACTAACCGCTCCCTCAAGAAGCGCTTTAAAACGGTCCGGGCCGTTCTTTTTAATAAACTCGTCGGGGTCCTTACCATTGGGTATTACTACCACACGCACATTAAGCCCTGAATTTTCCAACAACTGTGATGCACGGCGTATAGCCTTTTGACCTGCCGCATCGGCATCAAGCATAAGAACTATCTCTTTGGTATATCGGGCAATAAGGTTAACCTGTTCGGGTGTAAATGCCGTGCCAAGCGGTGCCACGGCATTGTTAAACCCTGCTTGGTGAAGCGAGATAACATCCATATTGCCTTCGACCAAAATAATCTGTTCGCTACAATTATTTTTAGCGTAATTTATACCAAAAAGATTTTCACTTTTTTTATAAACGGGGGTGTCAGAGGTATTAACATACTTGCCGCCCATTTTATCTTCACCCGGCATTGCTCTACCGCTGAAGCCTACCACATTACCTCTTATGTTTATAATAGGAAACATAACGCGTTTTCTGAAACGGTCGTAATATGTGCCGCGTTGACTTTTACCTATGACATTAGCGGTAATCATCTCGTTTATAGTGAAGCCTTTTTCCTTTAAGCGGTTTATAAGGCTATCCCAACTGTCGGGTGCAGCGCCTAGACCAAACTGCTTTATGGTTTTAAGTGTAAGCCCCCTGCCTAACAAATACTGCAAAGCCCATTTGCCTTGCTCACTCATAAGATGCTCGTGAAAAAACTTAGCAGTCTCACGGTTAATATCATAAATGCGGTTTTTAAGTTTCTGCATAGAATCGTCATAACCGTCTTGCGGAAGTGTAACGCCGCTGCGCTCTGCCAAAAGCTTTACCGATTCAATGTAATCAAGATTTTCTATAAGCCCTGTAAAGGTGATGACATCGCCGCCAACACCACAACCAAAGCAGTAAAACGAGCCGTTTTCGGGATAAACGGTAAACGACGGAGTCTTTTCACTGTGGAACGGACAAAGCCCCACCAAATTTTTACCTCTGCGCTTTAGCGTTACATACTGTGAAATGGTATTTTCAATATCATTTCTATATTTTATTTCTTCTATTACCTCATGCGGTATTGCCATTGTTCCACCTCCCTGTAATAAATAATGTTGAATTTAAATTTGCCAAGATTTGGGAATATAAATATCAGAATAAACCGTTATAGCATAATGGTCTGTCATACCGGCAATATAATCAGCTATGGCGCGGTTTTTGCCCTCGGTTTCGATAATCTTTAAAAATTCTGCGCCCATCTTTTGGGGATTTTTTGTAAGGTGATTAAAAATACCTTCTATAATACCAAAAACTTTAGTTTCTTCTGACTTAGCAACAGGATTGCGGTAAACCGCTTCAAACAAAAATTCGTGAAGCATATTATAATATTTTTCAGTTTCGGCATCCATTACTATATCATCTTTACTGTTTGTAACAATACTGTTTACAAGACTGCTTATTCTGGCGCTTTTGTTGTTGCCTAAATGGCTTACAATTTCTTTTGGTATTTGCTCCCCAGAAATCACCCCTGCACGAATAGCATCATCAATATCATGGTTTATATAAGCAATACGGTCGGCAAAGCGTACTACCTTGCCCTCTAATGTATCGGCAAAAGCACCTTTAGTGTGGCGTTCAATACCGTTTAAAACTTCATAAGTTAGATTAAGACCTTTACCCGCCTTTTCTAACTTTTCGCACACGCGCACACTTTGGTCATAATGTGTAAACTCAAATTCCAATAACTTATCAAGTGCGCGTTCACCGGCATGTCCAAACGGTGTATGCCCCAAATCGTGACCTAACGCGATGGCCTCGGTCAAATCTTCATTAAGCCTTAACGCGCGAGAGAGCGTACGTGCAATCTGTGACACTTCAAGCGTATGTGTTAAGCGAGTGCGGTAATGGTCAAGTTCGGGCGACAAAAACACCTGTGTTTTATGTTTTAAGCGTCTGAACGCTTTACTATGTATAATGCGGTCGCGATCGCGTTGAAAATCGGTCCGCAGACTGCATTTTTCTTCAAAAATCTTCCTACCTTTGGAATTAGCACAAAGGGTAGCATTTTCTGATAATATGATTTTTTCATTATGCTCGGTTATAATTCTCGGACAACTCATAAAACTCTACCCCTTTCATTATATATATTAGCAAAAAAACTGCAAAATCCTTTAAATTTCTTTAAAAGGCATCAATTTTTCTGAAATTACTTCAAATTTAAGCCTTGCCGAAAAAGTTTCGGTAAGTTTTTTTTGAAAACCGTCAACATCTTCTGCTCTAATACAAAACTCCACCGTCACATTTTGGGTGAATTGGGTATCGGTGATATTACCACCACACGCGGTAATTAAATTAACCAATTTGCCGTGGTCGGTGTAATCACAGCACACACTTAAAACGGCACTCGGCACCATTTTTACAACTTCGGCACTCTGTAAAACATCCTGTACCGACTTTGAATAAGCGCGCACAAGACCGCCTGTGCCCAAAAGCACACCACCGAAATATCTTGTTACTACCACCGCAATATCGGTAACACCCGACCCTACTATCACATCAAGCATAGGCTTACCCGCTGTACCATGGGGTTCACCATCATCCGAAAAACGGCAAAGCTTACCGCGATTCACAGAATATGCAAAGCAGTTATGTCTGGCATCCCAATATTTAGAGCGCATTTCCTCTAAAAAAGCATTAGCATCCGCCTCGGTTTCGCAATGGCGCAAAGTGGCAATAAAACGCGAGCGCTTTTCAACATATTCAGTTTGTGTTTGTTCGAAAACGGTCAAATACTCTTTCAAGAAAATCCCCCCTTTAAAGATTTAAAAAACCGCACCGCCGTAAGGCGTGCGGTTTTAAGGTAATTATTTTCCAATGTTGAATCGCTTGTTAAATCTATCAACACGTCCACCGGTATCAACCAACTTTTGCTTACCTGTAAAGAACGGATGACATTTAGAGCAAATATCCAAACGGATATCCTTTTTAGTGGAACGAGTTTCGAACTCAGCACCACAAGCGCACTTAATTGTTACCTTTTCATACTCAGGATGAAGTCCTTCTTTCATCGTTGTCACTCCTTTCTATCACATTAGCCAAATAATAATATCACATCTTTTTTAAAAAATCAAGTATTTTTTTATTATAATATTTTTCTGCTTTCAAAAATTTTTATTGACAGATAGGGGTGTTTTGGGTTATAATCTACAATTGAAAGGTTATGTGCACCCGTTTTGCACTTACTATATAACCGCAAAGTCAATATTAAGGAGGGTACAAAGTTGAAGAGAACATATCAACCAAAAAAGCTTCACCGTAAGAAAGAGCACGGTTTCTTAAAGAGAATGGCTACTGCTAACGGCCGCAAAGTACTTGCACGCCGCAGAGCAAAAGGAAGAAAGAAATTGTCATATTAAAAGCCACTTACATGTGGCTTTTACTTTTATTATGAAGATAGTAAAACTAAAAGAAAACCGTGATTTTCGCCGTGTTTACAATAAAGGTAAGTCTTTTGTGTGTCCCTATTTTGTGGTTTATATAAACAAAAACCGCGGGGACCAACCACGGCTCGGTATTACTGTAAGTAAAAAAATAGGCAACGCCGTAAAACGCAACCGTGCAAAGCGCGTTATAACGGCAGCATTCAGTACCGTTTGCCCCAAAATAATTTCTGGTTATGATTTTGTTATTGTCGCAAGAACACGTATTTTAGATGTAAAAAGCACCGTTGTTACTTCTCATCTTTTTAAATTTCTTGATTCGTTCGGTGTTTTAAAACCTTACCAAAATGAAAAAGATACTGATTAAACTTATTAGATTTTACCAACGCGCCATTTCACCGCGCAAATTAGTTCCCACTTGCCGTTTTATACCGTGCTGTTCAGAGTATGCTATAGAAGCAATCACCGTTCACGGTGCTTTTAAAGGCACAGGTCTGGCAATTTGGCGAATACTTCGTTGTAATCCCTTTTGTAAGGGTGGGTACGACCCCGTACCCGAGAAAAAACATTAAATTTGAAAATTACCATTTTTTATAATGAATGGATGGGTGTATAAATGTTTGATTTTATAAATGTCCCACTTGGTTGGGTATTACGCTTTATTGCGGATATATTTAACAACAATTTTGCAATGGCAGTGTTTGTTTTCACTCTGCTTATCAACATTCTTTTTATTCCGCTTACCATCAAAAGCCAAAAGTCTTCTGTTCAACAGCTTCGCTTAAAGCCAAAGCTTGACGAACTCAAGAAGAAATACGGCGACGATAGGCAAAAAATCTCACAGGAAACCAGCAAACTTTATCAAGAAGAAAAGGTTTCTATGTCAGGCGGATGTCTACCTATGATTATCCGTCTTGTTATAATGATGAGTATTTACACTCTCATTTTAAGTCCGCTCACATATATGGCAAATATTGATGAAGCCGCTGTTGTTTCTGATAAGATTAACGCCGTAATCTCCGAAGAACTCGAAGATGCGGACGATGCACGTAAAGCAGAAATCAACAAAATCATTAAATGGGACACCGGGCGTCCTGAACTTACTCTTGTTAATTTAATAAGAAGCGATGACCCTGAAGGCACCGTTAAGAAACTTTATACTGAATGTGGCAAAGAGAAAGAATATTCCAAAATTGAAAAAGACTTACAAACTGTTATTAAAAGAGACCAAAATGAAGAAACTCAAATCGATTACGATTTCTTCGGCATTGATTTGACTGGTACTCCTGATTTTGATTGGAATATTTTCGAGGCATTCAGACTCAACTGGATTTTACCGATTTTGGCATTTTTGTCACAAATTCTTTCAAGTATTTTATCTATGAAAATGCAAAAGAAGACCAATCCCGATGCTCCCAGTATGTCGGGTATGCTCCTTATGATGCCTGTAATCTCTCTCTTTATAGGTTTCAGTTTGCCTGGCGGTGTTACCTTCTATTGGGCATGTTCTTCGCTTATAGGTGGTTTGTTGCAGGTGGCTGTTCAGTATTATTACGGTCCGCACAAACTCCTTGCCAAAATGCGCGGTAAAGAACTTACAAAACAAAGTGATTTTGAAGCAGGTCAAATAAGCAAACTTTCCAGTGACGAATAATTTAAGGAGGATATTCTCTTGATTAAAGAAGCAATCGGCTATGGCGAGACTATTGAACAAGCCAAAGAAGACGCCGTTTTAAAATTAAATGTCAGCGACGACAGCGATATAGAGTTTGATGTCCTCGCTTTCCCTAAAAAGAAAGTTTTAGGTCTTTTCGGCGGAAATTCCGCCCAAGTTAAGGCTTTTATAGAACTTCCCGACCCCATTAAAAAGGACAAACCCCAAAAGCAAAAGAAAGTAAACGCAAAACCCGCAAAAAAACAAACTGATGCTCCCAAAAAAGCAGCAGTTGTTAAGGAAGAGTTAAATCTCGTTACCGAAGACCAATTAGCATCTGATTCACGCGCTAAAAGTGCAATCGATTATTTGAAACCCATTTTGGAAAGCTTGGGTTGCACAAATCTTTCTATTAAGGTTGACGAAAAAGACAACTCTGCTATAATCGAACTTGAGGGCGAAGGTCTTGGCGTTATAATAGGCCACAGGGGTGAAACACTTGATTCTCTCCAATACCTTGCAGGTCTTGCCGCAAACAATGGCGGTGGTTATTTCAAAGTGTCACTCAACATTGGCGACTACCGTCAAAGAAGAGAAGAAACACTTACAAACCTTGCAGGTCGCATTTGTAAGCAGGTTATTGAAACCGGCAAATGCCGTACATTAGAACCTATGAACCCCTATGAACGCAGAATCATTCACACCGCTGTACAAAATTACGATGGTGTAACATCTGCTTCTTTTGGTGAAGGCGCAGACCGCCGTGTTGTAATTGGTATCGAAGGCACAGAACTTAAACCCTTGCGCCAGTCGGGTCGCCGTCGCGCCGGTCACCGCGATAACCGTCGTCCGAGAAACAACAACAATATAGTGTCTGCTCCTGCAAGAGAGCCTAAAAAAGACACCGATATTCCACTTTACGGAAAAATAAACTAATACTTTACAGACTCGCTTGAAATTTAAGCGAGTCTGTTATTTTTCTAATTTTAATTGACTTTACCCCATATATAGTATATAATATATCTGTTAGTAAATACATTTTTACTTTTTGGGTATAATAATAAAGAATAACTTACGACTGGAGGGGCTATTTTGGAGAAATTTGTCATCTCAGGCGGAAAACCTTTAAAAGGCACAGTCCGTATAAGCGGTGCAAAAAACGCCGCCGTCGCAATTCTCCCCGCTGTACTTTTGGCAGACAGTCCTTGTATAATTGAAAATATTCCTGATATTTCCGATGTAACTAACATACTTTACGCAATGGAAGCATTAGGTGCTAATATTAAAAACATAAATAAATCAACTGTGGAAATAGACCCCCGTCACGTGAATTCTTTTGTTGTTTCAAAACAGATGGCAGAGGGTATGCGTGCTTCGAGTTATTTCTTGGGTGCTTTATTGGGCCGTATGAGAAAGGCGCGTGTAGCGCCTCCCGGCGGTTGCAACTTTGGTGTGCGCCCTATTGACCAACACATCAAAGGCTTTGAAAGTTTAGGCGCTAAAATCACATTTGAAAGTGGCCTTGTAGAAGCCACCGCGGACGAGCTTTACGGCGCATCCATTTATTTGGATGTTGTGTCTGTTGGCGCTACTATAAACATTATACTTGCCGCAGTAAAAGCAAAAGGCCTTACTGTTATAGAAAATGCTGCCAGAGAGCCCCATATTGTTGACCTTGCAAATTTCTTAAACTCTATGGGCGCTAACATTATGGGCGCAGGTACAAATATAATTAAAATAAGAGGCGTCGACAGTCTAAATGGCACTACTTACAGCATAATCCCCGACCAGATAGAAGCCGGTACTTATATGGCTGCTGCAGTTGCTACAGGCGGTGATGTGCTTATAGACAATGTAACCCCTAAACATTTAGAATCTATAATTGCAAAACTTCGCGAAACCGGTGCTCAAATCACCGAGTATGACGAAGCGGTAAGGGTTACTATGACTCGCCGCCCCAAAAAATGCAATGTCAAAACTATGCCACACCCTGGTTTCCCCACAGATATGCAACCACAAATTGCAACAGTTTTAGCTTTGGCAGAGGGTGTTAGCATTGTGACTGAGGGCGTATGGGATAGCCGTTTTAGGTATGTAGACCAGTTGACCCTTATGGGCGCAGATATTCAGGTTGACGGTAAAATGGCAGTAATCACAGGTGTAGAGAGCCTTACCCCTGCCCCCGTCAAGGCTGTTGACCTGCGCGCAGGTGCAGCAATGCTTATAGCGGGACTTGCTACAAAAGGCGTTACCGAAGTTGAAGAAATAGAGCGGATAGACCGCGGTTATGAAGATGTGGTAGAAAAATTTGCCCAATTAGGCGCTGATATCAAGCGTGTTTACCGTCCCGATAATACCGAAATTTTAAAACAAGCATAAAAAGGTCAACTAATGTTGACCTTTTTTCATAAACTGACAAAGGAAAATGAATTATGTCAATTATTTTTCCGCTTTACAGCAGTTCAAGCGGTAACAGTACATATATAGGCACAAAAAAAGGCAATATTTTAATTGATGCAGGCGCTTCTTTTAAAGGTATAAAAGAAAGTCTTGGATATATTGATGCCACCCCCGAAAATATAAGTGCCGTTATGATAACCCACGAACACATAGACCATATAAAGGGTCTTAAAACCTTTTTAAATAAAACAGGTGCTACACTTATAGCATCAGAACAAACCCTATCTGCGCTTATAAACGGCGATAAAATCCCTAAGGGTGTCACCGTTTTGCCCATAGACAAGGAAACAATCGAAATCGGCGGTATTGCAGTTAACCGTTTTGCTACCAGTCACGACTGCGTAGGCTCAAGCGGATACACATTTTTACTGCCCGATAATAAAAAGGTGTCTATTTGCACCGACCTTGGCATTGTGACAGATACTGTGCGTACCGCTCTAATGGGTAGTGATTTAGTTTTACTCGAATCAAACCACGATGTTGAAATGCTTAAAAAAGGTCCTTACCCACCCGAACTTAAAGTTCGCATTTTATCGGACAAAGGTCATATATCAAACACCGCGTGTGCTACCGAACTTAAAAATCTTTTTGAGAACGGTACAAGGCGTTTTATTTTAGGGCATTTAAGTCAGCATAATAATACCCCTATGCTTGCAAAGCGATGCGCCACATCTGCCCTTATCGACTTGGGAGCAGAAATTGACCGCGATTATACCCTTACAATCGCTAAGCCGAGTGATAACGGGGTGACTGTAATATGATTAAAATTACTCTTATTTGCCTTGGAAAACTAAAGGAAAAATATTTAAAAGAAGCGGTGGCAGAATATCAAAAGCGGCTTTCGCGTTATTGCAGTTTTGAAATTACCGAATTAGAGCCTGTTAGATTACCCGAAAAACCATCGGCAAGTGAAATAGATTTAGCGCTTTCAAAAGAAGCTGATATAATTATTAAAAAACTTCCGCAAAATTGCAATATTTTTGCCCTTTGTGTAGAAGGCAAAGAATTTTCAAGTGAAAAATTTGCCCGTGAAATTGAACTTTCGCAATCGAGCGGTAAAAACCTTGCATTTATTATCGGCAGTTCTTATGGTCTTAGTGACAAAGTGAAAAATTTGAGCAAAGTAAAACTTTCCTTTTCACAAATGACCTTTCCGCACCAACTTTTTAGGGTTTTGCTTTTAGAACAAATTTACCGCGCCTTTAAAATAAATGAGGGTAGCACGTATCATAAATAAACCTATTATAAAAAAGAAGATGTCATTTAGACATCTTCTTTTTTGCGTGACAACAAACAGTTTTGTGTGGCGCTAAATTTTAGATTAAATGTGATGTGGTAACTGTCCGCAAAACTATAATAACACATTATCGTGTTATTGTTAACACATTTTCGTGTTTTTATGTAAAATACGTATAGGGGTGTTGAAAATGAAATACATTTATGAGCGAATACGCGATTTAAGACAAGATAAAGACAAAACCCAAGCAGATATAGCAAAGTTACTAAATGTGCATTTAACACAATATCGTCGTTGGGAAACAGGTGAAAGTGAAATCCCCGCCCATATTGTTATTACATTAAGCAAATATTATAAAGTGAGCACTGATTACATTTTGGGATTAACTAATGAAATAAAATAAATATTCAAAAGATAAACTTAACGGTAAAAGTGAACCCACTTTTACCGTTTTTAATTCTTAAATTGTAGTTTATCGGGGAGATGATTGGTATACCGTAGGGGCAAACAGTGTTTGCCCGTTCAGGTGAGATGTAATTTTTCGGGAGACCAATGGTCTCCCCTACGATGTTTTTATATAGATAGCACAGGAAGCCTTCTCCTCGAGGGGAGGGCTTCCTGACGATACAATTTACTCCCCGACAAACCATAATTTATATACTTATATAACAATGCTACCCTTTCACCGCACCTGCGGCGACACCCTTTATAATATACTTTTGGCATAGCAAATAGAATATAACCACAGGGATGATGGAGAGCACGAGCATTGCCATCATAGCGCCCATATCAATTGACCCGTAGCCGCCTTTTAAATACTGGATGGCTATGGGTATTGTTTTATAATCGTTACCAATAACGAGATAAGGCAAAAGATAATCGTTCCATATCCACATAGCGTTAAGAATCGCTACTGTAATTGTAGTAGGCTTTAAAATTGGAAAAACGATTTTGAAAAATGTTTGTAACGGGTTACAGCCGTCAATGTTGGCGGCTTCTTCCACACCCACAGGCACAGATTTTATAAAACCCGTAAACATAAATGTGGCAAGTCCTGCGCCAAACCCTAAATATATAAAAATTATACCAAAAGGATTATCAAGCCCTAATACATTCGCGGTTTTCGACATAGTAAACATAACCATCTGAAACGGCACTATCATTGAAAAAACCAAAGCATAGTAAAGTACACCTGTAAACCACGATTTTATTCTCACAATATACCACGCGGTCATAGATGTAAAAATAATTATTGCCAAAACCGAAAAAACCGTAATAAACAGCGACCAACCAAAAGCCTCTAAGAAAGATGTGGTACTAATACCCGTAACATAGTTTGAAAAGCCTGTAAAGGTTTGAGAATTTGGCAAAACAAAGGGCTCGGTTGCGATATTAAAACGCAACTTAAAGGAATTCATTAAAACTATAAGCACAGGCGCTATAAAAATTATAGCAAGTATTATAAGCAGTATAAAAATTCCTGTATTTTTAAATTTTTGCGGCACTAATTTTCAACCTCTTTTCTACGGGTAAGCATAAGTTGTGTTAATGATACTGCCGCCACTACCAAGAAAAATATTACCGATTTTGCCTGTCCTATACCCTCTGACCCCACACTTCCGTAAAAGGTTTCGTAAATATCAAGCGCCACCATACGGGTACGCCCTGCAGGTGCACCCGCTGTTAGTGCCAAGTTCTGGTCGAACAGTTTAAATGAGTTAGTTATAGTAAGAAATAAGCAGATGGTAAACGACGGCACTACTGACGGAATTATCACCTTGAAAAGCGTGGTAAAATATCCTGCACCGTCAACCTTTGCCGCTTCTAAAATATCGGTGCGAACATTAGTAAGTCCCGCTATATAAATTATCATCATATAACCTATCATTTGCCAGTTCATAAGCACCACAAGTCCCCAAAAGCCAAACTTTGGGTCACTTGTTATAGAGTAGCCGTAATTATAAAGCACACCGTTAATTATCAATTGCCAGATATAACCGAGCACTATACCGCCAATAAGATTTGGCATAAAAAACACTGTTCTGAAAAGTTTTGTGCCAAATATATTGCGGGTTAAAAGCAACGCCAATAAAAACGCAAACAAATTTATACTGACAACCGAAACCAGCGCAAAAGCCACTGTGAACCCTAAAGAACTTAAGAAAGTTTGGTCGGATGAAAAAATATTTATATAATTAGAAAAACCCACAAACTGTGCATCGGATACTGTTCTAAACTCGGTAAAAGACAAAAACAGCCCTAACAAAAAAGGTATAACAAAGGCAATCAGAAAGGCGATAAGTGTCGGCATAACAAATATTGGGAAATACCGTTTAACCTCTCTCATTTATTTTCTTTCACTCTTCCATTTAGTCTTTACAGTATCAGCAACCGCCTTAAAATCTTTAGCGCCTTGCACATAGTCAAGTAATGCACTGCCGGTTTCTTTTTTAAAGGTTTCGCTTGGGAATGCTGTAAATATCCACGGTACGGTTTCGGTATTTTCGTCGGTCAAATAGCGGTGTATTTCACCTGCCAACGGGTCATTAGGTCTTTCGGTGTCGCTAAATGTGTTAAATGGAGTTATAAAGCCTAATTTTTCGGTAACATATTGTTTACCTGTTTTGCTTGAAAATAGCCAATCAAGAAATTCTAAAGACGCCTTACGCTTTTCTTCGCTAACATTTTTATTTATGGCAAGATAATTTTCGGTACCAATGCATATTCCCTGTCGCTCTTCGCCTTTAATACCGCTGTAAATAGGCATCATTTTTACATCTTCCGCCTTTACGGTATTACCTTCAACACCCGAAATTTGCGACCATGCCCAGTTACCGTTTTGTACCATAGCCACCTTTGAAAGGGCAAATTCCGCCATAGAGTCTGCTACCGATTTAGAACCCAAAAGGGTCTTTTTAGTAACCGAGTTGTCGGTATACAAATCGAAAATATTTTTAAAATTATCGGCATATTTAAAAGAAATTTCTTTTGCATCTAATAAAGCCAAAGTGGGGTCAGACTGTTTTTCATCGTCGCGATATTCATAATAAAGCGGTACATTTAGAAGATGGGTCTGCCAGCGCCAATCTTCACCGCTTGAAAGTGAAGTAGACGCAAAAACACCCTCTATATCCAACTGCTTTTTGTGTTTAGTCATATCTTCTACAACAGTTTTAAGGGTTTCAAAACTATTTATTTCCTTGACACTGTTTACCTTTTTCTGTCGGGAATCAAGTGCAAAATATTTATCCATTATAGCATTATTATATATAATGCCGTAACCCTCTACCACATAAGGCACAGCATACACACCATCGCCGTCTTTTATTGCCAAAGATTTATCGGTCAAGTAAGAATATAATTTACTTTCCTTTATATCAAGGCAATAATCTTTCCACGAATTATAACCGATAGGTCCGTTCACCTGAAAAATAGTGGGTGCATCGGTTTTTGCAATTTCCGATTTCAATGTTTGCTCGTAGGTGTTTGCCGCCGCGGTAACCACCTTAACCTTTACACCTTTTTCTTCTTCATACTTTTTTGCAAGTTCCTCATAAACTGCCGCAGACTCAGGCTTAAAATTAAGAAAATAAACCTGTGCTTCGCTATCCTTTTGACCACAACCAACCAATAGAAAGCTACTTGTCACCACCAAGACTGCCAGCAAAAATGCGAGAATTTTTCTTTTCATAAATAAAACCTCCAAAGTAAAGTTAGTAATATTTTTCCACAAATTACTTAAATTATGATTTTATTTTTTGGAGCGCACCCTTTTCAAGACGGGAAACCTGCGCCTGACTAATACCTATTTCTTCTGAAACCTCCATTTGAGTTTTACCTTTCATAAACCGCAAACTTAAAATATGTTTTTCACGGTCGGATAAATCAGCAATTGCTTGTTTAAAGGCAATTTCTTGCAACCAGTTTCTATCATCATTATTATCACCCAACTGGTCAAGCACATAAATCGTGTCACCACCATCAGAATAGACTGGGTCATAAAGCGACATAGGGCTCACTACACTTTCAAGGGCAATAACAACATCTTCTATTGGTAGTTCAAGTTCTTTTGCTATTTGCGCTACGGTGGGCTCCTCTTGATTTTTGGCTATCAGTTGTTCCTTAACCTGCATCGCTCGGTAAGCCACATCCTTTATTGAACGGCTTACTCTGATTAGGTTGTTATCCCTTAAATACCGCCTTATTTCACCTATAATCATAGGAATGGTTGTTGAAGGTGGAAAACAACGAAAGGAGTTTTCCACTATGACACGGAAACAAGCATTAAATCAAGCAATTAAGGCATTATCTAAGAGA
>SVPC01000025.1 GCA_015066095.1 Oscillospiraceae bacterium | reverse complement strand
AAAATCATATCTGCATCGCGAATAGCAGCAGCAATTTCGTCTTTAGATTCTTCTGCAGCGGCATTACCGTTATTGGGGTTACCACCTGCGCCCATACCTGCAGTTGTCTTGTCACCAATCTGTAATTTAACATCTGCTTTTGATTTAAATAAAGCAGCCTTATCAGTATTAATAGCTACAAACTGTACACCTTTAACACCGGCATCAACCATGCGGTTAACTGCGTTTCCGCCGCCGCCGCCGACACCTACAACTTTAATTTGAACAACATTTGCTAATTCTTCTGCAACATCAAACATTTTTAATCCTCCGTCTTTATGTAAATTAGAAATAGTACGCTATTATTCAATCATACATATAGATAATAACACACATTTTTTCAAATTTCAATACTTTTATTACAATTTTGTTACTTTTTTTATTTTATGTCACTTTGCACAAAACTTCCCTGCTTATTTTGGCCATTCCACATACTAAGATTTATTCTTCCAGTGGCATTTTTGTCAATTTCTTCCATCATGGTAGACAAATGTTTTATCTTTGAGTCAATATCTGCCATTTGCCCGAAATCGACTATAAATCGGCCTTCCACTTTTGCTTCTACAAAGCCCTCTCCCTTAATTTGTAAATAATTTACGCTTATATTATTTTTAGAAAGACTTTCGATTATTTGGGTCTTGATAGACTCTAAATCTAATTCTTTATCAGTAAACTCAATTTTTGTACCGATTTTACATTTAACCTTATCACATATAATTAATATTATATCCTTTGGAGGCTCGGCATAACTGTTTAAAACCCAACCGTCATTACTAACCGTATAATATCTTTGTGCTACCTGATAACAGGCATATTCCTTAGCATCTGTCACTTTTATATTAAGTGTATCAGGGAGTGAACGTTCAAACTTGACCGTGGACACATAAGGCAGTTTTGAACGCAGCATACCAAGTGTATCTTCTTCGGATGCGATTATCAGATTTTTACCCTTTAATTCTTCACAAACCAATTTTAGTTGAGCGGATGAATAAATTTTACTGCCTTTTACTTCGATATTTTTTATCGGGAACAGTACAGTTACCGACAAAACAATACCCACGCCAATAAGCAATATAAGTATTACAGAAACCACTATTTTTGCTCGTCTTTTTTTGATTTTTTTCTGTCGTTCATTGCGTTTACGCAAAAAATCATCGTTTTGATAATTATCTTTCAAAAAATCATTCCTTAAATTATTTTAATATCCGCACCAAGTGAAGATAAATTACCTACTATATCATCATAACCACGCAAAATATGAGAAATTTCACCAATAACCGTTTGACCCTCTGCCGCTAATGCCGCAACCACAATTGCCGCACCGCCGCGTAAATCTGTACATTTACAAGAAGCGCCCCACAATTTGGGTACACCCTCAATAATTGCAGTTTTACCTTGTATTTTAATATTTGCGCCAAGTCGATTAAGTTCACCCACATAGCGAAAACGGTTTTCAAATATATTTTCCACAAAAATGCTTGTGCCATCTGCCAAAGAGAGCATTGTAATCATAAGCGGGCCTGCATCGGTCGGAAAACCCGGATGCACCAAACTGCGCACGGTCGGTATCCTTTGCAACCTTTTAGGCGGTATTACCTTTAGCCGTTTACCACAAACCACAATATCGCATCCGCTTTCTTTAAATAGTGAAAGACAGGAAACCATATGTGACGGCATTACATTATCAAGATAAATTTCACTGCCTGTCACCGCCGCCGCAGAAATATAGGTAGCAGCAACAATTCTGTCGGGAATAATTGAATGAGATGTTGCGTGTAGATTTTTTACACCTTCAATATAAATAGTATCCGACCCACAGCCGCAAATTTTAGCACCTGCAGAATTTAAAAAATCGGCAAGGTCGCTGATTTCAGGCTCTTTTGCGGCATTGTGAATAACAGTAGTGCCACTTGCGGTAACTGCCGCCAAAATAATATTTTCAGTAGCGCCGACACTGGGAAAACTCAAATGTATTTCGGTACCGTTTAATCTATTTGGCACATCGCAATACAAAAAACCGTGTTCTTCAGTTATCTGGACACCCATCTTTTGGAGGGCTAAAAGGTGTAAATCTATAGGGCGCGGACCTAATTCGCATCCACCTGGGTTACTGATTACCGCCTTACCCATTCTACCTATTATAGCGCCTAAAAACATTACCGAAGACCGCATTTCTCGCATTAAATCTTCGGAGATTTTATAATCGGTAACACAAGAAGCATCTACAGTCACACAGTCGTTTTGCTTACTGCATTTACACCCCAATGCTTCAAGTATTTTAACTGAAGCATCTACATCTGATATATTGGGGCAATTATGTATTTCGCACTCACCTTTAATAAGAAGCGTTCCCGCCAAAATCGGTAACACGCTGTTTTTTGCACCCTGTACCGAAATTTTGCCCGTTAGTTTTTTATTACCGTTTATTAAAATTTCAGCCATAACTCACACTCCGCATAGTCTCTAGATTACAATTCATACTATGCGGAAATGTGTTTTTTGTCACGAAGCCGAAATTAACTCCATAATTATGTTATAAATTCGCTGGTTTGCGTCGATAATTGCATTTTCTTTAGCGCACTTGCTCATCTTTGCAAGTTTTTCTTTATCATTTAAAAGTTTATATGCCAACTCTATAAGACTTTCACCGCTTAAATCTTTTTCTTCTATAAGTTCTGCAGCGCCGTCTTTTTTAAGGGTTAATGCATTATGATACTGATGGTTTTCGGCAACATAAGGTGACGGAATAAGTATTGCCGCCTTCCCACAAGCCTGTAATTCACCGAGAGTGATAGCACCCGCACGGCAAATTACCAAATCTGCCGCATTGAGGCAAACATCCATATCGTCTATGTACTCGCGAATAGTAATATCCTTTGAAAGTTCTGTGTCTTTAAGGCTTTCAAGCATTGTTTCGTAACCAAATTTACCCGTTGCGTGGATATGATAGAACTTATCACTGCCGTTATGTGATTTTATAAGGTCGCAAACCGCTTCATTAACACGCTTTGCACCCAACGAGCCGCCAAAAGACAAGATAAGTGGTTTATCACCAAAACCTAGTTTCTTTCTTGCGGTTTCGCGGTCTATTGTAAGTAATTCGTTTCTTATAGGATTGCCTGTAACAATAGGCTCTTTATTTAATTTCAGATATTTCTTTGCTTCGGGCATTGCAAGCATTACTTTCTGGGCATTTGGTGCCAACATTTTTGTAGTAACGCCGGGAAAAGCATTTTGTTCGTGTATAGCAGTTTTTATACCGAGTTTTTGAGCGGCTTTTAGCACAGGACCGCTAACATAACCGCCTGTACCCACAACCACATCGGGGTTTATTTTTTTAATAATTTTTTTAGCACTCATCATAGAAGTTGCGGCAAGTTTCACAGCCGAAATATTATGAATAATGGCTTTAGGACTTAAAGAGCGTCTGAAACCTGCAACCTTTATAGTATAAAAATCGTATCCTTTAGCGGGAACGAGTTTTGCCTCTAACTTTTCGGCAGTACCGATATAACTGATTTGAGCCTCAGGGTGACGAGCCTTTATATAATCGGCAACTGCTAATGCAGGATTGATATGCCCTGCTGTACCGCCACCTGCAAACAAAATCTTCATAATATCCCCTTCTATGTTTTTTCTACATTAGCGCTACGCGATACCGAAAGCACTACGCCCATTTCGGCAAGCAAAATGAGTAGCGATGTACCGCCGTAACTGAAAAACGGCAAACTTATACCTGTATTAGGTATAGTATTTGTAACAACCCAAATATTGAGCATCGCCTGTAAACCTACTTGGAAAGTAAGACCAATACTCAAAAGCGCACCAAACTTATCGGGTGAACGCATTGCAATTACAAAACCGCGCCAAACAAGTAAACAAAATAGTATTATTATAACAATTGCACCAATAAGGCCCAATTCTTCACATACAATTGAAAAAATAAAGTCGTTATGCGGTTCGGGTACCCAAAGGTACTTTTGTCTTGACTGACCAATACCTCTGCCCAAGATTCCGCCCGAGCCGATTGCCAGTAAAGACTGAATAGTCTGAAAGCCCTCACCCGTTGGGTCTAACCACGGGTCTAACCAATATTTAAAACGGTCGGAAGCGTAGCCTATAGCACCTGTGATAACCAACAAACCTACACCGCCGATACCTGCACCCAAGCCACCAAAGATATATCTTTTAGGCAGACCGCCCACAACAAGCAAAACTATGCCAAGCATAAATACAAGTATTGTAGCCGAAAGGTGCGGTTCTAAAACAATTAAACCACAAGTGAGAATTAACACAACTACCAAAAAGAAAATAAACTTAAAATCGCGCATTTGCTTAAAGTTTGCCGAAATGAGTGAAGAAAACAATAACACTATTGCAAACTTTGCAAGTTCTGACGGTTGGAACGAAATCGGCCCTATGGCAATCCATCTTTTTACATCCATTCCATCGAGCATTGGTGGTAATATAAGCAACACCGCGAGCATTGCCAAAACGACAATGAATATTACCCAAGCGAACTTTTTAAGTGTGTGATAATCAATTCGAGATACCAGCAACATCAAAGCCACGCCAACCACAGCAAATATTGCCTGACGGGAGATAAACTTATAACTGTTGCCATAATATTCATAAGAGTACGCATAGCTTGCAGAAAACAACATAACCAATCCGATGGTCAAAAGTATCAGCACGAATGAAAAAAAGGTTATATCAATTTTTCCGCGTTTTACAGTATTTTTATTCGATTTTACTGTACTCGCCATACGTTTTCCTCCAAATTATAAATTTAATGCTATCGGAACAAAGGCTATAAGACAGCCCACAAGAGTTACTAACGAGAAAACAAAAACTATCTTGTTTTCTGACCAACCGCACATTTCAAAATGGTGGTGGAGCGGTGCCATTTTAAATATGCGCTTTTTGGTTTTTTTATAATACGCAACCTGAATTACATCAGAAAGCGCTTCAAACAAGTAAATAATACCTGCAAAAATAAGTAATACGGGACGGTTGATACCAAAAGAAACTGCTACCACAAGTCCGCCAAGGAACATTGAGCCTGTATCCCCCATAAATACTTTAGCAGGATGTGCATTCCAACAAACAAAGCCTACACAAGCACCTGCTAACGCGCAACACAAAACATTGTTTGCGACAAAGTTCAAATAACTCGAAGCTAGCATAAAACCACAAGCAACCACAAGTGTTACAGAAGAAGCAAGTCCGTCGATACCGTCGGTCAAATTAACCGCATTTGTAAAGCCGTATATAAAGCACAAGGCAATAGGCCAGAACAAGAGACCAAAACCGCTTGTAATATTTATGTCGCCAATAAAAGGCATGGTTGTGGTGGTCATACCACCAACACGAAGTGCCACTAAATAAAGTGCGGCAATTAAAAGTTGCAAAAATGTTTTTTGACGGGCTGTAAGACCTAAATTACGCTTTTTAACCACCTTTATGTAGTCATCCACAAAACCCATAGCACCCATACAAAGCGCCATAAGTATACCGGAAACTGCGGTTATAAATTTTTGCCTGTCAGCAAATTCAATATATAGGGCTGATTCTTTATTGATAAAGGCATAAGCGATTGCAAAAAGTACCGCAACCAAGAAACCTAAAATAATCATTATACCGCCCATTGTGGGTGTGCCTTGTTTTGATTTGTGCCAGTTAGGACCCTCTTCAAGAATAGTCTGCCCAAATTTAAGTTTTCTTAAATAAGGAATTACAAAATAACCCGAAAACAAGGTGATTGCAAAGCCTACAACAGCCGCGATTATTACGGTCAAATCGTTCATTTTATTACCTTCTTTTATTTTATTAGGCAGTTTAGCCGAGCAAAGATTTTATAATTTCACGCTCGTCAAAGGGGTGCTTTTCTTTACCGATAATTTGATAATCTTCATGCCCCTTGCCTGCCAATATTATTATATCATCTTTTTGCGCAATTGAAAGAGCGAATTTTATTGCTTCATATCTATCCTCAATAATTTTGCCACCAAATAATCCGTTTGGAATGCCTTTCATTATATCGTCAATAATCTCACGCGGATTTTCGGTGCGCGGATTATCACTTGTGACAATCACATAATCGGCATAAATCGAAGCGATTTCACCCATTTGGGAGCGTTTTGTTTTATCGCGGTCACCACCGCAGCCAAAAAGCAATATTATTCTTTCTTTTGCACAAGATTTAAATGTTTTTAAAATGTTTTTCAGTCCGTCAGGTGTGTGAGCATAATCAATTATAACAGTAAAATCACCCGTATTAGGTATTACCTCTGCCCTGCCCTTTACGCCGTCAAAATCTGCCAATGCTTCTTTTGAAACGCTGTAAGGAACACCTACTTGCGAAGCGGCAGTTATGGCGCCAAGCGAATTATATACAGTAAAATTACCGCCTGTGTTTACATCGATATGAAGTAATTCATCATTTGTCAAAAGTTTATAATCGGTGTGTGTGGCAAAGCAGTTTACCGCTTTTGCAATATAATCAGATGCGCCGCCCACACTGTATGCCACTTTTTTGCAATCTATTTCATCATACAAGCGTGAAAAATATTGGTCATCGGCATTTAGCACGGCGGTTTTACACTGTGCAAACAGTTTTTTCTTAGCGGTATAATAGCTTTCCATATCACCGTGAAAATCAAGATGGTCTTGTGTGAGATTTGTAAAAACACCGACCTCAAATTGAAGTCCTATAATATGACCGCCCTCAAGCGAATGTGACGATACCTCCATCACTACATACTCACAATCATCTTGTTCCATTTTATAAAACAATTCATTAAGGTAATATGCATTGGGTGTGGTGTTTATAGACGGGATTACCTTGTTACCTATCATATTTTGATTGGTACCAATAAGTCCCACCTTTTTACCCGCTTTTTCCAAAATTGCTTTTAACATATAAGTAACAGATGTCTTGCCGTTTGTACCTGTTACACCTATAAGTTTTAGTTTTTTTGCGGGGTCAGAAAACCATTTTGCCGACATAAGGGCAAAAATTTCGGAAATATTATCTACTTTAATTGCGTTTTCTATCTGTAAGTCATTTGAGGTTATGACAACTGCTGCACCGTTATCTAATGCATCAAAATCATACTCGATTTTACCGCAAGTATTTACAAATGCATAATCTTTATTTACTTTCCTAGAATCATTTGTAATTCCTTTTATCTCTAACTCGGCTAACTTTTTTTCACATCTGAGTAAAAGACCTAATTTCATTGCGCACTCAAAAAGTTATCCATCAACTGCGGATTCGTCTCGGAAATACACAGTAACTACTGTTCCTGCGTCAACTTTTGTTCCTTTCGTAATACTTTGGTTATAGGCTTTTAAGCCACTTGTTGTAATATTGCCCGAAAATTCAATATTTACACCTGCCGCTGCAGCCGCCTTGTTGGCTTCAGTAGCGGTCAATCCTACAAAGTTGGGCACAGTAACGGTTTTTTGCGAGGTTTTATCGGTATACAAAATAACTGTACCGCCGTTTACAACCTTGCTTCCCGCTTCGGGCAACTGTCTTACAACCTTATCACCCGAGCCCACAACTTTATATTCCATTTTTTTAGACCCAATTTTACCTTTTGCTTCTTCAAGCGTACTGCCCACAACATCAGGTACTTCAACCGACATCTTTTTAAGTTCTTCATCAGAATAACTCGGTTCATAACCCAAATAAGGCAATACATCTGCCATAATTTTAGAGTTTGCAGGTGCAGAAATAACACCGCCGTAGTAATTATCACCCTTAGGTTCATCAAGCATAACAAATACTGCTATTTCGGGGTTATCTATAGGGGCTACTGTAACACAAGAGCCTATATACAAATAGGAGTCCCCTGTTGCCTGAATTTTAGATACCTTTTGCGATGTACCTGTCTTTGCGCCGATATCATAACCCGAAACAAGCGAGTTTTTAGCGCCGTTTTCTGATACAAATTGCATAAGTTTACGCATTGTAGCAGATGTGCTTTCGGATATAACCTGTCTTTTGTAACTTGTTGATACAGTTTCAATTACCTTGTTGTCTTGGTCAAGTTTTTTTGCTACCAAATGCGGTTTTACAAGATAACCGCCGTTTACAGCGGCAGAAACTGCCGAAAGTAATTGCACGGGTGTAACGTTAAAGGTCTGACCAAATGACGAAGACGCCAATTCAACAGGACCCATATTTTCTTCATAGTGGTAGGTAGAACGCGATTCGCCCGGTAAGTCTATACCTGTTTTTTCGGTAAAGCCAAAGGCTTTAAAATATTTAGAAAAAGTTTTTACACCAACCATCTGACCGATTGTAATAAATGCGGGGTTACACGAATTAGAGATTGCGTTGTTCAAATTCTGTGTGCCGTGACCGCCGTGTTTCCAACAACCGTAGCCTTGACCTGCAACGGTAGTTCTGCCGTTACAGAAAAAACTGTTTTTCTCACTTATCAAATTTTCTTCTATTGCGATTGAAGCGGTTACCACCTTGAAAACTGAGCCTGGCTCATAACTGTCTGAAACGGCTTTATTACGCCATTGACGGTTTAAAAGGTCGCTTCTTAAAGTTTTCTGCTTTTCGGTATCGGTTTCCTCGTCTACCTTTTTTTGGTCTTCTGCTGACAAAACAAAAGGCTCGTTAGGGTTAAAGTCGCCCTTAACCGCCATAGCAAGAATAGCGCCTGTTTTTACATCCATAACCACAGCGGCACCGCGTTCGGCGATTTCATTTTGCTCAATAGCAGTTTCCAAATACTTTTCGGCGGTATACTGAATGTAAGAATCT
>SVPC01000009.1 GCA_015066095.1 Oscillospiraceae bacterium | reverse complement strand
CCTGCGTGGGCACCCTTTTCAATCGCACTTTTACCACAAGCGGCGCAGAATGTGAGTTTTTCACCATTTTGTGCGCCCAAAACGATTACTGTATTGGGGTTTTCAGCTTTTACTGTGTCGGTCATTTTGCGAAGTTCATCGGGTGTGGTGCCATCAAGACGGGCAACTGCGACCTTAATGTCGCCAACTGGGGTAGCATTTGAAAGTATATCGCCGATTTTGGAACCTGCAAGTTTGCTTTCTAATTTTTCAAGTGATTGTTTAGCGGTTTTAAGTTCACCCATAACCGCTTGTGCGCGTTTTGCAACATCATTAATGTTAGCTGACTTTAAAACATCTGCAGTATCAGTTACAAGTTTAATGTAGTTTTCAATTACTGTAAGCACATTTGCGCCGGTTACCGCTTCAATACGGCGTACACCTGCAGCTACGCTTGATTCACTTTTTATGTGGAAAAGGCCAAGTTTTGATGTGTTATCCACATGTGTACCACCGCAAAGTTCAACAGAAACGCCTTTTGCGTTTACAACGCGGACAACATCACCATATTTTTCACCAAACAAAGCCATGGCACCGAGTTTTTTAGCCTCATCAATCGGCATTTCGGTATTTTCAACTGTAATAGCACTTAAAATAGCATTGTTTACAGTATCTTCAACGGCTTTTATTTCTTCGCAAGTTAGGGCAGAAAAATGTGTAAAGTCAAAGCGAACTGCTTTTTCGTTAACCAACTGACCTGCTTGTTCTACGTGATTGCCGAGAACTGTGCGTAAAGCTGCTTGTAAAAGGTGGGCGGCAGTATGGTTACGGCGAATAGCATCACGGCGGATAACATCAATTTTAGCACAAACCATATCACCAACAGACAATACGCCGCTTTTAACAGTACCAAAATGTGTAATAATACCGCCTGTGGTTTTGGTGGTGTCGCGAACAACAAATTCACCGTTTTCGGTCTTAATTACACCGGTGTCACCAACCTGACCGCCGCTTTCAGCATAGAAAGGTGTTTCTTTAAGTACAATAATTGCTTTTTGATTTTCGAAAACGCTATTTGTATGCTCATTATCGACTACGATATCCAAAACTTCGGTATCAATGCTATTTTCTGTATAGCCTACAAAAACAGTTTCGGGGATATTGTCAAAGGTGATACCGTCACTCTTCCAACTTTCACCGTCGGATGATTTACGGGCATTACGAGCCTTTTGTTTTTGTTCTTCCATAAGTTCGCGGAAGCGGTCTTCTTGGAGTTCAATACCTTTTTCTTTTAAGATGTCTTTAGTAAGGTCGATGGGGAAGCCGTAAGTATCGTAAAGTTTGAAAGCATCATCGCCAGAGAATGTCTTGCCTGATTTTGTCAGTTCTTCAAGCATATTAAGACCTTGGTCGACAGTTTTGTTGAAAGATGCTTCTTCGTTATTGATAACTTTTGTTATTAATTGCTGTTTCTCAACAAGTTCGGGATAACCTTGCTTGTTTTCGTTTATAACAGTATCACAAAGTTCCATAAAGAACGGACGGTTAATACCAATGAGTTTACCGTGGCGTACCGCACGACGAATGATACGGCGAAGCACGTAGCCTCTGCCTTCGTTAGAGGGGATAATGCCGTCACTAATCATAAATGTAGCCGCTCTTGCGTGGTCGGTAATAGCGCGGATAGAAATATCGGTATTATTGTCTTTTCCATATTCTTTACCCGAAATACGACAGACATTATCTAAAATATTGCGGATGGTATCAACCTCGAACATATTGTCGACATTCTGCATAACACAAGCCAAACGTTCAAGACCCATACCGGTATCAATGTTTTTATGTTCAAGTTCGGTATATGTGCCGTCGCCCATATTGTTAAACTGCGAGAAAACATTGTTCCAGATTTCCATATATCTGTCGCAGTCGCAACCGGGTTTGCATTCATGAGAGCCACAGCCGTATTTTTCGCCGCGGTCGAAATAAATTTCACTACAAGGGCCGCAAGGACCTGTACCGTGCTCCCAGAAATTATCTTCTTTACCCATTCTTACAATGCGTTCTTCGGGCACACCGATAACATCACGCCAGAAATTATATGCTTCGTCATCTTGCTCGTAAACAGAAGGCCATAAAAGTTCAGCAGGTATTTCGAGCGTCTTTGTCAAAAATTCCCATGCCCAAGTAATAGCCTCGGTTTTGAAATAATCGCCAAAAGAGAAGTTACCGAGCATTTCAAAAAATGTGCCGTGACGTGCTGTAATACCAACGCGTTCAAGGTCGGGGGTACGGATACATTTTTGGCAGGTGGTAACGCGAACACTTGGCGGTGTTACTTCACCTGTGAAGAATTTTTTCATCGGCGCCATGCCTGAATTTATTAGCAAAAGTGATTTATCGTTATTTGGCACCAAAGAGAAACTGCCGAGTCTTAAATGGTCTTTCGACTCAAAAAAAGCAAGGTATTTTTCTCTAAGGTCGTTAAGTGAAGTCCATTTCATAAAAAACATCCTTTGTCAAAATTTAAACATACATATTAATTATATACTTTAAACCCTATTTTGTCAACCAAAATAACCCTTTTTCGCTTTAAGTTTCAAGGTTAATTCTATCTGCAATTTCGGCAAAAATCTCGGCGCAAGATTTTGTTTGTTTTGTATTATCTTCGCAAAATACAATTACCACATATTTAGGCTCTTCATAAGGGAAAAAACCGCAAAACCAACTGCTTATGATTTCATTGCCGTTTTTGTGTTTGCCTGTTTGCGCGGTAGCGGTTTTACCTGCTGCGGTTACAGTTTTTGGGTTGGCACTCATACCTGTACCGTCTTTTATAACCATTGAAAGCGCTTTTTTAAGAATCAGGGCATTACTTTTTGAAAAAGCGTAGGTAGGACTGTTTTGTTTAAGAGCCGTTTCTATGCCGTTTTCGATAGTCGCTTCAACTAAACTTGGCAGAGTATAATAACCGCCATTTGCAATAGCGCAATAAAGGGGAAGAAGTGATATAGGCGAAGCGGTAAGTTCACCTTGACCTATACTTAAATTTGCTAAATGCGCCGCATTTTCCAATTTTTCTTGAGTTGGTAGGTTGCCGCTAGATGTTTCGATAGAGTTGCAAATGGAGATTGATTTTCCAAACCCTAAATTTTGCGCCATATTAAGAATATTGTTACCGCCTATTTTAAATGAAAAATTATAAAAATAGGTGTTGCAAGAATTGGCTATGCCGCTTAAAATATTGGTTTTGCCGTGACCTGTGGTATTATGACAGTTAAATATTCGGTCTACAATTTTACAACTGCCTGTACAATTGTAGGTGAACCGGTTTTTGGAGTTTTCAAGCCCTGCGGCGGCAACACAAGGTTTAAAAACCGAACCAACGTTATATGATGCGAGTGTGCGGTTAAATAAAGGTAAATTAGGGTCGTCGAGCGCGTCTTCAATTGTTTCGAGTGTAAAATCCGGTTGGCTTACAACAGCACGAAGTTTGCCGTTTTTAGCATCTGCAATTACAACGGCGCCTTTAGTTATATTTTTGGCACATTCCTGTGCGATTTTTTGAATTTGTAAATCTAATGTTGTAATAATTCCCTTTGTATTTTTTGAAAATTGGTTTTCTATTTGTGGTTTTATACCGGCAAGCGGTCGACCTTTTCCGTCAGAAGCAAATCGTACAGTTAAAGGTTGTTCATTTTGTAAATACTTATTGTATGCCTTTTGTAAACCGCTTACACCAACATTTTCTTGGTTTACATATCCAATTGTGTGAATGGCGGGTATATTTGCAGAATCGGTATAAATTTCGGTATAGGCAATGCCGTCACATTCTATAATTTCATTTACTTCGCAAACAGTGGGTTTTTGTGATTTCAATGTTTCGAGTACACTATTAAGTTCATTGCCGTCTAATATTGAACTGATTGTGGTTATAGCACGAGGTGTGGGGGAAACACAGGCAATTATTTTCTTTTGAGTGTTGGTAATTGGTTGTTTGTTACAGTCATAAACGGTGCCGCGTGTGTCACTGATTTTGATTTTTATACTGCTCATTTCGGCTTGTACTTGAGTGTAATCTGCTTTAACGATTACCGCGACGCGCAAGACACAGGTGAAAAGTAGCAACATAATTATTACATAGCAAACCATACCTCTTTTAGTAAAATTATCCCAAAAATTTATTTGTAACATAAAAACACCTCTTGCTTTATTATTGGCAAGAGGTGTAATTTTAATCTGCTTTCATTCTAAGTAACGAGCCTTTTTTGACAGGGTGTGGATAGGGGATTTTAACAGTCATCATAGGATGTGGTGCAGACTCAATTTCGTTGTCTTTTTCATCATAAACCACATCCGCTTTAACTATAAATGGTTTGTTTTTAGGTTCTAAACAGTCAAATTCCTGACCTTTTAAAAATTTGTTTTTTAAAGTGGCAATAATTTTGCCGTCTTCGTATCCGTCGACAATAGCGGCGACTGAATAATCGCGTACATAACCTGCATTAGCATAGGTTTGGGCGTTTTCGGGGGTGCCGAAGAAAAAGCCTTGTGAATAGTTGCGGTGGCTGATTTTATTAAGTTCTTCCATAACCCACTCGGGGCATTTCCAATCGGATTCGGCTTTTGCTAAACTGTCAAGCGCACCGCGGTATGCATTGGTTGTAACCGCTACATAATAATGCGATTTGGCTCTGCCTTCAATTTTAAGGCTATCGATACCTGCATCACGCATCTTGTCGAGATGCTCTGCCATACACAAATCGTTAGCATTGAGAATGTAGGTGCCTTTATCGGTTTCGGTTATATCAAATAACTGACCGGGGCGCTTTTCTTCCATTAAAGAATAACTCCAACGGCAGGGTTGAGCACAGTCACCGCGATTGGCATCTCTGCCTGTCATATAACTCGACAGCAAACATCTTGCCGAAAATGATACACACATAGCACCGTGTGTAAAAGCTTCCAGTTCAAGTTCTTTAGGCGTTTTGGCTCTGATTTCTGCAATTTCGGCTAAGGATAATTCTCGTGCTAAAACAACACGTTTAGCGCCTAAATTATAAAAAGCATTGGCGGTTTCATAATTGCATATACCAGATTGTACCGATACGTGAAGTTCACAATCGGGAGCATATTTTTTTACAAGACCGATTGTCCCAAGGTCAGCAGAGATAACCGCATCTACACCAATATCATTCACTTGTTCTAAAAAGGCAGGTAAACGCGGTATTTCTTCATTATGGGGTATTGTATTACACGCAAGGTGAACTTTAACGCCGTTATCGTGGGCGTATTTTACACCCTCTTTAAGGTCAACTATTCCAAAGTTAGAGGCGGCGGTGCGCATACCAAACTCTTCACCTGCAAGGTAAACTGCATCTGCACCGTAATCTACTGCGGCTTTTAGACGGGCAAGGTCACCTGCAGGGCATAAAAGTTCGGGTATTTTATTTGTTAAAGTACTCATAAATCCAATTTTTATCCTGTTTTAGTTTGTTTATGGTTGCATTCTGTTCGGCAAGTGTTTTATGGAAATAAAATTTGCCTTTTGCATCGGTTACAAAGTAAAAATACTCATTACTGTCGGGGTTTAAAGCTGCGTTTATAGCATCAATACTGGGTGAGCAAAGGGGCCCTGGTGGCAAACCTTTTGCTTTGTATGTGTCGTAACGCTCGTCGTCGCGTTTAAACGAATCACCGTAGTAACAGGTGGGGGAAGAGCCTAAAGTTGCAAATTGGTCGCTATTAAGACGGTTATAAAATACCGCCGCAATTTTAGGCAAAGACTCTGTATCAGTACCGGCTTCCATCTGTATAATTGATGCCATTGTGAGAATTTGGTTCATACTGTAACCCATCTCTTTGGCTTTTTTATACATTTCAGGAGTGATACGTTTTTCACCCTCGGCAATCATACGTTTAATTGCCAATACGGCACATTCTTTAGAATCGTAGTTGTAAAAATCGTATGTTTCGGGGAAAAGGTAACCTTCAAGCGCGTAATAGGTGCGGTCAGGGTCACAGTTTGAAAGATATTCGCCCGTATACTCAATCTGTTTCAATGCAGCAAAAAAATCATCTTTAGTGCAAACACCATTTTTTTCAAGGAGTGTAGCAATTCCGGGAACAACTACATTTTGACCATTAACATTTTTAGTAAAATCGTTAATGCCTGTACCTTCGGGAATGGTGACAGTAACGCTTTGTGCTTTTGCACCTTGCTCTATAAGTTTTTTGGCAATTTCGCTATAACTATCATCTGAACTAAAGGTGTAAACGCCGTATTTGAATTGGTTGTCAAAGCCCTTAAGTTTTGCATAAACACGGAAAGCAAAGGGGATATTTACAGGACCTTTTTCTTCCAAGATATCGGCTATTTGGGAAGCTGTGCTGCCTTTTGGAATTTCTAAAACCATATCTTTTGGTTGACTGGTTGTAAAACCTAAAAGGTCTGCGCCTACAAAAATTACCGTAAAGGCAATAGCAAAAGATACAATGAAAATCATTACTGTCCAAATAACAGCGTGCAGAGTACCTTTTTTCTTATTTTTTCGTTTTGAATGTTTATCTTGTTCAATTTTAATTTCTTCAACCTCAAAACCTTCGCCAATAATATATTCATCTTGAGGTGTGTTATTAAAATTATCGTTCATTTTAAAACTCCGTTATTTAGTATTTCATACTTTTTTTAATAGAAAGCGCTGTGGCATCATCAGTTAAATATGCTAATATTTCCAAACCAAATTCAAAGGAAGCACCTGCGCCTATAGCTGTGATTAAATTCAAATCACCCGCAGTCTTTTGCTTGAGGATGGTAGCACCCGGAAGTTCGGATTCAAAACCGGGGTAACATACGGCATCTCTGCCTTGGAAAACATTTCTATGACCAAGAATTTGCGGCGCAGCGCATATTGCGCCAATTAAAAGATTATTATCAAGACAGTAGTCAATTGCTTTTTGTACAGTATCATCTGCTTCAAGGTTGGTAACACCGGGTAAACCGCCGGGCAAGATAATGCCTTGTAAATTTTCAAAAGACAAATTTTCATTTGTGGTATCACAAACAATTTTAATACCGTGACTACCGGTAATAATATCACTGCCTATACCAACAGTTTTCACATCAACATTTGCTCTTCTCAAAATATCGAGCGGCACTATTGCTTCTGTTTCTTCAAATCCGTTTGCTAAAAATAAATAAACCATAATATATTCTCCTTTAATAAATTGACAAACATGCTTTTAGTACATCGTTTGCTATTTCGTCAATGGCACGGGCTTCTCCGTCTTTGGAGCAGGGGATAATTTCCCATCCCGAATATTTTGCGGTGAAAAGTGCCGCTTTTCGGCAACGTGCTAGATATTCGGTATCGCTTTCGTGAATGTCTTTTTTGCTTTCGTCACCCTTGTATCTGCCTGAAAGCAGTTTTTGCGAAACTTCAATAGGCATATCAAGAAAAATCACCTTATCAGGTTTTGGAATAGCAACCTTGTTATATTCAAAGTCGTAAAGCCATTCTAAAAATGTTTCCCACTCGCTTTCGGGTAGTTTTGAACATTGGTGAACTGCATTTGATGTGGTGTATCTACCTGCAACCACAGTTCCGCCGCCGTTATAAAACTCACCCCAGTGCGCTTTAAAGGAAGCGTAGCGGTCTACACAGTAAAAGGTAGAAGCCGCAAAGGCATTAACATCATCGGGTTTTTTGCCGAAATCACCCTTCAAATACATTTTTACAAGTGTGCTTGATGGGTTGTCATAATCGGGAAAGGAAACGGTCTTACAATCAATGCCATTCTTTTTTAGATTTTGCGGTAAAAGTTCAAGTTGGGTAGATTTTCCGCTTCCGTCAAGACCTTCTATAACTATTAGTTTACCCATTGTTTTTAAGTCCTTTATAAAATTCTCTGATTTCGTTTGCTTTACCACAGGTCATTTTACCTTCACTACAGCCGCCGCGAACACAAGCGGGACCGGCGTTCTTAAATAGTTCAGGTGCTACTTGTAAAACAAGCGCCAACATCTGGTCGGCAACATCTTTTATTTCCCATTGTGCACGGTTGCAACAACGATGTTTAAAGAAATTAAGAAGTGAACGAGCATTCATCGTCATAATCATTTGTGTTTCACAAGCATTCGGAAGCACAAAACGAGCATCTTCAATGGCTTTCTTTTCGGCAAGTTTTTCGGCTTCTTTTTGGTCTTTGCCTTCCGATAAAAATGTTTTAATATGTTTTTCTTTTAAAATTGCAGCAAGGCAGTCGTAACGCTTTTGGTCTTCTGCCATAATTTCGTCATAAACCTTTTTAGCCTCCGGTACCGATTCAATTTCGGGCGGGGTTACATATTCAAAAGCGCCTTCGCGAACATAACGCTGACTTTTAACCGAGAAAGAAGCCATACGGTGACGGGTGATTTGCGCCAAAAGCGCACGGGAAACACCTTCAATGCCAAATGTGAAAGAAGCGTGTTCAATGGGACTTTCGTGACCGATTTCAGAAAGCATTTCTACAAATTTTGCGGCGCTTTCATCTGAAAGATTTTCGCGAAGTCCTGAAATGGTAGAACTACTGTAACATAATTTTGCCGCCGAAGCCACAGTATGCTCAGGGTAGGGAGTGTGTGCTAAAAGATAAACCTTAGCCATAAAAATTTTACCTTTCGTGTAAAGTGTATTTAATCTTAATAATTATAACAAATAAAGCCTAATTATTCAATAAGATTTTTGAAAATATTACAATTTTTAAAAAAAGATAAAAAAATCAATAAAAAGTCTTTTTTTGTCGCAAGATTTATGTTATTATATAATTAATAAAAATTTTAGGGGGCTTTTTACCATGGCTTGTGTTGATTTTAAGCATACTCCTTATGGCGATTTGGCTGTAATCAGTATGCGAGGATGTGAGGATATTTCCTCAAGGGTAGACTATTATTTAAAACAATGGCGCGAAATTCCCGAAGACGAAACTTTTGTAGTTCCTGCAAATTGTCCGCGTTTCGGTACTGGAGAAGCAAAAGCAGTACTTAAACATACTGCTCGTGGTTTGGATGTTTATATCATTTGCGACTGCTTTAATTACAGCGTTGAGTACAAAATGTACGGGCAAACTGTTCCGATGAGTCCTGACGACCATTTCCAAGATTTAAAGCGTGTTATTGCGGCTTTGGGCGGCAAGGCAAGAAGAATTACTGTAATTATGCCTATGCTCTACGAAGGCAGACAGCATAGAAGAACCAGTCGTGAATCTATGGACTGTGCAATGGCTTTGCAAGAACTTGTTGCAATGGGTGTTAAGAATATTATAACATTCGACGCACATGACCCCCGCGTTAACAACGCAATTCCGCTTGATGGTTTTGATAATGTACAAGCAGCTTATCAGATGATTAAAGCCCTCCTTAAAACAGTTCCCGATATTAAGCTCGACCGTGAGCATACTATGATTGTTTCTCCTGATGAGGGTGGTATGGGTCGTTGTATTTATTATTCTTCTGTATTAGGGTTAGAACTTGGTATGTTCTACAAGCGCCGTAATTACTCGGTAATTGTAAACGGCAGAAACCCTATTGAAGCACACGAATTTTTAGGTAACGAAATCAAGGGTAAAGATTTGATTTTAGTTGACGATATGATTTCTTCGGGTGAATCTATGCTCGATATCGCGGCTAAACTCAAAGAAAAAGGCGCAGGAAGAATTTTCGTTTTCTCCACCTTCGGTTTGTTTGTTGAAGGTCTTGAAAAGTTTGATGAATATTACGAAAACGGACTTATTGATAAGGTTTTCACAACCAACCTTATTTATCAAACACCCGAGCTATTATCACGCGAATGGTACTGTAGTGTAAATATGTCCAAGTACATAGCCCTCCTTATTGAAACTCTTAATTACGACAATTCAATCAGCAGTCTTTTAGACCCTGTTGACCGTATTAAGAAAATCGTTGCAAATTATGAAAAATAATTTTTAAGTTTTAAAAGGCACTTGAACATCATGTTCAAGTGCCTTTTTTTGTATTGATTTTAAAGTTTAAATAAGTTCAGGAGCGCCGAGTTCGGGATTTGCTACGCGAACTCTGTTTCTTACCATACGATAATAGAGGAAGCAGTCGAAAACAGGCTGCAAGAAATCTTCATTTTTAAATGCAAAATCAATAGATTCATCTTGAAGTTGGTTGGCTTTTTCATATTCACCATCAATTCTTGCGATGATTGATTGTGCAAGTAGGGTATAAATATGGTTATGTAGTTTGAGTAAATGCCAAGAATCGTTTTCATGCGGGTCATAACTATTGAGATACTTTTCAATAGTGGGCATAAATTCTTTCATTGTTTTAATCGCTTTTAGCATTTTATCACGGAGAATTGCAACATCTTCAGATTTATCCACACTGGTGTCTATAACATCGTGTCCAGAAGCTTCGTCTTTGATAAGTGCTAAATCAAAGCAATCAGACAATGTTGCAAAATATTCTTTAAGCGGACCTACAACCCAGCGGCTAAAAGTACCCGCATAAAGTTTTGTACGGATTTCTTCAAAGTCGGCATCCTTATTCCACATTGTTTTTGCCATGGTAATCATAGCAATGGAAGAAGGGAAAGCATTACGCTGTAACTGACAACTGATGAAACCGGTAAGACCTAATGATTTAAAGTTTTTAATATCTTCGCTAATAACCTTTGCAATAGATTCACCACCTGCTTCAAGCACTTGGTCCCACATAAGGTGGTAGTCATAGTCAAGCCAGTCACCATCGAAATGTTGTTGCCATTCGTAAAGATATGAAAGGTTTTCGTCAATATCATATGACTTTACATAACCGTTAATTTTATATTCGGGTGCAACCTTTGTTTGATGACCGCTTGGGAATGATTGTGTAAAGGTACGGGTGATGGGCGCCCATGTCATAATAAGACATTCTTTATTGCGTAATTTCTCAACAATAGGTGGCCAAAGTGTATTAAGAAAAGCAATCGGTGCTAATTTAACCTTGATACCATTGGCTATCATACGGTCGGTAACTTCGTTAATAATATTGACGTAAGCATCGGCATATCGGAATTTGGTACAATCATCGCATTCGCAAGTGTTATTAAAGGCATCTGCTAACCAAAAATGTAAAATATCTACCTCGGGGTGGCGACCTAGATATTCAATAACTGAATCGGCAACAGTTTCAATAACGCGTGGACGGGTGAAGCAAAGTTGATTAAAGTAAATACCTTGTTTGTCAACAGCGCGTACACCGTCTTTTTCAGCGCAAATTTCGGTGTACCATTCGGGTATGTCTTCAAGTTTAGGTTTCTTTACAGGGTCTTCGGAAAGACCAAAGGGGATAGAGTGCCAACCATGTCCCTTTCGATGGAATAAAAGTCCCCGCTTTTTAAGTTCTTTATCAAGGGTGAGCATAAAGTCTTCAACCATTTGATAGTTAAATTCTTCGGGCTCTTTATATGGGTTTTCCTTGTGTGTATACCAGTTGTTAAAAAATTGGTAAGAGTTTTCAAACTGAACGAAATAGCCGTTGAAACCAAGCTTGGTCATCCAGTCAACCATATCAAGTACATTTTGGAAACTGATAGTACCTTCAATACACATTGTGCGGTGTCTTAGATATGCTTTTTCATTGATTTCGAGGTCTTCTGAGTGGGGATTTTCAGCAATGTGGTCACCGTTTTTGCCAGGACGCGCCCAAGTCATACCCCATTCTTCTAATACGCGGTAAACACCAAATAAAACACTACGTTCATTAGAACCGGCAATATAACCTTTATTGTTATGTATTTTGATTACATAACCATCATCAAAAAATGGGTCTTCAACTTTCTCTTGGAGACCAAAATCTTCGTAAAGACCGAGTTTGATAGTAGCATTAATTCCTAAAAGTTTTAGATATTTTTCTAATTCTTCATATGCAAATTTAATTACTTTACTATTCATGAGAAAACACCAAATTTCTTAAATTTTTTATTTATTAAATATACCATATGTCAATATTAGTTGTCAATTAAAATGTATTAATGTTTACAAAATAAACGGACGAGAATTTCTCGTCCGTTATTGTCAATTAAAATAGGAGCAAAGGCAGAAATTATGTATTAAGTAAATTTATATTTTCGTTGGTGATTTTAGCATAGAACATACAGTCAAAAACCGGTTGTAAAATATCTTCATTTTCAAAAGCTATTTCCTGTGATTTTTTTAGATATTCTTCTGCTTTTTTAAATTCACCATTAATTTTAGCAATAAGTGACCTTGCAAGGAAGGTGTAAATCTTTCGGTGAATGTTTAAATATACCCACGAATCTTTTTGACAAGGGTCGCTATCTCCAATTTCCCAAAACTTTCTGTTTACATAGAACTCCAAATATTCCATTGCAGTAATTGCAGCCTCTAAATTTGCTTTAAATTCGGATGCGTTAAATTGTTTTTGACCGTGAATAACTTCAATATCAAAAGCTTTGGAAAGTAGTGCAAAATAGTCGGTAGTAGTTTCTACCGAATATTTACCGAAAGCAGCAGCATATAAATCACAACGCAATTTTTGGAAATTGGTATTATGATTCCAAAGTGTTTTAGCAATTGTCGTCATTACGATAGATGATGGGAAAGCATTGCGTTGTAACTGACAAACGGTAAAACCGTTAAGGGCTGAATCATCAAAATTTTGTATATCTTTGTGAACGATACGAGCAATAGCTTCACCGCCGGCATCAAAAATTTGGTCTGATATAATGTGGTCGTTTCTAATCTTGGAATCATCGGCATAAGTATAAAGACCGCGTTTTTCGATTTCTACTGAAATAAGTTTTACATATTCTTCAGTTTGTTCAACAGTATACTGCTCAGGTTGTTTTACGGTGCTCATTTGGTGGTTATACCAGTTTTCAAAATACTCGTGAGCTTTATTCGGCTGGATATAGTAACCATTAAAACCAACTTTGGGTAGCCATTCAATCATATCAAGCGCGTTTTCAATAGAAATAGCGCCCTCAACACACATAATGCGGTGACGTGTATCAGCAGCTTCCTTAATTTCTATATTGTCGCAAGTGCATTCTTTTGGATAATTGGTACCATTAGGACCGGGACGCACCCAAGTGATACCCCATTCTTCTAAAAGGCGGTAAACACCAAAAAGAACACTGCGTTCATTGGAACCTGCAATAAAGCCCTTTTTATCCTTCACAGAGATAACATATGCATCATCGTAGCAAGGGTCATTAAGTTCCATTTCAACATCGAATTCATTAAAAAGTCCAAGAGAAATTTCCGCATTAACCGATAGTTTTTCGAGGTATTTATTCAGTTCTTCGCGTGCGAAAATAATAACTTGATTATTCATAATTTTACCTCCGTTGTTTCATAAAATTAATTACATCTAGATATTAACATAAGCTAACAAATAATGCAATAATTATTTTGGCTTTGGTGATAAATTTGTGTTGACTTTTAAAAATGCTATTTGTAAATTAGCAATTTGTAAATAGATATCTCCATTGTCATAAACCCTATTAAAAAGTATTGAAATTTTTCTTCCTTTAAATTTTATTTTGAGTTTTAAGTTGGTTAATTTTAAGAATTAAGGTTTGGGTTTTGGCGTCTTTAATTTCACCGTTCATAACCATTTTAACTGCTTTTTCAAGTGGTATATTATATACCTCTAAAAATTCATCTGGGTCGGTATCTTGTTCGCCGTATGAAAGGCCGGTAGCCATATAAAGCCAAATTATTTCATCACAATAACCGGGAGACGGGTAGAGTTCGCCTAAAAAGTGCATATTTTGGGCGGTTATACCCGTTTCTTCTTTTAGTTCTCTTATTCCACATTGGAGTGGGTCTTCGTTTTTGCTGCCGCGTTTTCCAGCGGGTAGTTCTAAAATTATATCCATATATGGGTTTCTGAATTGTTTAACAAAAACCAACTGATTATCATCGGTGAGTGCGCCTACACATACACCGCCATTATGTTCGACAATCTCGCGGAATGCATTTTTTTCGTTTGGCAAAATAACCGTATCTTTTCGTAAGTTTATTATTCTACCATTATAAATATAATCACTTTTAAGGAGTTTTTCGGTAATATTCATTTTTGTCACCTGCTTTTAATATATTATTTTAAAGGGGTTGTACGTGAGATGAACGCAATAATTACTTCAAGAGAATATACATATAGAGAAAGGCAAGATTGTATTAAAAGATTATGCCAAAAATATAAGTTTTTAACATCATTTACAATAGGGAAAAGTTGTATGGGTAAAGAAATTACAGCGCTTAAAATAGGTAAAAGCGACAGTTATGCGCTTATTACCGGTGCTACACACGGCAGCGAGAGAATAACTTCTACTGTGCTTTTAATGTTTATAGAGCAATTATGCCGTGCTTTTGTTGATAATGGCAGTATAGAGGAACTAAATGTGCGTCAGGGTATGCGTGGCTGTGGTCTAATAGTAGTGCCTTGCGTCAATCCTGATGGTTGCGACATATCACTTTTAGGCGCAAAGGCTTGCGGTGATAAAAGTGAATATATAAGTAATTTGTGCCGTAACAATTTTGAAAAATGGAATGCAAATTTTCGCGGTGTCGATTTAAACCATAATTTTGATGCAGATTGGGAAAATCTGAGGAAAATGGAAATCGAGTTAGGGATAGTGGGACCTGCACCAACGCGTTTTGGCGGCTATAAACCTCACAGTGAACCCGAAACACAGGCGCTTGTTAACCTTTGCCGAACTGTACCTATAAGACACACAGTGGCACTCCATTCGCAAGGGGAGGTTATTTATTGGACATTTGGCAATATTAAGCCACCCCGCTCACAAAAAATGGCTGAAATTATGGCAACCACAAGCGGATATGCTTTGGATGTTCCTATTAGTATTGCCTCAGGTGGCGGTTTTAAAGATTGGTTTATTAAGGAATTTAACCGCCCGGGGTTTACGGTTGAAATAGGCAAAGGGGAGAACCCTTTACCCGCCAATGATGCATTCTCACTATATAAGAAAATTCGCGAATTGTTAATTCTCACCGCTATAATGTAAAAGAGGTGTTCTTTTACGAACACCCCTTAAATTTTAGCAAGATAAATCTTCAACAACAAGGTTGCGAACAGTATTTTCTGCGTCGCGTACCTTGAAGAATTTTTCAGCAACTTGGGGGAAGAGAGCGTAACTTAATACATCCTCTTCACACTTGCCAATGCCTTTATCTTTCATTTCTTTGGCATATTTTTCAAGTTCGGGTTCAAGTAAATCAGCGGGACGGCAGGTGATAACCTCTTCATCACCGATAGCCTTCTTACGAACTTCTTGGTTAACCTCTGCGGGAAGACGACCATATTCGCCACGGAGAAGACCCTTTGATTCTTTTGGCACCATTTTGTAACGCTCACCTGAAAGCACATTAAGAACGGCTTGTGTACCAACAATTTGGCTTGTGGGGGTTACAAGGGGCGGATAACCGAAATCTTTACGAACACGCGGAACTTCTGCCAAAGCATCGTAATACTTGTCTTCGGCATTTGCCTGCTTTAATTGTGATAAAAGGTTGGAAAGCATACCGCCGGGCACTTGATATAAAAGGGTTTTGGTATCAACATTAAGCACCTTTGGGTCGAGAATGCCGTCTGCTTTTAACTTGTCGGCAACTTGGCGGAAATGAGCAGCAACATCGCTCAATTTTTCAAGGTCAAGACCTGTGTCGCGAGCAGTACCGTTAAGAGTAGCAACCAAAGCCTCGGTAGAGGGTTGTGCAGTACCGTTTGCCAAGGGGGACAAAGCGGTATCTACTATATCAACACCTGCTTGTGCGGCCATAAGGTAAACCATATCGCCTGTACCTGTGGTGTTGTGGGTGTGAAGATGAATTGGTACACTTACATTCTCTTTGAGTTTTTTAACAAGTGAATAAGCATCAAAGGGGAGAAGCAAGTTAGCCATATCCTTGATACAAATTACATCAGCGCCCATTTGTTCAAGTTCTTTTGCAAGTTTTACAAAATATTCTTCATTGTGAACTGGGCTTTCGGTATAACTGAGAGCAGGTTCACAAATACCGCCGTATTTTTTACAACTCTTGATAGCCTGTTCAAGATTACGAGTATCATTTAAAGCATCAAATATACGGATAACTTCAATGCCATTTTCAATAGATTTACCAACGAAATTGTCAACAACATCGTCAGCATAATGCTTGTAACCTAAAATGTTCTGACCGCGGAAAAGCATTTGAAGTTTGGTATTGGGCATATATTTTTTGAGGGTGCGAAGTCTAACCCATGGGTCTTCGTTCAAAAAGCGCATACAAACGTCGAATGTAGCGCCGCCCCAACATTCGAGTGACCAGTAACCGATTTGGTCAAGACGCTCGAGTGCGGGAATCATATCCTCAATTTTCATTCTTGTAGCCGCTTGTGATTGGTGAGCGTCACGAAGAATGGTATCAGTAATTAAAAGTTTTTTATTTTCCATAATTTACTCCTTATTATACGGGGAATAAAGCAATTAAAGCGCCTGCGGCAATAGCCGAGCCGATAACACCTGCAACATTCGGACCCATAGCATGCATAAGTAAGAAGTTGGAGGGGTTTTCTTTCTGACCGACCATTTGCGAAACACGGGCAGCCATAGGAACAGCCGAAACACCGGCAGAGCCAATAAGAGGATTTATCTTGTTCTTGGTGAAAAGGTTCATAAGCTTAGCGAAGAGCACACCGCAAGCAGAAGCAACACCGAATGCTACAACTCCGAGAACGATAATCTTAATTGTTTGCATATCTAAGAAAACATCTGCAACGGCAGTAGCGCCAACAGAAATACCTAAGAAAATGGTAACTATATTCATAAGCTCGTTCTGAGCAGTTTTGCAAAGACGGTCAGCCACGCCGGATTCTTTCCAAAGATTACCGAGCATTAGGCAACCAACAAGGGGAGTGGCAGATGGAACAAGCAGTGCTACAAATATGGTAACAACAATAGGGAAGATAACCTTTTCTGTTTTTGAAACTTGACGAAGGGGCTTCATTATAATCTGGCGTTCCTTTTTGGTTGTGAGAAGTTTCATAATCGGTGGCTGAATTACCGGAACTAACGCCATATAACTATATGCTGCAACGGCAATAGGTCCTAAAAGTTCAGGTGCCAACTTTGAAGTAACAAAGATAGCGGTAGGACCGTCTGCGCCACCGATAATACCGATAGAGGAAGCGCCGTATCCGTCAAAACCTAAGTATCTTGCACCGATAAAGGTTGCAAATATACCGATTTGTGCAGCCGCACCTAAAAGTAAAGATTTAGGATTGGAAATAAGGGGACCAAAGTCGGTCATAGCGCCTATACCTATAAATATAAGGCAAGGATAGATACAGGTTTTAACACCGATATACAAGAAATCAAGCAAACCGCCGTTTGATAAAATGTATCCGTAACTGTGATAGTGTTTTGAGCCTTCGGTCATAAATTCGGTCCACAAATCTTGATTGTAAAGGCCCGCACCGGGAAGGTTGGTAAGAAGCATACCAAAAGCAATGCCTATAAGAAGAAGTGGTTCGAATTGCTTTTTGATAGCAAGGTATAAAAGTACGAGCGAAATACCAATCATAACGAGGTTTTTCCAACCGCCGTCATTTAAAAGGTAAAAGCCTGTTTGGTGAAGAAATTCAAAAATTGCGTCTTTCATATTAAAATTCTCCTTTTAATATGAATTAAGAAATAACGCAAAGAGTTGCACCTGTTTCAACAGAAGCACCATTTTGAACATTTACAGAAGCGATAGTACCATTGCAAGGTGCAATGATTTCGTTTTCCATTTTCATAGCTTCCAAAACCATAAGAACATCGCCCTTGTTAACAGCGGAGCCTTCTTTAACATTTACAGAAAGAATAGTACCGGGCATGGGGCTTGTAACAGTTTCACCACCTGCGGGAGCGGCAGCAGGTGCAGCAACAGGGGCAGCAGGAGCGGGAGCAGCCTTAACATCAGCAGCGTCTACAACTTCTAAAGTAATTTCGTAAGCAGTACCGTTTACAGTAACATTATATTTTTTCATAATTTTTTCACCTTTTCCTTAAATTTTCTTAAATGACAAAATTCGTATAGCCGAAACATCAGTACCAAGTTCTTCTGCAACAGCGGCGCTGACTGCAGCAACAATTTCCTGACGGTTTTCGATTGGTTGATTAACTGTGGGGGTAGCCACAGGGGTTGCTACGGGTGTAGCAGTCTTCTTTTCTTTACTTGAAAAAGCACCAATAATTTTACAGAGAATTATCAAGCAGATAAGACCTGCAAAAACAGTGGCAATGCCCATCAAGCAAACGAACAGTGTGGTGGGTTGCGGTTCTCCGTTATGGAGCAAGTTACCACCAAGTTCTTTGGTAAGAGTTAGTATTTCGTTCACAAAAGCACCTCCTTAAAATTTGAGAAAAAAGTCAAACAACTAAATGTTGTGTTAAATTTTCCAATTTTCTCCCTTTTACACCAATTATATACCCTTTGTCAATAAATTTCAAGTCCCTTTTTGGAAAATTTTTAACAAATATTCACTTTATTAGTATATGTAAAAAAGCAGACGAGTTTTTGCTCGTCTGCGAATTTTAATTTTTACACGGTTTTCCGTCGAAATTGGGGTTGAATGCATAGAAATTCTTTTGATTAAGTTTGTCGGTTGTAAGTCTTAATGCTTCACCAAAGCGTTGGTAGTGCACTATTTCGCGTTGACGCAGGAATTTAAGCGGGTCGAGTATATCGGGGTCGTCGATAAGTCTAATTAGATTATCATAGGTGACACGGGCTTTTTGTTCTGCGGCAAGGTCTTCATGAAGGTCCGCTAAAACGTCACCCTTTGACTGGATATATTCAGCGCGCCAGGGCAAACCTGCTGCGGCTACAGGATAAACGCTTGCGGTATGGTCTACAAAGTATTTGTCAAATCCGCTCTTCTTAATTTCTTCCGGTGTTAAATTCTTTGTAAGTTGATAAACCATAGCGCACACCATTTCAAGATGGGCAAGTTCCTCTGTACCTACGTCGGTTAGTATACCTTTTACTTCATTAAAAGGTTGACCAAAACGTTGTGTGAGATAACGCATAGAAGCGCCGAGTTCACCATCGGGACCGCCGTATTGGCTGATAATTATCTGTGCATACTTAGGATTAGGATTTTTAATGTTTATAGGATATTGCAGTTTTTTCTCATATTGCCACATACTTAAACCTCCTCATTTTCCCAAGGCCACGGAGAACTCAACCATTTCCAACAGCCTTCGGCAGGTACATCGGCAGGCATTACTATATACGTGCCGTATTTTTCTTCATAAAGTGCAATACATTCTTTCCTTTTTTTGCGGTATTCCTTTAAAAGTTCCATACCTTTTTTGCAAGTGGGATGGGTGTCGAGATAGAGCACCAATTCGTGTATAGCAAAATCAAGTGCATGGATTTTGTTTTTTAGTGCTTTTTTATTCATATTTTTTACCCCCATAGAAAGGCTTGTCAATATTGGGGAAGATTGTACCTTTACAGAAACCTTGCTCGGTTTCATAAACGGTTTCTATCGGTTGCATATTAACAAATGCCATTGTAAGAACATTAGATTCTTTTGGGTTGTAATCGGTAGGGATGCAAAAATCGGTATCAAGACATTCTTTTGCATGGGTTCTTGTTGTCATAGGTTCGTTTTTATGCTTGTAAAGTTCAAGCATTTCATAAATTCTACTGTCCACTAACATACTCCTTTATAATTTCTTGTCCCTATAACAATATATTTCGAAATTAGTTGGTTTGTGACAAAGTAAAAACACCCCCGATTAACGGGAGTGCTAAATGTAAATTCAATTAGCTAAAATCCAAAATTTTGTAACTGCCAGACATTCGCGCAAAACTGATGTTGCAATTGAGTACCAACGAGTATTGCTATGTATGTGGGTGATATCGTTTATACCTGCACTTTTTGCTATGTTGGATGCGCGGTAAATGTGAAAATCTGTTGTTATAAAAGAAATATTTATATCTTCGCCAAAGCGTTCTTTTAAAATTTTGTTTGAAAAAAGAAAATTTTCATAAGTGCTTGTGGCTTTTTCTTCTTTTATAATTTTGTCTTTATTAACGCCTTTTTCTATAAGATATTTTTCCATAGCCTCGGCTTCGGTAATATCTTCTTGCGGCCCTTGACCACCGCTTACAATTATATAAGCATCGGGGTTTTGCTTGTGATATTCCACCGCGGTGTCTAAACGGTCTTTAAGCACAAGGCTTGGTGTTTTGCCATGTATTGCTGCACCCAGAACGATAACCGCATCTTCTTTGTAAGTGACATTATCATTACTACCATAAGCCATTATAAATACCGAGAAAGCAATAATAACGCAAAGACCTAAAACAAATACCGCTTTTATCCATTTAGGAGTTTTAGTATTTACTTTATCGAAATATATACCGTATAAAAGAAGTATAAGACCCAATGCTAATGTTAAAATGTTACCTATATTAAAGTTGGTGGTTATAAGCATAATAGCGCCGTTTGCGGTAAGCGCACAACCTATAAACAGGAATAAAAATTTTGTTAAATTTTTAAAAGAAAATAAATAACTCATAAAAATTCCTTATTGTAATTAATTTATTTTACTATAATCACGTTTGTGCTTTTTAATGCCTAAATATTTTGCGATTATCATTATCGGGGTATAAACAAAACAATAAGTACTAAAGAGTGATGCTATCTGGTAAAGATTTCGCGTTTGGATATTTAAACCGTATAGTTCCGGTTGGAACTTTTTAAATAAATAATCACCCAAGTAAACAGTAGCGCCCGATACATATATGGCATGACCTATAAAGAACGCAAATAATAAAAGTAAAGTTAACAATAATACTAATGATAGCGAAAAGCTTTTAATTTTTAATTGTTTTTCCTTATAGCCTAACTTATAAAAAAATATAAATAAAGCAACAATAAAAATCAAAAAATGAACCGTAAAATGTATTATGTTGGGTTCGTATTGGTCTATAGTTGCTCTAAAGGAGGTTGCCCTTAGCATTGTAAATATTAAAGAATATATCAATGATAATCCAAAACTAATACCGATTGCGTAAAAATAATGGGAAAATACTTTTTCAAAACATTTCAAAAATCTTTTAAGCATTGTTTTTTCTAAATTTTAAATAATCTTCCAAAATAATAACAGCGGCGACGGCATCGACAACCGCTTTGCGTTTTTTGCCTCGTGTATCGGTGAAATTAAGTGCTGTATGCGCCGAAACTGTTGTACAGCGTTCATCCCACATTACAACTTCGATACCGCTCTGATTTGCAATTTCAAGCCCGATTTCGCGACATTCTTCGGCGCGTTCACCCTCACTGCCATCCATGTTTTTAGGAAGACCCACAACGATAAGTTCGGCAGAATATTCTTTCGCGCAATCGATAATTTTTGTTATAAGTTTTTGGGTGTTATATTCGTTAATTACAGTTTTCGGAAAAGCAAAACTTTCGCCGTTATCACTTATGGCGATACCTGTACGCGCTTTGCCTAAATCAACAGACATTATAATCATTTTTCCACCTTCATAAATGTAGAAATTCTGGTTCTTTTTGGTAAAAATTCTTGCGGTAAGTGGGAAGTATCGTTGTAAAATTCGACTGACATTTTGCCATCGTCTTCAATATTAATAAGAGAAATCGCGGTGTTGTCTGCCCAAGGTGTATCTTTTAATTTATGAATATCATTAAAAAGAATTCTACACAAAAGACAGCGTGTGACACCGCCGTGTGTGGTGCAGGCGATTGTTTTACCACGGTTTTCTTGTGCTAATTTTTTAATCGTTTCATAAATACGCTCATAAGCACTGCGCATAGATTCACCGTTTTTGGGGTGAAAATCTTCGGGGTGATTGTCCCACGCGTCGGCAAGTTCGGGCATTGCGCTAAAGGTTTCGGCAAAAGGCTTACCTTCAACAATACCGCCGTTAAGTTCTATAAGTCCGTCGCATTTTTCAATTTCGATTTTTTTGTTACCCTTTACCGCAAGAGCTGTTTTATAGGCTCTGGTAAGGGGACTTGAATAAACTTTATCAATTTTAATGTTTTTAAAACGATTATTTAAAAATTCTAACTGTTTAGCGCCTGTTTCGCTTATGTCAAAATTGCTGAGACCTTGAAAAAGACGCTTTAAATTGCCCATTGCTTCACAATGGCGCACAAAATAAATTTTTGTCATATTAATCACCAATATAATAATAACACACCCAAAATAAAATAGCAAGTTAATTAACGTTTTCTCATTTTTTACATTTATTAAAATTGTAGAATAAGTGCAAGATATTATAGGGTGATTTTTTGAAGATTTTAAACAGAATTATTAAAACCGTTTTTTTCGGTTTTTTAATAGCATCAATTACACTTTTTTCGGGAGTAATTTATTTAAACCGTAATGTTGAAGAAAATTATAAAGTTAAAAACGGCGAAACTTTGGAAATCGAGTCAAAAATCCCTATAACTGCGGTTTATAAAGGGCAAAATTTGACAAGAGTTAGCGGCGTTTATGCACCTGGGCAAGAGTTTGAGGTAGACTTAAAAGCATTTGGGCTAATACCTATATCAAGCGCAAAGGTAGAGATAGTAAACGACCTTCAAATAGCAGTTTTAGGAACACCTTTTGGTATGAAAATATATACCGATGGTATACTTGTAAGCGACATTTCTGCGGTAAATACAGCCAATGGCAGTAAAAACCCTGCTAAAGAAGCAGGACTTAAAATTGGTGACTATATTTTATCGGTAGATGGTAAAAAGGTTTACACAAACGAAGATTTGGGTTATATTGTTGAAAATTCGGGCGGCAAAAAAATGCAGTTCGAAATAATGCGTAACAACACAAAAGTTTATTTGCATTTTTGCGGTGTGAAAGAAAGCAATTCCAACCAATATAAAATAGGTGTTTGGGCAAAAGACAGTACGGCAGGTATTGGCACACTGACTTTTTACAGTCCTACCGAAAATATTATTTGTGGTCTGGGTCACGGGATTTGTGAAGGGGACAAAGGTCAACTTATTAAAATCAATTCTGGTGAGATTGTTTCGGCACAAATTATTGCTATAAACAAGGGTAAATATGGCACACCGGGTCAATTAAAAGGCAGATTTAAGTATGAAACTTTAGGTGACATAAAATTAAATTGTCACCAAGGGGTTTATTCAAATTTTAGTGGCAATTTGAAATTTACCGACCTTACCGAAATTGCTTTAAAACAGCAAATTAAAAACGGCGAAGCCGAAATTTTGTGTACAATTGACGGTGAAACACCGCAAAGTTATAGTTGCAAAATTGAAATACAAAAATCTAATTTTAATAACGCAACACAAAATATGATTGTAACGGTTACAGATAAAAAACTGCTCGAAAAAACAGGCGGAATAGTGCAGGGAATGTCGGGTAGTCCGATTTTACAAAACGGAAAACTCATAGGTGCAGTTACTCACGTGCTTATCGACGACCCGACGAGGGGATATGCCATATTTGCGGAAAATATGTTGGAAACAGCACAAGGTGTGTCGGAACAACAATTAAAAGATGCATCATAATTAAATGCGGCAGTTTTCACTGTCGCTTTTTTGATTTAAAATTATATTTTTTGTTAAAAAATTTTTTCTTCCATTAGTAAAACATATATGTTATAATTCCAACATAAAACTACATCGTTTTAGTATATGGAGGTTTTAATGATGAAAATTAGGATTAAAACTAAATATTTAATTTTTCCTGTAAATACTTTAGCTACAAACAAACTTTTAATATTTAAAAGGGATAATGAACCTGTATATCAATTACATATTAAGCTAGACTATTCAAATCCTGATTTTTATTCTTATGTTGATGTATCGAGATTTATGGGACAAACGATGGATATTTTTATCACGCCTGAAATGAAAATTGAAGTTCGTGAAACAAATGAAATGGTTATAGAAAACTTATATCACGAGCCGATGCGTCCGCAAGTGCATTTTACTACAAAAAACGGGTGGTTGAACGACCCTAATGGGCTTATACAAATTGATGGTGTGTATCACTTGTTTTATCAACATAACCCTGTCGAGCCTAATTGGGAACATAATATGCATTGGGGTCATGCTGTCAGCCGTGATTTAATTCATTGGGAAGAAAAGGATATTTCACTTTTTCCTGACGAGCGTGGCACTATGTTTTCGGGTAGCGCTATCTTAGATGATAAAAACTTGCTTGGCAAAAATGAGGGTAACAAAAAAGCCGCATTGTTGTATTACACAACAACGGCGCCATTTTCTCAACATTTGTCTTATTCGGTTGATAATTTCAAAACAATTCATAGATATAGCGATAAACCGATTGTTCCGCATATACTTGATGCTAATAGAGACCCTAAGGTTATTTTTTGTGAAGAGTTAGATTGCTATATTATGGCTCTTTTCTTGATGGATGACCTTTATTGTATTTTAAAGTCGGATAATCTAATCGATTGGGAAGAAATACAACGATTAACGATACAAGGTGATAGAGAATGCCCCGATATTTTCCCGCTATATGACGACAATGGTGTTAAGAGGTGGATACTTATTGGCGCAAAGGATAAATACTTGGTTGGCAAGTTTGATAGCGGAAAATTTGTAGCCGAGCAGTCATCATTGTCACTACAATATGGCGCTGAAGGTTATGCCGGTCAAACTTACAGCAATTTACCTAATAACAGAATAGTTAGAATTCTTTGGAATAGGTGGAATTTGCCGACCTTTAGCTTTAAGGGGCAAATGAGTATCCCAATGGAAATGACACTTTGTAAGTTTGAAGATAATTATTATCTTCAAGCAAATCCTGTTAAGGAAATTGAAAATATTTATAAAAAGACTAAAATATGCGAGAATGTTTCTCTTGGCACCGATGAAATGTTTAAAGAAGAATTAGATTGCGGTGCATATTTGTTGAAGCTTAAAGGCGAAATACCCGAAAGCGGTGTAATGAACATTAGCATATTTGGTAGAAGTTTAGGTTTTGATTTCCATCACAACAAAATGAATATTGGTGGTTGTACAGCGCCTATTAGTATTATACAAAGCGGTTTTGACGTCACGATACTTGTTGATAAATGCAGTTTTGAAGTGTTTGCAGATGGCGGAAAAATATTAATGTCATGTCTAAATAATAATACTGTAAGCGATTATAACGTTCCTTACTTAACAATTAAATCAGATGAAAAAATGACATTAGATAATATAGAAATCCATTCTTTGAATTCTATATGGGGTGAATAATGTGAAAGTTTTATCTTTCGGAGAAATTTTGTGGGATATTTATACTGACAAAAAGTGCATCGGTGGCGCACCATATAATTTTGCGGCTCATCTTGCAAAACATGGCGAAATGTCTTATATGCTATCTTGCTTGGGTAATGACGACTTGGGAGATAAAGCTTTATTCCACCTTAAAGAATGTGGCATTTTAACTGATTACATTTCTATATCTGATATAAAGCAAACAGGTCAATGCTTTGTAACCCTTGATGAAAATGCTATTCCGTCCTATAATTTAAAACAGGATGTTGCATATGATTATATTGTTTGTGATAATGTTAATGAAAATTTTGATGTACTGTATTTCGGCACATTGGCTTTGCGCAACAAATATAATTTTGACTCGCTTGGTAACCTTTTAAAAAAACAAAACTTTAAAGAAGTTTTTGTGGATATTAATATACGAGCACCTTTCTATAGTTACGAGTCGGTAATGTTTTGTATGAACAATGCTACTTTGCTTAAAATAAGTTCTGAAGAAATGCCGTTAATTGCAAATATATTATCAATTGATAATACGATTGGCTATAAACAGTTTGTAAAGATTCTAAAAGAGAAATTTCAGAATTTAAGAATAATAGTTATTACTTTAGGCAGCGAAGGTGCGTATTGCTATGATACTGAACACAAGCAAGAATATAGCTGTGAATCACAAAGAGTTGAAGTTGCTTCAACCGTAGGAGCAGGGGATAGTTTTTCTGCAGCTTTCCTGTATCAATTTTTCCAAAAAAAAGACATACAATTCTGTTTGGAATATGCTACTAAGATTGCAGCATATGTTGTTTCAAAATATGAAGCAATTCCTAATTACAATATCAGTTATTTTCTTTAAACTGATTGTAATGAACAATTAAAAAAAGTGTCGTAATGTAGGGAAGGCATTTATGCCTTCCGTCTGAGGAATGGATGAATCCATTCCCTACAAAGAGACTCCCTTTACACAAGGGAGCCTTTTATTTAATGTTGCATTTTTAATTTTAAAATTGTATAATCATCTTAAAGGAGGGGATATTGTGAAAATAATTGATTTGCATTGTGATACGCTATGGAAATGCGGGAAAGACAGGGAATATTCCTTTTTTGATAATGACGGTCATATAAGCGAAAAAGGTTTGCTCGATGGGGATTATATGGCGCAATGCTTTGCTATATATACATCAATAAAACTTAAAGGCGAAGACGCTTATAACTATTTTGAAGAACGATATGCCCACGCGCAAAAATTATTTGCGGAGTGTGCAAATATTTCTGTAGCAATAAACCGTGATGAGATTATAAAAAACACAAACGACAACAAAGTATCGGCAATTTTAACTGTTGAAAACGGTGAGTATTTAAACGGTAAAATTGAAAGACTTACATTAACTGATAAAAGAAATTTTAAAATTTTCGGTCTTATACATAATGATGATAACTGTTTAGGGTATTGGCACGGTGGTGATGCTAATGCGCCTTTAAAACCGTTTGGTAAGGAAGTTGTAGATGCTATAAACAATACGGGTATGGTTGTTGATGTATCACATTTAAATGTGGGCGGTTTTTGGGATGTGATAAAACTTTCTAAAAAACCGGTTGTGGCAACTCATTCGGCTTGTCGCGGACTTAAAGACCACACAAGAAACCTTTATGATGACCAGATTAAGGCAATTGCCGACACGGGCGGTATAGTGGGTGTTCCTTTTTACGATTTATTCTTAAAAGATACTAAAACAACTGAGGTTGCCGATATTATCCGTCATATCGAGCATCTAATAAAAATTGGTGGAGAAGACTGCCCTGCCATAGGTACCGATTTTGACGGTATTGATAGTGAATTATTTATTGAAAATTGCTCGGGTATGCAGATTTTGACTGATGCGATAGAAAAGAAATTTGGTTATCATTTGGCAGAAAAAATTTGTTATAAAAATGCATTAAGAATATTTTGAAATTCATTTAATAATCCTATGATTCTTGCGAAAAATACATTTGAGGTGTATTTATGGCAATTAAAATAGGAAAAAGAACAATTGGTCTTGAAAACAGACCAAGCATTATAAGTTATGGTTCAATTGTAGGTAAAAAAGAACACGAAGGACCGATAGGTCACGAATTTGACCAGTTTATAACCGATAGTTTTTTTGGTCAAAAATCTTTTGAAAAAGCAGAAAGTCAGTTGCAAAAAACAGCAGTAGAAACTGCACTTAAAAAAGCAAATTTATCGCCAGAAAACATTGATAAAATATTTGCAGGTGACCTTTTAAATCAGTGTATAGGCAGTTCTTTTGGTCTTCGTGAATTTGGTATACCGTTTATCGGTTTATACGGTGCGTGTTCTACTATGGCACTCTCAACTGCTTTGGCTTCAATTTTTGTGGATTGTGGCGCGGCAGAAAATGCTATTGCGGTTACTTCTTCGCATTTTTGCTCTGCGGAAAGACAATACCGTTTTCCACTTAATTACGGCTCTCAGCGTACTCCAACCGCACAATGGACAGTAACAGGCAGTGGCGCTTTGATTATTTCAAAAGCAGAACACAAACCGTATATTGATAAAATAACATTCGGCGAAATTGAAGATTATGATATAACTGATGTTAACAATATGGGCGCGGCAATGGCACCATCGGCTTGTTCCACTTTGAAGAATTTTTTTGAAGATACTAACACAACCCCAGAAGATTATGATGTGATTTATACAGGTGACTTGGGCAGTGTAGGAACACTATTACTTTATGAACTGATGGAAAGGGAAGGATATGACCTTAAATGTCGTCACGCTGACTGTGGGTTGCTTATCTATGATAACGAAGGACAGGATGCTCACGCAGGTGGGTCGGGTTGCGGTTGTTCGGCAAGTATTTTGGCTTCGTTTATTATGCACCGTTTTGAAAGTGGAGATTTTAAAAATATTTTATTTATGTCGACAGGCGCGTTACTTTCACCGACATCTTCGTTTCAGGGTGAAAGCATACCCGGTGTTTCACATTTAATAAATATAAAAATTTAATTAAATCCCCGTGTAAACGGGGATTGTTTTATAATGAGATTTTTCTGAAATTGTTTTATAGAATTTTTGCTCTTTTTAAATCTTCATTTGACAAAGAGTCAGTTATGTTGTATAATTTCAGTAATAATTTTAATGGGTGCTAATTATGAAATTTTTAAAATATTTTACAATTTCTCTTTTGCGTAAGGTTTTGGCAGTTTTGACATTGTTGTCTGCGATTTTAGCGGTTGCTTGGCCTTTGTTTGCTGACTATATACACTCTACATACGATAAATATGTTACTGGAAATTTCGGTATTGAAGGCGAAATTGCATTAGAAAAACGCCACTTTTGGTATGCTATGCGAGATATGAATAATTTTATTTATTTAGCAATATTTTTTGCGGTTTGTTATGTTTCCTTAGCATACGGACCAAAAATAATAAAATGGTATAAAACAAAAAAACACCTCAATTGAGGTGTTTTAATTTTATTTTGACAATCTAATATATTTTTGGTATAATAATTTTGTAATATCTTTGTGGCACAAGGATAATTTTTTTATTTTAAGGAGGAGTTGCAATGCAAGAACAAATATTGTCGCTAATTGTTGATAGGAAGTTTCAAAAATTAAAGCAACTTCTCGTTGAAATGAACCCCACCGATATTGCGCTTATTTTAGAAGAGGCAGAAGAAAAAGATTTACCTGTTGTTTTTCGAATTTTACCTAAAGAACAAGCGGCAGAGGTTTTTAGTTATTTTGAAACTGATATGCAACAGTTTCTTATTGAAAAACTTAGTGATACTGAATTAAAAGAAGTATTTGACGAGCTTTTTATGGATGATACGGTTGATATTTTGGAAGAAATGCCAGCAAATGTTACAAAACGTATTTTAAAACAAACTACTGCCGAAAAGCGAAAAATGATAAATCATTTATTGGCGTACCCAGAAGACAGCGCCGGCAGTATTATGACTACCGAGTATATCGACCTTAAAAAGACCATGACGGTTGATGATGCTATCGACCGTATCCGTCAAATCGGTTTACAGAGTGAAACCATTGATACCTGTTATGTTATTGGTGCTCATCGTAGACTTTTAGGTGTAGTTACAATTAAAGATTTGCTTTTAAATCAAAAGGATACGATACTTGCCGATATTATGGATGAAGCTGTGATTTCGGCTAATACTTTGGATGACAAAGAAGAAGTTGCAAATCTTTTTGATAAGTATGATATTATGGCTTTACCGGTTGTCGATACCGAAAATCGTTTGGTTGGTATTGTAACGGTTGACGATGCTATTGACGTTTTGCAAGAAGAAGCTACCGAAGATATTGAAAAAATGGCGGCTATTTTACCAAGTGATAAATCGTATTTTAAGACGAGTGTGTGGACAACATTTAAATCGCGCATCCCGTGGCTATTACTTTTGATGATATCGGCCACATTTACAGGCGCTATTATAACATCATTTGAAGAAAAACTTACTGTTTTACCTGCGCTAATAACCTTTATACCAATGCTTATGAACACCGCGGGTAACGGTGGTAGTCAGTCATCGGTTACTGTTATTCGTGCATTGTCGCTTGGTGACGTTGAATGGCGTGATATTTTCCGCGTGGTTTGGAAAGAAACACGCGTTGCGATTGTGTGCAGTATTGTTTTGTCGGTTGTTAATTTCATAAAGATGATTTTGGTGGACCATATGATATTTAATACCTTTGATGCAGGTAAATATATGGCTGAAATCGTTGTAGTTTCACTGACATTGTTCTTTACAGTTTTTATTGCCAAAATTGTTGGTGCTATACTGCCTATGTTAGCAAAGAAATGTAAACTTGACCCTGCGGTTATGGCAAGTCCGTTTATAACCACAATTGTGGATGCGGTTGCCCTTATTGTTTATTTTAATATCGCAGTTTCAGTTCTTAAAATATAAGGATTTATTGATTTTTAAAAAAAGTTAAAAAAACACTTGATTTTTTAAATTCAATGTGATATTATACTATGGCGGTCAAAAAACCGCATTTGCGCTGATAGCTCAGCTGGATAGAGCGTCTGGCTACGGACCAGAAGGTCGGGAGTTCGAATCTTCTTCAGCGCGCCAATAATAATACCCACACTTTTTAGTGTGGGTATTATTATTTTAAATAAAAAGAAGATTCGAACTCTGAGAGGGTGAGCCGCGTAAAGAAAACAATTTTCGTATTGTTTTTAGCGGCGAAGTGTGAAGTCGGGTACCGAACGCGGAGCGTTGGGTCGACGAGCACGGCAAACGCGAAGCGGGTGCATCTTCTTCAGCGCGCCAATAATAATACCCACACTTTTTAGTGTGGGTATTATTATTTTAAATAAAAAGAAGATTCGAACTCTGAGAGGGTGAGCCGCGTAAAGAAAACAATTTTTGTATTGTTTATGGTTCTGAAAACAGCCCTATTTTCGGCGGGTTGTATGTGAACAATATAAATAGTAAAGAGATTACAAAACAAATAATAAGCGAAATCAGCGAACAATTTGTGCCACTAAATTTTTCTTTACTTATTACTTTATTTTTTACTAAGAGTGAAACTATTACTGCTAAATAATAAATAGCAATATTTATAAAATCGACATTAAAACCTAAGATGCCGCTATAGGTATAAAAAGCGGTCACTATAAATAACATACCTATTATTTTTGAAAGTGTAACCGCGGCGGCATAATTTTTTATTTCATTTTTTACAAAATAATATTCTATAACCGAAAATAAAGCGGTAGGGAAAAATAAAAGTTTTAAATGCTCCCAAGTGCTTTCATTGACAGGAAAAAAGTAACCCATTATTATATTGTTATTTGTCCATTCATATAAAAAGTGACCGACAGTACCCAATGCTGCAATAAATAAAAACGCGATAATCGAAAACTTTAATTTCATAACATCACCAAAATTTATTATATGTAATGTTTTATATATTTATAATAAAACCCTTAACCGAATCAGTTAAGGGTTGCATTTTTTACAAGGAACAAAACCTTGGTTTATGTAGTCGCTACGGTTTTTGAAGTATACCTTGTTTTCATCTTTTGTAGTTTTTAAAGCGCCGCAAGTGCTTTTGTGAAACTTTTTACTGTTTTTATTACCGCAATATGAAATAGATTGATTATCAACAGTGACCGATTGTTGGGTGGTAATACTCGGTGTTTCGGCTTTATTATCAGTATCATTTTCAATGGTTTCTGTGTCGCTTGGTACATTTATTATAACTGGTGTTTTTTCGGAATTTTGGTTTTGTGTGTCACAGTTACAACCGCCAAGCGAAAGTATTATTGAAACAATTAAAATTATTGGAAAAATTTTCTTCATATAATCACCAAAGTTATTATACAAAAAATAATGGTTGAAGTAAATAGCAAAATATTATAAAATAATAAAAAAGGCAGGTGAGAGTGAGTGAATTTAACCGAATTAAAGCAAAAAGCCAATAATCTACCGCTAAAACCAGGTGTTTATATAATGAAGGATGAAAGCGGTAAGATAATTTATATTGGCAAAGCAAAAGCGCTTAAAAATCGTGTTACGCAGTATTTTGGTTTAGGTAATCAACACACCGAAAAGGTGCGCAGAATGGTACAAAATGTAGATGATTTTGAATATATAATTTGTGATAGCGAGTTTGAGGCTTTAATTCTTGAAAACTCACTAATTAAACAAAATCAGCCAAAATATAATATTTTACTTAAAGATGATAAAGGCTATTTTTATATTAAAATAACTAATGAAAAGTGGAAAAAAATTGAAACCAGTAAGCAAATCGATAAAGACGGTGAGTATTTAGGTCCATATAATTCAGGGTTTATTGTTAAGGAAACTGTTGATGAAGTACGCAAAATTTTTAAATTGCCCGATTGCTCACGCAGTTTCGATAAAAAGAGCAAACCTTGTCTTAACTATCATATCGGCATTTGTTTTGCACCTTGTGTTAATCAAATTCCGATTGAAGATTATCTTGACACAATAAATTCGGCAAAAGAATATATAAAACACGGCAAGGTTACCGAAAATTCGGTTGAACTTTTGACTAAAAAAATGGAAGAAGCAGCCGAAAATTTAGAATTTGAACGCGCGGCGAGACTTCGCGACCGCATAAATGCTATATCTAAGATTTCAAGTAAACAAAAAGTTGTGTCAATCAGTTATAAAAATCAAGATGTTATTGCAACAACCGTTTTCGGCGATATTGCGTGTAGCGAAGTATTGATTTTCCGCAATTTCCGTTTAGTTGATAAAAAGCATTATTTTATTAGTGACGTATCGGATAAAAAGGAAATTTATGAAGAATTTATATTAAGATATTACGCCGATAAAGATGATATTCCCGAAAGAATTTTGTTGGATGTTATACCCGATGACTTTTTGCTTACTGAACAATGGCTTTCGCAAAAATCAGGCAAAAAAGTTTCTTTGTTATGCCCAAAACAGGGTGACGGTAAGAAGTTAATAGATATGTGTCTTCGCAATTCGGCGCAAAATTTATCTGAACGCACTAAACACGACACTAAAGATATGTCTGTGCTTAATAATTTAGCAGAGATTTTGGGACTTTCAACTGCGCCAAGATATATTGAAGCCTATGATATATCAAATACTGCAGGTGAAAATAATGTTGCAGGTATGGTAGTTTTTAAAGATGCAAAGCCTTATAAAAAAGCGTATAAACGCTTTAAAATCAAGTCATTTATAGGTCAGGATGATTACCGTTCAATGGCAGAGGTTTTAGACAGACGTTTTTGTGAGTACGAAAAAGGGGAGGACACCGTCTTTTCCACTTTGCCCGACTTAATTCTTTTAGACGGTGCTAAAGGACAAATTTCGGCTGTATTGCCTGTTTTACAAAAGCATAACATCAATATACCTGTATTTGGTATGGTAAAAGACTCTAAACACCGCACACGCGCTATTGCCACTACTGGCGGTGATATTGATATTAAAGCCAATCAAAAAACCTTTTCATTTATCACCGCAATTCAGGACGAGGTACACCGCTTTGCTATCAGTTATCAACACAAATTGCAGTCTAAAAAATTGTTAAGCCGTGAACTGATACAAATAAACGGTATCGGCAAGAAAAAAGCCGATTCTTTACTTAAATATTTTAAAACAATATCTAAGATTAAATCGGCAACAATCGAAGATTTAATTAAAGTTAAATCTATTTCACCACAAAATGCACAGGATATTGTCACTTTTTTTCATAATTCAAAATAATTATTGACATTTTTTGTTCTGTATGTTATCATACTTCCATAATGATAGAGGCGCGGTTCGCCAAAAGTAGTATGCTTTGCAAACTGACAGGTTTGCATACCAAAGGGGCAATCGCCGAAATGAGAAATTCTTCTGTCAAAGGTTTCTTGTTGGTTTACTGCAAAATATGTAGTAGACTGTCACTTTTTTAAGTGGAGAGCTATCGGTGATTTTTTAAATTTCCGTAATTGGCTCTGTCCAATTACGGTTTTTTTATTTTAAAAAACTTTTAGGAGAGATAAAATGAAAGCAAAACAAATTATTTCAAAATTGCTAATCGTAGCTTTTGTTGTGGGTTTTGGTGTTCTTTGTGCTTTTTTGGGTGATATTAACAGCCCTGTAGGCACTCTTTGGTCACTTTTTCCGCCTGTAATTGCTATCGGTTTGGCGCTGATTACAAAGGAAGTATATTCTTCTTTGTTCGTTGGTATCGTAGCAGGCGGTTTACTTGTAACCAACTTTAAAGCAATAGGCACAGTTGATAAAGTAATCAACGAAGGCTTGATATCTGCTGTTGTTGATACCGCTGGTATCTTTGTATTTTTGGTTATTTTAGGTGTAATAGTAGCTCTAATTAACAAAGCAGGCGGCGCTCAGGCATTCGGCAACTGGGCGGCAAAGCATGTTAAAGGTAAAATTGGTGCATCTCTTGCCACTTTTGCTTTTGGTGTTTTAATATTTATTGATGACTACTTTAACTGTTTGACTGTTGGAGCAGTAATGCGTCCGGTAACAGATAAAGCAAAGATTTCCCGTTCAAAATTGGCATATTTAATTGATGCCACCGCGGCACCTATTTGTATGATTGCACCCATTTCATCTTGGGCGGCAGCAGTTTCAGAATATGCACCCGAAGGTGTTAGCGGTCTTAATATGTTTATTAAAGCAATTCCTTATAATTTCTATTCACTTTTAACTTTTGTGTTTATTATCGCAATTACTTTAATGAAATTTGACTACGGTCCTATGAAGTTACACGAGTTTAATGCTTCTAATGGCGATTTATTTACTTCTGGTAGTGGTAATGCTAACGACGAAGAAGAGGTTGTAACAAATAATAAAGCACGTGTTATTGACCTTGTTCTTCCTATTATTGCTCTTATAGGAATTTGTGTTTACGGTCTTTATTATATCGGTCAAGACGGCAAGAGCAGTTTCACAGAAGCATTTGGTAATACCGATGCTACAGTAGGTCTGCCATGGGGCGGTTTAATAACACTTGTTATTGTGATTATATACTTTATTGCCCGTCGTTTGGTTAGCTTTAAAGATGCTATGGCTTGTATCCCAAAAGGATTTAACGCTATGGTTCCCGCAATACTTATCCTTACAATGGCAACTGCACTTAAGAATATGACAGGCCTTTTAGAGTCTGACACATTTGTAAAAACAGCATTAGCAAACGCAAGTGGTCTTAGTAATTTCTTACCTGCAATTATTTTCATAGTTGCTTGTGGTATTTCTTTTGCAACAGGCACCTCTTGGGGTACATTCGGTATACTTATTCCGATTGTAACAAGTATTTTCGATGTTCAAAGCACACTCGGTATTATGAGTATGTCGGCTTGCCTTGCAGGTTCAGTTTGCGGTGACCATTGTTCACCTATTTCTGATACAACTATTATGTCATCAGCAGGTGCACAATGCGACCATATCAACCACGTTTCTACACAGTTGCCCTACGCTTTGACAGTTGCCGGTGTTTCGTTTGTTTCTTACATAATAGCCGCTTTTGTTCAGAATGTTTACATTTCTCTTGCAATTTCCGCAGGTTTGGTTATTGGCACCTTGTTTATCATCAAGTCTATTACCAAGAATAAAGCATAATTTTTCTTGAAACTTTTAGCCGTTACAGGTATAATATCTGTAACGGCTTTATTTTTTGAGGTGTGTAATGGCAGAAAGAAAGTTAGAAAAACATATTGAAATAGAACGCAGTATTATAAAAAAGTTCCGTAAAAGTATTTGGAGTAACTTTATTGCAAGTGTGCAAGAGTATGAACTAATTAAGGAGAACGATAAAATTGCGGTATGTATATCGGGCGGTAAGGACTCTATGCTGATGGCTAAATGTATGCAACAATTGCAAAGACATAGCGCAGTCCCTTTTGAGTTGGTGTTTTTGGTTATGGACCCTGGTTACAACAAAGAAAACCGTACACTAATAGAACAAAATGCTAAACTTTTGGATATACCAGTTGAGATTTTTGAAAGTGATATTTTCGAAGTTACCACAAGGGCAGGGGGTTCGCCTTGTTATTTATGCGCTCGTATGCGGCGTGGTTGTTTGTACAGCAAGGCTCAGTCACTTGGTTGTAATAAAATCGCATTAGGACACCATTTTGACGATGTTATAGAAACAGTACTTATGAGTATGTGCTACTCGTCCGAAATTAAAACAATGCTTCCAAAACTTCATAGCACAAATTTTAATGGTATGGAACTTATCCGTCCGCTTTATAAAGTCAAAGAAGATGATATTATTTCTTGGGCAAATTATAATGGTTTGCGCTTTTTACAGTGTGCTTGCAAATTTACAGAAAAAAGCACCGAAAAAGAAGACCTTTCCAAAAGAAAGGAAACTAAGGCGCTTATTAAATACATTAAAACCTTTAATAAAGAGGCTGATGATAACATTTTTCGCAGTTTACATAATGTTAATCTTGCTACAATTCCGGGTTGGCGTGACAGCGATTCAGGAGAAACACATTCATTTTTGGAAAAATATTGATTTAATTATGCATATTTTTAAGAAATTTCTTGAAAATATGCATTTTTTATGTTAAAATATATACTGTATAATTTTGTTCCGAGGTGGATTATGACAAGACGCGAAGCAAGAGAAGAAGCTTTTATTTTGATTTTTGAAAAACAGTTTAATGAGGCTTCTGCCGAAGAAATTTTAGAATTAGCACAAGAAGTGCGCGATTTAAAACCAAATGATTACATTAAGTCGGTATTTTTCGGTGTTTACGATAATCTTTTGACACTTGATAATATCATTTCAGAAAATGCAATCGGTTGGAAAATCGGCAGAATTGCAAAGGTTGCTTTATGCATTTTAAGACTTGCAATTTATGAAATAAAGTATATGGATGATATTCCTGTTTCGGTATCTATTAACGAAGCAGTGGAACTTGCGAAAAAATATGCAACAAAAGAAGATGCTTCTTTTATCAACGGTATTTTGTCTTCCGTAGAAAAAAAGGCTTAATATGCAAACTGTTACTGTTAAACAGTTAAATCTGTTTGTTAAATCTTTGATTGAGGGGGATATGCGCCTTAACGATATTTATGTTGTGGGCGAAATATCTAACTTTAAAAATCATTACGCAAGTGGACATTTGTATTTTACTTTAAAAGATAATGATGCTTCTATTCGTTGTGTAATGTTTCGCGGTTATGCACAACAGGTAAAATTCGATGTTACCGACGGCTTAAAGGTTATACTGCGCGGTCGTGTGTCAATCTATGAAAAGGATGGCCAATATCAATTTTACGCACAAGAAATGCACCCCGACGGTTTAGGTGATATTGCTCTTGCGTTTGAACAAATTAAAGAACGCCTTTCAAAAGAAGGTCTTTTAGACCCCGAAAAGAAGCGACCTATACCAAAGTTCCCCCAAAAAATTGCGGTTATCACTTCCGAAACGGGGGCTGCAGTGCAAGATATTTTAAATATTTTAACCCGTCGTTGGCCGCTTTGTAATATTGTTATGTGTCCCGTATCTGTGCAAGGTGAAAATGCGGTGCCTGAAATGCTAAACGCGTTAGAGCGTGTTTATCCGATAGACTGTTGCGACCTTATTATTATCGGTCGCGGCGGCGGTTCTATTGAGGATTTATGGGCATTTAATGACGAAATACTTGCTCGTAAGATTTACGAATCGCCAATACCTGTAATCTCGGCAGTGGGTCACGAAACTGATTTTACTATTTGCGACCTAGTGGCTGATTTACGCGCACCAACACCTTCTGCGGCGGCAGAATTAGCAGTACCCGATATGGGTGAAATGAAATATCGTCTTAATTCTAACAAGCAAAGACTTATTAAGGCTCTAAATGGTAAACTCACACTTGCAAAATCCCGTTTTTCACAAGCAGAGAACTCACCCTATATTAAAAAAGGTGTTCAGTCTATTATAGAACAACGAAACCTGACGGTTGATACATTGTTTGACCGCTTAACTAAACGATATACCGATATACTCAATATTAACAAAATGCGTTTTAAGACAAATTTAGCCACTCTTGATGCGTTAAGTCCGTTAAAAGTGCTTTCGCGCGGTTACTCTGTTGCCGAGAAAGATGGCAAAATTTTAAAGAGCAGTAAAGATATTTCGGTTGGTGATAAATTCACCTTAAAACTTAAAGATGGCAGTTTGAATTGTATTGTTGATACTAAAGGAGAGTAATATGGAAAACAGTTTTGAAAAATCGTTAAATCAACTTGAAGATATTATAAATAAACTTGAAAATGAAGATGTTTCTTTAGATGAGTCAATTGCCTTGTTTGAAAAGGGCGTTAAACTCTCAAACGATTGCCGAAAGACTTTGGAAACAGCCGAACAAAAAATCATTTCATTAACGGAAGCCGAGAGTGAAGAATAAAATGGTTGATAATTGGCTTAAAGAATATATAAACAATATTGAAAAGCAAATAGAAATATATTTCCCCGAAATTAATGATTGTGGTTATAAAACTGTTAGTGATGCATCGCGTTACAGTCTTACACTCGGCGGAAAGCGTATCCGACCGATTATTTTGCTTGAATTTTGCCGTATGCTTGGCGGTGACATAAAAAAAGCTGCACCTTTTGCGGTAGCACTCGAAATGATTCATACCTATTCGCTTATACATGACGATTTACCGTGTATGGATAATGATGATATGCGCCGAGGAAAACCTTCTTGTCATATAAAATACGGTGAAGATACCGCACTGTTAGCAGGTGATACTTTACTTACCGAAGCGTTTGGTGTTTTATCAAAAGCAGAGTTACCGCCAGAGCGTGTTGTAAAAGCGGTTGAGTATTTGTCATCGCTTTCAGGTCTGCATGGTATGATTGGCGGCCAGGTGCTTGATTTAAGTTTTGAAAAAATTACACCTACCGCAGACCAACTTATTGATATGTACTCCCGTAAAACGGGCGGACTTTTAATTGCTGCTGCTACACTCGGTTGTATCGCGGCAGGTATGTTAGACCAAAATACAATTGAGAACGCTAAAAACTATGCAAATAACCTTGGTCTGGCTTTTCAGATAATTGATGATATTCTCGACTGTACCGCTGACCAAAATTTGCTTGGCAAACCTGTGGGCAGTGATGAGAAAAATAATAAAACCACATTTGTAACAATTTACGGCATTGATAAGTCTCGCCAAATTGCTAAACAATATACCGATAACGCAATGGAATGTTTAAGCACATTCTCTGGCGATAAAACACGACTTACAGAACTTACGGAATACTTACTTAAAAGAAATTATTAAAGGACTGTCAAATTTGAATTTTGAGATTTTAGGTAACATTAATTCACCTGAAGATGTTAAAAAACTCAATAATGAACAACTGAAAACGCTTTGTAGCGAAATCAGGGAATGTATTATCGACACTGTTTCTAAAAACGGTGGTCATTTGGCGTCCAATTTAGGCTCGGTTGAATTAACAGTTGCGTTACATCGCGCTTTTAATTCACCGCAAGATGCAATAATTTTTGATGTAGGACATCAATGCTATACTCACAAACTTTTAACAGGCCGTTTTGAACGTTTTTCTTCCTTGCGTACCGAGGGCGGTATATCGGGTTTTATGCGACCGAGTGAAAGTGAACACGACCCGATTATCACAGGTCATAGCAGTAATTCAATTTCGGCGGCATACGGCATTTACCGCGCTAAAAGGTTAACAAACCAAAATGGCAGTGCGGTTGCGGTTATAGGTGACGGCGCTCTCACAGGCGGTATGGCTTACGAGGCGCTTAATAACGTTGGTAATGATAAGAGTAATTTTATTGTTGTTTTAAACGATAACAAAATGTCCATTTCCAGTAATGTCGGCGCACTTTCGCGCAGCCTTACAAAAATGCGTAATAAACCAAAATATCATAACTTTAAATTTGCGCTTTCAAAGTTTTTACAAAAATTACCTCTTATCGGTAAAGCACTTTATTCTTTTGTTTTTAAGTTTAAGGAAGTTATAAAAGGCTTTATTTATAAAAATAATTTCTTTACATCTCTCGGTTTTAACTATTTAGGTCCGGTTGATGGGCACGATATCGGTGCTTTGGAAGAACTGTTTAAAATAGCACAAAGTTATAACCGCCCGTCACTTATCCATGTAATAACCACAAAGGGAAAAGGCTATTCTTATGCCGAAACAAGCCCTAAAAATTATCACGGTGTATCTCCGTTTGATATTGATGAGGGTGCAAAATTCGGCGATAAATTAACCTATTCTGATATAGCGGGTAATACACTTTGCGAAATGGCAAATACCGACCCCACTATCTGCGCTATAACCGCTGCAATGACAAGCGGTACGGGACTTTCCCCATTTGCAGAAAAATACAGTGACCGTTTTTTCGATGTTGGTATTGCCGAGCAACACGCTGTAACATTTTGTGCGGGTCTTAAAAAAGGCGGTATGAAGCCGTATTTTGCGGTATATTCTTCATTTTTACAGCGTGGTTTTGACCAAATTATTCACGACTGTGCAATTGAAAATTTACCCGTATGTTTTCTTATTGACCGTGCGGGAATTGTTGGGGAAGACGGCGAAACCCACCAAGGTTTATTTGATGTTTCTTATCTTTCGCTTATTCCAAATGTTGAGATTTTTTCACCTTGTTATTTTGACGAGTTGGAGTTTTATATTAAAAAATCCGCCGTAAGTTCCACGGTTACTGCAATTCGTTATCCGCGCGGTTGTGAAAGTGGAGACAGACCTAACTATCAAATCGGTAATGAATTTGATGTCATTAAGGGTGACGGCAAAAACGCAATTCTGACATACGGCAGATTGTTTACGGAAGCCTTAAAAGCACAAAAAGACGGCGGCTTCGATATTATAAAACTCAATAAAATATATCCGTTAAGCGACGAACTTATCAAAACGCTTACTAAGTATCAAAATATACAAATTTTTGAAGAAACTGTGAAAAACGGCGGTATTGGTGAACATATCGTAAGTATACTTTATAATAACGGTTTCGAAAATAAAGTGCAAATACACGCTATAGAAAATAAATTTATAGCCGGTGCAAGTATTGAATCTGCACTAAAAAATAACGGACTTTGTGCCGATACAATGTTAAGGAGTATAAATGGCTAAAATTCGTTTAGATGTGGCTTTGTGCGAAAAGGGTTTTGCCGAAAGCCGCGAAAAGGCAAAAGCGCTCATAATGGCGGGCATTGTGTATGTCAATAATCAAAAATCTGACAAGGCAGGTAATACTATAAAGCCTGATGACATAATAGAAGTAAGGGGAGAAACCCTTAAATATGTTAGCCGCGGTGGTTTGAAACTTGAAAAAGCGGTAAATGTTTTTGATTTTTCGCTTGAAAATACCATTTGTGCCGATATTGGCGCTTCTACGGGCGGTTTTACCGACTGTATGCTTCAAAACGGCGCTAAAAAGGTTTATGCTATTGATGTTGGATACGGTCAACTTGCTTGGAAATTGCGTACAGATGAGCGTGTTATAAACCTTGAACGCACAAATTTTAGATATGTAACTAGCGAACAAATTCCCGAAGAACTTGATTTTGCTTCGGTTGATGTTTCTTTTATTTCGCTTTCGCTGATTTTACCCGTAATGCGTACACTTTTAAAGGATAACGGTCAAGCGGTATGCCTTATTAAACCGCAGTTTGAAGCGGGTAAAGAAAATGTGGGTAAAAAAGGCGTGGTAAGGGATAAAAATGTTCACATCGCTGTAATTGAAAAAATTATTAATCTTTTAGAAGAAAATAAGTTTACCTTGTTAGGGCTTGATTTTTCACCCGTAAAAGGTCCTGAGGGTAATATTGAATATTTATGTCATATCAAGAAAACTGCTGTTTTCGAAAATTTATGTAACACTACGGCAAGTGAGGTTGTCGAAAATTCATACCAAACATTAAAGGAGTGAGGCTTATGGTAGTAGCCATTTTACCTAATCTTGATAAAAGAGGCTCGGCAGAGGTTGTTGAAAAACTCGGCGTAATTTTAAAACAAGAGGGAATAGTGGCTTATTTGCCTGATACCATTTGCAGTCCTAATTTTAAAACAGCCCCCGAAGACAGTTTATATAGCCTTGCCGATGTTATCATCACCATTGGCGGTGACGGTACTATTATCCGTTACGCAAAACGTGCCGCTCTCGATAATAAGCCTGTTTTGGGTATAAATGCCGGTCGTATGGGCTATCTTGCTAATATTGAACAAAATGAACTTTCACTTATTTCAAAATTAAAAAGTAAAGAATATTTCGTGGAAGACCGAATGATGCTGTCTGTCGATGTATTTGAAAACGGAAACCTTATAAACAGTTATACTGCCCTTAATGATGCAGTTATAACAAGCGGTTTTATTTCAAGAATTGTGGATATTTCGGTTTCGGTAGGAAAGGATACAATTAACTATCTTGCCGATGGTTTAATTGTCTCAACTCCGACAGGTTCAACTGCATATTCAATGTCGGCGGGAGGTCCTATAATTGACCCATCTACCGAGAATATGTGCATTACACCTATTTGTTCACATTCTCTGTCGGCAAAGCCGATACTTTTAGGCGCTGAAAAGGAAATCTCATTAAAATCTTTTTCTAAAAAACGCACCGAGATATTTTTAACGGTTGACGGCAGAAAGGTTACCAATGTAAAACCATATACCCAAATTAAAATCACTAAATCGCCTAATTCAGTTAAACTTATAAGGCTTAACGACCGTTCTTTTTATAAAACACTTTCGGTAAAATTTAAAGATGGCAGGAGTTTTTAAATTGAAACAAGTACGTCAAAAACAAATTATGGAAATTATAGAACAAAAAATCATTTTAACCCAAGAAGATTTACAAAATGAACTTTTAAGTTTGGGTTTTGATGTTACCCAGTCAACCGTATCGCGTGATATTAAGGAATTAAAACTTATGAAAGGTCGCGACCGTAACGGCAATTACCGATATATCGCAAATAACGTTTCAACCGATGATGAAATAAGCCATCAAAGGGATATTTTTGCAAAGTCGGTACTGTCTGTTGACTATGCACTAAACAATGTTGTTATTAAGTGCCGCGGTGGTTTAGCTTCGGGCGCTTGTGTTGCGCTGGATGGTATGTTTCACGAATTTATGTTAGGGTCTTTAGCAGGTGACGATACGATTATTATTGTTACCCGTTGTGTTGAAGACTCAAAAACTTTGTTTGAAAAATTAAATAATATTTTATAACGGCGGAATTTTTATGTTAAAATTTTTACATATTGAAAATATTGCGGTTATTGAAAAAACTGATATTGATTTTAAAGACGGTTTTAATGTACTCACTGGTGAAACCGGCGCGGGTAAGTCAATTGTTATTGATGCCATAAACGCGGTTTTAGGTGAACGAACATCTAAAGATTTAATTCGTACAGGGTGCGATAGCGCCATTGTTTCGGCGGTTTTTGATAACCCCAATAATGAAACTGTTGCTTTACTAAAAGAAAACGGAATTTCACTCGATGATGAAGACATTATTATTACAAGAAAGTTAAGTGTTTCAGGTAAAGGTTTTATTAAAATCAATAATGTGCCTGTTACATCGGCAGTTTTGCGTGAGATTTCTAAAAATTTAATCAATATACATGGTCAACACGATAATCAAGCCCTTTTAAATCCTGAAAAACATTTAGATTTTATCGATTTAATTGCGGAAAACAGTCAACTGATTGATGATTATTATGCTGTTTTCAAACAACTGAATTCTATTAGAAAAGAATTACAGGCACTCCAAATGGACGAAGACGAAAAACAGCGTAAAATTGATATGTTAAAGTATCAAATAAACGAACTTGAAACCGCTAATATTAAGGTTGGCGAGTATGATAGTCTTAAAAAACAACTTTCTATTGCTAACTCTTATGAGAAGGTGCATAAGGCATTAAGCGGTGTTGAGTTTTTCTTGGGTGGTAACGACGATACCGACGGCACAGTTACACAAATTTCTAATGCTTTAAAACTTATAAAATCGCTTGAAAATGCAGATTTTGATAACAGTTATTCAAAACTTAACGAAGCGCTTACTTTAATCGAAGATGTTCGCGCAGATTTAGACAGTTTTTTGGGTAATAACGAGTTTGAAAATTTAGACCCCGACAGCCTAAATCAGAGACTTGATTTTCTATCACGGCTTATGATAAAATACGGTTCGAGTGAACAAAAAATGCTTGATTTTCTAAGCACCGCACAAATAGAACTTGAAAATATTTCTCTTTCGGACAAGCGTATTTTGGAACTTTCTGAAAGCCTTGAAAATGCAAAATTCGAACTTGTAGAAAAAGCAAAAATATTATCAAATAGCCGCATTAAAGCGGCAGAAGATTTTTCGGCACAGGTTTGTGACACTCTGTCTTATCTTAATATGCCTAATGTCAAGTTTGTGGTTGATATCAAGCAGGGAAGATACCAGAAAAACGGCTGTGATACCGCCGAATTTTTGATTTCTGCCAACAACGGCGAAAGTCTTAAGCCCTTGCACAAAACCGCTTCAGGCGGCGAATTATCACGCGTTATGTTAAGCATTAAGAGTGTTTTGCTTGATAAAGATAATGTTGGCACTATGATTTTTGACGAAATTGATACCGGTATCAGCGGTTTTGCCGCAGGCAAGGTTGCAACTCAACTTAAAAAAGTAGCAACTGCACGTCAAGTAATCTGCGTTACACATTTAGCACAGATTGCCGCCGTCGCAGATGAGCATTTGCTTATCGAAAAAACGACCGACGGTAAACATACTTTTACAAATGTTACACCGCTTAATTACAAGCAAAAGATAAATGAAATCGCGCGTATTATGTCGGGTACAGAAATTACTGAAAACTTATATAATTCCGCTAAGGAACTAATAGATAGGAGCAATAATTATGAAAATTTATGAAGAACTTGTAGCCCGTGGTCTTATAGCACAGGTTACTGATGAGGATGAAATCAGAGAACTTATCAATAGCGGTAAGGCAACCTTTTATATAGGTTTTGACCCCACAGCTGACAGTTTGCACGTTGGTCACTTTATGGCTCTTTGTCTTATGAAGCGTCTTCAAATGGCAGGTAACAAACCTATTGCACTTATCGGCGGTGGTACAGGTCATATCGGCGACCCTTCAGGCAGAACAGATATGCGTTCTATGATGACTGCCGAACAAATTCAACACAACTGTGATTGCTTTAAAGAGCAAATGAGCAAGTTTATTGAATTTGGCGAAGGTAAAGCACAAATGGTTAATAATGCCGATTGGCTTTTAAAACTCAACTATATCGACCTTTTGCGTGAAGTTGGCGCTTGTTTCTCGGTTAATAATATGCTTCGTGCAGAGTGTTATAAACAGCGTATGGAAAAGGGTCTTTCTTTCCTTGAATTTAACTATATGATAATGCAGAGTTATGACTTTTATCATCTCTATAAAGAGTATGGTTGCAATATGCAATTCGGCGGTGACGACCAGTGGTCTAATATGCTCGGCGGTACTGAACTTATCCGTAAAAAACTCGGTAAAGATGCTTATGCTATGACCATTACTTTGCTTCTAAATTCAGAGGGTAAAAAGATGGGTAAAACTGTTGGCGGCGCGGTATGGCTTGACCCCAAAAAGACAAGTCCTTACGAATTTTATCAATACTGGCGCAATGTTGCCGACGCTGATGTATTAAAGTGCATTAGAATGCTTACTTTCTTACCGCTTGAAGAAATTGACAAGATGGATAGTTGGGAAGGCGCTCAACTTAATACTGCAAAAGAAATTTTGGCTTTTGAACTTACAAAACTCGTTCATGGTGAAGATGAAGCTACCAACGCTCAAAATACTGCACGTGCTGTTTTTGGCGGTGCAGGTTCTCACCAAAATATGCCTACTACAGAACTTTTGGCTGCCGACTTTACCGACGGCAAAATCGGTGTACTTGCTATGATGGTAAAAGCAGGTCTTGCCGCTTCTAATGGTGAAGCAAGACGTCTTGTACAACAAGGCGGCGTTTCTATTAACGACCAAAAGATAACCGACCCGTCTTACTCTCTTACAACAGACGATTTTGCAACTGAAATTATTCTTAAAAAAGGTAAAAAGAACTTTGTTAAGTTTGTGGTAGCATAATGGGTTTGTTTCACAAAAAGCATAAAAACCAAGACTTGCTGCGTACTTTTGACGGCAGAGAACTTAAATATGTCACCAAACGTAACAAGCATCCTGATGGAACCGTTACTTATGATATAATTGGTAAACTCGGCAGAATTGCCGTTATAGGCGAATATATTCGTATTATTTGCGGTGAAATTGATGTTTTTAATTGTAAAATTGATAACTCAAAGTATTATTTGCTTATGAGCGGTGACGGTGTTACCGTAGAGGGTGAAAATACTGTAACAGGTAAATATGATACTGTTACAGCATACTACACATACTATAGAAAATAATTAAAAGCGAGGGTTAACCTCGCTTTTAATATTTTGTAAAAAATTGGACACTCTATTTTTAAGGAGTGGTTATTATGATAAATTTTAAAGAAAGTAAAACAAAAACAAATTTAATGAGAGCGTTTGCAGGGGAGAGTCAGGCGCGTAACCGTTATACCTTTGCCGCAGAAATAGCAAAAAAACAAGGATTATATGTTATTGAGGCGGTGTTTAAATATACTGCAGACCAAGAACTTGCACACGCTAATGTTTTTATGAAACATTTAAGTGAACTTAATGGCGAAACTGTGGAAATTGATGGCGCTTATCCCGTAGAAGTTACAAATTCGGTTATAGAATTGCTTGAAAATGCCGTTCATAACGAAACAGAAGAGTATGAAGATGTTTATAAAAATTTTGCGGAAGATGCAAAAGCGGAAGAAAATTTAGCGGTTGCAACTTCTTTTGAAAATATCGGTAAAATTGAAAATGAACACGCAAAGCGTTTTAAACTATTTGCTGACCTTTTAAAGCAAAACAAGTTATTTGTAAACGATTGTGAATGTGACTGGGTTTGTCTTAATTGTGGTAATGTTTTCAAAGGAAAACAAGCGCCTGAAGCTTGTCCTGTTTGCCATCACGAAAAGGGCTATTTTATTAGATTAGAATTAGCACCGTATACAAAATCTAATAAAAATTAATGAAAATCGGATAAAAAGAGAAATCCCAAAGAAATTACATTTCTTTGGGATTTTTTGATGAATAATATCCAAAATCAAGTAACTGCAATTGTAAAAGCAGAATTAATTTATCATAATTACTATGCAGCAGTGAGATGGAATTTTCTCTATCATTAATTTTCGATAAAAAATAAGATAAAAATTCACCAAATTTCGCTAATATATATTGTATTTGTCGTTTAATGGTGTTATAATATTATGAATAAGTGTCTAAAATGTAGAAAGGTAGGATTCTATATTGGATAATATTACACAACTTATTAGGGCTGAAATCAAAAGACAATATAAAAGTGTGCTAAAGTTTTCTGAAAAGAGCGGCATTCCATATAGCACGCTTTCTAACGCTTTGTCTAAAGGTATCAACGGAACATCTTACGAAACGGTAATCAAAATTTGCAATTTACTTAATCTAAAACAAGCATATGGTGCGGATCTTACTGTGTTTAATGAACACTGTTATGAAATTTGTACAATGCTTGCTGCACTGGATGAGCAGGCTGTGCATACACTCAAGACTATTTTGCGTGTCGAATATGAACGTTGCACCAAAGGCGATATGACACATAGACCACACGGAAAAATTTCAATAGCAAGTAAAAGTCTTAATTACAAGGAGGCAAACGCATGATAAATAAAGATATAAAGCGTTTAAGTCGCCGAGAATTAGTTGATATAATTTATCAATTAAAGACAAATGAGCAAGAAATGCAAAATGAACTAGAATCGCTTAAAAAGGAGCTTGAAGACAAACGCATCCGTATTTCTGAGGCCGGTTCTATTGCTGATGCGGCTATGTCGGTGACGAATGTATTTTCTACTGCACAAATGACAGCTGATCTTTATTTGCGCGAAATATCCCTTATGAAAGAAGATACTGAAAAAGCGTGTGCAAAAAAGATTGAAGATGCCGAGAAAAAAGTCAAAGAAATACTAAGCGATGGTGAAAAAAAGTTTCATATATTAAAAGTCGCTTATAAAAATGAGTATACTAAGTGGCAACAACTCAGAACACAAAACGCTGCACTTGAAGCAAATAGACCGGAATCATGTGAGGATGTAGAAAATGGCTAATAAACACGCAAAAAAGGTTTCTATTCCTTCACTAACAGAAATTCAAAGTGAGCGCAAACGCATACGAAGAGGAACATACTATCGCCAAGCTCTTCGAGGTACGGTTTCTGTGCTCTTGGTTGTAGCCGCCGTCGCAGTTTTAATTACCACTTTGTTTTTACCAATACTTCAAATTTCGGGGGACAGTATGTCACCCACTTTGGAACATGATGAAATAGTTGTTCTTTTAAAAACAAAGTCATTTGAACGTGGCGACTTGGTTGGTTTCTATTATCAGGGTAAAATTTTACTTAAACGAGTTATAGCTTTGCCAGATGAAGAGCTGGCTATTGACGCCGATGGTAATGTCTATGTTAATGGTGAATTATTAGAAGAACCTTATGTTACCAATAAGGAACTTGGAGATTGTGACTTGGAATTCCCCTATAAAGTACCGGGAACCAGTTACTTTGTACTTGGTGATAAACGCTCCAATTCGGTGGACAGTCGAAATTCGGTAGTTGGAGCAATTTCAAGAGATGATATTATCGGAAAGGTTTTCATAAGAGTATGGCCAATTTCCGAATTCGGATTCGTTAACTAAGAACTTTTAAAACCACTTAAAAGAAAGGAGGGAGAAACATGCAGGATATCTTGAACGAAAGCCTAAAGAAATTAAAGAAAAAGCGAGTTAGAAGAACGCGGATGGTTGCCATTCTGCTTGTTCTCTCCCTCGTAGTTTCATTAGACGTCTTCTGGTCTTTACGTCAACCCGGTCTTACTTTGGCAGGAAATGCCGATTGTGGTATAACCGAGCATTCACACAATGAATTATGCAAAAACGGTGAAAGCTCATGTCAGATAGTAGAACACATTCATACCATTGATTGCTATTCTGATGAAACTGCTGATGTAGAATCACAACTTGATTGGCAGAAAATGTTTGAAGATTATCCTTTTACAGGAAATCTTGGTAAGGACTTAGTCGGTATTGCCAAAACACAGGTTGGTTATTCAGAAAGCAAATTGAATTTCCAAGTGGACCAATCTGGTGTTAGACATGGATATACACGATATGGTGAGTGGTATGGAACACCATATAGTAATTGGTCTGCAATATTTGTATCGTTCTGCTTGCATTATGCAGGTGCTGATAATGACCAATTCCCCTCAAATTCTGGTGCTAATGCAATGGCGGCTCAATGGAAAACTTTAGGTAAGTATAAATCTGCAAATTCATATCAACCCATTGTTGGCGACTTGATATTCTTTAAAGACAATACGGTTGGCATAGTTTCAGACCTATTAAATAGTTCTTTCTACGTTATTCGGGGTGATGTTGATGGTAGTGTGTGTGGGGAGTTAATTCAGTTGGCTGATTCTTCAATTGATGGCTTCGGTACTATAAGCAACTCACTTTCATTAGAAGAACTGTTAGACATTTCAAATGGTCCTGCAGTATTTGTTTTTGATGGTGAAAGCGGCACAACTGTTACTTCAACCATTAGAACCTATAATCTTAGAACTACTAAAAACGGAAATGACGAAATTAACGACTTAATTACCTACTTAAATACAAAAGGTGGTTCTTATTCTTTCACGCTATTAGATGCTTATAACCATGCGGTACCAAAAGATGAAAACGGCAACTTAATAGTGCACGCTAACACACTTTATAAAATAACACTAACAACTCATAGCTCCAAAGGTTTTGCACCCGGCACTTATACATATCAATTACCTGAGGGAATAACTATTGAGGGCCACGAAAACGAATTTAAGGGAGACTTCATATTAACCGATAAAACCAACGTTGGTAGTTGGAGTATCAACAAAAACGGTCTTTTAAGCATAGTGTTTAACGATAATATGAATACCCGTACAGACGTTACTATTAGTGCAACTATCGGCGTGTCCTTCCCGGAACAAGACGAACCCATTGATTTTGATGGCAAGATTATGGTTACTATTGAACCACCTAGAGAAGAAATTGCCGTTACTGAGGTTCAAAAATGGGGCATTCAAGGAAATGAAGCTAATGTAAATAATCCTTCTATGGCAACCAAAACCGATGAATCAAAATTATATTGGACGGTTTTAATTGAGGGTAACGCCGATTCTAATATCCCCGGAAGCACAATTAAAGACAACATTATTCAATATGATTGGAGTTACGAACACACCTATACTCAATCTGATATGGATGCAGGTATTAGATTTGGTGCTTCGGTAGTTAACCCAAATGACACCACCGAAACCTTTTGGCACCAATGGACAGTTTACCCAGGAGACGAGAACCTAACTTGGACCGAGAAAGGTTGGAGTTATACTATGCCTGAAACGATTTGGTGTACCATGGGTCATGAGGCGGTACTTGGTAATGAATATTGGAGTTACTATATTGAGTATACTTCAACACCAACCCATACCGACGTGGCAGGTGAACTTTCATACACCAATAGCATAGAAACAGATAATCAAAAACAAGAAGGTTGGGGTGGCTTTACACAAACAGAAATAAATGCGGCGATATTTAAAAATGGCACCATTGTAACCGATGCTAATGGTGCAAATATTATTTGGGAGATAAAAGCAACTATTCCTGGCAAAAAGGAAAATATAGATTATGAGTGGTACGTACTTGATTCAATGAATCTAATTGACTCTAATGGTAGTAGAGTAGAATATATTTATAATGATTTAGACGTTGCTTCTGTTACAGCAAACTTTTACGGACAAACCATAAATGTTCCATTTATCACCGATGCCACTGAAGATGATCCGTACGCATATCAACTTTATACCTGGCCGGAAGATCAAGGGACTAATCAAATACAAAATGTTAGGCAAATATTATTTTTATCTAGATGTAATTGTGACAAAAACCCTTGTGGAAATCCTTGCTGGAAAGAAGTGTATTGGAAAGATGGACGGGAGATATTAACGGATTATTGTCGTTGCTGGTTAGAAACAGAAGATACAACCTTTACTATTACATACAAAACGGACATTACTGACGAAATAGCACAATATAGTGGTTTAGGTTACTATATGCGAAATAGAGTTGGATTAGGCAAATCTGGTTATAATGGTGAATATATCAATACAGATATTCCTATACCGAGTGTTGTTGAGAAAAAAGGTACCGAGTTTAAAGATTTAATTGCTAAATATACAATTACGGTAAATGAATCAAAACTTAACTTAACCGATGGCACACCACTGTTAATTCATGATGAAATGACCGAAACCTTAGCTTTTATCAGAGGTACTTTGGTTGTTAAATCGGTAGATGCCGCAGGTAATGAGGTTTATTTACAAGAAAACGTTGATTACACCTATACTTATGATGGTACGGGAGAAAAGGTTGTTAATGGACAAAAGGTACATGTTCTTGAAATTGAGATACTGCACCCACAACCTGTCACCTACTTCTTAGATTACGATACAACCTTGATAATTCCGCCAGGTACTAAGGACAGCGTTACCTATAACAACTCGGCAACGGTTACCTTATGGAACAAGAAAGTAACCGATATAAGTACAGAACGAGTTTATCCCGATATCAATATTGCATCGAGCTACTATGCGGTAATATTGCACAAAATTACGGCTACTGACCGTAAAAACTTACCTGGTGCAAAATTTGGTGTATTTAACGAGCACGGGGGTTTAATTATTGAAACCTATACCGACTCAGAAGGAAAAATTCTTTTTGAAACCAACGTTGAAGAAGGTATTATTCTTAGAGAGCACGAACTATATTACGTTCAAGAAATTGAAGCACCTTCTGGCTATAAATTAGATGATGCCAAACATTGGTTCTGCTTCTGTTCAAGCTCAGGTGAAAATTGCAATTTATATCAAGATTTAGTTGCTGGAAAAGATTTAGTTCGCATTCCATTTAATAGCGTAGGACATATTGACTTAACTAACGAACTTTTATCCTACAACCTACCGGCAACAGGTTCAGTTGGTGTTTATCCAATATTACTTTCGAGTGCATTATTTATTATTGCACCGTTTGTATATATATTTATCCGAAAGCGTAAGCGAGAAGGAAAGGCAACGGATAACTTTCCTTACTCTGCAAGCACAAAAAGGAGAAAGAAAAATATAAAAAAAGGAAGGAAAAAATTATGAAAAAACTAGCATCTATTTTCCTGGCATTGGTAATGATTTTTGCCATTACCATCCCTGCACTTGCGGCTGACACTGACGTGACTATCGGAACCGTTGGTCGCGAATATTTAGGTTATCAACTGATGACCGTAACCACTAGCTTAAAGTGTGCTGAAAACCATAATCATGAAGACACTTGCTACAACTACGCATACAGCGTAAACGATGAATATTTCGATATTCTAAAAGATGTTACCGGAAAAGACACCAAAGCTGATATTATTAAATATCTTGGCACCGAAGTTCAAAGCAATACAGCAGAAATGCAGAAAATTGCTGACGATATCTATCGTGCAATTAAGAGCAAACCTGAAGGAACCTTCACTCCTAAACAAATTGCTGGCAACACTCCTACCGAACTCGACCAGGGTTATTGGCTGTTTGCCGACGTAACCGACCTTAATAAAGAAGGTAAAGAGGCAAACTCTGTTGTTATGGTTGACACCAAAGGCAAAGGCGAAATTACAGTTAATCCCAAAGAAGGTCTTCCCTCTATTACAAAGGAAGTTAAAGATGCAACAACAAAACTTTGGGGCAAGGCTGCTGATGCTCGTATCGGCGAAGATGTTGAGTTCAAACTAACCGCAACCGTACACGACCACCTTGCTTCTTACAATTCTTATAAGCTTGAATTCCAAGATAACTTTGAAGGATATAACCTTAAAGAAGAGTCAATCGTAGTTAAGGTTTATCCTAACAATCAAAAAGTTGAAGCAGATGCAAAAACACTTACACTAAACACACATTACTCCGTTACAACAGGCACAGACCCCGATTTCAAGGTTGTTTTAGAAGACATTAAAACACTTGACGGCGTTGCTGTTACTGCTGATTCTGTTTTTGAGGTTACATATAAGGCAGAACTTGCAAATGGCGCTACCATTGGCGAAGATGGCAACCCCAATACCGTTAAATTAGTATTCTCTAACAATCCTTATGATACTAATTCTACTGGTACTACTTCTGATAACGTTGTAGTATATACCTATAAGTTAGTAATCGAAAAGAGAGCTCTTACTGAAAATGGAGCACTTCTTCCGGGCGCAGCATTCTCTCTTTACAAAATGGTTGATGGCGTTAAAACCCTTATAGGTTCATATACCGCAAGTGACCAAACCACCTTCGAATGGCTTGGTCTTGATGATGGCGACTATATTCTTGAAGAAGATGAAGCTCCTGAAGGATATAACAAAATGGCAGACCTAGAATTCACAATTGCTGCAACATATGACATTGATGGCATTGATACTTTGACTGTTGATGGTATGACAACAGATGCAGACGCTGGTAAAATCAGCGATGTAGTTGTAAACCTTACCGGTACAGTTCTTCCTGAAACCGGCGGTATGGGTACCATGTGGTTAATTATCGGTGGTGCAATGCTCGTAATCTTGGCTGGTGTATTTATGATTACTCGCAAGAAAATGTCTGTTTTTGAAGACTAAAAATTAACTTACTTAAACTAATTATGTCTAAACTGTGCTCAAGCACAGTTTAGACCAGGTTTAAGATTGGCGGTGGATGTTTATCCGTCATCCACCGCAATCTATAAATAAGGCGGTGGACAGATACTTATGAAGAAAAACAAAATAGGAATTCTATTGGTTGTGATGCTATTCGTAGGCGTCTGTGGATTGCTTTATCCATCTGTTAGCCAGTATTGGAATTCTAAAACGCAAACTAAAGCTGTTGAAAATTATCGAGAAATTTTAGATTCTTTAAAGCCTGAAGATTATGATGTTTTTTTTCAAGAAGCAGAAAATTATAATGCAGAGCTTAATAAACTAAATTTCCCATTAAATGATTATCATAACCTTAAGGGATATAACGATATCCTTAATGTAAGCCAAACAGGTATTATGGGCTATGTATCCATTCCAAAACTTGGTGTAGAATTGCCGTTATACCACGGAATTTCTGCTGAGGTTTTAAACAAGGCCTGCGGCCATATAGAGGGAACCTCTTTACCTATAGGAGGAGAAAATACACATTGTGTTCTATCGGCACACCGCGGATTACCACACGCTAAGTTATTTACCGAACTGGATAAAATGGAAGTTGGCGACACATTTACTATTACAGTAATTGACCGAACAGTTACTTATCAGGTAGACCAAATTAAAGTTGTTCTTCCAAATGAAACGAGCGATATTCAAATTGCCCAAGGAGAAGATTTATGCACCTTACTTACTTGTACTCCCTACGGCATTAATTCTCACAGATTGTTAGTTAGGGGAAAGCGTATTGAATCTGCGGCACCCGTGCTGCATGTTACTTCTAATGCTTATCGAATAGATTCTCTTGTGGCAACCCCTGCTGTAGCAGCACCGATTCTGCTTATTCTATTGATTGTTTTGATGATAAAATATCGAGATAAGGGAAGCAAACCCTTAATCTCAAAGGAGGAAGATGAATGGCTAAAAGAAGATTGGCAATAATTATAGCTTTAATATGTTTTTGTTTTTGGCTACCTTCTTGCACTGTAATAGCTGCTTCAACTACCGATGCATCTGAACCAATCAACGTGAATGAGGAATGCGCACTAACGCTTTCTTATATTTGTGATGGAACAGCGTTTGAGAATATATCTGTGAAGTTGTATAAAATAGCCGATGTATCCTCTGCTTTTCAGTACACATTAACTTCCCATTTTGAATCGTCAGAGCTAGTTTTGAATGGTATAAATACCAATAGTGAATGGAATGTGATACAATCCACACTTGAGGCAAATATTATTGCAAATAACATAAACGCCGACGCTATTGAAAAAACAGATTCTACGGGAATAGCTTGTTTTGAAAACTTAAATCCTGGTTTATATCTTGCGGTTGTTGGCGCTATAACCAAAGGAGAATTAATGTGTCATTTTGATTCTGCATTGGTTGCTTTGCCTGGACTCAGTGCTGATGGCCGCCCACAGTATCGGGTTACAGTTGCTTCTAAGTCAGAGATGATACCGCCAAGTGATAAAGAGATAGAGCTAAAAGTTCTTAAACTTTGGAAAGGTGACGAAGGAAAAGACAGTCGTCCAAAAAATGTTGAGGTAGAGATATTTCGAGACGGAAAAAGCCATAAAAAGGTAGTTCTCTCACAGGATAACAATTGGTTATATAGTTGGACCGCAAAAGATGATGGTGCCAAATGGACTGTAATAGAGCGAAATACTCCATCCGAATATACTATGACGCTCAAAAAACGTGGCAAATCATTCATTTTGACTAATACATATACGCCGGATAGTCCTGATGGACCATTTGATGCTCCGCAAACCGGTGATACTTCTAACATTATGTTGTATGTGATACTTATAATTGTCTCAGGAAGTGTGTTGATTGTTTTAGGTATCATAGGAAAGAGAAATACATATGAATAAAATAAATAAACCAGTCATTCAGAAATTTTGCGTTTTATCAGGTATTTGTTTGCTTTTGATTGGTGTATTACTTCTGATTTCTTGGCAATGGAATATTTATTCTTCTGCGCAAAAATCAGAAACTTATGTTGAGACTCTCCGCAATCTAATCGATGAACCGCAAGGCGCAGTTCCGGAAGAACGAACAGATAATAGGATGCCAATTCTTTCTATTGATAAAACAGATTTTGTTGGCATATTGGAAATGCCACGATTTGAGTCGGCACTTCCTGTTGGTGCCAATTGGGGAAATCTTACAAAATATCCTTGTAGATTTAATGGTAGTATTTACAATGGCACCATGCAAATTGGAGCAACCTCCCAAAAGGGACAATACGATTTTTACCGTGAAATCTCCGTTGGTGATACTGTAATAGTTACCGATGTAGAAGGTAATAGGTATACCTATGCAGTGACAAATCTGAAATATGAACGCCGCGCAAACCAAACCACCTTAAGCCGCGAAAAATCTGCTCTTACCCTGTTTATTAAAAATGTGTATGATTTTGAGTATTTAATTGTTTCTTGTGATGTTTTAAATTGTTAATTCTTAATTGACGCAAATGATAGAGTCCCGTTGGGAACGCAGTAATATCTGCATTCGTAATGGGACATTTTTCTATTTAAGAAATATTTTATATATTTCGCACGTTATTTAGTATAACAAAAAAGAGTAGGCAAATGCCTACTCAAAACATTAAAAGAAATCCTGATTTTATGATAAAAGAAATCGAGTGCTCATTTCTAACATTCAAGTTGGTTATGAACACTCGATATGGTCGAGCAGACACGAGTAAATCCGAACTATCGGCGGACTCCTCTTTCAATTCTTCAAATGTGACGGTTTTTGTTCCGTCTTGATAGTTGAAAACAAAATCAATGCGGTCATCGTGCAGAACAACTGCATTTACGAAATTGTTTATCAACGAACGCCGGTCTTCCAGCTTTGTGGTATCAAGTTTTCTGAGATTGATAAAATAAAATTTTAACTTTTTGGGCTCTAACAGCGGTTTTATTAGCTGCTCATTAGCAATCTCAGTTTCCAACGCTTCTTTTCGTTCCTCCAACTCATCCAAGCGTCTCTTGGTGGAGGAATTATATATGCCGTCTTGAATCGCGTTGAGCATATTATTTATGCCTTTTTCAACACTGCGTAATTCCTTTTTAAGTAACGGCAACTTCTTATTCTCTTGCCTTTGAGCTTGCATTACAAGCTTAATCATTTCATCAATGGCTTCATCATCGTAAAGAAACTTTCTGATTTCGTTTATTACGATATCTTCAATCCATTCTTTACGAACGGCTTTTTTGTGGCATCCTTTGCGCCTTTTAGCGGTGACGCATTTGTAATAACGATAGATACGATTACTGTTGCTTGTGCCACTTTCACCAACCATAAAGGACCCGCAATGTCCACAATACAATTTTGTTGTTAAAAGGTAATCATCAACTGCCTTATGGCTTGATGGTGCCTTTTTTGTTTTGGAGATTCTCTCTTGAACAGCGTCAAATAACTCGGGAGAAATAATCGCGGGAACACCATTTGGTGTTATCATATCTTTGTATTTGTATTCGCCTATGTAATGGCGGTTTTGAAGCATTCGTGAAATGCTATCAATGGAAAACTTTCTGCCAATAGTGTTGCGGTAGCCACGCTCGTTGAGATTGTCGGCAATTTGCTTCATGGTTTTGCCGTCGAGATAGGCATTATAAACTTCTCTAACAATCGGTGAAGTTGTTGTATCGATTTCGTAAAGGCGAGTCTGCTTGTTGATTTTATAACCTACAGGGAGCGTTCCACCGTTATATTTACATTTGAGCGCGTTTTCGGTCATACCGCGATTGATTTTTTGAGCAAGCTCAACCGAATAATATTCCGCCATACCAACGAGCATAGATTCCATCATTATACCCGCAGGATCCGTAGGAATCGGTTCTGTTGCCGAAAGCAACTGCACATTGTTCTTTTGCAAAATGTGTTTGTAGTGCGCCATGTGATAGCGGTCACGAGAGAATCTATCCAATTTCCAAACAATAATCACGTCAAATAGTTTACGGTGACTATCAGTAATCATTTTCTGAAAATCGGGTCGGTTATCACTTTTGGCAGAGAAAGCACGGTCAGTGTAAACCTTAAGAACTCTTATTCCGTTTTTCTTGGCATAAGCCTCGCATTCGCGAATTTGACCTTCAATGGATTCTTCACGCTGATGGTCGCTTGAATATCTAGCATATATTACACCGGTCATACTTTTCACCTGCCTTTCTTTTATTGGGGTTTTAGGGCTCACCCTAACAAGGTGTTTTGTGTACACAAACGCGATGCTTGCTAAGGCAAGGACGCGGGAGTGTGGGTGACCAAACGCGATGCTTGCGAAGATGATGCCGTAATAATTTTCTCTATGAATTGATTATAGCACATTGCAAACGCTATGTCCACAAGAAAATCAAAAATATTTTGAGAACTTCAAAATAAATTGTTGTCTATTGTCGAAGGATATGATATAATTTAAAATGAATTATTGTATTGGAGGATTACAATATGGCACGTTCTTATGACAAATTAAAGAAACTTATGATAGACAAAAAGATTACCAATACCCAACTCAGACAAGCGACCAAAATCACCACCAACGCTATGGCGAAGATTTGGCGTGATGAACCGGTATCTATTGAAACCCTCGAAAAAATTTGCTACACCTTAGATTGCAACATTGAAGATATTGTTGAAGTTGTTCCCGAAAAGTAACTTCAGTATCTGTATTATACACCACTTACTGTCCGTTATATGGGACTTTAGTTGTGTTAGAATAATGTTGTAACAAAAAAGTTTTATTCAAAAGGGTGTATTTCAATGAGTTATATTACAACTTATCTCAAAAAACATTTTGATCCCGTTAATGCAGATATAAATGATATTGAAATTGCAGATATTGCTCATGCTCTATCTTTGCTTTGTCGCGCAAACGGTCATTTCGTGCATTTTTATTCTGTAGCACAACATTGTTTGAACTGTGCAAAAGAAGCAAAGATGCGTGGATATTCAAAGCGTGTTCAGTTGGGTTGTTTGTTGCACGATGCAAGCGAAGCATATCTTTCCGATGTAACAAGACCAATCAAAGCGCAACTACCTAAATATTTAGAAGTTGAAGAAAAACTGCAAAACACAATATTTGATAAATGGCTCACTCCCGCACTTACTGACGAGGAAAGAAAATTAGTATTCGAAATTGACGATGCGGTTTTGTATCACGAGTTTTTAAATTTAATGGATGAAAAAACAAGTGATGAGGAGCCAAATATTGTAGCAGAATTAGAATATGATTTTTGTGATTTTTCTGAAATTGAAAACAAGTTTATCAGCAAGTTTAATCTTCTTACCGGAATCAAAGAAAATCGATTTGTCGGTGTTGATTGGTTAAAAGGCAAATGGCTTGCGGTAGAATTGCATAATAACATTGTTCATTATGATACGTTCGATAATATTGAACTTCTCTGTGAACATTATGAAAATGCTGATGTAATTTTAATTGATGCTCCAATAGGTCTGCCTGAAAATTCTGCTGAAGCTGAAAATAGACCCGATCAATCTGCAAGAGATTATTTAAAAGTCAAAAACCGAAAATCCTCAATTTTTAACGTGCCTTTCAGACAAATGATATATGCAGAAAATAAAGAGGAGTTTTGGACACTTAACAAGAAATTGAGTGCTAAGGTTTCTTCTCAAAGTTTTGGCATAATTAAATGCATCAAAGATGTTGATGAGTTTTTAAGTTTAAATCCCGAGTGGAAAAATAGACTTTTAGAAAGTCATCCTGAATGTGCATTTCAAGCACTTAACAACGGTCAAGGTCTTGAGTTCTCAAAACATAGTGACGAGGGAATTGAACTAAGAACTCAAATTCTATCGAAATACGTAAGAAATGTAAAAGACTTCCTCAGGATGACACCACGTAACGCAAGAGAAGATATTTTGGATGCACTTGCTCTTGCTGTAACTGCAAAACTTGGATTTAAGTCTATTCCTGCTGATCCCAAGGAGGATAGCAGAGGATTGAAAATGCAAATAGTAGTTGCAGATTTTTAACTAAAGGAGATTATTTATAAATGGATTTATTAAACAAATCAGTATTACATAAATTATGGGGACAAGGTGCAATAGTTGAGTTTGATGGTCAAAACCTGTATGTAAAGTTCCAAAATAAACCTATAGGAAAAGATACAAATATCGTTAAGTTTTCTTATCCATCTGCATTTGTTGGTGGTTTCTTGAAAATCATTGATAATGATGAGTTACAGCAGGAAATCTTAAATGATGCAGCTCAAAAAGAGGAACTGAAAAGAAAGCAAGCAGAGCAGCGCACACTAATTGTGAAAGAAAAAACTTCTATTAAAAAACCCGCAAGAAAGACATATAAAAGAGAAAATATCGCGTTTAAATGCAACTATTGCGATGGTGGTGCATCTGGCAAGCAAATTGGTTACGCAGGTGTTTGCAGTAAAAATATAATAGAGCATAACATTGTTGAAGCGAAGCGCACATGGTGTTCAAGCGAACAATGTGAGTGTAAAAAGTTCTTGAATGGAGAATTAACATATAAAGATTTGTGCGAGATTTATGATGCAAACAACTTTTTGTGTTATGAAAGCAGTATGTTAATAAACTGGAAGGCTTCTGCCGGAACCGATGTTAAAAACGGTAAAATGGATAGACCGCGCAAATTGAAGAAAGTTCAAAAGAATAGCCTTTGTATATTAACTACGGTAAAACCAGATTCTATTGAAACGGAACGTATGGTATTTGGTGTATTCCTTGTTGATAAATCCTATGAGGGCGATGAACAAGCAGAGGGTTACGTAACTACCGATTCAAAATATAAATTGAAACTTGCCCCCGATGAAGCAAACAAGATCTTGTTTTGGAATTATTATAAAAATCAAAAGGACGAAGAAAAAGCTGCTTGGGCTTCGGGTTTATATAGATACATTAACGATATTATTTCGGCTCAAATTTTGCGAGATATAGTTGAAGTTAAAAAAGATACTTCGGACGCTGAATTAGCGAAAGAATTTTTTGAGTATTATTGTGAGGCTAATGGTATTGATACTGATAGCTTGCCTGCAAATAATGGAGCGTTAATGATATAAACATCATATAACGTCAGCATCTTCGCAAGCATCGCGTTTGTGATACCACAATGATAACACGACCTTGTCTTCGCAAGCATCGTGTTTTGATATCATTGCGCGTCCTTGTCTCCGCAAGCATCGCGAATGGATATCCACAACGCAGTCTTCGCAAGCATCGTGTTTTTATATAACACTGCTTGCTTCGCCACTTGTTAGGGACGGCTCCCTAATACCCTCGCAGAAAGGAATTTATTATGAATAGAATCACTCTCAAAAATATAGCGAAAGATGAACTGCAGTTTTTAATCAAGAACGCCTCTTTTGCATATTCCAATATGACTGAGGCGGAGTTGAAAGAGGCAGTTGAATCCGAGGATAAAATCTTAGCAAAAACAGTTGCTCGGCAAATTCAACCCAAACTAGAGGAAATGCAGCATGCCAACCCTTTCAAAAAGGCCTTCTTAATTTTAAAATATTTAGTGCTTGTAAATAGGAACGCTAAATGCACAATTCCACGAGAAGCGCTCGCCTCGTACGTAAGAACGATCCTTCCAGATATATATGCCTTTTTTGAAACCGAAGAAGGAAATCGTCAATACGAAGAATGGCTCAAAGAGGAAGAAGCAAAAGAAAAAGCAACCAAAGCGGAGTAAAAATCACTCTGCTAATTTTCGAGGATCGAGGGTTCTAAATCCAAACTAATATATTGACGTTTTTAGACTGATATGGTATAATTTTAAGACCGAAGTGCGTTTGGAGGTATTTGCAAATGTCTGAATTCTTTGTAAATGATAAATACAGAGTTTTAGAATGTATGGCAAATCGGCAGATTTCTGTTAATAATGAGCAAGTTGTCAAATTATCACAACAAGAAATTGCCGATATATTGCATTTTACAAAAACGAAAGTAAACACAATTATAGGTGAATTGAAAGCGAATGGTTATATTGTGCAACTCAGTATACGAGGAAAGTATTCGCTTACCGATAAAGCAAATGCCGAACTTAGAAGAATGGGTAACAAGGAGGGTGTGTAATGAATATTAATACTATGCCTTTAGAAGCGGAAACTCGCATACTCATCGACCGCAGCCTTGAAAATCTCGGTTGGAAATTAAACGGCAAAGATCAAAATGTTTATTACGAGCAACCTCGTTCTGAATCAGAGAAAAAGAAACTAGGTGGAAAGCGACCCGACTATGTTCTCTATTCAAAAGAGAGTGATAAACCGCTTATTGTAATCGAAGCGAAAAAGAAGGGTGTTCGTTTAGATTCTGCATTGGAACAAGGTATTCAGTATGCAAAAGCTATTGAGGCCCCTCTCGTTTTCGCTACTGACGGCGTTTTCTGCAAGGCATTTCACACTGTTGCAAATAGACCTCCGATCCTTAACGGTGAAGAAGTAGATGAGTTTATGCGTGAAGCTCTTGCTTTGCGTTATTTGACTTCCTATGAAGTAAATACCGTCAGTCCCAAAGTTCAGTATGACCGTAAAGAACTTATCCGTATTTTTGATGAAGCCAATAATATGCTTCGCGGTGAAGGTTTGCGTGCTGGTATTGAACGCTTCGGAGAATTTGCAAATATCCTATTCTTAAAACTTATCAGCGAAAGCGAACAGATAAAGCGTGAAAATGGCATTCAGACCAAATTTGATATTGCTTGCAGTTGGGATAGTATCAAGCAGATTCCTTCCTCTACTCGTATTGAATATATCAACAAAACAGTATATGACAAGCTGAACGCACTGTATAATACCGATATTTTTACCCCGTTGCAGATAAGAGATGCTAGTATCCTTAAAGAAATTATGGATAAGCTTGATCCTCTTATGCTTACCGATGTAGATAGCGATGTTAAGGGCGATGCTTTTGAATATTTCTTAAAGGCGTCTACTTCTACGAAGAACGATTTAGGTGAATATTTTACGCCTCGTCATATCGTAAAGACAATGGTACGCTTGGTCAATCCTCAGATTGGAGAGAAAATTTATGATCCATTCTGTGGAACTGGCGGATTCCTAATTGAAAGTTTTCGGTATATTCATAACAATATGGCGAGAACCGATGCTAATATGAAAACTTTGCGAGAGTCTACAGTATACGGAAACGAAATTACAAACACTGCCCGTATTACAAAAATGAATATGATTTTGGCCGGTGATGGACACAGCAACATTCAAATGCTTGATAGTTTGGCTAATCCTGTTGATGGAACTGAAACCTATACGGATGAAAATGGAGTTTTGCATCACAGAGGATTTGATATTGTCCTTGCAAATATGCCGTATTCACAAAAAACCAAACACGGAAGTCTTTATGATCTTCCCAGTACAAATGGCGATAGCATCTGTGTACAGCATTGCATGAAGGCAATCAATAGTACTGCCGAAAATGGACGTATGGCACTCGTTGTTCCGGAAGGCTTCCTGTTCCGCAAAGATCTTGCGAAAACACGTGAGTATTTACTGGATCACTGCCAGCTCCAGAGCATCATTTCTCTGCCGCAAGGTGTTTTTCTTCCCTATACTGGCGTAAAGACTGATATTATCTACGCAACTAAAGTTAACAAAAAAGTTAAAACTTCTGAAAAGAAAAAGAGTTTTTGGTATTTTGATGTAAAGAGCGATGGCTATACTCTGGATAATCACCGCCGCAAGCTTGATGCGCCAAGTGATCTTGCAAAATATGAAGAATACCGCAAGTTAGACGAGGAACAGACTGCTGATATGCTTAATGTGGGATTCGAGGTAATTCCGCTTGAAAAAGTGCGCAGGAATTCGTGTATTCTGGTCGGAAGCAGATATCGGGAACAGAAAGAAATCCAATCAAGCTACAAAATTGTTACCATTGGATCTGTTGCGTCTCTGGTTAGTGGATATGCTTTCCCTATGGCTTTACAGGGTAAAGATGGAACGATACCCTTTTATAAAGTGGGAGATATGAACACAAAAGGGAACGAAGTTGAAATGCATCTCAGCAACAACTATGTTTCCAATGAATTAGCCACATCAAAGAAATGGGGAACTGCACCAGCAGGCACAGTCATATTCCCCAAAATTGGAGCTGCTATTGC